>JAUIBL010000006.1 GCA_030428355.1 Alphaproteobacteria bacterium | reverse complement strand
CGAGCTTGCCACCCTGCACGGTAAAGTTCTGCCAGAACTTGCGCCGTGCAAACGGACCCTCTGTCACGGTGAATTCGGCATCCACCATCAGCACATCACTGCCCGGTTGGTTCGACGCCTTCAGCAAACCCCGGTCATGCTCATTGGCACCGTCCGTGCCACCCTTGCGGATGGACATGGTCAGTTTTGCTAAGGTGCCGTCGGGGATCAGGTCGCCGGATTGCTGGGGAGCGACGTCATTCATGTCGAAGGTCATGCGATTATCCTTTCGCGTTTTGGTTGATCTTGGAGAGCAGTGCGCCCAGATCGGGCGGCTCGGTCATGTCGAGACGGCCGGAGCGATCCTTCGCTGGAAGGCCCCAAGGATTGCCTGCGCGGCAGACAAGGCGACGAACTGCGCCGTTGTCAGGGTCATGGCGCCAGGTGATGGCGCCATCGGGACCGGTCTCTTCGCTGAAAAGGCCGAGCGTCATCACCTGATCGACAATCCCGGGCAATTCCCGAGCTACCTTTCCGCCTTCCATCTGCGGCTGCCAGAGGGTGCGGTTCATCTCGTCGGTGAGCCTTTCCAGAATGCCGACGAAGATCACGGTTTTGCCGGGCGCGTGCTGCAGGTGCTTCAGCAGACCGATCACCTCACGCGCCAGCAGGCCGTAGGCGCCGCGGGTGTCTGGCTTGCCCGTCCTCTCGGACAAAGCCTCCGGTCGCGTCTTGGCCCAGGCCATGGCCTGGCGGGTCAGGTCCGTAATGCTGTCCACAAACACGATGCTCTTGGCATCAAGCCGTGCCGCCAATTCGGGATGTTGCCCGCGCAAATGCGCGTAATGGGCCTCTGAGAAATGCTCATCGGGCTGTGCGGCAGGGTTGGCGCCGCCGATCAGGCAGGCAATATCCACAGCATCGGCAAAACGCCGAACTGGCAGGCTATCCCCACGCCAGTGCTGCACGGATTTGAGACCCGCTTCAAAGTCAACGCAGACCGTTTTGTCTTCGGCCATGGTGGTCAGCAAGGTTGTCTTGCCTGCACCGCTGGGACCGAAGACCGCCAGTGTGGTTTTGCCCTGCGCCTCCGCAAAGCGTTCATCGGCAGAAAGAATGCGAAGGCTCATGACAGCACCTCACTACTCGCAGGGGCCAATCCGTTCTGGTTCAGGATGGCATCGCGAGGGCCCGCGACAGCAGCGCTCGGATTTTGGTAGCTGTCCAGGTCAAGACCTGCTGAGGAAGTGATGTTGGGCTTTTCGACACCAACACGCTTCGGCGTAGCAAAACTTGGTTCAAGGTTGCAGTCGGCAACCTTGAAATCCAAGCCAACAAAATGTGCCAAGATTTTCGTACCGGCCAACATGCCGGCCGCACGGTCAATCAGGCCCGGTAGGGTCTCGCCAGCCACCGCAATTGGAACAAGCGCAGTCATTGTCCGCCCTCCTCGCGCTTCAGCGTCACCTTGAGCGCGCCGGTCTTCACGGTGCGCGCGGGCTCGAACCCCTTGCGCCAGGCCTCCGGCAGCGCGGTGTATTTGCGCTCCGGGACGGTCAGCTTGGTGTCGATGAACTCGGCCGGGTCGCCGCCGCTGTCGGAGATGCTCCGGGCAATCTGCGCCAGCTTCTCCTGATCCCAGTCGATGCGCTTGGGCAGATCGGCCACCACCGTGTAATCGCCATCAAAAAGTCGAACCGTACCGGTGTCCTTGCCGCAGGCCCGGCGGGCCTCGGCCGCGCGTGTGGCGTAGCGGACCTCAAGGGCTGTGTTGAACCGCGCGGTGGCGGCCTTCAGCTGCTTGCCGGCGTGGTCAAGTTCGCCTTGAAGGGCGGCCAGCAACTCGACCGGCATCTGCGCCAACTCGCCGGTCGGCATCTTGAGCATGTCATCCACGCTCGGGGTGTTTTGAGGATAAGTCATCGGTTCTCCTTTCTCGGGGGTATGGGTCAGGCAGCTTCCGCCAGCTGCGCGACGGCTCTTTCGGTGCGGGATGTCTTGGGTCGGGCGATGGCCAGATAGACAAAGTGGTCGGGTCCAAGCCGTTGCTGGACGAGGTGCACCAAGCCCGCCGTTTCGCTCCAGAAGGCACGGTCGCGTAGACACGCCAGCTCAGCACGGGCATTCGGGTCCAAATCTGACGTGACCTTGTCGGCATCCACCGCGAGGTAGCCGCGGTGATAGTCCAGACGGTCGCCTGGTATGGCCTGCGCCACCCAAGCGCAGAACTGGATTTCCGAGATCGGTGTCCACTGGTGGATGGCGGTGGTGGCAGGCTTGCGCTGCTTCATGGCAAGGCCCTCCCGTCACGCTGCCATGCGCGGGCACGCTGCGCTCATCGTGCCGGTGGTGTCGGGAGCCTGGCTCCAGAGGTGTGCTACAGCCTGCAGGTCAGGCCCGTCACCGCTCGAAAACACCGCCAGCAGCGGCGTGCCATCTTCGTGCGCGCCGGCCGCCTCGATCCGAAATGCCTCGTGCATCCGCAGGATCTGCGGCAATTCCCAATGACGATACAGACCGGGGATCCGGACCATACCGCTGTCTCGATCAATCTCATGCATTCCTTGTGTGCCTCCTGTGCGAGGCCCAGAACCGGGCCATACACAAACCAAAAGCCACTCAGCCGGGCCTTATGGGACAGCACCGTCAAAATTATTTTCAAAAACCTTGCGCAGTCGGCGGAGCGCACGCTGGTAGCGCTTGCGCGCAGCGTCAGGCGAAATCCCCAGCACCGCTGCGACTTCGACCTGCGAAAACCCATGCAGCACGACAGCTCGGACCAACCCGGCGTCCTCGCCCAAAAGGCGGAAAAGGTCACATCGACACTGCATCGCCGTATCCGGCGCAGGGTTATCGGCCGGGATGTTGGACAGGGCGTCGATATCGACACTGGTCTGCAGTACATGATCACGCTGCCTTGCCCGGATCATGTCGCGCTCGATGTTGCGCAGCACGGTGGCTGCAATCCAGCTGACGCGGCGCAGATCAAGGCTTCGCACAGCTTCAACACTCCGCGCGAGGAGATCGGAGGCAATTTCGTCGATTGTGCCCAGCTTACGCGAAACCGACCTGCGCCTGATCGCGTCAAGCCCTGGCCAGAGCGCCAGTAACAGGAGCGTCAGTGCCGTGTCAGCGGCCGGGTCATCCCCTTGGGCCGCCATGACCAACGCGGATAGGACATGGTTCTTTTTGTCCGGGTCTGCGCTCTTGCGGTGCAGCGCATCAAGAACAGCCGCGGGATCATTGTAAGGTGCCAGCGCGACCTGTGACCGCTGGATGGTGTCGAAGTCGCGCTGAAATTTGAACGTGGTAGATGAAGCCGTGAGTTGATCACGGATCTCGTGCCATGCGAGACACATTGGACGCCTGCCTTGCGGCCAGGCGTCCAGCGCCTTCTCATGGCCAAGTCAGGACGTCGCGCGTCTCTAAGGTTTCGGGGGAAGTTGGTAAGACAGGCGCGTCAACGCGCCTGTTTCGTGTTCGTCACGTTCAGCGACCCGCAACCGGGACAAGTCGCAGACACCGGAAACCCGACGACATAATCGAATGGCTTTCGGCGAATTTGCATCTGAACCCCATTGGTCTTGCCAAGGAGCCTCCCACAGTCTTGGCACCGCCAGTCCTGTGTAAATTCGCCGTTCATGGGGCCGCGTTCGGTGCTGCAAACACGGCGTGACATATGAGTGAAATGTTTGATGTGCTTGGTCATGCGGCGCCTTTCCTTGTGGCCTTCAAAATCTGGACGTGCGGGATCGTTCGAAGCCGCGCATCCGGCTGCTTCGTGGTGAGGTCTTGGGATTGTTTGGGTCAGTCGGTCTTAGCTGGGGCTGACCTTGTCAGACCTGGCCTTCTTTTTGGGGCGCCAGCCGACCGAGCCAGCAGCCTTCCTGCTCTTCCGAGCCTGCTCGCGCGCCTCGCGGAACTCGGGTTCTATCTCCGCCAATTTGTCGACAAGGCCTTGCAGGTCGTACATGTTGGTTTGCCGCCCGCCGTGCTCGGCGTAGCGTTCCTCCCGACGCAGGAGCCCCTCCTGTTCAAGCTCTGTGATGTAACGTTGCACCTGGCGTTCGCTGATGCCGAGGCGAGAGGACAGTTCCTTCTTGCTCGGATACGGCTTGCGCGCGGCATCCCACCAATGGTCGACAATCTGAAGGAGCACCGCGAGCTGAGACGGGCTCAGATGCAGCCTTTGTTGCGCGCGCAGCAGCAACGAAGGGATCATGCAAAAACCTTGTTCCATCACCTTCACGCCCCACTTGTCCGCATTGGGAGAGCGACGCTGCTTCTTGGGCTGTGTGGTCGTTTCTGATTGATTCTGTTCGGTCATTTGTGTTCTCCTTGTGCGATAGATGCAGCTGGCCACAACGTGATTCAAGCTTCGCAAAACGGACATATTTGTCTACGGGCAAAAGACATATATTCCTCTTGCCCCTAGCCGCCAGCGTCTCCTGATTAAGACCTCAATAACGCAGGAGAACGGGAAGACGCATAACAAGCAAAAAAGCCGCCTGGTCAAAAATGACCCATACCCCCCCCTTTTGGCCGGAATGTCGGGCTCAAGTTCGCGGCAGCAGATTCTTTTGACGGCAGCTGTCCCAATCGGACCTCCAATCTGGCTTTTTCCTTTCAGAGTGCGCCGTCTGAAGGAAACCAAGTTGAAACGCCCCAACCCCCTGCCCGCTGACTTGATGAGCGCGCATGAGCGCCGCACCGAGTTGTATGGCCTGTTGGCCACAGCCGTGATGCGCCTCGTGAGCCGTGATCGCGACCATCTACCCAGGAATGCGGGAGATCGTTCGCTACACTTGCCGCCCAAACAGAGCGGTACTGCAACTCCAACTCACAGGAGGTCTGCATGACCACACATGAACCCATCCTGGCACGTCTGGCCGCCTTGAAGGCCATGTCTGTCAAAGAATTGAAGGCCGAATGGCAAACGCTATTCGATGCTCCGGCGCCAAACAACAGCCGGACCTTCCTCGAAAATCGTCTCGCTTACCGCATCCAGGAACTGACCTATGGCGGCCCAGACAAACAGACGCGACGGTTGCTTGATCTGCTGGCCGATGAGGTCGAGGGAACGCTGACGCGGAAGGCGCAGATTGCGGATCCCCGGAATCCGGTCGTGGGCACCAAGCTCATCCGGGAATGGGACGGTGTCGCCCACACGGTGTCCGTCCTGAAGGACGGTTTCGAATGGGACGGCAAACGCTACAAGTCGCTGTCCGCGGTGGCGCGTTCCATCACCGGCACGCGTTGGAATGGCTATCGCTTCTTCGGTCTTCGCGAACGCAAGCGAGGTGAGGCATGACGGACGTCTCCACAAAACCCGCCCGCCGTCTGCGCTGTGCCATCTATACCCGGAAATCGAGTGAGGAAGGCCTCGATCAGGAGTTCAACAGTCTGCATGCCCAACGCGAGGCCTGCGAAGCCTATATCGCAAGCCAGAAATCCGAAGGCTGGGCGCTGGTGCGCGACCAATACGACGATGGCGGCATCTCGGGCGGCACCCTCGAGCGCCCTGCCCTGCAGCAACTGCTTGCTGATATCGAGGACGGTTTGGTCGACGTGGTCGTCGTTTACAAAATCGATCGGTTGTCGCGCTCGCTGATGGACTTTTCCAAGCTGGTTGAGGTGTTTGACCGGAATGGCGTCACCTTCGTCTCCGTGACGCAGTCCTTCAATACCACAACGTCCATGGGGCGATTGACGCTGAACATACTTTTGTCCTTCGCCCAGTTCGAACGCGAGGTCACCGCCGAGCGCATCCGCGACAAGGTGAAGGCATCGCGCATGAAAGGCATGTGGATGGGGGGCTACGTGCCCCTCGGCTACGACGTCGTCGACCGCAAACTGGTGGTGAACCAAGAGGAAGCCGCCAAGGTGCGCATGGTATTTGAGCGCTTTGTCGAGGTCGGCTCCGCCACTGTGCTGGCGAAAGAACTCCGCCATGACGGGTTCCGCAACAAACAGGGTACGCTGATCGACAAGGGATACCTCTACCGGCTACTGAACAACCGCGCCTATCGTGGCGAGGCAGTGCACAAGGGCAAATCCTACCCCGGAGAGCACGAGGCCATTATCGAGCCACGCCTCTGGGAACAGGTGCATGACATCATGAGCGTGAGCCCCCGCAAGCGGGCCAACAACAGCCGGACGCAAACGCAGGCGCTCCTGAAGGGCTTGCTGTTCACTGCCACGGGCGCTGCGATGACACCATCGAGTACGAAGAAGGGCACGCGTCGGTATCGCTACTACGTGTCCATGGACCTTCTGAAAAACCGCGAAACGCCCGACGATGGCATCCCGAGGCGCTTGCCCGCCGACACGGTGGAGGCTGCCGTCATCACCGAAATCCGGCGCGTTCTGCGCACACCGGAAACCACAGCACAGGTTATTGCTGCATTGGACCTCCAGGACATCCCTGAGGCGGATGCCATCGCCGCCCTGCAGCAGTTCCCCCAGCTCTGGGAACAGCTTTTTCCGGGCGAGCAGGCCCGCATCATTCAGTTGTTGGTGCGGCGCGTCACTGTGACCGCTGGGGGCCTCGTCATCGACCTGCGCACCGACGGGATTGCCGGCGTCATGCGCGACATGATCACACCGCGCCACTTGGAAGCGGCAAAATGACAAATAACCATGACACAATCCAAATCTTCGTGCCGCTCAAGCTGCGCAAAAAAAACGGGCGGCCGAAAATTCTGCCACCCGCTGATTACAGGCCAAGCGAAGATCAGATGCAGGACCCGCACATCCTGCGCGCCATCGGTCGCGCATGGGGATGGCGTCGACGCATGGAGGCGGGGGAATTCGACACAGTCCGCGATCTCGCACTCTCAGTGAACCTTGCGGAACGTCATGTCAGCCGACAGTTGCGATTGGCCTATCTCGCCCCCGAGGTGCTGAAACGGCTGGTGTTTGGTCGCGAGGTTACGGCCGTAACCGTGATGCAACTGTCGGAGAGCGCAGCTTTGCCGTGGAGCGATCAGGTCGGGTTCGTGTTTGGATAAGGGGTGTCAACAATGTCATGGGTCAGGCCGTCAATGATGGTGAAACCCATGATGCCCAAGAACGCCACTTTTTGCGCGCACGTCTTCGATTATTTGAGTGTGTGTCAAGGGGGGCAGACATTGTCAACTTTTTTGTGAGCTTGATGGTCCGAGCCTGCGCCTCTGCCTGCTCAGACCCCATGCGATGCTGGAGACTCAAGCGCTGACAGCATTTCACTGAGGGTCGACGTCAGGATCGGATCTATTCCGGACGCAAGGCCACGCGCGATCTCTGCATCCCCCGCTTCCGCTGCCTCTTCGATGCGCCGCAGCCGGAGGCTGACCGCCCCCATCACAAGGCAAAGGTCCAGTGCGCGGTGCCCAACCTTGCTGCTCTGCGTCACATAGTCCGCGTTGATCGCGGTCTGAAGGGCGGCAAGCGCCGCCCTCACCTACAGATGTCAGGCCAAGCGAAGATCAGTCGCAGGACTCGCACATCCTGCGCGCTATCGGTCGCGCATGGGGATGGCGACGACGCATGGAGGCGAGCGAATTCGACACAGTCCGTGATCTCGCACTCTCAGTGAACCTTGCGGAACGTCATGTCAGCCGACAGTTGCGATTGGCCTATCTGGCATCAGAGGCACTGAAACGTCTGATATTTGGTCGAGACACAATGCCCGTTAACGTGGTGCCGGTAACTGATACCGAAATTTGGACGTGGGGCGATCGGATCGAATTCATGTTTGAAGAACACGGTTCGCCAAATTGAGCGGTAAGGATCAACACAGTAATTGGGCGTGTGCCGCGCTGCGGTGAAACGCTGGACCGGGCGCAGCAGGGTCCGCCACCGATCGGGCGCACGACATTTCGCAATCAGCCTGTCAAGGGGGCTAGAAATTGTCAAGTTTTTATCTAGGAACTTTCCCCACCTAACCGTCCTAAGGCCGCCCCATGAATTCGCAACGCATTGTGCAATCAGTCGCTCCTTCGAAAAGGACGGCCAGTTAAAAACGCCAAGCCATTGAAAATAAAAACTCTTTTGAAAGCGTCCTGTTCAAGAGCTAGGGCGGTCGATCAGAGACGATTTGGGCTCAGAGACCAATTTTGACCGTTTCTGCAGTCTCCGAAGGGCGTTCGCCACACCTAAACCCCTTTGAAACCAAAAGAAAAAAGGGCCCCATCAGGGCCCATCATTGGTTTCGGCAAGTGTAGGTGGCGGAGACGAAGGGATTCGAACCCTCGAGACGGTTTCCCGCCTACTCCCTTAGCAGGGGAGCGCCTTCGACCACTCGGCCACGTCTCCGCTGACCCGTTTAGTGAGGTGTGCGGGCGGGGACAAGGGTGGAAACCACACGGAGGCCAAGTTTTTTCGCGGATCAGGTGTTGAACAGGAAGTGCAGCACGTCGCCGTCCTTGACGACATAGCCCTTGCCTTCGGCCCTCATCTTGCCTGCTTCCTTCGCGGCGGTTTCGCCGCCCAAGGACACGTAGTCGTCATAGGCGATGGTTTCGGCGCGGATGAAGCCCTTTTCGAAGTCACCATGGATCACACCTGCCGCCTGCGGGGCGAGCGTACCCTTGGAGATGGTCCAGGCGCGGGCCTCTTTCGGGCCGACGGTGAAATAGGTCTCAAGCTGCAAGAGCTGGTAGCCCGCGCGGATCACGCGGTCGAGGCCGGCTTCTTCAAGGCCCATTTCGGACAGGAATTCCTGCGCCTCTTCGGCGTCAAGCTGGCTGATCTCTTCCTCGATCTGGGCCGAGATCACGACATGGCTGTTGCCCTGTGCCGCGGCCATCTCGCCTACGGCCTTGGACATCGCGTTGCCGTCGGCCGCATCCGCCTCGGACACGTTGCAGACGTAAAGCACGGGCTTCGTGGTCAGCAGTTGCAGCATGTCCCACGCCTTGCGGTCCTCGTCGTCAACCGCCACGGTGCGGGCGGGCTTGCCCTCTTCCAGTGCGGCCAAGGCGGCGCGCATCAGGCGTTCCTGCTGCACCGCGTCCTTGTCACCGCCGCGCACTTTGCGGACGATGTTCTGCAAGCGCTTCTCAAGGCTTTCGATGTCGGCGAGCATCAGCTCGGTCTCGATTGTCTCGGCATCAGCGACAGGGTCAACGCGGCCATCGACATGCACAACATCGCCGTCTTCAAAGCAGCGCAGCACATGGGCGATGGCGTCCACTTCGCGGATATTGGCCAAAAACTGGTTGCCCAGACCTTCGCCCTTGGACGCACCCTTCACGAGGCCAGCGATGTCGACGAAGGTGATGCGCGTCGGGATGATCTGCTTGGACTTGGCGATCCCCGCCAGCGTGTCAAGCCGCGCATCGGGCACCGCCACGTCGCCCACATTGGGCTCGATCGTGCAGAACGGAAAGTTTGCCGCCTGCGCCGCTGCGGTCTTGGTGAGCGCGTTGAAGAGAGTCGACTTGCCCACGTTCGGCAAACCCACGATTCCCACCTTGAAGCCCATCTCGGTCTCTCCTGATCCTGCGAAGTTGCGCCGCTTCTATGCGTTGACCGTCGGCGCTGCAAGACGGCTGAGATCGGGCATCATGCGCCGCCAGAACCGGTGGTTGAGCAGCAGCGCCGCGCCCGCGAGACCCAGCACCAGACCGATCCAGATGCCCGTTGCGCCCCAGTTGACGACAAAGCCCAACACATAGGCCGCGGGCAGACCGATGCCGAAATAGGACACGGCGGCATAGATCATAGGCACACGCGCGTCCTGCACCCCGCGCAAGAGGCCCAGCGCCACCACCTGTGCGCCGTCCACCAGTTGGAAGATCGCAGCAAGGACCAGCAGGGTGATGCCCATGGCGATGATCTCGGCCCGGGCGGGATCGTCGGGGTCGAGGAAGGCTGCGATCAGCGGTTCGGGAAGGGCGACAAACAGAACGATGGTCAGCGCCGCGATGAAGGCCGACAGCGCAAGGGCAACGATCCCGCCCCGTGCCATATGCGGCCAATCCTTGCGCCCGAAGGCATTGCCCGCGCGCACGGTGGCGGCATTTGACAGGCCCAGATGCAGCATGAAGGTAATCGACGCCAGTTGCAGCGCGATCCCGTGCGCGGCCAGCGGGATCGTCCCCAACCAGCCCATCATGATGGCCGAGGCTGCGAACAGTCCGGTCTCGGACAAGGAGGTCAGCCCGATGGGCACACCCAGCTTGAACACCTGAACAAACATCTCGTTGTCGGGTTTCCAAATCCTCTGGAACAGGCTGTGTTCCGGCACGAAGACGCGGATATAGACCACGATCACCAGCATCGAGAACACATGCGTGCTGAGCGAGGCGATGGCCGCGCCCTGCAAGCCCAGTTCGGGAAAGCCGAAATTGCCGAAGATCAGCGCATAGTTCGCCAGCGCGTTATAGGGCACGGCCACGGCTGTGACCCAGAACACGACCTTGGTTTTCTCCAATGCAGCCAGGTAGCTTTTCAGCACCATCGTCACCAGCGCAGGCAGCAGACCGAAGGCCAGCACCCGCAGGTAGACTTGTGCCTCGCTTGAGATCACCGGGTTCTGACCCAACCGTTGCAGCAACGCCTCCGACCACCACAAAAGCGGAAACATCACCACGCAGAACAGCGCCGACAGCCAAAGCCCCATGCGGGTCGCGCGGCGGACTTTCTGATCGTCGCCCTCGGCCGCGTAGGAGGCCACCATGGGCATCACCGCCCAGGCGAATCCGCAGCCGAACAGGAACAGCGTGAAGAACAGCGTGTTGGCCAGCGTGACCGTGGCCAAAGCCTCGGCCCCGTACCAGCCAACCATGATGGTGTCGGTCAGGCCGATGGCCATCTGTGCCATATGCCCGCCAACCAGAGGCAGCCCCAATACGAGGATGGCCCTGACATGGGCCGGATATGACATCTCTGCTGTGTGCATGACGGTCGGTTAGACCCGCGCTCTGCGCGGGGCAAGTGTTTTGTCGGATCAGATGGCGCGGATCAGGAACTGTGCGGCCAAAATGGCAATGATCAGCCCGGCCCCGGTTTCGATCACACCGGCGATGCGCGCGCCGTTCGCCCCCCCGGCAAAGCGGGCCAATGCGCCCTCGCGGAAGGTCACCGCCCCGGCGGCGGCGGCCAGAGTGACACTGGCGGTGCCCAGCCCCATGGCGAAGGTGCCAAGGATGCCCGCAAGCTCAATCCCCATGCTGACCGACAGGATCAGCAGGAACAGCGCGCCTGTGCAGGGCCGGATCGCGATGGCCCCGATCAGCACCAGCGCATCGCGCAGGGAATGGACATTCTGCGCCTGTTCCGGAGTTGGCCCATGGGCGTGGCCGCACGAGCTGCACACGCCGTCGTCATGGTGGTGATGGTCGTGATGGTGATGGTGATCGTGGTGATGCGGCTTGGCCGTGTGCCACTGCGACCGCAGACGCAACGCCCCGCGAAGGGCCAGCCACGCCCCCACCCCGCAGATCGCGGCATAGCTGAACGGGGCAAACCAGTCTTCGGCCGCGCCCACCATGTCCTGACGGCCCAACCCCAGAATCCAGACGCCGGCATAAACCACGATGATGGCCGTGACCGCCTGCGCAAGGCTCGACAGCACGGCCAGCACAGACAGCCGCGTCAGTGCCACACGCTCGGCCACGCCATAGCCCGCAATCAGGATCTTGCCGTGACCGGGACCGACCGCGTGAAAGAAGCCATAGCCGAAACACACCGCCATCAGGGTCATCAATGCACCCGGCTGATTGGCCCGCAGCGCCCGAAGGCCCTGCGCCATGCCGCTTTGCGCCGCGCGCTGGCCCTCGGCGGCCCAGCGTTCCAGCATCTGCGCCCCGTCAAACCCCCAGAGCCAGACGGCAAGCGCGACCACAGCCGCAGCGGCTAGTTGGAGGGCGGTGCGCATGACATCGTGACCGTATCAGCAAAATGGATGCCGACGCGCATCTCGTTGAAGATGTCCTCCATCGACCCGCCGTTCAGTTCCTTTTCAACGGCGGCCTGTGCTGCCACCTGATCCGGGTCGGTCACCGTGGCGGTGCAGCCCGGATCGGTCAGACTCACGCCCTGCGAGACGTCGTAGGAGACATAATAGGTTGGGTCGTACTGCAAAACCTCGATGGCCTCGATGGCGACCGGCGGGATCTCGCGGAAATGCGTGGCGGTGATGAACCCGCCCTCGACCGCGATCCCGATGGGGCGCGGGCGGGGCATCTCGACCTTTTCACCGTTGGAGTAGACATAAAGATCGCCTTCGAACCCTTCGGGCCATTCGATCAGATCGAAGCCGAACAGCGTATCCAGTTCGGCTTCGGTGAGTTGCCCGTCGCCATCGGAATCAAGCCCGTAATCTTCGAGAATCAGCAGTGTGAAAAAGTCGTCATAGGTCCACGTCACGGTGACGCCCGTGACCTCGCGCTGGTCATTGACCTCGAACCGGAGGGCGGTTTCGACAAAGATATGGGGATGCGCACCAAGAGGCGCAGCCACCAGACCAAGGGCAAGGGCGCAAAGAGCATGCTTCATGGACACCGGAGGTAAGACCCCCGCTGTCCTAACGCAAGCCGCTCCGGCATGGGGCGGCAGAGAATTGCGCACCCGTCAGGCGCGGGTCTTGCGCGTGTCGGGGTGCAATGACGTACCAAGGATGTGCTCGGAGCGGTGGATCACATGCCCTGCCCCACCCACGATCAGCGGATCGGGTGCGGTGGCGATGCTGTGATCCTTACCCGGATAGTCCACCGTCGACAGGAAATGCTTCATGCAGTTCAGGCGCGCACGTTTCTTGTCATCGGATTTGACGATGGTCCAGGGCGCATCGGCGGTGTCGGTGTAGAAGAACATCGCCTCTTTCGCCTCGGTGTAGTCGTCCCATTTATCAAGGCTTGCCTTGTCGATGGGAGACAGTTTCCACTGCTTGAGAGGATCGGTCTCGCGGCTGGCAAAGCGGCGTTTCTGTTCGGCCTGCGTGACCGAGAACCAGTATTTGTAAAGCCGGATGCCCGAGCGTGTGAGCATGCGTTCAAGATCGGGGGTCTGGCGCATGAATTCGAGATATTCGCTGGGTTCGCAGAAGCCCATCACCCGCTCGACCCCGGCGCGGTTGTACCAGGACCGGTCATAAAGCACGATTTCCCCGGCCGTCGGCAGATGTTCGATGTAGCGCTGGTAATACCATTGCCCGCGCTCCACGTCGGTGGGCTTGTTCAGCGCGACGACCCGGGCGGCCCGCGGGTTGAGATGCTCGGTGAACCGCTTGATCGTGCCCCCCTTGCCTGCGGCATCCCGGCCTTCGAAGATCATGACGAATTTCTGCCCGGTGTCTTGCGCCCATAGCTGCACTTTCAGCAATTCTGCCTGCAGCGCCGCTTTCTCGGCCTCGTAGGTGCGGCGCGAGAGGCGGCTGCGATAGGGGTATTTGCCGGATTCGAATGCGCGACGCACGTCATCGGCCGTGACCGCCTTCTGGGGGGCGCCCGCTTCTTGGGGTGTCACGGGAACCTCTTTGAGCGCACCGGTCGGTTGCGGTTTCGTCGGCGCGTCTTTGGCGATGGCGGGGGATGAAGGCATACAAATCTCCGGAACCTGAGTGTGAACGTCGCGCGCATCGTAACAGGATTGTAAAAAGGTCTCTTTGACACGCATCAAAATCCCCGTCGCCTGCCCCATTGATTTTCCCGCGCAACTCCGGCAATCGGGTCCGACCAGTTCAGGAGACCGCCATGACCCGTATCGACGCTAAATTCGCAGAGCTGCGCAAAGCCGGCAAAAAGGCCTTTGTGTCCTACGTGATGGCGGGCGATCCGGATTTCGACACCTCGCTCGAGCTGGTCAAGGGCCTGCCCGGCGCGGGTGTGGACATCATCGAACTGGGTCTGCCCTTCACCGATCCGATGGCCGATGGCAGCACGATCCAGTTGGCCGGTCAGCGCGCGCTTGAAGGCGGCATGACCCTCGACCGCACGCTGGAGCTGGCGCGCACCTTCCGGCAGGGCGACGACACCACGCCCATCGTGATGATGGGCTATTACAACCCGATCTATTCGCGCGGTGTGGACCTGTTCCTCACACAGGCCAAAGAGGCGGGTATCGACGGGCTGATCATCGTCGACCTGCCGCCCGAGGAAGACGACGAGCTGTGCATCCCGGCGCAGGCTGCCGGTCTGAACTTCATCCGTCTTGCCACCCCGACCACCGATGACAAGCGCCTGCCCAAGGTGCTGCAGAACACGTCCGGTTTTGTCTACTACGTGTCGATCACCGGCATCACTGGTGCCGCCGAGGCGCAGGCCGCCGATGTCGGCCCCGAAGTGGCCCGGATCAAGGCCAAGACCGACCTGCCCGTCATCGTCGGCTTCGGCATCAAGACACCCGATGCGGCGCAGGCAATCGCCGGGGTGGCCGATGGCTGCGTCGTGGGGTCCGCCATCGTTGGGGAACTGGCGGGCGGCAAGCCGGTCAGCGAGGTTCTGGCCTTCGTCAAGTCGCTGGCCGACGGCGCACATCGCGCCTGACCGGATGCCCGGACTCCGGGCGGCAAATACTCCCTCATGGATCAGTCGCGCGCCGAGTCCATACGCTTGCGCAGGCGCGCCAGGGTCGCGATCATCTCCGCCACCTCGTCGGGCTCAAGCGCGTCCGAAATCCCCGCCACATCCGGGGTGAGGCTGGCGATGGCTTCGTCCCGGAACGTGCGTCCTGCCTCGGTCAGCCAGACCTGTTTGCTGCGCGCGTCGTCGGGATTGGCGCGCATCTCGACCAGCCCGCGCTTTTCCAGCCCCGCCAGCGTGTGTGTCATGCTGGTCTTGGGAACCTGAAACGCCCGCGCCAGTTGCAACGGCGTCCGCCCGTCCCGCACCCGGATCAAATGGTTGATGACGCTGAAATGTGGCAACACCATTCCCTCCGGCAGCCGCGCCTCGAAGGACGCGCGGCTCAGTTGGCTGATGATGCCGATTTCGTTGAAGAGTTCGAAATAGAGACCGGTCACGTCCGGCCCTGTCTTGGTGTCAGGCATTGTTCGATTTTGGTCTCATCCGGGTGTCCAGCGCCCAGCGCGGAGTGCGCGGCGTCGGCGCAGCGTAGCCCAGAAGCCCCAGCATTTGAACCGTTCCGCCACCGGGCGCATAGGCGTCTTGGATCGCCGTAAAAAGATCGGCCATTTCCGGGTATTCCTGCAACGCCTGACTGACCGGGCGGAGGCCCAACCCGGCCCCGGTCGCCGCAAGGTTGGCCCGCAGCCAACGGGCCCCTGTAGCGATCTGATCCTCGCGGGTGTTGCCATCCGTGACCTGCAACACCAGCGCAGGGGCCGAGGCAATCGCGTCCACCGTTCCCTGTATCGCGCCCTGCGCCGCCATCGTCGATGGGTCAAGCGAGGCTTCGCGGGTCAGCAATCCGGCCCTTGCCAATGCTTCGAACAGCGGCCCGCCAAGGTCGATCCCGTCGGGATTTGCATTGATCTCGGCCTTGCCGATGCGCAGAAGGTCGATGCTTTCCTTCCATGCGTCCGGCGTCGCCGCCTCGATCAGCCAAGCCTCCGTCGCGATCTTCCGCAGCGGACCGGCCTCGGGGCCTTCTGCCAGCACGGACACATAAGGCGTCACCGCCGCCCGCGCCCGATCGTCCAGAGTGCGATCCTCGAACACCTCCTTGTGGGTTCTGCGCGCCATCACATGAGCGAAAAGCGGATCGGGCGCGGCGGCGTCCGGAACAAAGCGGCAGATCGCAACCGGGCCGGTCTCTCCTTCCGGGAAAAGCGTTTGGTCAATGCCATACCGCTCCTGCGCGGCGGCCATCCGCATCAGGTCGAGGAAACACCCCATGCCGATGGTCAGTTGCCGTGCAAACGGGTCGGTTACCGGCAGGTTTCGCGACGGGTCCCGCCAGATTGCGACGGTGTCTTCCCCGATCAGGTCCGCCTCCCAGGGCTGGCGATTGTGCGGATTCGGGGCCAAAAGCGCGTAGGACATCGCCCGCAGACGCGGGTCGTCATACCCTCCGGCCAGATCCCACGGTGCCAGCGCTTTTGTCGGCGTTCGGGTGCCTGCAAATACGCCGATGCCGCCAGTTGCGGCAGCAATCGTGCCACCCCCGATAAGTCCAAGTGTCTTTCGTCGCGAAAAGGTCATGGCAATCTCCATTGGTTCGATACCGTACTATATAGTACGATGTCGAACCATTCAAGCAGCAAGGTCAAAAATGCCGCGTTGCGCCGATTGCAACTGACTGGTAAAGAAAACTAACCAATATGACCGAAAGGCCGACTCATGCCCGTGATCACCGAAATCGAAGACCTGCGCCGCATCTACAAACGCCGCGTGCCCAAAATGTTCTTCGACTACACGGAGTCCGGCAGTTGGACCGAACAGACCTTCCGCGAGAACTCGTCTGATTTTGACAGGATCTACCTGCGCCAGCGCGTGGCCATCGACATGGAGGGTCGCAAGACCGCATCGAAGATGATCGGACAGGATGTGGCGATGCCGGTGGCTCTGGCCCCGGTGGGGCTCACCGGCATGCAGCATTTCGACGGCGAGATCAAAGCCGCCAAGGCGGCCGAGAAATTCGGTGTGCCCTACTCGCTGTCCACGATGTCGATCTGTTCGATCGAGGATGTGGCCGAGAACACGTCAAAGCCGTTCTGGATGCAGGTCTATACGCTCAAGGACGATGATTTCATGCAACGGCTGTTCGACCGTGCCAAGGAGGCCAAATGTTCAGCGGCGATCATCACCGTCGATCTGCAACTGCTGGGCCAGCGCCACAAGGACCTCAAGAACGGCCTCAGTGCTCCGCCCAAGCTGACCCCTGCCTCGGTTGCGAACATGATGACCAAGGTCCAATGGGGTCTGGGCATGCTCCAGACCAAGCGCCGGTTCTTCGGCAATATCGTGGGGCACGCAAAGGGTGTGAAGGACCCGTCTTCGCTGTCGTCCTGGACGGCGCAGGCGTTCGACCAGTCGCTGAACTGGGACCGCATCCGAGAGTTTCGCAAGATGTGGGATGGCCCACTGATCATCAAGGGGATCATGGACCCCCGCGACGCGCTGGAGGCGCTGAACGTGGGCGCGGATGCGATCATCGTGTCGAACCATGGGGGACGGCAGCTTGACGGCGCGCTGTCGTCGATCCGCGCGCTTGCGCCGATCCTCGATGCGGTGGGCGACAAGATCGAGGTGCATCTCGACAGCGGTATCCGCTCCGGTCAGGACGTGCTCAAGGCGCTCGCGATGGGGGCCAAGGGCACCTATATCGGCCGCGCCTATGTCTACGGGCTGGGGGCCAAGGGACAACAGGGTGTGACCGACGCGCTGAACGTGATCCACAAGGAACTCGAGGTGTCGATGGGTCTTTGCGGGCGCACGGATGTCAATGCGCTGGACCGCGACATCCTGATGATCCCCAAGGGATTTTCGGGCGACTGGGAAGTCTAGGCACGTGTCAGCGTCGTTCTGCGGTGGGAGCCGCGGACCTGTCGGACGCGTGATGCCGTCCTCCCCCGGGGGTGACCAGAGGATCTGTCGGACATGCGTTACCGTCATCCTCGGGCGTGACCCGAGGATCTCTGTGAGCTGAGGTCCTCGGGTCGAGCCCGAGGATGACGTCCATATCGGAGAAGAAGCGGCGCCGCCCTGTTGGGCCTGACGGCTCTCTCATCTGCCGGGGTGTCCCCCGGGACCTGTGCCCGTGCCAAGGGCCTGATAAACCGGTTTCTCATGGTCGCCCCTGACGGGGATCAAGAGAGTGTCAGTTCAAGTGTCGCGGCCTGGGAGTGACCCTGCCCGCTCGATGCGCATCGTGGGCGGGGGTATGGCGCAGCATCGGTTAACGATCTGGAAACCAAGCGTACGGTGGCCGGTCTTTCGAAAGACCGCAACGCAGAGCCTTCGAAGGCTCTGGCGCGGCATTTTCGAAAATGCCGCCAAGCCTGTTCGAACAGGCTTGCCGCCTCAGACCCGCCGCAGGGCGATCCGGTTCAGAACGGGCAACAGCACCATTGTCACCGCAAAAAGCAGGCACCCGATGACTGCAAAAGACGTGGAGAGCCCGAACCCTTCGGACAGAAAGCCCATCAAGGGCGGCCCAATGAAGAACCCGGCATAGCCCACCACCGAGATACGCGAGATCGCGTGGCTGCGGTAGCGGTTGGGCACCATCCGCCCGATCCACGCATAGGCCATCGGGGCCATGACCGACACACCAAGCCCGAGGATCGAGAACCCCAGATAGGCCACGCCCAAAGACGGCGCTGTGGCGGCAATCCACGCCCCCACCCCCGCCGTGACCGACGCCCAGCGGATCACATGCCGTTCCGAGACCCGGTTCGCGACGACCTGCCCCGCCAGCCGGCCCACCGCCATGGTGATGCCCAAAAGCGCCGGACCCAGCGCGCCCTGTGCAGCCCCCGCCCCCAGATTGCGTTCCAGATGCAGCGCCGACCAGCCTTCGGTCGCCTGTTCCGACATGAAGGCGATCAGGATGATCATCCCGCCCGGCAGCAGCAGCGTCCACGGCAGGGGGGCGACCTCGATCCCGTCTGCCTCGTGGTCGGCATCGGCCACGGGTGCGGCAAAGGCCTGCAGCATCAGCAGTCCCATCACCAGACTGCCTCCGGTGAGGATCGCAGCCGGGCCGAACCCGGCCTCGCGCGCGAGTCCCGTGGCCAGCGCACAAATCGCATAGGCCACCGAAAACACCGCGTGGTTCAGGTTCATCAGGCTGCGCCCCACCTGTGCCTCGAGCGCACTGACCCGCGCGTTCATCGCCACATCGAGCGTGCCCGAGGTCATCGTGACCCCCAGCATCGCGACGGTGAAGAGCACGCCATTGGTCGTGTGACCGGGAAACAGCGTCGCCAGCGCCAAAAGCGCGGTCAGAACGCCCAGCGCGCGCGGCCCCAGCCCGCGTTCGGCCAGCGGGGCCAGCCACATCGCGAGCACCGCACCGACCGAAGTGATGAGCAGCGCCAACCCGAACTGCCCATCGGACAATCCGACCTGCGGCTTGAGCACCGGCACAAGCGCGGCGAAACTGCCCCAGAACACGCCCACGGCCGCGAATCCGGCGGCGGGGCCGCGACTGATATAGAGATCACGCAAAAGGCTCATGCCGCGCTCCGTGCCACGACGCTGAACGGTGGTCCAGTCCACAAACGTCATAGGCTGCGCGGAATCTGCGATCTTGGCTCTTGCCCTGCGCGAAAAACCAGTCTATCGCGCGGGCTTCATGCGGGGTGACAGCCTTGGAGGCACCCTGCCCTTACAATTTGGAGATATATCATGGCTGGTGAGATTCCTGATCTCGAAGCTCTGGAACGGACGGGGACAGGCAAGGGCGCCGCTCGTCAGGCACGCCGCGACGGCATGGTTCCGGGCATTGTTTTTGGTGGCGACAAAGATCCGCTGCCGATCAACCTTCCGTTCAACAAGCTGTTGCAGCGCCTCAAGAAGGGCCGCTTCAAGTCGACGCTGTTCAACCTCAAGGTTGACGGCCACGAAGACGTGCGCGTGATCTGCCGCGATGTGCAGCGCGATGTCGTCAAGGATCTGCCGACACACGTGGACCTGATGCGCCTGCGCCGCACCACCAAGATCAACCTGTTCATCCCGGTGGAATTCATCAACAGCGCAGCGGCCCCCGGCCTCAAGCGCGGCGGCGTTCTGACCGTCGTGCGTCCCGAGGTTGAGCTGGTTGTGACAGCGGGTGACATCCCCGAGAAGGTGACAGTCGATCTGAGCGGCCTCAACATCGGTGACACCGTGACCATTTCCGACGTCACGCTGCCGGAAGGCACCAAGCCGACGATCGACCGTGATTTCGTCATCGCGAACATCTCGGCTCCGTCGGGTCTGCGCTCGGCCGACAATGACGCCGACGACGAAGCGGAAGAGACCGAAGAATAATCCCGACACCTCGACGGGGTATTGCGGCCTCACCCATGCGGGTGGGGCCGTTTTCGTTTCGGGCTAGGCGGACGGCGCGATTGGACGTAGGATCAGGATATTGATGATGTTGATTTCCGGGGTCTTGCGATGTTCAGACCTGTCCTGTCTTTGGGTCTTGCAACGGTTTTGGCGGTGGCCGCCGCCGGTCTTGCCAGCGCCGACACCCGTGTCGCGATCATTGACACAGCCTATGACACGCGCCCCTATCTCGACCGGCTGAAAGAGCGCGGCGTGACCGTGATCGGGCGCTACTATGCGCGTTGCGATCAGCCGGAATACGGGCTGACGGAAAAGCGGCTGATCAATCAGGGACGCCCCAGCGACCCCGGCAGCGAGATTGCGCAGATGTTCGCCAAGGGCTTCGCGGTGCTGTCGGTCTACCAGTATTACAGCAACACCCCGAACAAGTTTCGCGGCCAGAACCGCGACGGCAAGGCGCTGCCCGATGCCAATTGCAACTGGACCGGCGTTGGTCGGAGCGTGGAGGAAGAGGCGGAACTGGATGTGCAGGCGGCGCTCTCTCAGGCGCAGGCCTTGGGACAGCCGCGCGGCACGGCGATTTATTTTGGCGTGGATTTCAACTTCACCGATCAGGACCGCGAGACGATCGACCTGATGACCCGCTATTTCCGCGTGATCAAGGCGCGGATGGATGCGGCGGGCTACCGAACCGGGGCCTATGGCAGCGGGCACGCGCATCAGATCCTCAAGAGCGCCGGGCTGATCGAGCTGTCGTGGATTTCCGCCTCGCGCGCCTTTTCCCGCACCAGCGAATTTCACCGGTCGGGCGAATGGCACCTTTTTCAGAACCAGGTCGATCGGGAATGGTTCGGCAGCACCGGATCAGGCTGCAAGCGGGGCCTGCCGCTGGATACCAATGTGCAGAACATGTTTCAGGACGCCGACATCGGCCTCTGGCGGCAGGGTGAGAGCTATATCGTCGATGAAGGCCGCACCTTCGACATCTTCGCCACACGGCGCTTTGCCTGCGATGGCGATGCGGTGGTGCGGCGCGACAAGTCGTCTTCGTCGTCGGATGTGGCGCGGATCACCGAATGCAAGGCGGGCAAGGCCAACGCGCTGCCCCCCAGGATCGACTTTGCCAATGCCGCGCGCGTCGGGGACGTGACCGACACGCTGATCGAGGTCGATGTGGACGATGACGGCGAATTCGACGGCTGGACCCATCACAGCAACCTGACGGCGCATTTCGGCTACAAACCCGACTGGATTTTCGAAACCGCCCGGCGCAACGCGACATCCTGCAATTGATCTGGCATTCAGGGGCGAAGTGTCATTGAACTGACACGCAGATCAGAGACACCGCCCGTCATGTCACCGTCGCTTGCCCAGATCTTTGCAGTGTTCCTGAAAATCGGTCTGCTGTCCTTCGGCGGGCCGGCGGCGCAGATCGCACTGATGCACCGGATGCTGGTGGATGAGCGCGACTGGCTGACGGAGAAGCAGTTTCTCAACGCGCTCAGCTTTTGCATGCTCTTGCCCGGGCCGGAGGCGATGCAACTTGCCACCTATGCTGGCTGGCGATTGCACGGCGTCTTGGGCGGGTTGATCGCGGGGTTGCTATTCGTGTTGCCGGGGGCGGCGGTGATCTTTGCGCTGGCGATGCTCTACGTGACCTATGGCGACGTGCCCTTGGTCGGGACGCTGTTTCTGGGTGTGCAGGCGGTGGCTGTGGTGATCGTGATCGACGCATTGATCAAGGTGTCGAAGCGCGCCCTGCACGGGGTCGCGCATTGGGTGCTGGCGGGGCTCGCCTTTGTCGCGATCTTCGTCTTCGCGGTGCCGTTTCCGGTGATCGTTCTGGCGGCGGGCCTCTATGGCGCGGTGGTGGCGACGACAGAGACAGCCCCTGCCCTGCCCGTCACAGTGTCCGCTGGCAGAAGCCTGCTCACCATTGTGATCGGACTAGCGGTCTGGGGCCTGCCAGTGCTGGCGGTCGATCTGGCGTTCGGCGGCACGATCCTGACCGAAATCGCGCTTTTCTTCTCCAAGCTTGCGGTAGTCACCTTTGGCGGGGCCTACGCGGTGCTCGCCTACATGGCGCAGGACGTGGTCGTGCAATACGGCTGGCTCACCCCGACCGAGATGATGGACGGTCTGGGGTTGGCGGAAACAACCCCCGGCCCGCTGATCCTTGTCACGCAATTCGTGGGCACCTTGGCGGCGTTCCGCGAGGGCGGCTATTCTTTGGCCATCGCGGGTGGGACCATGACGCTTTGGGTGACCTTCGTGCCCTGTTTTCTGTGGATCTTTGTCGGCGCGCCCTACATCGACTGGATTTCGGCTCAGCCGCGCCTGAACGGCGCATTGCGCGCGATCACAGCGGCCGTGGTCGGGGTGATCCTGAACCTGTCGCTCTGGTTCGCGCTGCATGTGCTGTTCGGCACCGTGACCAAGACCGAGTTCGGTGTGTTCCGGCTTTGGGTGCCCGATGTCGCGTCGCTCAACTGGCAGGCCATCGCACTGATTGCGCTGTCGGCGGTGCTGCTCCTGCGCGTGCGTCTGGCGATTGGCTGGGTTCTGGGCATTTCCGCCGCGGCGGCTTTGGTACTGGCGCAAATCTGACGCCTGGGCTTTTGCCCTTGGCGCGCGTTTCGCCTAGAGAGGGGCAACCGCTTTGCGCATGGAGGCAGGGGCAGCGATGAAACTCTTTGTGGGATTGGGCAATCCGGGGGCGGGCTATGCCAAAAACCGGCACAATATCGGCTTCATGGCGATGGACCGGATCGCAGAGGATCATGGGTTCGGGCCGTGGAAATCCAAGTTTCAAGGTGACGTGACCGAGGGACGACTGGGCAGCGACAAGGTGCTGCTGCTGAAGCCCGGCACCTTCATGAACCGTTCCGGCCAATCGGTGCAGGCGGCGATGCAGTTCTACAAGCTGGAGCCTGCGGATGTGGTCGTGTTCCACGACGAGCTGGACCTTGCCCCCGGCAAGTGCCGCGTCAAGCAAGGCGGTGGGCATGCCGGGCATAATGGCCTGCGGTCGATCCATGGCCATATCGGTGAGGCGTATGGGCGGGTGCGTCTGGGGATCGGGCATCCCGGCCACAAGGACAAGGTCGCGGGCTATGTGCTGCATGATTTCGCCAAGGCCGAGGAAGACTGGCTGGACGACCTGCTGCGCGGGATTTCGGACGGGGCTGCGCATCTGGCGGATGGGGATACGGGCAAATTCATGAATGCGGTCGCGCTGCGCGTGGCGCCGCCCCGGTCGTCGACATCGCCTGCGAAGGCGGAAAAGGCGGATGTCCCGAAACCAGAGCCGAAACCCGAGGCCGCGCCGGAACCCGACACGCGCAACCCGCTGCAAAAGCTTGTGGATCGCTTTCGGTGAGCCTGTCCGACGCCCTGGCACGGCAGGCCGAGGCCTGTATTGCTCTTGGCTCTCCGTTCATGGGCCGGATGTTGCCCCTTTTGGCCGAGATCTGGCCGGTGGGATCACCGCTTGACGCAGCGGTGCGCGCCTTTGACGGCGACATCGGCCCGAGCTGTCATTCCCTGCCCTTGCGGCTGGCCTCGGGCCTGCATGCGCTGGTGCTGACCGGGCGGGATGCCGATCTGATCGCGGCTTACCCGCCGAACGCCGTGTCGGATGAGGTGCTGCGAGAGGCCCTGACCAGATCACTGGTGCGGCATGAGACCTTCCTGCGGGACTGGATCACCTCGCCACCCCAGACCAACGAAGTGCGCCGCTCGGCAGTGCTGATCGCCGGGGCGCATGCGTTGGTGGATCGGACCGGAGTCACGCAGGTCCACCTGTCCGAATTGGGCGCGAGTGCAGGGTTGAACCTGATGTTCGACCGATATGCGCTGGAGGCGGGCGGGACGCGCCTTGGCCCGGACGACGCCGCGCTGACGCTTTCGCCGGACTGGTCCGGCCCCGCCCCGGTCGCGGCACCGTTCACCGTGACAGACCGGCGCGGTGTGGACCTCAACCCGCTTGATCCGCACAACCCCGACCACGCGCTGCGCCTGCGCGCCTATCTCTGGGCGGATCAGGACCATCGTGTGGCCTTGACCGATGCCGCGATCCGGGTGAACGAGGCCACAGTGGACCAAAGCGATGCGGTCGACTGGCTGGAAGGTCGACTGGCCGAGGCCCCGGCAGACCGGATGCACCTGATCTATCACACCGTCGCCTGGCAGTATTTCCCGGCAGAACGGCAGGCCACCGGCACCAAGCTGATCGAAGCGGCGGGCGACCGGGCCCCGCCCGATACGCCGCTGGGATGGTTGCGGATGGAGGCTGACGGCATGTCGCGCGGCGCATCCGTCACCGCGCGCCTGTGGCCGGGGGATCATCACATCGCACTGGGTCGTGCAGATTTTCACGGGCGCTGGGTGGATTGGACGGGCGATCCTCATTAGGTTCAAAACCAAGACCGTTGCAGAGGAGGCCCCAATGGAACCCGAAGACGCCATCAACGTGCTGGGCGGCCCGCTTGAGGGATGTTCAACCGATCCGCTGACCGGGTTCTTCCGCGACGGGCACTGCAACACCTGCGCCGCCGATCAGGGCAGCCACACGGTCTGCGCGGTGATGACGGCAGAGTTTCTGGCCTATTCGAAATATGTCGGCAACGACCTGAGCACACCGATGCCGCAATACCGCTTTCCGGGGCTGAAGCCGGGCGATCACTGGTGCCTGTGTGCCTCGCGGTTCCTGCAGGCCCATGACGAGGGCTGCGCGCCGATGGTGAACCTTGCCGCAACGCACAAGCGCGCGCTCGACATCGTGCCGATGCGGGTGCTGGAGCAATACGACATCAACGCGTCCGACGCCTGAGCGAGGTCAGGACGCCTTGTCGACGACAACCGTCGCAGGCTTGCGGGCCTCGCCGCCGATCGGGTCGCCCATCAGTTCATCGATGAACAGGCTCAGCAGTTGCGGACGCCCCGACACACCGGCCTTGCGATAGATCGCGTTGGTCTGTGCCTTGACGGTCCCTTCGGACGTGTTGCGCAATCCCGCAATGTCGGCGGTGCTCAGGCCCTTGATGGCAAAAAGCGCCACGTCCTTTTCCGCAGGCGTCAGTTCCCATTCGGCAAAGCGCTCCTGCAGCACATCCATGAAAGCGCCGGATGCAAGGCGCAGGCTTTCTTCGGCGGCGTGCTGCCTGCGGATCGAGCGCAGCAGAAGGGTTGCGCTCATGACCACGCCGAGGATCAGGCCGATCACGGCCCCGATCTGGGCAAGCTCGTAATAGACCCACGCAATCGGTGATGACTTGATCCCGAGGATGCTGCCGAGGATGTCCCAGAACAGGAAAAGGCCGCTGCCAAGCTGCAGCGCCAGAAGCGGGATCAGAACGATCCAGACCTTCACAAGCCCATCGCCGGCACGTCTGCGACCGGATCAATCGTCGTCGTCGTCATCGTCGCCGCCCCCGCCGCCGCCTCTGTCGTCGTCGCGATCATCGTCGCGGCCACCTCTGTCGTCGTCCCGATCATCGTCGCGGTCGTCATCCCGATCATCGTCGCGATCATCGTCACGGTCGTCGTCCCGATCATCACGGTCGTCGTCGCGGTCGTCATCCCGATCATCACGGTCATCGTCCCGATCATCATCGCGGTCGTCGTCGTCAGAGCCGCTAGAACTGCCGGACGAGCCGTTTCCTCGGCGTCCGTCATTGTCGGAACGGTCGACATAGTCCCGCAGGATCGCTCCGGTGGAGGGATTGAGCACGATCTCGCGGCTTCCGCGCGGGCCGGTGGCCACGATCCGCGTCCGGCCCAAAAGGGTCCGGGCGATGGTGATCCGGTTATAGCCCTGACGGCGGAGCTGGTTGACCACCTGGTCCTCGGCGGTTTGCGCAAACAGCGTGCCCGGCATCGCGGCGCTTGCGAACAGTCCTGCCAATAGCTGCCTTCGTTTCATGTACACCCTCCAAGGGGCCTTCGCCGCCATGGCGAAAGCCCCTGATCCTCAGCTAGCAGATGGATCAATCGTCGTCATCATCATCGTCGTCGTCGCCATCGTCATCATCGCGGCCACCCCGATCGTCATCGCGGTCATCATCGCGGTCATCGTCACGACCCCCACGGTCGTCATCCCGATCATCGTCCCGGCCGCCGCGATCATCGTCGCGGTCGTCATCACGGCCGCCGCGATCATCATCACGATCGTCATCGCGCCCGTCACGGTCGTCGTCGCGATCATCGTCACGGCTGTCGTCGTCACGGCCGCCGCGGCGATCGTCATCATCGTCATCGTCGTCATCCGAGCGCACACCGCCAACGAAATCCCGGTTGCGGGTGTCGATCTCGACCCCGGGGCGGGTGTCGTCGCCCGAGCGCACCGTCTCGACTTCCTGCTTGATCACCTCTCCCGTGGCGCGGTCGAAGACGGTTTCGACCTTCTCGGTGCCCCGGATCGCTTCGACCTTGGTCTGGGTCACGCCGTTCTTGACCTCGATCCGGGTAAAGCCCTGCGCCTGAAGATCGCGCACAAGCTGGTCCGTGGATGTGCTGCCGGTCCCGACAGACGTGGTCGACCGCGTCGATGTGGCGGTTGCGGTGCGGCTGTCATCCGACACGCGGCCGGTTTCGACGAAATTGCGGTCGCGGTTGCGGATCTCGACACCGGGGCGCGTGTCTTCACCGGCGCGGACACGTTCGACTTCCTGCTTGAGGATGCTGCCGGTGGACCGGTCATAGACCACTTCGAGCTTCTGTGTGCCGCGGATCGCCTCGACCTTGATCTGGCTCAGACCATTGTCGATCTCGATGCGCTGGAAGCCCTGGTTGGAGAGATCGTTGATGATCTGGTCAGTTGCGGATTGGGCAAATGCCATCGTGCCTGTGAAGGTTGCGACAACTGCGGAGAGGAGTGTCTTCTTCATGGGTTCAGTCCTTTCATGTTCGGTTCGTGTTCGGTGATCTGTCTTGCTGCAGATGAGCCGAACCTGACCGCCTCCGTCGCTGAGGAACATTTGCAGATGGTTTAGTCGCCGGTCCATAAACCCCTGCCCGATGCGCCTAAACCCAGGTTTATGCGGACCCTTGGGCGTTTTGCGGGTAAAGAAAAACCCCTCGCACCCGAGGCGCGAGGGGTCTGACAGTCGGTTTAGGCTTCGGGTTTACGGCGCGGGCCGTCAGCCCATGTCGAATCCGAGGTGCTTGGCGACGGTGAAGATGTCCTTGTCGCCGCGTCCGCACATGTTCATGCAGATGATGTGGTCCTTGGGCAGATCGGGTGCGATCTTCATCACATGGGCCAGCGCGTGGCTGGGCTCCAACGCGGGGATGATGCCTTCGGTCTCGCAGCAGAGCTGGAACGCCGCCAGCGCCTCTTTGTCGGTGATGGCCACGTATTCGGCGCGGCCGATGTCGTGGAGCCAGGCGTGCTCCGGCCCGATGCCCGGATAGTCGAGACCGGCGGAGATGCTGAAGCCTTCGAGGATCTGGCCGTCCTCGTCCTGCAACAGATAGGTGCGGTTGCCATGCAGAACGCCGGGACGTCCGCCCGTGAGCGAGGCGCAATGCTCCATCTTCTCGTTCACGCCCTTGCCGCCCGCTTCGACGCCGATGATGCGCACGTCTTTGTCGTCAAGGAACGGGTAGAACAGACCCATCGCGTTGGAGCCACCGCCGATGGCGGCGATGATGGTGTCGGGCAGACGGCCCTCGGCCTCCATCATCTGTTCCTTGGCTTCCTTGCCGATGATCGCCTGGAAATCGCGCACCATCGCCGGATACGGGTGCGGCCCGGCCACCGTGCCGATGCAGTAGAACGTGTCGCGCACATTGGTCACCCAGTCGCGCAGCGCGTCGTTCATCGCGTCCTTGAGTGTGCCGCGGCCGGAGGTTACGGGGATCACTTCGGCGCCCAGAAGCTTCATGCGGAAAACGTTGGGCTGCTGGCGTTCGACATCATGCGCGCCCATGTAGACGACGCATTTCAGGCCGAACTTGGCGCAGACGGTGGCGGTTGCCACGCCGTGCTGGCCTGCACCGGTTTCGGCGATGATGCGGGTCTTGCCCATGCGGCGGGCGAGGATGATCTGGCCCAGCACGTTGTTGATCTTGTGCGCGCCGGTGTGGTTCAGCTCGTCGCGCTTCATGTAGACCTTGGCACCGCCCAGACGCTCGGACAGGCGTTCGGCGTGATAGAGCGGCGACGGGCGGCCCACGTAGTGCTTCCAGAGAAAGTCCATCTCGGCCCAGAAGCTCTCGTCGGTCTTGGCGCGCTCGTACTGGTCTTCCAGTTCGAGGATGAGCGGCATCAGCGTCTCGGACACGAAGCGTCCGCCGAAAATACCAAAGCGGCCCTTTTCATCGGGACCGGTCATGAAGCTGTTGAATAGATCGTTCATCGCGCGCCTCTCTTGTCGAACGGGACACAGGTAGCGAGGTGCAGCGGGATGAGCAAGGGAAAGCGCCGCTGGGATTGGCTATTCCGTCACCGACCGTTCCAATGCCGGATAGCGCGCCGCCAGCGTCGCGCCGCGTGCCACGAAGGACACCAGCAGCGCGATCCACAGACCGTGATTGCCGAAAAAGGGCACAAGCGCAAACGCCGCAAACGCATAGATCAGCGCCGACAGCGCCATCATGTTGCGCATGTCGGCGGTGCGGGTCGCGCCGATGAAGATGCCGTCCAGCATGAAGGACGCAAGCGCAAGCACCGGCGCACAGACCATCCACGGAAGATAGGTGGCAGCCGCCGCCTGCACCTCGGCGTTTTTCGCCATGATCGCCACGATGTCATTGCCGAAGGTCCAGAACCCGGCGGCCAGCAGCACCGACGCAGCGAGGCCCCAGAGGCTGGCCACCCAGACGGACCGCCGCAACGTCGGCACTGCCCGAGCGCCCACCGCCTGCCCCACCAGCGCCTCGGCGGAAAAGGCGAAGCCGTCCAGCGCGTAGGACGTGATGCTCAGGAATTGCAGCAACACCTGATTGGCCGCGAGCGTCACATCGCCGAAATCGGCCGCGAGAAACAGGAAGGACAGGAAGATCACCTGCAAGAGCAGCGACCGGATCAGGATGTCGGAATTGACCTGCGCCATACGCCGCAGCTTGACTTGGTCGAACACCCGCGCCCAATCACGCCACGCGGGGACGCGGAACGCGGCCCGGCAGAGGTAAAGCCCCATCGCGAGCCCGGTCCACTCGGCGATGAAAGTGGCAAAGGCAACCCCGTTCACGCCCCAGCCAAGGCCCAGCACGAACCAGACGTTCAGCCCCACATTGATGCCGTTCATCCAGAGTTGCAGCACCAGCACCGCGCGGGTGCGTTCCTGCGCGATCAGCCAGCCGGTGATGCCGAACACGGCGATGGCGGCGGGGGCGGACCAGATGCGGATTTGCATGTAACCGCGGGCCAGCGCCTCGACCTCGGCACTTGCCGGGGAGAGGCGGAAGGCGGCCCAGAGGATCGGCATTTGCAGCGCAATGATGAGCGCCCCGCCGGCAAGCCCGATCATCAGCACGCGCGTCAGCAGCGCCGCCACCTCGGCGCGGTTGCCCTGCCCAATGGCCTGTGCAGCCAATCCCGTGGTGCCCATGCGCAGAAAGCCGAAGATCCAGTAGATCGCCGACAGCACAACCGCACCGATGCCGACGGCACCGATCGGAGCCGCCGCGCCCATCTGGCCGACCACACCGGTGTCAACAGCCCCCAGAATGGGGATGGTGACATTGGACAGCACGATCGGCAGCGCGATCTTGAGAACGCGCCGGTTGGTGATGTCCTGCGGCGCAACCGCCGTGTCAGTCATTGGATTGGTCGGGCCTCGGCATCAGGAAATGCGCGGTCGCCTGCGCGAAGGGACGGTCGCGGTTGTCCTGCCACGCCTCGGCCTGCACAGAGGCATAGCGCCGCCCGGCGCGGGTGATCGTGGCGCGGGCATAGGCGTCGCGCGGCAGGCCCGAGCGCAGGTAGTCGACGGTGAAGTCGATGGTCTTGGGCAGGCGTGGCAGGTTGCCTTGGGCCAACGCCTCGGCGTCGAGGGCACCGCTTTCGAAATCCTCCCAGATATAGGCCCAACTGAGCGAGATCACCGCCGTCACTTCGAGAAAGGCCGCGGTCACACCGCCGTGGATGGCGGGCAGCATCGGGTTGCCGATCAGCTTTTCATCGAAGGACAGGATGCCGGTCAGCTCGTCGCCGCGCCGGTCAAAGCTGATGCCCATGAAGGTGATATAGGGCACACCTCCGACAAGCGCCCTGAGCGCGGCATCGCGGCGCTGTTTGACGATCTGGACAGGTTCGGGTGTCTTGCGGGCCATGTCAGCGACCCTCCACGGTAAAGGCACCGGTGGCGGTGGCGACCGGGCGGGAGGTGTCGTCGTCACAGGCCGTGGCGCGGACAAAGGCGACCGAGCGGGTGATGTGATACACCTCGGCCCGCGCGGTGATCGCCTGACCTGGGGTCGCGGCGCGCATGTAGTCGATGCGCAGGTCGATGGTGGCAGTGCCGGCAGGGGCTTCGGGGTGGCTCATCACCGCCGCCCCGCCACAGGTGTCCATCAGGGCCGATACAGCGCCGCCATGAATGACCCCGGTCTTGGGATCGCCGATGAAGCGTTCGTCGTAAGGCATGGTGATTTCCGCCATGCCATCGCCCAGCGCGGTGATTTCCATGCCCAGCGCCTTTGAATGCGGAATGGTCTGGATGAACTGCCTTGCGATCTTGGCCTTGTCGACACTCATGGTCTGTTCCTCGTTGTTCCGCCCGGTTTACGCTGCTTCGCGCCGGGAAACCAGACACGCCATCCGCCTGTTGCCCTGCGCGCGGCACGCTCTTATGGTCGCGCAGGGAGAGGGAGTTGGGATGAGCGACCAGCGTCTGAGTTTCAAGGATATGTGCGCGAAGTTCGATGTGACGCCGCGCACCCTGCGTTACTACGAATATATCGAGCTTCTTCAGCCAGAGCGCGAGGGACGGTCGCGCTGGTATGGACCCAAGGAGGTGGCCCGCATGACGCTGATCCTGCGCGGCCGCAAGTTCGGGTTTCAACTGGAAGACATCCGCCAGTGGCTTCTGATCTACGAAAAGGACGGCACCGAGGCGCAGATGCGCGCCTGGATCGACCTTGCGGACCGGCAACTGGGCGAATTGGCCGAGCAGCGCAAGCAGCTCGATGCCGCGATGGACGAATTGCAGAAACTGCGCGACGAGACGGCTGCCAGTCTCGGGATGTGATCGGCACAAAGCGACTCGGTTTCGCCGGGTCCGCCGGTCACGGGTTTCGTGATCCTTGTTTGGTGACCTTGGGTCAGGAATTCCAGACCTACCGCGAACCGGCCCTTCAAAGCGCTTTGAAACAAAATTTCGGCAAAATGCAGGTGACGTTGCCTGATCTTACGTCAACGAAAAAGTGACGTGGCGTCTGAGTTACGTCAACGTAAATTCCCATTGTAAGAAAGCCTCGAGCTTCGCATGTCGTTGCCATGACCGGCACCGATTGAGGATGATGACAATGACCGATGACCGCATCATGACTATCAGGGAAATGTGTGACGCTTTCGACGTCACACCGCGCACCCTGCGGTTCTATGAAGCCAAGGAACTGCTGTTTCCGATCCGCGAAGGCCAGAAACGGCTGTTCACCAAGCGCGACCGCGCCCGTCTCAAGCTGATCCTGCGCGGCAAGCGCTTTGGGTTCAGCCTCGAGGAAATCCGTCAGCTTCTGGACCTCTATCACATGGGTGACCAGCAGCAGACCCAATTGGCCCGCACCTACGAGATCGCCCAGCAGCGCCTTGCCGATATGGAAGCGCAGCGCGACGAGCTCACGCAGGCCATCGACGAACTCAAGGAACAGATGCGTTGGGGCGAGAAGATGCTTGCCTCGATGGACCAAGGCAAACGCGCGGCCGGATAAGCCGCACCGCATTTTAGGGAGACCCGCAATGCCAAGCTATACCGCCCCTCTGAAAGACATGCAGTTCATCCTGCACGACGTTCTGAATGCCTCGGAACAGGACATTCCCGGCTATGCCGAGCTTGACCGCGATTTCACGGGCGCGGTGATCGAGGAAGCGGGCAAGCTGGCCTCCGAAGTGCTGATGCCGCTCAATGCCGTGGGCGACACCGAGGGCTGTGTTCTGGAAAACGGCGTGGTGCGCACGCCGACCGGCTTCAAGGACGCGTTCCAGATGATGAAGGACGGCGGCTGGACCGCTCTGGATTGCGATCCGGAATATGGCGGCCAGGGCCTGCCCTACCTGATGCACACCGCGGCACAGGAACCCTTCGTGTCGGCCAACATGGCCTTCAACATGTATCAGGGCCTGACCCACGGGGCGTATTCAGCGATCTACTTCCACGGCTCGGACGAGCAGAAGCAGACCTACCTGCCGAAGATGACCACCTGCGAATGGACCGGCACCATGAACCTGACCGAACCGCATTGTGGAACGGATCTGGGCCTGATGCGCACCAAGGCGGTGCCGCAGGAGGATGGCAGCTACAAGATTTCCGGCCAGAAGATCTTCATCTCGGCCGGCGATCACGACATGGCCGAGAACATCATCCACCTCGTTCTGGCGAAAATCCCCGGTGGCCCCGAGGGCATCAAGGGCGTGTCGCTCTTCATCGTGCCGAAGTTCCTCGTGAACGAAGACGGCTCGCTGGGTGCGCGGAATGGTGTATCTGTCGGCAAGCTCGAAGAGAAGATGGGCATTCACGGCAACGCCACCTGCGTCATGAATTACGACGAGGCGACCGGCTACCTGATCGGCGAGATGCACAAGGGCATGCGCGCCATGTTCACCATGATGAACGAAGCGCGTCTGGGCGTTGGCCTCCAGGGTTACGCACAGGCCGAAGTCGCCTATCAGAACGCGGTGGCCTACGCCAATGACCGGCTTCAGGGCCGCGACGTGACCGGGGCCAAGGCCCCCGAGAAATCGGCCGACCCGATCATCGTGCACCCCGACATCCGCCGCAACCTGATGGATCAGAAGTCCTTTACCGAAGGCGCCCGCGCCTTCACCTATTGGGGCGCCTACCTGATCGACCGGGCGCACAAGAACTCCGACGCCTCGGCGGATGGCCTGATTTCCCTGCTGACCCCGATCATCAAGGGCTTCCAGACCGACAAGGGCTTCGAGATGGCGGTGAACGCCCAGCAGGTCTATGGCGGCCACGGTTATATCGAGGAATGGGGCATGTCCCAATTCGCCCGCGACGCCCGGATCGCCATGATCTACGAAGGCGCCAACGGCATTCAGGCGCTGGATCTGGTGGGCCGCAAGCTCGCGCAGGACGGCGGCAAGCATGTCATGGCGTTCTTCGACATGATCAAGACGTTTGCGGCAGAGCATAAAGGCCAGGACGAAGCCTTCGACCGCGATTTCCTCGAACCGCTCAAGGCGGCATCGAAGGATCTGCAGGCAGCGGCGATGTATTTCATGCAGAACGGCATGAAGAACCCGAACAACGCGCTGGCCGGGTCTTATGACTTCATGCACATGTTCGGCCATGTCTGCCTTGGCTACATGTGGGCGCGGATGGGGCTTGCAGCCTCGAAGGCATTGAAAGACGGTGCATCCGACGTGGCGTTCTACGAGACAAAGCTGGCCACAGGCCGCTACTACATGGCGCGGCAACTGCCTGCCACCAAGATGCACCTTGCGCGCATCGAGACCGGGGCAGAACCGGTGATGGCACTGGAAGCCGCGAACTTCTGATCGAGTGGTGCGTGTGCACGCACCTTACGGCCAAGGGAGGGGAGCCGCATGCGATCGAGCTGGATGACCGACGAGCACGAGATGCTCGCCGAAATGACCGCGAAGTTCATCGAGACCGAATGGCAGCCGCTTTATGACAAGTGGCGCAAACAGGGTCAGATGGATCGGGCGACCTGGCAACAGGCCGGTGAGCTGGGTCTGCTCTGCCCGTCGATCCCCGAGGAATACGGCGGTGCCGGTGGCGATTTCGGCCATGAGGCGGTGATCCTGATCGAAGCGGCGCGCGCCAATCTGGCAAGCTGGGGCCATGGCATCCATTCCGGCATCGTCGCGCATTACATCCTCGCCTATGGCACTGAAGAGCAAAAGAGACGCTGGCTGCCCAGGATGGTCACCGGCGAGCTGGTCGGTGCCCTGGCGATGACAGAGCCGTCTGGCGGGTCGGACGTGCAGGGCATCAAGACCCGCGCAGTCAAGGACGGCAACGCCTACCGCCTGTCGGGGCAAAAGACGTTCATCACCAACGGCCAGCATGCGAACCTGATCATCGTGGCGGCCAAGACCGACCCGTCGCTTGGATCAAAAGGAACGTCTTTGGTCGTCGTGGAAACCGAGGGTGCCGAGGGCTTCCAGCGCGGGCGCAACCTCGAAAAGATCGGATGCCACGCGGCGGACACGTCAGAGCTGTTCTTTGACAATGTCGAAATTGCACCGGAAAACCTGCTGGGTGGCGAGGAAGGTCAGGGCTTCTACCAGATGATGAAGCAACTGCCGCAGGAACGCCTGATCATCGGCTGTGGCGCGGTGGGTGCGATGGAAGGTGCCGTCGACCGCACCATCGCCTATTGCAAGGAACGCGAAGCCTTCGGCGGGCCGCTCACTCAGTTCCAGAACACACGTTTCAAGCTGGCGGAGTGCCAGACCAAGACCACGGTCGCGCGCGCTTTCCTCGATAACTGCTTGGAGGAGCACCTGCGCGGTGAACTGACCGTCGAAAAGGCCGCGATGGCGAAATACTGGCTCTCGGACACGCAGGGCGAGGTGCTGGACGAGTGTGTGCAGTTGCATGGCGGCTACGGCTACATGCAGGAATACGCGGTGGCCGAGATGTGGGCGGATGCGCGGGTGCAGCGGATTTACGGTGGCACCAACGAGATCATGAAAGAGCTGATTGCGAGGGCGCTCTGATGGGCCCGACGATGGTGCAAACGGCAAATGCGGTATGCCTCCGGCGGGAGTTTATCCGGCAAGATGAAGGAGCAAGGCAAGCTCCACCCCGCCAGTCGGCCTCTTTACCACGCGGTGTCAGGCACAGTCGGCGGGGCTTCACCTTGCACATGGCTCAACTCTCCAGTCTGCCATGCGCGCCCAGTGTAGGGCGATTAATCTTAACGGCTGGTAAAGAAGAGAAAGGCTCCTGCTTCATCTTGCCGGATAAACTCCCGCCGGAGGCTCCCGGCCTCTCCCTCCAATTCTGACAGTCGAGGATCAGACCAGATGACCATTCAACTTTATTGCTTTGGCGAGTCGGGCAATGCCTACAAGGCGGCGCTTGCGCTGGAACTTTCGGGCCTCGACTGGACGCCGGTGAAGGTGGATTTCTTCAATGGCGAGACCCGGACGCCGGAATACCGCGCCAAGATCAACGAGATGGGCGAAGCGCCCGTCCTCGTGGACGGCGACACGAAGCTGAGCCAGTCGGGCGTGATCCAAATGTATATCTCGGAGAAGTCCGGCAAGTTCGGAGGGGCCAATCCGGACGAGGCGCGCGAGGTGATGCGCTGGGTGTTCTGGGACAATCACAAGCTGTCGAGCCAGGCCGGCATGACGCGGTTCCTGATGAATTTCCTGCCCGAAGACAAGCGCCCGGCAGAGGTGATCGCGTTCATGCAGGGGCGGCTCAAGGCCGCTTATGCGGTGCTCGATGCGCATCTCGATGGGCGCGACTGGATCGTGGGGGACGGGATCACCAATGCCGACATTTCCTGCTGCGGCTACCTCTTTTACCCCGAACCGTTCGGTTTCGACCGGTCGGAGTGGCCCAATATCGACCGCTGGCTGGGGCGCATCGAAGCCCTGCCGCGCTGGAAACACCCTTACGAATTGATGCCCGGATCCCCTGCGGATCGGGCCTGAGACGGAGAGCAGAATGACTGAAGCCTATATCTATGACGCCGTGCGCACGCCGCGTGGCAAGGGCCGCAAAGACGGCAGCCTGCACGAGGTGACAAGCGTGCGCCTGAGCGCGCAGGTGCTGGACGCAGTGAAGGATCGCAACGGGCTTGACGGCCACGCGGTGGAAGACGTGATCTGGGGCAACGTCACCCAGGTGGGCGAACAGGGCGGCTGCCTTGCGCGGACGGCCGTTTTGGCGTCGGGGCTGGATCAGTCGATCCCGGGTCTGGCGATCAACCGGTTCTGTGCCTCCGGCATGGAAGCGGTCAACCTGGCGGCCAACCAGGTCAGGGGCGGCGCAGGCGACGCCTATATCGCCGGTGGTGTCGAGATGATGGGGCGCGTTGCCATGGGCAGCGATGGGGCGGCGATTGCCGTGGACCCGTCGGTCGCGATGGAGACCTATTTCGTGCCGCAGGGCATTTCCGCCGACATCATCGCCACCGAATACGGGTTTTCCCGCGATGATGCCGACAGTCTGGCGGTGGAAAGCCAGCGGCGTGCGAAGGCGGCGTGGGATGATAACCGGTTTGCCAAATCGGTGATCACCGTGCGCGACCAGAACGGTCTGCCGATCCTCGACCATGACGAATACATGCGCCCCGGCACCGACATGCAGAGCCTTGGTGCGCTAAACCCGTCCTTCCAGCAGATGGGCGAGGTCATGCCGGGCTTCGATGCGATTGCGCTGATGAAGTACCCGCACCTGGAGCGGATCAACCACATCCACCATGCGGGCAACTCGTCGGGTATCGTTGATGGCGCGGCAGGTGTGCTGATCGGCAACAAGGCATTCGGCGAGAAATGGGGTCTGAAGCCCCGCGCCCGGATCAAGGCGACGGCCAAGATCGGGACCGATCCGACCATAATGCTCACCGGGCCGGTGCCTGTGACCGAGAAGATTCTTGCGGATAGTGGCATGTCCATCAAGGACATCGACCTTTTCGAGGTGAACGAAGCCTTCGCTTCGGTGGTGCTGCGCTTCATGCAGGCCTTCGATGTGGATGACAGCGTCGTGAACGTGAACGGCGGCTCTATCGCCATGGGTCACCCGCTGGGTGCCACGGGCGCGATCATCATCGGCACGCTGCTCGATGAGCTCGAGCGCACCGGCAAAGGCACGGGGCTTGCCACGCTTTGCATCGCAAGCGGGATGGGGGCGGCCACGATCATCGAGCGCGTCTGAGCCATGTCACGCGGTGGGCATGAAACGGCTTACGAGATCGGCTACGCGCTTTTGAACAAGACGAAGCGTGCCTATTTCGAAGACGATTTCGCGCTTTTCGAAAGCGCCTTCATGCTGCCGCACGAACATATCACCCAGCACGGTTGGGCCGTGCTGAAAACCGAGGCAGACTTGCGGGAGCTGTTCGAAAGGATGAAAGTGCAGTTCCGGCAACTGGAGGTGGACGACATCGTGAGACCGCTTGTGTCGGCGGAATTCGTCACGCCGTTCAAGATACTGGCAACGGCGGAATCGCACATCTTTTCGGGGGGCACGCGGGTGGCAGAGCCCTTTGCCGTGCAGTCGACCCTGCTGCGCTGCGGGCCGGAGTGGCGGATTGCCACCGCGAATTACTGCGTTCCGCTGGGCACCAGAGGATTGCCCGAAGCGTTGATGCCGGATGCGTTTCCGTCCGAACGGCAGGTTCGATCCAGAAGAGGGCAGGATGACGATCAATCTGTCTGATTTTGCGCCGTTTCATGGCAAACTGTTCGTCACATTCCGTCCTGCAGGAAAGGAGAGCGCGTGATGACACAATCGGAAGCTGTCCGGATTTACCAGGAGAACCTCAATGTGGTCTCAAGGGCGCTGATGGAGGGTGACTTGCAGTTGATGATGCGCCATATCGCCGTGCCGAACATGATGTCGACCAACGACACCGAGATCGTGATGTCCTCGCCCGAGGAACTGGACCTCGTGATGTCGGATTTTCGCAACCAGCTTCTGGACCGCGGGGTCGAGACCTATGTGCGGACCTGCCTCGATGCGGCGTTTGTGGTGGGGCGCGATGACATGATTGCCGGTCGTCACAAGACGGAAACGACCGGGAAACAGGGCGTAGCGGTTCCCGAATATCTCAATCACATGGTGCTGATGCGCATCGACGGCCAATGGAAAGGCATTTGGCTGCAGGCGATCATGGACAATACCAAGCTCCAGATCCTCAGCCCCGATATTGCAGCGGCGCAGGCAGAAGCCCGCCGGATGCTCAACAAACTTCGTCGCTGACGCGACGCCAGGATCAACCCGAGGAAGGGAACAGACAAAATGACGGATTTCACACTGAGCAAAGACGCCGACGGCATCGCCACGATCACCTGGGACGTCCCAGGAAAGTCGATGAACGTACTGAGCTTCGAAGGACTGCAGACGCTGAGCGATCTCGTGGATGGCGCGTTGGAGGATGAGGCCGTGAAGGGCATCATCATCACTTCCGGCAAGGCCGATTTCGCGGCAGGCATGGACCTCAACGTATTGGCCACGCTGAAAGAGGCCGGTGCCGAGGCGGTGTTCGACGGGATCATGAAAATGCACGGCGTGCTGCGCAAGATCGAACGTGCGGGCATGGATCCCAAGACCAACAAGGGCGGGAAACCCGTGGCGGCGGTGCTGCCGGGTACGGCTCTGGGCATCGGGCTGGAAATCCCGCTGGCGTGTCACAAGGTGTTTGCCGCCGACAACCCGAAGGCCAAGATCGGCCTGCCCGAGATTCTTGTCGGCATCTTCCCCGGTGCTGGCGGCACGACCCGTGTGGCGCGCAAGATGGGGGCGATGGCGGCCTCGCCCTTCCTTCTGGAGGGCAAGCTTTCCGATCCGAAGAAAGCCAAGGCCGCAGGCCTGATTGATGAGGTTGCCGAAGATCCGATGGCGGCGGCCCGCGACTGGGTTCTGTCGGCCAAAGACGCCGATCTGGTGAAACCGTGGGACGCCAAGGGCTACAAGATGCCCGGTGGCGCGCCCTATCACCCGGCGGGCTTCATGACCTTTGTTGGCGCATCCGCGATGGTCAACGGCAAGACCAAAGGCGTTTACCCGGCGGCCAAGGCGCTCTTGTCGGCGGTCTATGAAGGCGCGATGGTCGATTTCGACACCGCGCTCAAGATCGAGGCGCGCTGGTTCACATCCGTGATCATGAACCCGTCCTCTTCCGCGATGATCCGGTCGCTGTTTATCAACAAGGGCGCGCTGGAAAAGGGGGCCGTGCGTCCGGCAGACGTCGACGATCAGCGCGTCAGGAAGGTTGGCGTTCTGGGCGCGGGCATGATGGGGGCCGGCATCGCGCTGGTGTCGGCGCAGGCAGGCATTGACGTGGTGCTGCTCGACCGCGATCAGGCGGCGGCGGACAAGGGCAAAGCCTATTCCGCCGATTACGCGGCCAAGGGCGTGTCGCGCAGGAAGATCACGCAGGACAAGGCCGATGCGATGCTGGAGCGGATCACGGCGACCACGAATTACGCCGATCTGGCGGGGTGTGACCTCATCGTCGAAGCGGTGTTCGAAGACCCCAAGATCAAGGCCGAAGTGACGGCGCAGGTCGAGGCGGTGATTGGTGAGGACTGCATCTTTGCCACCAACACCTCGACCCTGCCGATCAGCGATCTGGCGAAGGCCAGCAAGCGGCCCGAGCAGTTCATCGGCATTCATTTCTTCTCGCCGGTCGAGAAGATGATGCTGGTCGAGATCATCAAGGGCAAGGAAACCGGCGATCGCGCGGTGGCCAAGGCGCTGGATTTCGTGCGGCAGATCCGCAAGACGCCGATCGTGGTGAACGACGCGCGGTTCTTCTATGCCAATCGCTGCATCATTCCGTATATCAACGAAGGCATCCGGATGGTGAAGGAGGGCGTCGCCCCTGCCCTGATCGAAAACGCCGCCAAGATGGTTGGTATGCCGCTGGGTCCGCTGCAACTGGTCGATGAGACCTCGATTGATCTGGGGGCCAAGATCGCCCGCGCGACCCGTACGGCGATGGGCGATGCCTATCCCGATGGCGCGGTGGACGAGGTGATCTTCTGGATGGAAGAACAAGGGCGTCTGGGTCGCAAGGCGAAGGCCGGGTTCTATGACTATGACGACGCGGGCAAGCGGCAGGGTCTGTCATCGGCAGTGGCCGCGCAGTATCCGCAGGCCGAGGATCAGCCCGATCTGATCGACGTACAGCACCGGTTGCTGTTCGTGCAGTCGCTCGAAGCGGTGCGCGCGCTGGAGGATGGCGTTCTGATGGACATCCGCGAAGGCGACGTGGGCGCGATCCTGGGCTGGGGCTTTGCGCCGTGGTCCGGTGGCCCGCTGTCCTGGCTCGATATGCTGGGGTCGGAATACGCGGCGGAACGCTGTGACCAACTGGTCGAGGCGTTCGGCGACCGGTTCGCCTGCCCTGCGCTCCTGCGCGAGATGGCGGCGAAGGGTCAGAGCTTTTACGGGCGGTTTGCACCCGAGAAATCGGCGGCGTGACGTCGGTGCCGGGCACTTGCCCGGCCACCACCACAGCATTTTGATCTTGCGGAAGCCGGGCGATTGCCCGGCTTTTCGCGTTTGGACTTACTCCGTCCGCAGGGCCGCGAACCGCTCCATCCGGTCGATCTGGGGGGCCATGGTGCACCACTCGTCTTCGACCGCGACCCAATGCGCATCACGGGTTTCGGCATGGACAATGATGCGACCGGGTTCCGAGGTGATGTCGGGCACCATGATCATGTTGAGGAACAGGGCAAAGGCTTCGGCAGTCAGACACATGGGAAAACTCCTTTTTCAAGTGTCCTCCCATTGGCGATGTCCACCTCTGACGGGCGGTGATGTCAGGCTAACGCGAAATCCTTGTGTTTGGGTGAACGGCAATGCTGCGTCGCAGCATTTTCCACTTCGAGCGCCTGCGTTTTGCGCAAATCAGGGCAAGCCGCACAATATTCAGGCATCAAAGCGATACCCGAACCGCGCGATGTCCTCGGCGCACATCGTGGCCACGGCGGCAGCGGTCTGGTCTGAATAGGCACTGCGATAGTCTTTGGGCCGGTCCGACGCGTTGGCATGCGGGACATCCAACCGGAACCCCAGATGCGCCTCCACCGGGGCGAGATCTTCGGCCAGATGCTCCAACCGAACATAGGCCGAGGCGCGCTCGATCCCGGTTGCATCGGTGACATATCGCGCCGCAGGAAAGGCGCGCAGGCTGGCGTCGGTGTCGGGGTGCAGGACGAAATCGGCAAACCCGGTGGCCTTGGCCAGCCTGACCGCCGGATGATCGAACCCCTGCTGCCGGAGCCAGTGGTAATAGCTGACCATCCGGTCCCACGGGTTGCGCACCAATGTGAAGATGAACATCCCGTCGAGATCGGACGGCGACAGCGCCCCGTCGAGATCGGCCAAGGTGCTGTGTTTCCACAGTCGCCCTTTCGCGTTCAGCGTCCTGATCCGCCCCTTGCGCTTGATCGCCTTGGGGGTGTCGCCGATCAGGATGTCGTCCCTATGCGCGCGCGCTTCCAGCGCGAGGGCCAGCGAGGTGCCCCCCGTCTTGGGGATGTGGACAAAGATGAATTTCCGGGCGGGCGAAACAATCATGCGCCAGAGGTGCCAGTTTGCGGCAGATCCCGCAAGTTTGGGCTTTTCCCATCTTCGATCCCTGCGCTATGTCACCCCGTACAGAATGTCGCAGGGGAGGACAGGTGATGGGTTGGATGCGGGATGAAACCGGATTGGACAAGCGCGCGGCGAATTTCGTGCCGCTTACGCCGCTGTCGCATCTTCAGCGCGCGGCCGAGGTGTTTCCCGACACAATCGCCGTTGTGCATGGCCCCCATCGCAAGACCTACCGCGAGTATCATGACCGGGTGACGCGGCTGGCCTCGGCCCTGTCTGCGATGGGCGTGCAGCCCGGTGATGTGGTGGCGACGATCCTGCCCAACATCCCTGCACAGGCCGAAGCGCATTTTGGCGTGCCGGCCTGCGGTGCTGTTCTGAACACGATCAACACCCGTCTGGATGTGGACACCATCGCCTATATCCTCGACCACGGCGAGGCGAAGGTGGTGTTGTGCGATCCGCAGTTCATGTCGGTGCTGGCGCAGGCGATGGACCTGATGGATGGCCCCGCCCCCAAGGTGATCGAAGTGGCCGATCCGCATGAGGGCGTGATGCCTCACAGCACCTATCCCGAATATGAGGACGTTCTTGCGCGGGCCAATCCGGATTTTCAGTGGATCATGCCCGAGGACGAATGGGAAAGCCTCGCGCTCAACTACACCTCCGGCACGACCGGGCGACCCAAGGGGGTCGTCTACCATCATCGTGGGGCGTATCTGATGACGATGGGCACGGCAGTGAGCTGGGAAATGGCGCTGCGGCCCAAGTACCTGACCATTGTGCCGCTGTTCCACTGCAACGGCTGGAATCACACCTGGATGATGCCCTTGCTGGGTGGCACGGTTGTGTGCTGCCGCGACATCAGCGCCAAGGCGATTTACAACGCGATTGCCGACGAGGGCGTGACCCATTTCGGCGGTGCGCCCATCGTTCTGAACATGATCGTCAACTCGGACCCGAGCGAGCGGCGTGAATTTGACCATCTGGTAAAAGTTTATACCGCAGGCGCCCCCCCTGCCCCGGCCACGCTGGCCAAGATCGGCGATCTGGGCTTTCACGTGATGCAGGTTTACGGCCTGACCGAAACCTACGGCCATGTCACCGAATGCGTCTGGAACGGCGACGCGTGGGACGGTCTGGAACAGGACGCCAAGTCAGCCATCAAGGCCCGCCAAGGCGTAGCCTTCCCGATGATGGAAAAGATCGACGTGATCGGCGAGGACGGCCACCCCGTGCCGCGCGATGGCAAGACGCAGGGCGAGATCGTCATTCGCGGCAATGCGGTGATGAAGGGATACCTCAAGAACCCCAAGGCCACGGACGAGGCGTTCGAAGGCGGGCATTTCCACTCCGGCGACATCGCGGTGATGCACCCGGACAATTACTGCCAGATCGCGGACCGGGCGAAAGACATCATCATTTCGGGCGGCGAGAACATCTCTTCGGTCGAGGTCGAAGGCTGCCTGATGGCGCATGACGCGGTGCTGCTTTGTGCCGTGGTCGCCAAGCCGGATGAGAAATGGGGCGAGGTGCCCTGCGCCTTTGTCGAGCTGAAGGGCAACCACAGCGCCACCGAGGACGAACTGATCGCCTTTGCCCGGTCGCGGCTTGCGGGGTTCAAGACGCCCAAGAAGGTGGTGTTCGAGGAATTGCCGAAAACCTCGACCGGGAAAATCCAGAAATTCCAGCTTAGGGAACGCGCGAAGTCTCTTTAGGGTCTGCCGCATTGCGCGAACGGTGTTGCGGGTGTACCCTAGCCTGCAATCAATGAGGCAGAGCAGCCCGCATGACCGCGCTGAAGGAATTTCAACGGCTGGAGGCCGAAGCTGTCTGGCGCGCAACACCCGCCGACCAGCGCAAGGACGTGATCGTGTCCTTGGGCGATGCCTCGCTGACGATCCTTGATCTGCGGGAAAACGTGCTGGCGCATTGGTCGGTTGCGGCTGTGGCGCGCGCGAACAAGGGTCAGATGCCGGCGATCTATCATCCTGACGGAGATCCGGGCGAAACGCTCGAATTCGGGGAAGAGAGCGCGCAGATGATCGAGGCGATCGAGCGCATCCGCTCGGCCATCGACAGGACACGCCCGAAACCCGGCAAGCTGCGCTTCTGGATCACCGGGCTGATCGCGGCCTCTGTGATCGGCGGGATTGTCTTCTGGCTGCCCGATGCGCTTTTGCGACACACGGTGCAGGTTGTACCAGCCGTCAAACGCGTCGAGATCGGGGACGCGCTTCTGGCGCGGATTATGCGGATTTCCGGGCAGGCCTGCATGACCCGCGACGCCCGAGAGCCGCTGCGGCGTCTGGCCTCGCGCGTCTTGGGCCCTGCGCAGCGCGGTGCCCTTGTGGTGCTGCCGGGGGGCGTGGTGGAAACCGCGCATCTGCCGGGCGGGCGCATCCTGCTCAATCGGTCGCTGATCGAAGATCCGGAAGAGCCGGATGTGACGGCGGGCTATGTGCTGACCGAACGGCTGCGGGCACTGACGCAGGATCCGCTTGAGGAGATGCTGATCGAGACGGGTCTCTGGTCCAGCCTGCGGCTTTTGACGACGGGCGAGATGGCGGATGCCGATCTGGACCGATACAGCGAGTATCTTCTGGCGCAGACGCCCATCACCTTGTCCAACGACGTGATCATCGCGGGCTTCGAAATGGCAAACCTGCGCACCACGCCCTATGCCTATGCCGTTGACATCACGGGGGAAAGCACCCTTCCCCTGATCGAGGCGGACCCGATGGCGGGCAAGGAGATCCGCCCGGTTCTGAGCGATGCCGACTGGCTGCGCCTGCAGGGCATCTGCGGCGAATGATCAGTGGCCAAGGCCCTTGCCGCGCCCCACGATCACCGGTTCCTTGATGCGTTGCGGTTCGGTCAGCAATTCGCGCGGGACCGTGTTGCTGAGGACTTGCTGGGTGGCGCGATAGCCCTGCCGGGTCATGTGCGCGCGATGCGGGTTGAGGCGGTCGTCTTCCCAGGCGGGTCTGAAGCCCTTTGGCGTCTTGGGCAGCGTCGTGCCCTGCGCGTCATAGACATGTTTGGGCACGATCCGTTCCTCATAGACGCGGTGCTGCGGCTGGCTGTATTTCTGCGCGTGAACCGTACGGTTGGGGACCATCGGAACCACCCGCTGCTGGGTGATGATGCGCTGCGGGGTGATGATGACCGGGGCCGCCTCGGCCACGACAACCGGCGCGGGGCGCACAAGGCTTGGCGTCTGGCCGCAGATCGGCTGCCGGTCGCGGCCGACACGCGGCACCCAATTGACAGCCCCATCGACACCGGCACGGACATAGACACAGCCCCGGCTGTCGACATATTGCCGTGCGTCATAGCTGGCAGGCGGCACTTCGGCCGGTGGCGTGACCTGCAAGCCCTGGGCTGACACGGATACGGTTGATACCAGCAGTGCGGCCAAGGCCGCCTTGATACGATTTACAAGCATAGTCTGTCCCCACAGATGTCCGGGAAGACTGCCTGTCAGGGTCTTGGGTGTAAAGGGTTATTTCGTCCCGAACATCCGGTCCCCCGCATCGCCGAGACCCGGCACGATGTAGCCCAGTTCGTTGAGGTGCGAATCCAGTGAGGCGGTGACGATGGGGACATCGGGGTGGGCTTCTTTCATGCGGGCGACGCCTTCGGGCGCGGCGAGCAAGCAGAGGAAGATGATGTTCCTGGCGCCCGCGTCCTTGACCAGATCAATCGCGGCGGCAGAGCTGTTGCCGGTGGCGAGCATCGGGTCGACGACAATCGTAATGCGATCCTCGAGTTGCGCGGGGACCTTGAAGTAATACTGCACCGGCTTGAGCGTTTCCTCGTCACGGTAGAGACCGACGAAACCCACGCGGGCGGCGGGGATCAGTTCGAGGATACCATCGAGCAACCCGTTTCCCGCCCGCAGGATCGAGATCAGCGCGAGCTTCTTGCCGTCGATCACAGGCGCGTCCATTTCGCAAAGCGGGGTTTCGATGCGCTTGGTGGTCAGCGGCAGGTTGCGCGTCACCTCGTAGGCCAGCAAGTGGCTGATTTCACGTAGCAATTGACGGAAGGACTTGGTCGAGGTGTCTTTCTCGCGCATCAGGCTCAGCTTGTGCTGAACAAGCGGGTGGTCAACGATGGTCAGATGTTGGGTCATGTGCGCTCCAGTCGTTTCAGGACACGGGTGCGGGTGTCCTCGTCGCAGAAGGCCGCGCGGGCGGCGGTGTCGTTCAGTTCGGCAAATACATCTTTGTCCCAGCGGAAGGTGCGGGCAAGATTGACATATTCGTCGCGCATCGTGGTGTGAAAAAAGGGCGGATCGTCAGTTGAGACCGTGACCTTCACTCCGCGTTTGCGCAGGTTTTCAATGGGGTGTTCGGCAAGGCTCGGGTAGACGTTGAGGGTCACGTTGGAACCCGGGCAAACTTCGAGGGTAATTTCATTCTCCACAAGTTTGTCCACAAGCGCCAGATCGTTGATCGCGTGGACACCGTGGCCGATCCGTTCGACCTTGAGATCGTCCACCGCGTCGCGCACCGATTGCGCGCCGCCCCATTCGCCCGCATGGGCTGTCAGACGCAGCCCGGCTTCACGTGCCATGTCAAAGCTGTAGGCAAAGTCCCTGGGTTTGCCCTTCATTTCGTCGCCGGCGATGCCGAAGCCGACGATCCAGTCGCCTGCGGTCTCAGCCGCACACAGCGCAGAGGCCTTGGCCTTTTCCGGGCCGAAATGGCGGATGCAGGTGACGATGCCGCGCAGGATGATGCCGTGATCGCGTTCGGCCTCGTCGGCGGCGTCCTTGATCGCGTGCAGGTATTCGCGCCATGCGCCCACATCGCTGCCGCCACAGAAATCGGGGGACAGGAAGGTTTCGGAATAGATCACGTCGTTTGCGGCGCTTTCCTCAAGCACGGCTTTGGTCAGACGGGCGTAATCCTCGGGCGATTTGAGCACGCTGGTGGCGGCCTCGTAGACGCTCAGGAAATGCACGAAATCGCGGTAGGCGTAGCTGCCATCGGGTTTGAAGACGCCTTCGAGATTGACGGATTTTTCTTTCGCCAACCCCTTGATGAAGGCGGGCGGGGCCGCGCCTTCGTGGTGCAGGTGCAGTTCGACCTTGGGCAGGCGCATGATGCGATCAAGCTGTTCTTCGTCCATCGGACGGCTCAGACGCTCGCGTTCTTCTTCATCCATCACAGGAAACTCCGCCCCGATCCTTTTGACGCCACACCCAGATATTCGGCGATGCTTGCCGCCACGTCGACAAAGCCGACATGTCCGATTTCACCCGTGCCAGCCCCGGCAATCAGCACCGGCACCCGTTCGCGGGTGTGGTCCGTGCCGGTCCATGTGGGGTCGTTGCCATGATCGGCGGTGATGAGCAAGAGATCGTCGGGTTTGAGCTGTGGCAGGAGTGCGCCGATTTCGGCATCGAACCATTCCAGAGCGCTTGCATAGCCCGACACATCACGGCGGTGGCCGTATTTGCTGTCGAATCCCACGAAATTGGCAAAGATCAGAGCGCCTTCGGGGGCGGTGTCGATCTGATGCGCGAGGTGTTCCATCAACTGAGCATCCGACCCTTTGTGCACCCTGTCGATGCCCGCCATCGAGAAGATGTCGCCGATTTTGCCAATGCCGATAACCGCTTGCCCGGCGTCCTGAACCCAGTTTGTGAGCACGGGTTCGGGCGGTGCGATGGCATAGTCGCGGCGGTTGGTGGTGCGTTCAAAGCAGCCCGCCTGCCCGATGAAGGGCCGCGCGATCACGCGGCCGATGCGGCGGTCGTGGCACATCGGGGCGAGGTCTTCACAGAGTTTGAGCAGGCGATCGAGGCCAAACGCCTCTTCATGCGCGGCGATCTGCAGGACGCTGTCGGCGGAGGTGTAACAGATGGGCTGTCCCGTGCGCAGATGTTCCGCGCCGAAGGTTTCGATCACCCGGATGCCGTTGCTGTGGCAATTGCCGAGGATGCCGTCGGTGCCTGCGAGGTCGCAGATGCGCTGGGTGATGTCTTCCGGGAAAGAGGGGACGGTATCCGGCAAGTAGGTCCAGTCCCATGGCACAGGCAGGCCCGCGAGTTCCCAGTGACCGGAGGGTGTGTCCTTGCCCTTGGAGACTTCCGTTGCAGCGCCCCAGCGCCCGGTGGGCGTGGCGTCAAGGCCGGGGGCATGCTGGCCTGAGGCCAGTTCGACGGCGTGGCCAAGACCCAGTGCGTCGAGCGTCGGCAGATGCAGAGGGCCGCTGCGTCCCTCTTCAGCCTGCCCCGCTGCGCAGGCTTGGGCAATATGGAGGACCGTGTTGGCCCCGGTGTCAGGGACAGTGCCGTTGAAGAACTGGTCGGCGTCCGGTGCACCGCCGATGCCGACGGAATCCATGACGACAAGGAACGCGCGGCTCATGTGATGTGCTCCAGCACAAGGGCGGGCGCAGTTGCAGGGCCGTCCCCCAAGATGATCGCGGCGCGCACCGCCTGTTCGGCCGCGTCCGCCTGGCTTTCGCGGGCGGCGTGGATGCGGGCCAGCGGCTGACCCTTGGAGATGCGATCCCCGATGGAGACCACATCGCTGAGGCCCACCGCCGGGTTGACCACATCGGTTTCGACCTGACGCCCCCCGCCCAGCGCCACAACGGTCAGGCCAAGGGCTTCGCCGTCGAAGGCGGTGACGGTGCCGGAGGTGGCTGCTGCGACTTCGCGGATCACGGGGGCTTCGGGCAGGAACCGCGCCCAGTCCTCGACAAAATGCACCGGGCCGCCCATCGCGTAGACCATCGCTCCGAATTTTTCGGCGGCGGTTCCGTTGGCGATGGTTTGGGCGATCTTTTTTGTACCATCGCCGATCCCGGCCTGTTCGAGCAACGCGCCGCCCAAGGCAATGGTCAGGTCAAGCAACCGACCGGAGCTTGCGCCCGTGAGGACGCGCATCACGTCGATCACTTCGAGGGCGTTGCCAAGACTGGGGGCCAAGGGTTGCGACATATCGGTGATGAGCGCAGAGGTCGGACAGCCGGTGGCCTTGGCCGTATCGACCAATGCGCGGGCCAGGGCGCGGGCGTCGTCCTGCGATTTCATGAACGCGCCCGAGCCGCATTTGACGTCGAGCACCAGCCCTTCGAGACCTGCGGCGAGTTTCTTGGACAGGATCGAGGCTGTGATGAGATCGAGGCTTTCCACCGTCGCGGTCACATCGCGGATGGCGTAGAGCCGTTTGTCGGCGGGCGCGATGTCGGCGCTGGCGCTCACGATGGCGCAGCCGACCTTTGCGACCACCTGCCGGAACTGGTCTTCGGTGAGCGTGGTGCGATAGCCGGGGATCGCTTCGAGCTTGTCCAGCGTGCCGCCGGTATGGCCGAGCCCCCGGCCCGAGATCATCGGGACATAGACCCCACAAGCCGCCAGCGCGGGGGCGAGGATCAGGCTGACGCAATCCCCCACCCCACCGGTGGAATGTTTGTCGAGCACCAGCGCGTCGAGATCCCAGCGCAACACCTTTCCGCTGTCCCGCATGGCGGCGGTCAGGGCCGCGCGGCCCGCGTTCCCCAGTCCGTTCAGGCACACGCCCATCGCAAAGGCCCCGGCCTGCGCATCGCTGACCGACCCATCGGCCAGCCCTTGGGCAAACCACGCCAGCGCGTCAGCGTCGGGTGTGCCGCCTTTGCGCAAGGTGGCGATGATGGCGCGTGCATCCATCAGGTGCGGTCCATGTGGCCCGCGTCGAACGCGCCGGGCAGAAGGTCGCCCACGGTCGTCTTGAATTCGGCGCCGTCCGTGGTGGCGAGCGTCACCGGCACATCGCGCGCGGCGAATTCCGAGAGTTTCTGACGGCAGCCGCCACAGGGCGGCACCGGATCAGGGCTGTCAGCGATCACATAGGCCTCGACGATCTTTTTCGCGCCCGAGGCGATCATCGCGGCAATGGCCCCGGCCTCGGCACAGGTGCCTTCGGGATAGGCGACGTTCTCGACGTTGCAGCCGACAAAGACGCGGCCATCTTCGGTGCGCAAGGCTGCACCGACCTTGAAATTCGAATAGGGCGCGTATGCGTTTTCCCGCACCGCCTGCGCTGCCTGTCTGAGTTCCATAGGCCCCCTGCCCTTCGCTGTCAGACCCACATGATTGCGAGGCTGCGCGTCCGATTGCAAGGGCTGGCGGAACCGGAGACCCAAGGTTCGCGTTTTCCTTCAAAGAGAGGAGGCACCCATGCCGATGCAGAACAGTATCAGCCTTGATCCGACCCTTGGACTGGGCCCCGACCCCGAAGAAGAGATGACCGAACAGCAGGCGATCAAGCTGCGCGAACTGGCGAGCGAAGCGGATCAACCCTTTGATGGCAGCCTGACCAGGCGGCAGGCGGAGCGGCGTATCGCGCATCTTCAGGAATACCTGAAATGAGCTTCTTGCCGCAGGGGCAACTGACTGCCCTTTCCCTCGGATCAGAAAAGGTTTAACCCTAAACCAAATCTGAGCGGGATGGGACTCATGTCGGACAACACCAACGAAACGCTGCGTCAGGCAGCCCTGTTTTATCACGAACATCCCAAGCCCGGTAAGCTTGAGATCCGGGCGACCAAACCGCTTGCGAACGGGCGCGACTTGGCCCGCGCCTACAGCCCCGGCGTGGCTGAGGCCTGTCTCGAGATCAAATCGGATGCCACCAATGCGGCGCGCTATACCGCGCGGGGCAACCTCGTGGCGGTCGTGTCGAATGGCACGGCCGTGCTTGGCCTTGGCAATATCGGCGCGCTGGCGTCGAAGCCGGTGATGGAGGGCAAGGCGGTTCTGTTCAAGAAATTCGCCAATATCGACTGTTTCGACATCGAGGTGAACGAGAGCGATCCGGAAAAGCTGGCCGACATCGTCTGCGCGCTGGAGCCGACATTCGGTGCGATCAACCTTGAGGACATCAAGGCGCCCGACTGTTTCATCGTCGAAAAGCTGTGCCGCGAGCGGATGAACATCCCCGTTTTCCACGACGACCAGCACGGGACCGCCATTGTCGTCGGTGCGGCCGCGACCAACGCGCTGCATGTGGCCGGAAAGGCGTTCGAGGACATCAAGATCGTTTCCACCGGCGGCGGGGCTGCGGGGATTGCCTGTCTCAACATGCTGGTCAAGCTGGGCGTGAAGCGCGAGAACATCTGGCTGTGTGACATTCACGGTCTGGTCTACGAAGGCCGGGCCGAAGACATGAACCCGCAGAAGGCGGCGTTCGCGCAGAGAAGCGATCTGCGCACGCTCGACGATGTGATTGACGGGGCGGACCTGTTCCTTGGTCTGAGCGGACCGAAGGTTCTGAAGCCTGAAATGGTCGCCAAGATGGCGGATCGCCCGATCATTTTTGCGCTGGCCAACCCGACGCCCGAGATCCTGCCCGACGAGGTGCGCGAGGTGGCTCCGAACGCGATCATGGCGACGGGACGCAGCGATTTCCCCAATCAGGTCAATAACGTGCTCTGCTTCCCGTTCATCTTTCGGGGGGCGCTGGACGTGGGCGCGACCGAGATCAACGACGCGATGCAGATCGCCTGTGTCGAAGGGATCGCCAAGCTGGCCCGCGCGACCACCAGCGCCGAGGCGGCTGCGGCCTATCGTGGCGAACAACTGACCTTTGGGGCCGAATACCTGATTCCGAAACCGTTTGACCCCCGCCTGTCCGGTGTCGTGTCGACGGCCGTGGCGCAGGCGGCGATGGAGTCGGGCGTGGCCCTGCGCCCGGTCGAGGACCTCAAGGCCTACAAGGCCAAGCTGGACGCCAGCGTCTACAAATCCGCAATGCTCATGCGCCCGGTGTTCGAGGCGGCGGCCACGGGTGCGCGCCGGATCGTCTTTGCCGAGGGCGAGGATGAGCGGGTGCTGCGCGCGGCGCAGGCGATACTCGAGGAAACAACGGAAACGCCGATTCTGATTGGACGTCCCGACGTGATCGCGTCGCGCTGCGAGCGTTTGGGGCTGGAGATCAGGCCAGAGCGGGACTTCACGCTGGTGAACCCGGAGAACGACCCGCGCTACCGCGATTACTGGGAAACCTATCACAAGATCATGGCGCGGCGCGGTGTGACGCCGGATCTGGCCCGCGCGATCATGCGCACCAACACGACCGCGATCGGAGCGGTCATGGTGCATCGTGACGAGGCCGACAGCCTGATCTGCGGCACCTTTGGGGAGTTCCGCTGGCATCTCAATTACGTGACGCAGGTGCTTGGGTCGAAAACACTATCGCCGCATGGCGCGCTGAGCATGATGATCCTTGAAGATGGACCGCTGTTCATCGCGGACACCCATGTGCGGTCGCGACCGACTCCGGCAGAGTTGGCCCAGACCGCCATCGGTGCCGCCCGCCACGTCCGGCGGTTCGGGCTGACGCCGAATATCGCGTTCTGCTCGCAATCCCAGTTCGGCAATCAAGAGGAAGGCTCGGGTCAGCGGCTGCGCGAGGCGATTGCCATACTCGACGCGGAGCACCGCGATTTCTGCTACGAAGGCGAGATGAACGTCGACGCGGCGCTTGATCCGGAACTGCGCGAGCGTCTGCTGCCCGGCAATCGGATGCAGGGTGTCGCAAACGTGCTGATCTTCGGACATGCGGACGCGGCGTCGGCGGTGCGCAACATCCTCAAGATGCGGGCGGGCGGGCTTGAAGTGGGGCCGATCCTGATGGGCATGGGCAACCGGGCGCATGTGGTCACACCGGGGATCACGGCGCGCGGGCTGCTGAACATGGCCGCCATCGCAGGCACGCCGGTGGCACAGTACGGGTAAGCGATGGGTTGACCCATCGCGGTTTTGGGTTGACCCAAAACCCTAGCTCAACCCGTCGAGAAACGCTTCGGCCTCGGAGAGGATCGTCTGCTTGCGACCCTCGTCCATCCGTTTCCAGTTGGCGTAGATCTGGGACATGCGCTGGTTCTTGGCGAACCTCTCGGCATGGCGGTCGAGGAAATGCCAGTAGAGCAGGTTGAACGGACAGGCGTCCTTGCCGGTCTTGTCGTTCACCTTGTAGCGACAGGATTTGCAGTAATCCGACATCCGGTTGATGTAAGCCCCCGAGGACACATAGGGCTTGGACGCGATGATGCCGCCATCGGCGAACTGGCTCATCCCCACCGTGTTGGGCGCTTCAACCCATTCGAAGGCGTCGACATAGACGCGCAGATACCACTCATGCACCTCGTGCGGGTTGATGCCCGCCAGCAGCGCAAAATTGCCCGTGACCATCAGGCGCTGGATGTGGTGGGCATAAGCCTCTTCCGCCGTCTGGGTGATCGCTTTGGACAGACAGTTCATGTCGGTTTCGCCGGTCCAGTAAAAATCGGGCAGCTTGCGCTGGTGGTTGAGCGCATTGCGACGCGGGTAATCCGGACCTTCACGGAAATAGATTCCGCGCACATATTCGCGCCAGCCGATGATCTGACGGATGAACCCTTCGACCGCGTTGAGCGGCGCGTGGCCGTCCTTGTAGGCGTCCTCGGCGGCTTTGCAGACCTCCATCGGGTCAAGCAGCCCGACATTCAGGTAGGGCGAGATCATCGCGTGGTAGAGGAAGCGGTTGTCGTTCATCATCGCGTCCTGGAAATCGCCAAATCGCGGCAGGGCGTAGGTGATGAAATGCGCCAGTGCGCGGCGGGCCTGTCCCTGATCGGTGGCAAACCAGAAGGGGCGCAGGGTGCCGAAACTGTTGCCGAACCGCGCCTCGACCAGATCGAGCACCTCTTCCACGGTCTCATCAGGCGTGAACTGCATCGGGCCGGAGAACGCGATGTCGTCCGGGGCGGGTTTGCGGTTCTCGGAATCGTAATTCCACTTGCCGCCCTCCGGGTCGTCGCCCTCCATCAGAAGGCCCGTCTTGCGGCGCATGTCGCGGTAGAAATACTCCATCCGCAGGGCTTTGCGCCCCTCGGCCCAAGCGTCGAATTCCTCCTGCGTGCTGACAAACCGCGTGTCGGGTTTCATCGTCAGCTTGAGCGGCATGTCCTCAAGCGCGTCGATCAGACGCCATTCGCCGGGCTGGGTCGCGATCACCTCGGATGCGCCCGTGTCCTCGGCGCGGCGGAGCAATTCGCCGGGGATGCTGCCTGCGTTTTCCGTATCGTCAAGCTGGGTGTACCGCACGTCCCAGCCATCGTCGCGCAGGCGGGCGGCGAATTTGCGCATCGCGGCAAAGATGAAGGCGATCTTCTTGGGGTGATGCTGCACATAGGTCGCTTCTTCGGCAACCTCGGCCATCACCACCACATCTGACGATTTGTCGGCGGCTTGCAGCGCGGAGAGGGTTTCGGAAAGCTGGTCGCCCAGAACAAGGACAAGGCGCGTCACCACGGCACCTCCTTGCCCTGCCAGTCGAAGAATTTGCCGGTGTCTTGCGATGTCAGCCCATCCAGTACAGACAGCAGGTTCGATGCCGCCTCGGGCGCAGGCACCGAAGGGTTGTGGCCGACATATTTCTCGGTGAATTTCGTCTCGACCGTGCCGGGATGCAGTGCGACGCAGATCAGGTCCTTGTGGGTGCGCGCCAGCTCGATGGCGCTGCTGTGGATCATCTGGTTCAGAGCCGCCTTGGCGGTGCGGTAGCTGTACCATCCCCCCAACCTGTTGTCCCCGATGGAGCCGACGCGGGCGGACAGGGCCGCAAAGACCGACCGCCCCTTGCGGGGCATCAGGCGCATGGTGTGCTTGAGCACCAGCGAAGGGCCGACCGTGTTGAGCCTGAACTGGTCGACCATCGCATCGGCGGTGACATGGCGCAGGGTCTTTTCCGGCGCTGCCCCGTTGATTTCCAAGGCCCCGGTGGCGACGAAGACAAGGTCGAACGGGCCGTTCAACGCGCCGAGTGCTGCCTCGACGCTGGCCTCGTTGGTCACGTCAAGTCCATCGCGGCTGCGCGAAACGCCCGTGACGTCGACGCCGCGCGCCAAAAGTGTGTCCGCAACAGCCGATCCGATGCCGCCACTTGATCCGATGATAAGTGCTCTTTTCATGATCCGCCCAGCTAGGGTGACGGATCAGGCGGTCAACGGCGTCAGATCAATCCGCGCCAGCGCAGGACAACGATGAACAGTGTTATGGCCGCGAGAAAGTTGAACGCCATGCTGCCCAGCACCGACAACGCGATGCCCTTGCGGCGATCCACAACGTCGATTGCCTTGAGATGGGTCGAGGCCCGATCATAGGCGCTTTTGGTTGCGTTCGCATCAAGTCGGAGGGCAAGCTTGGGATTGCGCGCCATCTGCTCTGCCTCTGCGACAAAGGCGATGTCGTTGCGCACGCCAGCGGGCAACATGCGCCCAGCCTTGGCCACACGGCGGGACAGCGACCCCCGCTTCAGTCCAAGCCGCTTGGCCATCAGGACCCTGAGGGTTTCGGCATTGGTTTTGATCATTTCCGAGTGTTCCATCATGAAACCATACGCCTTTGCGCCCTCTTGCTCAATACGGATTGGGCGCAGTATGCAGCCCAAATGCTGAACACACTGTTTACAGAATCGACCGGTACCGCGCGTCCGGTGCTTATCGTTCACGGGCTTTACGGGTCAGGGCGCAATTGGGGCGTGATTGCAAAGCGGCTCTCGGATCGGGGACCGGTGCTGGCCGTGGACCAGCGCAACCATGGCGACAGCTTCTGGTCGGACAGCCATTCCTATCCCGACATGGCCGCCGATCTGGCCGAAGTGATCACCGCACGGGGGGGACCGGTCGACGTGGTCGGGCACTCGATGGGCGGCAAGGCGGCCATGGTGCTGGCGCTGACGCGGCCTGATCTGGTGGAACGGCTGATCGTGGCGGATATTGCTCCTGTGGCCTATACGCATTCCCAGATCCAGTTCATCGACGCGATGCGGGCCGTGGATCTGTCGCAAGTCGAAAAGCGTTCGGACGCCTCCGAGCAATTGGCGCGGCACGTCGATGACGAAACGCTCCAGGCGTTCTTTACCCAATCGCTTGATGTGAAAGGCAAACGCTGGAAGCTCAACCTCGAGGCGCTTGCGGCGGAAATGCCGAAGATCCTCGGCTTTCCCGATATGGACGGCGTGTTCGACAAGTCGACACTGTTCCTGTCCGGTGCCTTGTCGGACTACGTCACACCCGAGGCCCGCCCGGTGATCAAACGGCTGTTTCCGGCAGCCCGGTTTGCAAAAATTCCCGGTGCCGGTCACTGGCTGCATGCGGAAAAGCCGCGGGAGTTCGAAGCGTCGGTGCGGGCCTTCCTGGACCGGGATCAATAACCGCGACAGGATTGTTCCGACCGGGCGGCGAAAGACTTGTAGCGCTCCCAGAAGGCATCATCGGACGGGGTCTGCGACATCCATGTGTCATGCGCGCGCTGCGGGTCAGAGAAGAACCGCGCGGCGCGGCGCTGATCCGACCCGGAGAGGGACTGATTGGCGACGGTCTGGATGCAGCCGCACAATTGCGGGTTCCGGGCGCGGCGATCCGAGGACAGACAAGCGCGGCTGATCGGACCGGTCGAAAACCGGGTCACGATACCGGTGTCGCCCCGATCGAACCGGTTGCTGCCACCGCATCCTGCGACCAATGCGGTCACCAATAACGCTGTCCAGAATTTCATCACGCCTGATCTCTTGTGTTTTTTGCGGTTGCGCCCTGGGTCTTCTGCCCGGTGCTGCCCCGTCTGCCTGCGTTTAACATGCCCGAAACACGAGCTGTTTTCAAATCACCTTTTGTCAAGAAGCGCGCCGCTCTCGCGCCACCTTGACCAGATACCAAAACCGCATCATATCCGGCGCATGACAGAGCTTTCGCACATCCGCAATTTCTCCATTGTTGCCCATATCGACCACGGGAAATCGACCCTGGCCGACCGGCTGATCCAATCCACCAATACGGTGTCGGAACGGGACATGAAGGAGCAGCTTCTCGACTCGATGGACATCGAGCGCGAGCGCGGTATCACGATCAAGGCCAACACGGTTCGGATCGAATACAAGGCCGAGGATGGCGAGGTCTATATCCTCAACCTGATCGACACTCCGGGGCACGTGGATTTTGCCTACGAGGTCAGCCGGTCGATGCGCGCGGTCGAGGGATCGCTGCTGGTGGTCGACGCCACGCAGGGCGTGGAAGCGCAGACACTGGCCAATGTCTACACCGCGATAGACGCCGACCACGAGATCGTCCCGGTGCTGAACAAGATCGACCTGCCTGCCTCGGAACCCGAGCGGGTGAAGGAACAGATCGAGGATGTGATCGGCATCGACGCGTCCGAAGCCTTGGAGATTTCGGCCAAGACCGGTGTCGGCATTCCCGCCGTGCTGGAGGCCATCGTGAAACGCCTGCCGCCGCCGCATGAGGGCAAGCGGGATGCGCCGCTCAAGGCGATGCTGGTGGACAGCAAATACGACCCCTATCTGGGCGTCGTGGTCATCGTGCGGGTGATCGACGGGGTTCTGAAAAAGGGCCAGCGCATCAAGATGATGAAGACCGGCGGGACCTATGACATCGACCGGATCGGCGTCTACCGCCCGGCGATGCAGCCGGTGGACGAGCTGGGGCCGGGTGAGATCGGTTATATCACCGCGCAGATCAAGCAGGTCAGCGACACCCGCGTCGGTGATACGATCACGACCGAGAAGAAGGGCTGCGAGACGCCCCTGCCCGGCTTCAAGCCGTCGATCCCGGTGGTCTTCTGTGGCCTCTTCCCGGTGGATGCCAATGATTTCGAAGACATGCGAGACGCGATGGAGAAGCTGGCGCTGAACGACGCGTCCTTCACCTTCGAGATGGAGACATCGGCGGCACTTGGCTTTGGCTTCCGCTGCGGGTTCCTTGGGCTTCTGCACCTCGAAGTGGTGCGCGACCGTCTGGAGCGCGAGTACGATATCGACCTGATCACCACCGCCCCGTCGGTGATCTATCACGTCTACACCAAAGACGGCGAGATGCGGGAATTGCACAACCCCGCCGACATGCCCGACCCGTCCACCATCGACCATATCGAAGAGCCGCGCATCAAGGCGTCGATCCTTGTGCCGGATGAATATCTGGGCGACGTGCTCAAGCTCTGTCAGGACCGGCGCGGTCTGCAGCTTGACCTGACCTATGTCGGCAGCCGCGCGATGGTCGTCTATGACCTGCCGCTGAACGAAGTGGTGTTCGATTTCTACGACCGTCTGAAATCGGTGACCAAGGGCTATGCCAGCTTTGACTACCAGATGATCGGCTACCGCGAGGACAACCTCGTGAAGATGCAGATCCTCGTGAATGACGAACCGGTGGATGCGCTGTCCACGATGGTCCACCGCGACCGGGCCGAAACGCGGGGCCGCGCCATGTGCGAAAAGCTCAAGGACCTGATCCCGCGCCACATGTTCAAGATCCCCATTCAGGCCGCCATCGGCGGCAAGGTGATCGCCCGCGAAACCCTGTCCGCCCTGCGCAAGGACGTGACCGCCAAGTGTTACGGCGGCGACGCGACCCGGAAGAAGAAGCTTCTGGAAAAGCAGAAGGCCGGCAAGAAGAAGATGCGCCAGTTCGGCAAGGTCGAGATCCCGCAGGAAGCGTTCATCTCGGCTTTGAAGATGGATGGGTGAGCAAGGTGTAGGGTGCGTGATCTCACGCACCTTTTGCCTGCCGGACTTTACACGACATTAGGGATTACCCGTCTACCGTGAGGGTTCAAGGAACTCATGGTACCTCGTGCACGCCAACGGTGTTTCATCACTCTGGTTTCAGGTTCTTCTTCTATTCGAATGAAGGCGACCCCCGTGAACCGGTCCATGTACACGTCATGGGACACGGCGGCGAAGCGAAGGTTTGGGTCAATCCGGTGTAGGTGTCACGGCTCAAAGGATTTGATTTTCGCACGCTTCGGACGCTAAGCCGGATTGTAGAAGCCAATGCACACCGGATCGAGGAGGCTTGGGATGACCATTTCGGCAACTGATGTCCGCTTCGATGCGGACAAGATGTGGGTCACACTTGAAGACGGGCGCGTGATCGGCATGCCGTTATCCTGGTTTCCCCGGCTCAAAGCAGCATCTGCGGACGAACGGGCGGAGGTGCATTTCTCGGCTTTTGGCCTGCATTGGGCGGCGATTGACGAAGACATCTCTGTTTCCGGCCTTCTGGACGGGCGCGGTGCCGCCGAAAGCGCGGCCTGACGCCGTCGAGGGTGTGGCTTCGCAGCCCACGCCCCGCATTCAGACAGACGTACGGATGACATAGCCGCGATGGTCCGGGCCGGGGATTTGACCGACATCAACGCGCGCTGCCGGGGGTTCTGGCAGGATCGGGCGCAATGAGAAGGTCAATCACAGGAGACCCGATATGGACCTGACCGCACAAGAAACCCTGCTGCGCAACCGCCGTGCCGAGTTGGCCGACGATCTTGTCGAAATCGAAGACAAGCTTGACGACCCGATGCCCAAGGACTGGGAGGATCGCGCGTCCGAGCGTCAGGGAGACGAGGTTCTGGAATCACTGGGCAAGGCCGATCTGGAGGAATTGCGGCGCATCGACGCCGCGTTGGGCCGGATCGCCGATGGCAGCTATGGCATCTGCGCCAAGTGTGGAGACGCAATTTCCGAAGACCGCTTGAACGCCGTCCCGACCGCCGCGCTGTGCCGGAACTGCGCGTGACCCTTTGCCTCCGGGCGATTCCGTGAGGGCGGAACGTCCTCAGCCTCATCACGGCTGCCCTGAGGCCCTGTCGGTTTTAGGGCACCTGCCGGGCGCGAACTACCTTAAGCCCCGAAGAGCGGTTTCCGCGTCAAAATCACCTAATTTTGCTTTAAACCTATATGCTTGGCGTTTTTTCTCATCGGCCTGTGATCCAGTTGCGGCATGCCGTCGTACACTAAAGTGTCTAAAAAAATGTACACTTAGGGAGGGGCTGTGTCAGAATTTCTAGACTCGATGCGTCGGGACTTCGACGTACGCATGACCGCACATGAAGGCATGCTTGCGCATCTTGGCCTTCAACTGACCGAAGACGACGCATCTGCGCTTGTTGTGGAACTGCGGGCGACGTTCGGCGCTTGCGGCGCATGCCGCTGTCCGAAGACCTGTCTTGAATGGCAATCCGGAACGGATGACGGCCCGCCGCCCTGGTGCCACAGGCGCAATTCGTTCCTATCCCTGATGGACGCCTGCGCGGACCTTGATGCACGGCAAAGCCGCATGGTCCGCCGCGCCTGATCCCACGCGGTCTGCACCGGCCCGGGTTTATGTTTCCTGTAAAGTTCGGGCCGTCTTGATCCGCATCAAGGACTTCACATCGAAAATCCGGAATATTATGGCCATCCTTATATATGGAGGCCATGATGATCCGTCTTGCAAGCATCCTTTTTTCGCTGATCGCAACCACCCTTGCGGGGACCGCTGTCGTTGCCGTGTTGACCGCCGGGTATGACACGCTTGTCCCGATTGTGGCCGCAGCGGTGGTGGGCGCGGTTCTTGCCGTACCGGTCACCTACCTGATCGCACGGGAAATCTATCAGTCCTGATCTCTGGCCGGCGCAATCCGGTCCAGCAGGCCATCCGCGCAGGTTTCGATCAACGCCAGTGCGCCGTCGAAATCTCGGGTGAAATACGGATCGGGCACGTGGTCCGCACCGCTGCCCGGTGCAAAATCGGTGAACCTTCTGACCCGATCCGTCGGTCCGATGGCGGCAAGGTCGTTCAGGTTGTCGTCATCCATGACCACGACAAGATCGAATTGATCGAAATCCGATCGCGACACCTGCCGGGCCCGCAGGTTTGACAGATCATAGCCTTTCGCCCGCGCCGCGTCCTGCATCGGGCCATAGGGGGGCTTGCCGATATGCCAGTCTCCGGTTCCCGCACTGTCGAGATCCACATCCAGGCCACGGGACAGGGCTTTGGCACGGGTGACCGCTTCGGCCGTAGGAGAGCGGCAGATATTGCCCAGACAGACAAACAGGATACGATGGGTCATGCGCAGACCGTAGCGGCTGGACATACGCAGGGAAAGTGGAACGGATGCGACGGATCGACAGACTCGTCATTCTGACCGGAGCCGGGATCTCGGCGGAGAGCGGCATGGGGACGTTCCGCGACGAGGGCGGGCTCTGGGCGCAGCACCGGATCGAGGATGTCGCAACCCCCGAGGCCTTTGCCCGCAATCCGGCCCTTGTGCACCGGTTCTACAACGCCCGTCGCGTTCAGGCGGCCGAGGCCAAGCCGAATGCGGCGCATCACGCGCTGGCACGGCTGCAATCGGCGTTTCCCGGAGAGGTGGTTCTGGTCACCCAGAATGTCGATGGGCTGCATGAAAAAGCCGGCTCAAAGGCGATCCACATGCATGGAGAGCTGTCCCGCGCGCTGTGCGCGGCCTGTGCGCATCGGTGGGATGCCCCAGCCGAAATGAAGGTCGGTGACCCCTGCCCGGCCTGCAAGGCCCCTGCGACGCGCCCCGACATCGTCTGGTTCGGGGAAATGCCCTATCACATGGATCGCATCTTCGAGGCCCTGCAGACCTGCGATCTCTTCGCGGCGATCGGAACCTCCGGGCAGGTCTACCCGGCGGCTGGATTTGTCGAGGAGGCGCGGGTCGCAGGGGCGACCACAGTCGAGTTGAACCTGCGCGACAGTGACATGTCGCACGCCTTTGACGACCACATCACGGGACCGGCCAGCAAGACGGTCCCCGCGTGGGTGGACCGCCTGCTGGCCTGAAGGCTCAGTTGCCAGCGCCGTGGTTCATGCCGCCATGGCCGTGCTGCATGCCACCGTGATCCTGCCGTTCCAGATCGACCGGAATCTCGACGACAACGTCGCCAGCCTTTTCGAAGGTCAGGGTGACTGTGACCATGGCACCTTGCTCCATCGGGGCGTTGAGGCCCATGAGCATCACGTGCTTGCCACCGCGCTGCATGGCGATCATGCCATCTGCGGGCAACTCGAAGCCTTCTTCGACATGGACCATACGCATGACACCGTTCCCATCATCGAGATGGGTGTGCAATTCGGTGCGGGCCGCTGCGTCGGACGCGGCTGCGATCAGACGATCCGCCTCGCCGGAGTTTTTGATCATCATGAACGCGGCACCGGATTTCGCCATCGGTGAGGCTGACCGCGCATAGGCGTCCTCGATGGTGATTTCGGCAAAGGCCGGCAGGACAGAGGCAAGGGCAAAGGCCCCTGCAAAAAGGGAAGTCTTGAGCATTGGAGTGATCTTTCGTTTGATGTTCGTTTTCGGTGAAACTCAAACCAAGATCGGTGGTCCGCGCGCCTGAGCCGACTGGACATCGTTTGTGATGAGGCGTATTGCGCCCTGCGACACCGAAATCGCCTGCCACTGTGCATCCCAATTGGCCTGTGGCAGGGAACCCCAAACGTCGGCAAAGAAAGCCAGGGCGTAATCGGGGCAAAGCATAACCCCGCCGGTCGGTTCGCCATTCTCATCGACAAGAATGTGAACCGGGCCTGTGCCGGTGCAAATCTCCATCATACCGACGGCGGGCGATTGCCCACGCGCGGCCGCGAACTGGATGCTGGTGAACCCGATCAGCAGCGCCAGTCCGAGAACGGTGATATTGCGAAGTCTCGACACCATGGCGTCTAGGTAAAGGCCCTGTCTGCGCTCACAAGGCGACAAAAGGAAACAGCCCCGCTCGGAAACCCGGGCGAGGCTGTCTGACTGTCAAAGCAAAAGGGATCAGGCCTGAGCGGCTTGTGCCTTTGCAATCTCTTTCTTGATCTTCAGCGCGTTGGCCGACAGATCGGTGTCCTTGGCTTTGGCCAGGAACTTGTCCAGACCACCGCGGTGATCCACGCTGCGCAGCGCGTGCGCAGAGATGCGCATCTTGACGCCACGGCCCAGCGTTTCGGACTGCAGGGTCACATCGTTCAGGTTCGGCAGAAAACGCCGACGTGTCTTGTTGTTGGCATGGCTGACATTGTTGCCAGTCATCGGGCCTTTACCGGTCAGTTCGCAAACACGCGACATGGGTTCATCCTCGTTCTATCAGAGATGGGCGTCGGATCGTCCACCAATATGAAAGGGCGCCGACTGGCAGCGCCCGGAATCTCGTTGGCTGTCCTTAGAGGGATGCGGGAAAGGCGTCAAGTGGGGCCTTGCGGGAAAACCGGGAGTCCACTCCGTTTCTTCTCTGGTTCGGAAATACTTCGGGGGAGTCGCCCAACGGGCGACGGGGGCAGCGCCCCCAAACGGCTTGGATGGCCAAAGGCCATGCAAGCACAAACCTGTGCGCCGCAGGCGCGCTTCTGGGTCATGCGGCAGGCGGGGATCGCCCCTCGAGCTGCGTCAGAACCTCATCCGCAGCCTGGCTCGGGGTCTTTGTCCCCTCTTCCACGGCGTGGCCCAGCGCCCGGACAAGCCCCTTCATCGGCTCCCGCTCCAGCCGCGCCAGCAAGGATTGCTTCAGCTCCGCCTCGAACCAGAATCGCGCCTGTTCTGCACGGCGGGCGGCGAAATGGCCGTGTTCGCGGCGCCAGTCGGTCAGTGTGCGCATGTCATCCCAGGCTTTCGCCAGCCCGGTATCCTCAAGCGCAGAGACCGTCATCGCCTTGGGAAAGCCCTGCGGATCCTGCGGGCGCTTGCGCAGCAGGCGCAGGGCCCCGGCGTAATCGGCACAGGTGCGGGTTGCGGTGGCCTTGAGATCCCCGTCGGCCTTGTTGACAAGGATGATGTCCGCCATTTCCATGATTCCGCGTTTGACGCCCTGCAATTCGTCACCGCCTGCGGGGGCCAAGAGCAGCAGGAACAGGTCCGACATTTCCGCCACCACGGTTTCCGACTGCCCCACACCCACCGTTTCGATCAGCACAACGTCAAAGCCGGACGCTTCACAGAGGTCGATCGCCTCGCGCGTGCGGCGGGCCACACCGCCCAGATGCGACTGAGAGGGGGATGGGCGGATAAAGGCGTTGGGGTCGCGCGACAGGCGCTCCATCCGGGTCTTGTCGCCAAGGATCGACCCACCGGAGCGTGCGGAACTTGGATCAACGGCAAGGACTGCAACCCTCAGCCCCTGCCCGGTCAGCATCATGCCGAAGGATTCGATGAAGGTGGACTTGCCCACGCCCGGTGTGCCGGACAGCCCGATGCGCAGCGCCTCGCGGCCGTGCCCCTTGAGCCGGTCGAACAAGGCCAGCGCATCGGCCCGGTGATCGGCGCGTCCACTTTCCACCAGCGTGATCGCCCGCGCCAGCGCGCGGCGCTCCCCGGCTAGGATGCGGGTGGCCAGATCGTCGATGTCCATGCGCGGGGCTCCGTCTTGGTCTGGCGGCACCTTTGCCACGGGCCGAAGGACCAAGTAAACCCGTCAGCCCAAACCGGATGGCCCGTGCTTGAGGATCACCGGCACCACCAGCTCTTCCTCGTCGATCAGGTGCCGGTTGAGCATGGCCTGAAAGCTGAGCAGGTCGTCGCGGAAGACGCCGACTTCGGTCTTTCCCTGAATCACCGCATTGGCCCCGTCGGCAAAACGGTTGAGCAAGCCGTCCATGGCGTGATGGTCGGAATCGAGAAGCTCGAACCCCTTGTTGAGGACAGGTTCACGTGCGGCCAGGACCGGGAAGTAATGGTGATCCTCGATCTGGTGATGTCCGTGCAGGTTCTGAAGCAGCATGGACCCGTAGCGCGACAGTTTCGCGGCATGGGTCTGCGCGTCAATCCTGCGATCAACGGCCTGTTCGGCGTCATCAATTAGCGCGGTCATCAAACGTCGGAACATCAGATGCCGGTCCAGCCAGAACGACACCAGACCAGCGAAATTGTGATGCTCGGGCCATGTCTCGCGCGGGAAGTCCTGCAAGAGCACGCGCAGCGCGTCCGGCAGTCCGTCGCGGGTGTCGAGTGTCAGCGTATCGTCCATGGGCACCTCCTGCTTCCGGGCAGGAGGTGCAGCGCAGTGCGGGAATGTCAATCAGCGCAGAACATGCACCGAACAATTCGCGTGCCGCACCACATGGGTCGCCGTCGATCCCAGCAGCAGGGTCTGCATACCCGGTCGGTGTGAGGCGATGACGATCAGGTCGCAACCCTGCTCTTCGGCATAGTCGAGGATGGACCGGCCGGAATGGCCGTCGATCACCACCGAGGTGCCCCCGATGCTCTGGGCCAGCCGCGCCATTTCGGCTTCGATCCCGGTGCGCGTGGCGTCCAGAATATCTGCCGAGATGTAGCTGATGGCATAGCTTGGCACCGATTCCACCACATGCAGCAGGGTAATCGTGGCCCCTTCGGCTGACAGCGTCTTGGCAACCTCCAAGGATTGGGGTGTGCGGTCGTCTTCGTTGTCGAGTGCGATCGGTACAAGAATATTCGAGTACATGGCTCCCTCCCTCATTTCAGGACGGGTCCAGTGTAAAGGGGAGTCTGCGACGGAACATTGATCCGCATCATGTGGCGGCAGAGTTTGCAAACTCTGCCGGTGAGTTTGCAAACTCACGACACGTTGGGTTCGCCCTGCAATCCCAAGAGCTTGCGAAAGCCGGTCCAATATCCCGGCAAGCGCGGCGGTTCCTGCAGCTGCGGCAGCGCCTCGTCGGCCCAGCGGGACATGCGGCGTTGGGTGAAGTCGCGACCCCAGTCCAGATAGGCCTCGGCGTCGTTCGGGCGTAGTCGGCAGGCCGACCCGACGAGACCCACAAGCGTTTCGGGGGCCGAATACCATTCGTCCTGAATGCCGGTGACTTTCTTCTGCAGAAACGGCCCGACCCAGCGCATCAGCGCCTTGTCGGAGAACAGAAGCAGCATCTTGCCCATCTCCTCGCGGCTGTAGTGGATCAGCGGCGGGAAAGTGTCGAAGAAAAGCGCGCGGCCCTCCAGATAGGCGAAGTTGCGGATCGAGGGGTGAAACCCGATGCGGGTGTCGAACTGGTCGGCGTTGTCCCAGAAGGTCGCGATCACGTCGCCAGCGGCCTCCATCATGGCCAGCGTGTCGTCCAGCGCGGCGGTCTGCATCTGCGGGCGCATCATGCTGTCCGACGGCAGCGCCTCCTGCACGATCACGGGGATGCGGGTGCCGTCCATGTCGAGCAGGTGGAATTCGGTTTGCGGCAGGGCGACCCCGGCCTCGTTCAATGCAGCGACGTAATCGTCATGACACTGCGCCAGCCGGTCGAGCGCGGCCTGATCCCGCAGCCCGCGATAGACCTTGATCACCTTGTCCGAGAACGGGCCCGACGCAGGCCGGAACGGGGCACAGAAATAGCCAAGCTTCGACACGGTCTGCCCGCGTGCGGCGCTGTCGGCGCGGATCACGGCTTTGAGGGCGTCAAGGTCGGTCATGGCAGGCTCCTTTGTCGGATGCCCTGCCTTACCCGTTTGCCAGCGCCTGTGCCACCTCCGAGGTGAGCGCGTCGACTTCGGCCTGCGCGGGCGTCTTGCGGCCTTCGGCGGCACCCCGCCCCTGCCCCAAGGCTTCGGCATAGATCACGCGGTTGGCCAATGTGGCATCGGCAATCCGCGCCATCAGCTTTTCCGCAGCTTTGGCCACGTCGGTGCCAAGCCGGGTGTTCGGCCGCCCCCGGTTGAGAACGATCATCGCTTCCTTGTCCTCGCGCCGCGCGAGATCGAGCACACCTTCGGTAGCCCAGAGGTCCACATGGCTGACGCTGACCGGCACAATCACCAGATCGGCCACGCGCAGCGCCGGGCGCAGATCGCTGTCGGCCTTGGGTGGCGTGTCGATTATGACGATGTCATGATTTTCCGAAAGCTTACGCACCTCGTAGGTGATGCCCCAGGCCGAAGACGTGGCGAATTCCAGCGCATCGGTCGGCCCTGCCTCGGTTTCAAGCCGGGTCATGAACCAGCGCCCGAGGCTGCCTTGCGGGTCAATGTCGACAAGCGCCACGCGCTTGCCCTGACGCAGAAAGCCGATGGCGAGGTTGGCGGAAACGGTGGTCTTGCCAGAGCCGCCTTTTTGTTGCGCAACTGTGATGACGTGGCCGGGCATGGTCTGTTCCTTCGATTCGGCCCGAGGGTACAAGGTTATTGTGCAGGTGCAGCATAAAAATTGCCACACCCGGTCAGGATGCTAGAATGAGTCACATGAAATCACCCATTCGCCCCACCGATGACGATGCCCTATCGCTGGCTCGCGACCTGCTGTCGTCGGCGCGGTTTGCGGCTTTGGCCTATGTGGATATGGCGGATGGCAACCCGATGGTGAGCCGTGTCGCGCTGGTTGCGGGGCCGGATGGGTTGCCGTTGAGCTTGATGTCGGATCTTAGCCATCACAGCGCTGCATTGCAGCATAATCCGGTCTGTTCGCTGTTGATCGGCGAGCCAAAGGGCAAGGGTGACCCTCTCACGCATCCTCGGTTGAGCCTGGGGGCGCAGGCGCGATTCATCCGTCATGGCGAACCTGAACACGCCGCTTTGGCCAAGGCATTCCTTTCAAAACAACCGAAAGCCAAGCTTTACATAGGGTTCGCCGATTTCGCGCTGGTGCGGTTCACGCCGCTGGGCGCGCACCTGAACGGCGGGTTCGGCAAAGCTTATGTGCTGAACGCCGATGATTTGGCGCTGGCGATGCGTTGACGCATCGCAGCGTTCCGTCGACGGAACGTCGTCCTACGCGGACAGTTCCGGCGCTTGCAGGATCTGCACCCCGGCAATGCGCCACTGCCCGTCGATCATCTGCATGCGGTAGTCGAGGTAATGCAGATTGCCCGCCGCATCGGTTAGGATCACCGTCTGGTAAATCCCGCCCGCGATGGCACGCAGATCACCGAAGGTCACGCTTTCGGGACGCCAGACCATCGGATAGCCCTGCTGCACCATCGCGCCGAAATTTTCAGGAGTACGGAAGATGTTGCGGATATTCGGCGCGGCAAAGTCAAACGCGGTACCGAAATCGTCCTGCAGGAAGGCGTCGATCTGACTTTGGATCGTGGTTTCGATGCCGGGTTCGGGCGCAAGGACCTCCTGCGCCCAAAGCGAGCCTGTCATCGAAAGGGCAAGGGCCAGACCGGTGATGAGTTTGCGCATGGGGTCACCTCTCGTTTCTGATCGAGAGGTAGCGCGATTCATGCGCCGGGCAAAATCCCTCGCTTAGGCAAGCTCTCCGGCCAGCCCTTTGCGGATCAGCGCAACGCTCTCAGCTACCCCGTAGAGAGCGATGAAGCCACCAAAGCGCGGGCCTTGGGACTGCCCCAGCAGCACCTCGTACAGCGCCTTGAACCAGTCGCGCAGCGGATCGAAACCGTGGTCCTTGCCGACGGCAAAAACGATGGTCTGCAGCGTTTCGTCGTCGGTCGGGCCGTCATGCGCCTCGAGCCTGGATGCGAGGTCCTCCATTGCCGCGCGTTCCTTTTCGTCCGGTGCGCGGAAGGTCTTGGTGGGCTTCACGAAGTCTTCGTAATAGCGCACGGCAAACCCTGCGGCCTGATCCAGATCGGCATGGGTCTCGGGCGAGGCATCCGGGGCATAACGCTTGATGAAGGCCCACATCGTGTCCTTGTCCTCGGCCCCGGCGGCAGAGGCGAGGTTCAGCAGCATAGAGAACGGCACAACCATGTGCGATTCTGGTACGTTGCCCGAATGGATGTGCCAGACCGGGTTGTTGGCCTGACCGGCGGCGTCCTGCGTCGGATAGGCGCGAAGCTGCTGATGGTATTCGTCGACCGCCTTGGGGATCACGTCGAAATGCATCCGCTTGGCCGTCTTGGGCTTGAGATACATGAAGTACGACAGCGACTCCGTGCTGGCATAGGTCAGCCACTCGTCGATGCTGACGCCGTTGCCGGTGGTCTTGGAGATCTTCTGACCATTGGCATCAAGGAACAGTTCGTAGGTGAAATGCTCGGGCTTGCGGCCGCCGAGGATTTCGCAAATGCGGTCATAGATCGGCGTGTTGGTGCTGTGGTCCTTGCCGTACATTTCGAAATCGACATCCAGCGCCGCCCAGCGCGCGCCGAAATCGGGCTTCCACTGGAGTTTGACGTTGCCGCCGGTGACCGGCAGCGTGATCTCGCGCCCGTCTTCGTCGTCGAACGTGATCTCGCCCTTGGCCGCATCGACGTTTTTCATCGGCACATAGAGCACACGGCCCGTGTCGGGGTGGATGGGCAGGAAGATCGAATAGGTCTCGCGCCGTTCATCGCGCAGGGATTTGAGCATGACCTCCATCACCGCGTCGTACTTTTCTGCGGCGCGCAGCAGCACCTCGTCAAAGCGGCCCGAGCGGTAGAATTCGGTGGACGAGATAAATTCGTACTCGAACCCGAACGTATCAAGGAAGCGGTTCAGCATCGCATTGTTGTGTGCGCCAAAGCTGTCATGGGTGCCGAACGGGTCGGGCACATCAGTCAGCGGGCGCTGCAGGTGTTCGCGCAGCATCTCGGGGTTCGGCACGTTGCCCGGCACCTTGCGCATGCCGTCCAGATCATCGGAAAAGCAGATCAGCTTGGTCGGGATGTCAGAGATCACCTCGAACGCGCGGCGGATCATCGTTGTGCGCGCGACTTCGCCAAAGGTGCCGATATGCGGCAGACCAGACGGGCCATAGCCAGTTTCAAAAAGCACGTAGCCCTTTTCGGGCGGTGCCTTTTCATAGCGTTTGAGCAGCCGGCGCGCCTCTTCAAAGGGCCAGGCCTTTGAGGTCATTGCAGCTTCGCGCAGATCGGACATTGCTCTTGTTCTCCGGATGGTCGCCGCACGGAATTGTACGGGCGTTCAAGGGGCACTCCCTATTGCGGGGGCGCGGGCGGGTCAATAAGTTGGATGGCAAACACACATTGCAGAAAGCGATCTTCCCCGTGTCCGATATTGATCCCCACCCGCTGAGCCCGCAGGATTGCCTTGTGGCCCTGATGATCGCCGTGTCCGCGTCGGATGAAAGCATCCGCACGGCAGAGTTGGTCAAGATCCAGTCGGCGGTCAACAACCTGCCGCTCTTTGGCGAATACGACGAAGCACGTATCCCGGTTATGTCGGCGCTGGTGTTCGACCTGTTCGAACAAGAAGATGGGCTGGACGCGTTGTTCGGACTGATCCGGGATAACCTGCCGGAGCGGCTGTTCGAAACGGCTTATGCACTGGCCTGCGATGTGGCGGCAGCCGACGGCACGCTGCGCGAGGGCGAGCTGCGTCTGCTGGAAGAGATCCGTTACGAGCTTGACCTCGACCGGTTACACGCCGCCGCCATCGAGCGAGGCGCGCGGGCGCGGCATTTGCGAATGTAACCCGCGTCAATCGCGCTTGGGCGGCAGGGAATAGGTCAGGGTCGCCCGCGCCACTGGGTCGGGCTGCCCGTCGGAATACAGCAAAACATCGGTCACGCTCAGCGCGCGGCCCAGCTTGAGCACTTTCGCATGGGCGATCACGTCGGCGCCTGCCACCGGTTTGCGCATGAAGTCGATCGAGCAATTCGTGGTAACGGCCAGCGCCTCTTTCCCGATCCGGGCCATCGTAGCGACATAGGCTGCGACATCGGCAAGGCTGAACATGGCAGGTCCGGAGACTGTCCCGCCGGGGCGCAGGTGCTGTTCGCTGGCGTGCAGGCGCATCACCAGCAGGTCTTCATCGAGGCGGTCGATGCCGAACATGCCCTTGACCTGCGGAAACACCTCATCGAGAAAGGCCGACATTTCATCGGCCGGAACTTTGAGCGCCATGCTTTTCTCCCCTGCTCTGAGCCGATAAGGTCGCCGCAACTCACTGGGAGGACAAGATGAAAATCCTGGAACGTCACGACACCGATGCGGTGTGTCATTTGCACATGAACGCGCCCGACCGGCTGAACGCGCTGTCCGAGGAAATGCTGGCCGCGCTGCAGGAACAGATCGACGCATTGCACGATGACCGATCGGTGCGCGTGGTTGTGATCTCGGGCGCGGGAAAGGCGTTCTGTGCGGGGCATGACCTCAAGCAGATGACGGCGGGGCGACAGTCCGAAGATGGCGGCAAGGCCTATTTCAAGGACCTGTTCGACCGCTGCGCACGGGTGATGACAGGTGTTCAGCGCCTGCCGCAACCGGTGATCGCGCAGGTCCACGGTATCGCCACCGCTGCCGGGTGCCAGTTGGTCGCCTCATGTGACATGGCCGTGGCCGCCGAAGGCACGCGGTTCGGGGTCAACGGCGTCAATATCGGGCTCTTCTGTTCGACGCCGATGGTGGCCCTGTCGCGCAACATCCCGCGCAAGCAGGCGTTCGAGATGCTGGTGACGGGCCAGTTCATCGACGCGCACCGCGCCGAGGCTTTGGGCCTGGTGAACAAGGTGGTGCCCGCCGAAGAGCTTGCCGATGCCACGCAGGACTTGGCGACGCTGGTCGCAAGCAAGCTGGGTGCGGCCGTCAAGATCGGGAAACAAGCGTTCTACGAGCAGGTGCAGATGGGGCTGGACGAGGCCTATGCCTATACCGGGCAGGTGATGGTCGAGAACATGCTTTACCGTGACACCGAGGAAGGCATCGCGGCGTTCCTTGAAAAACGCCCCCCCGACTGGTCGCAATAGACTTGCCGCACAACCGTATGCATCTTCGGCCCGGCCTGCGCGTGGGCCTTCTTGGCGGGTCCTTCGATCCTGCGCATGAGGGCCATGTGCATCTGACGCAGGTCGCGTTGCGGCGTTTTGCGTTGGACAGGGTGATCTGGCTGGTGTCTCCGGGCAATCCGCTCAAGGTGCGGGGACCCAAGGCGCTTGATCTGCGGATGGCGCGGGCGCAGGACGTCATGCAGGATCCGCGCGTGATCATCAGCGATTTCGAGGCGCAGATCGGGACACGGTATACCGCCGAGACCATCGAACTGCTGAAAGCGGCCTATCCCGGTGTGCGCTTTGTCTGGCTCATGGGGGCGGACAATCTCGCGCAATTCCATCGCTGGCAGCGGTGGGAGGACATTCTGCACGCCGTTCCGATCGGTGTGCTGGCGCGGTCGGGCTGGCGTCAGGCCGGGCTCAATTCGCGCGCTGCCCGCAAGTACCGCCACATGCGATTGCCGGGACGTGCGTCGACGCTTCTTGCCGACAGCACGACGCCTGCATGGTGCTTTGTGAACATGCCGATGCGCCATGTCAGTTCCACGGACCTTCGGGCACAGGGCGTGTGGTGAGACAGGTATGTTGCAGGGCAAGATCAGCATCACGGGATCGCCCCGTTTTCACCAAAGCGTTCCTTGTCACTTGGCGGTGACTGAGGTTACATCCGCCGCATGACACGGGAGGTTTCACGTCGTGCAATTCTGGGCGGTCTGGCTTCAGCCATGGTCGCGCCCTCTGCATTCGCACAGTCCGCGCTGGCCCCGACCACATCGCTGCGTCCTGCGGCGCGGGCCGAGGACATCCTCAAGACCTATCAACCCCCGCTCAGCGCCCTGATCGAAGCGGCGGGACTGGACGGCAAGATCAGTGTGCAGGTGGCGGACGTCAAAACCGGGCTGGTGCTGGAATCGCATAACCCGCTGCGCGCCCTGCCCCCGGCCAGCGTCGCCAAGGCGCTGACCGCCTGTTACGCGCTGGATGTGTTGGGACCGGGCTATCATTTCGAAACCCGCGTGCTGGCGACCGCGCACGTGGTCAATGGCCGGATCGACGGCGACCTGATCCTTGCCGGTGGCGGGGATCCGACGCTGGACACCGATGCCATTGCCGCTATCACCCGGCGTCTGCGCGAAGAGGCCGGGATCACCGAAGTCACGGGCCGATTCCTCGTTTGGGGCGGCGCCTTGCCGGCGCTGAACGGAATCGACAGCGAACAGCCCTATCAGGTGGGGTACAATCCCGGGATTTCGGGACTGAATCTGAACTTCAACCGGGTTCATTTCGAATGGCAGCGTGCGGGCGAAGGGTACAATGTGACCATGGACGCGCGCTCGGCCACATATCGGCCTGCGGTCCGGGCCGCGCGGATGAGAGTAGAGGGTCGGAACCATCCAATCTACACCTACAAGGACGGGGGCGAGTTCGACGATTGGACGGTCGCGCGCGGAGCCTTGGGGCGGAACGGGTCGCGCTGGTTGCCGGTCCGCAAACCTGCCCGCTATGCCGCCGAAGTGTTCCAGGTGCTGGCCCGGTCGAACGGGATCGTCCTCAAGACGCCGGAACTGATCGACAGATTGCCCACGGGCGCAACGTCGATTGTGACGCATGAAAGCGCCCCGTTGCGGATCATCCTGAGGGACATGCTCAGATTTTCGACCAATATCACCGCGGAATGCGTCGGCATGACGGCGACGGTTGCACATGTGGGGGCGGTTTCGTCTCTCAAGTCATCGGCAGACGCGATGAACGCCTGGGCAAAGGACCGGCTGGGCATGAGTTCCGTCGCACTTGAGGATCATTCGGGTCTGGGCGATGACAGCCGCGTGTCTGCACGAGACATGGTGGTCGCGCTGATTGCCGCAAGAAACTCCATGGGTCTCAAACCCCTGCTCAAACAGCATCCGATCCGGGACGAAGATCGCAAGATCGTCGAAGACCACCCGGTCAGCGTTCATGCCAAGACGGGGGCGCTGAACTTCGTGAGCGGTCTGGGCGGTTTCATCGATCTTCCAGACGGCACGGAACTGGCCTTTGCCTATTTCTCGGCTGACATGCCGCGTCGGGAGTCGCTGACCCGCGAACAACGCGAAGACCCACCGGGAGGCCAGGCCTATGCCGTCGCCTCGCGCATGCTGCAGCAGCGACTGCTGGCGCGTTGGGGCATCCTGTACAATGGGTGATCCGGCAGAAAAAAGGGGCGCAAAGCCGGTCTTTGCGCCCCCAGAGGTCTGACTGACGCAGGGATTACGGCAGCCAGAACTTGCGGTTGGCCTCCCTTTGGGCGGTCAACCGATCCAGACCGATGTCACGCAGCAGGTGATCATCAAGATGTTTGAGATGCAGCCGCGTGCGGCGGCGTTCGGACCACACCGTGACCGTTACCGCAACGCGCAGCGCAACGACGGCCAGTGGGGACAGGTTGGACTGTCCGCCAAGATAGGCGATCTGCGGGGCGTGGGTGACGTGTGCCATGGGTGTACTCCTCAAATGTATCGACACAATTTAACAGTATCGCGGCATTTCTATTGCTATCACGATACAAATTTGGATACATTCGACTCAATCAACGCTCCAGAGAAAGATTGTGTCGGATACAATTTCGCCAGACAAGATTGTTTCGCTGCCGCAGCCGACGGCTGGACCCAAGTACAAACGGGTCGCGGATACGATACAATCCGCCATCCGGTCGGGTGACCTGCGGGCCGGTGACAAGCTGCCCCCGGTGCGGGAACTGGCCTGGTCGCTGGGCATCACGCCCGGGACGGTGGCGCGCGCCTACACCCTGCTGACACATGCCGGTCACGTCGTGGCCGAAGTCGGTCGCGGGACATTTGTGGCCGAACGATCCATCCGGAGCGCATCGACGCCCCGCGAATATGTGTCCATCCCGATGCAAGTCGGGAAGCTTTCGCTGTTCAGCCCGCAACTACCGGATCTCGGTCAGGTGGCACTGATCCAGAGCATTTTTGCCCGGATCGGAGAAACGGCGCCGGAGCGCCTGCTGCACTATCCGACACGGGATGCCTACCGTCCTTTGCGTGAAGCCGCCGTTCACTTCCTGCGCACCACCAATCTTGGCCGGATCGACGAGTCGGACGTGGTGATCGTGCATGGTGCTCAAAACGGTCTGAGCGTGATCCTGCAGGCCATTCTGCATGGTCCACGGCCAACGGTCCTGGTCGAGGACATGGCCTATCCGGGGTTCCGACGGACGGCAGATCTGTTGCGGGCGGATGTGGTCGGCGTGCCCAGCGATGAACACGGGCTTGTGCCGGATGCTCTAGCCGAGATCGCGCGCAGCACACGCGCGCAGGTGCTATGTACATCGCCGGATGTGCACAATCCGACGCTGATCTGCACCCCGTCTGACCGCCGCAAGGAGATCGCCGACGTGTGCCGTGCGCTGGATGTTCAGATCATCGAGGACAATTGTTACCGGCGCACCGACATCACGGCCCCCAGTTATCGCATTCTTGCGCCAGAACGGACATGGCACCTGACGTCGATCTCGAAACTGCTGACTCCGGCCTTGCGGATCGGCTTTGCGACCGCCCCGCGTGGACGCGGACCGGACTTGCGCCAGATTGCGGAACACGGGTTTTTCGGCATCGCTCAGCCTTTGGCCGAGGCCGCGGAGTTCATCCTGACCACTCCCGAAACCGATGACATCATGGCAGCGATCCGACAGCGCATGGCGGAATATGTGCGGGTTGCGGTCAATGCGCTGGGCACCTATCGGCTGACCTGGCACGAGGATGTGCCGTTTCTGTGGTTGCCGTTGCCGCAAGGATGGCGCGGAGCCGCCTTCTGCCGTGCGGCCGAAGCCCGTGGGATTCAGATCAGGTCCGCTGATGAATTCGCCCTGCGCGACGGGCGCGCACCCCATGCCGTCCGTATTGCCGTGAACGCGCAGGTGCCCTTGCAGGTGTTTGAAAACGCGATGCTACAGCTTAGGGACCTTCTGGGACACCCTCCCGAACAGATAAGTGTCTGATTTCTCGCCGGAATGGTGAAAAAACGGTCGCCTCGCCCGAAATCGAGGGATAGGTTTGCAAAGGCGACTCACCTACCATGGAACATAAATGGGTTTGGACATCAGCTTGGCCTTCGTCGAAACGCGGCCTGATCTTGACGAATTGTCTGACATTCTGACCGAGTATTACGCACAGATCCTCGAACGTCTGATGGCTGTTGGCGGGCCCAGCCTGTCGGTTGAGGACCATGTTCAGTCCAGCCTTGACGTCATTGACGAGTTCATGCCGCCGAATGGCGGTATTCTTTTGGCGCGGGACAGTTCCGGATACCTGTTGGGATGTGGCTTCGTGCGGATGATCGACGACCATCGCGCCGAACTCAAACGTCTCTTTGTGCGCGACATCGCCCGCGGCTATGGCCTTGGGCGGCGCATGATCGAGATGCGTATCGAGAAAGCCAAGGAACTTGGCGCAACAACGATTCTGGCGGACACTGTGCGCGGCAACAGCTCCATGCTGGCGCTGTATGACCGGCTGGGGTTCAGCGAAACGCCGCGCTATGACGGCAATGCGAATCCGGCTGCATTCGAAAAGTATCTTGTATACCGCAAACTGGAGCTTGCGGACGCCTGAAACAGCAAAAACTTATGGGGTATAATGATACCTTATTTTTAAGATACTGATTTTAAATACTTAATTCAGGAAAAGCCCGCTTGACGGGGATTTGGCAATCCTTATAACCCGCTCATCGGAATACACGGGGTGCCTGCACCCTGCCCAACCCATCCAACGTCAGGGACATCCCACGATGAAAACCTTTTCTGCAACACCGGCAGACATCGACAAGAAATGGATCCTGATCGACGCCGAGGGCGTCGTTCTGGGCCGTCTTGCCGCGATCGTCGCCACCCGCCTGCGCGGCAAGCACAAGCCGTCCTTCACTCCGCATATGGACATGGGTGACAATGTCATCGTGATCAATGCGGACAAGGTGCAGCTCACCGGCAACAAGCGTCAGGAACACTTCTACTGGCACACCGGCCACCCGGGCGGCATCAAGTCCCGCACCAAGCAGCAGATCCTCGAGGGTGCCTACCCCGAGCGCGTCGTCCAAAAAGCGGTTCAGCGCATGCTTCCGGGCAACCGCCTGTCCCGCAAGGTGATGACCAACCTGCGCGTCTATGCCGGCGCCGAGCACCCGCACGAGGCCCAGAGCCCCGAAGTGCTGGACGTCAAATCCATGAACTCCAAAAACACCCGGACGGCGAAATAATGGCTGAGCACCTCAATTCTCTCGAAGAGCTGAACACCGCCGCAGGCCTCGATGCTGCGCCGGAAGCGGTCGACACCCCGCGTGAACCGCAGCGCGATGCGCTGGGTCGTTCTTATGCGACAGGCAAGCGGAAAGACGCGGTGGCCCGCGTCTGGATCAAGCCGGGTTCCGGCAAGGTCAACGTGAACGGCAAGGAAATGAACGCCTATTTCGCGCGTCCGGTTCTGCAGATGATCCTGCGCCAGCCGTTCGACGTGGCCGGCGTAACCGACCAGTTCGACGTGATGGCCACCGTCAAGGGCGGCGGCCTGTCCGGTCAGGCCGGTGCAGTCAAGCACGGCATCTCTAAGGCGCTGCAGCTTTACGATCCGAACCTGCGTTCGGCGCTCAAGGCTGCTGGCTTCCTGACACGCGACAGCCGCGTAGTGGAACGCAAGAAGTTCGGTAAGCGCAAGGCGCGTCGGAGCTTCCAGTTCTCCAAGCGTTGATCCACGCTTTCAGACTATCGGAAAGGCCGCCTTTCGGGGCGGCCTTTTTGTTTCTGGCATCACGTTTCGGAGGCGCCGGGCAGATGCCCGGCCTATGCACCTATGCAAGTGGCGCGATCAGAGAGACCGGGCCTCGCGGAACGAGAGCAGGCGGCGCGAGCCTTCGTCCCAAAGATGCAGCCGCGCATTGGCAAAGCTTTCGCGGATGGTCATGCGGTTGTGATCGGCCAGGCTGGCATGATCACGGACCACTTCGGGCAGCCGGTAGAACGGGATGCGGCTGTAGAGGTGGTGCACATGGTGGATGCCGATATTGCCGCTGAGCCACTGCAGCACCTTGGGCAGCACGTAATACGAGCTTCCATGCAGTGCCGCATCGTGCAACTGCCACTGTTCTTCGGTGTCCCAGGTCGTGGTTTCGAACTGGTGTTGAACATAGAACAACCACACACCGGCCGTTGCCGCCAGCAAGGTGGACGGCAGGAAGATCAGCAGGATCGGCATCAGGCCCCCGCAATAAAGCATCACGAGAAGCGCCGTCAGAATAGCGGCGTTGGTGCCCATGGCGCTGGCCCAGTAGCGGACGCTGGACATCAGGCCCAAAGGGATGCGGTTCTGCAGCAGAAACAGGTATCCCGGCCCCAGACCGAACAGAATGATCGGATGCCGATAGAGCCGGTACATCAGCTTGCTCCACCCCGAAAGCGCCTTGTATTCGGCGACCGTCATGGTGTGGACATCCCCGATGCCGCGCCGTTCCAGGTTGCCATGTGTGCTGTGGTGGATCGAATGTGTTCGCCGCCATACGTCATAGGGTGTAAGCGTCAGAACACCCAAGACGCGTCCGAGCCAGTCGCTGAGCGTGCGGTTGTTGTAGAACGACCCGTGCCCGCAATCATGCTGGATGATGAACAGACGCAGAAGGAAGGCTGCGTTGATACTGGACAGGACAAAGGTCAAAACGTAGCTGACATCCATCGCCCACCAGGCCGCAGCCCACAGCGCCACAAATGGACCAAGCGTGGCTGCAAGCTCGAGTGAGCTGCGCATCGCATCGGGTTCGCGGTATTTGGCGAGAATTTTCACCCAGTCTTTGGCGGAGGTCGTCGCGGGCGTATGCCCGGTAATGGTAAACTGCTCGGACATAAGCCTGCTATCTTGATTTGCGTCGCAACGTTCTAGCCGATGCGAAACAATCCGCCTACGTTTCTTCGCAGGCATTGGGCCATCCGAGGCATTTTGCCACTGTCACGCGTGGTCAGCCTCCTTGTGCGGCGCCTGCGGCGTGAAGGAACAGCGTTCAGGCTTGATGTCGATCAGGGGCGTTCCATCCACGCAGTCAAGGCCGGTCACGATCAGGCTGGCCCCGTCCTGCCGGATCAGGCGCACACGGGACAGGCCGATCGGGTTCGGGCGTACCGGCGAACGCAAGGCAAAGGTTCCGATGGTCGCTCCGTTGCTCTTGGGGCTTTGCAGCACGAGATCGCGCCGCGAGAGATGCAGCCAGTAAAGAACGTCGAGGTACGCGTAGTCGGTAATGCCCTTCAAGGCCTGCGCCCATTCGGCATGCACTTCAAGGCGACATTCAGGTCCATCCAGCTTGCCCTGTCGGGGGCAGAGGTCACGGGTCGTATAGGGTGTCCGGATCGTGCCGATGAATTGCAGGCCCGCATCATCCGGGCGCGGTTTGTCCAGGACCACTTCGCCGTCCCGCAGGTCGTCTTCGTTTTTCAGGTTCATCTCGTCCTCATGTGCATGGGTCAGGCACAGGTTGCCAATATCCTGACGGATCGCCAATGAAGAAGTGCGGGCAAACGCCTGGTCCGACTTGCCGCCCGCGCGACGGTAGGACATAGTCGCAACGCCATGACGACCACAGACACATCCTCAGCAGAACGTTACCTGACCGTGCCGGAGCTGGCCGCTCTTTTGCGGATCAAGGAACGCAAGGTCTATGATCTTGCCGCAACAGGTGCTGTGCCCTGCTCCAAGGTGACGGGCAAGCTGCTGTTTCCAGAACAAGCGGTGCGGCGCTGGCTGGAGCGCGGCCAAACCGGGTCTGCACAGGTGCAGGCCGCGCGTCCTGTCGTGTTTCTGGGAAGTCACGATCCCTTGCTCGATTGGGCCTTGCGGCAATCGGAATGCGGGATCGCCACGTTCTTTGACGGATCGGAGGACGGCCTTGACCGGTTTTCGTCTCATGGGGGCATCGCGGCCGGGCTGCATGTGTTCGACCCGGCGACGGAGAGCTGGAACATCGCGGCCGTAGAGGCGGCGGTGCGTGGGATGTCAGCGGTCTTGCTGGGATTTGCCAAACGCAGGCGCGGCCTCGTAATCAGGCCGGATCTCAGCGAGGACATTCGCGGCGTGGCAGATCTTGCCGGGCGGTCCCTCACACCGCGGCAGGTGGGTGCGGGCAGCCGAACGCTTTTTGACCACCTTCTGCGCGAGGCCGACATTCTGCCCGAAACCATAGAGATGCGCCCTGTCGCGCGCAGCGAAGCTGATGCCGTGCTCGATGTCGCGACCGGCTCTGCGGACGCGACCTTCGGTCTGGAAGCATTGGCGGCGCAGCACAATCTTGGTTTCATCCCGTTGATCGAAGAAAGCTTTGATCTGCTTGTCTGCCGTCGCGCCTATTTCGACCCGCCGATGCAGCGGTTCATCCGGTTTCTCGCGTCAGACGTCTTCATCACCCATGCGGCGACGATGAAAGGCTACGATATTTCCGAAGCCGGAGTCGTTCGCTGGAACGGTTAACTGCACAGACGACGGTACAAGTGGTGGACGCTGGTGCCGACGCAGCTTAGGTTTGCCCGCAACCAAGGATGTCTGAATGACCGACGCAACCCCCTATCAGGTGCTTGCCCGCAAGTATCGCCCCGAAACCTTTGCCGACCTCGTCGGGCAAGAGGCGATGGTACGCACGCTGAAGAACGCCTTTGCGGCGGACCGGATCGCGCAGGCTTTCGTCATGACCGGGATTCGCGGCATCGGCAAAACCACCACCGCGCGGATCATCGCGAAGGGACTGAACTGTATCGGCACGGATGGCACCGGCGGGCCGACGACCGATCCGTGCGGCCAGTGCGAACATTGCGTGGCGATCATGGAAGGTCGCCATGTCGACGTGATGGAGATGGACGCGGCCTCGCGGACGGGTGTGGGTGACATTCGCGAAATCATTGACTCCGTGCATTACCGGGCGGCATCAGCCCGTTACAAGATCTACATCATCGACGAAGTCCACATGCTCTCGACCAGTGCATTCAACGCGCTGTTGAAGACGCTGGAAGAGCCACCCGCACATGTGAAGTTCATCTTTGCCACCACCGAAATCCGCAAGGTTCCCGTCACGGTCCTGTCGCGCTGCCAGCGGTTCGATCTGCGGCGGATCGAGCCAGAGATGATGATCGCGCTGCTGCGCAAGATCGCCTCGCGCGAAAATGCCGAGATCACGGACGATGCGCTGGCTTTGATCACACGGGCAGCGGAAGGGTCTGCACGAGACGCGACCTCGCTACTGGATCAGGCGATCAGCCATGGCGCGGGGGAAACCACCGCCGAACAGGTGCGCGCGATGCTGGGTCTGGCCGACCGGGGCCGTGTGCTTGACCTCTTCGATCGGGTGATGAAGGGCGACGCGGCAGGCGCTTTGACAGAGCTGAGCGCGCAATATGCCGATGGAGCCGACCCGATGGCGGTGCTGCGCGATCTTGCGGAAATCACGCATTGGATTTCCGTGGTCAAGATTACACCCGAAGCCGCCGAAGACCCGACCATTAGCCCTGATGAGCGCCAGCGCGGACAAGATTTCGCAAATGCGCTTGGCATGCGGCCGCTGACGCGGCTGTGGCAGATGTTGCTCAAGGCGCTGGACGAGGTGGCGCAGGCGCCGAACGCGATGATGGCAGCGGAGATGGCGATCATCCGCATGACCCATGTCTCGGAATTGCCCAGCCCCGAGGACCTTGTAAAGCGGTTGCAGGATACGCCGCTCCCGCCTCCGCCTTCTGGTGGTGGGATGTCAGTTGGCGGTGCAACGCGGACGCAGGCGATGGGTGGCCCTGCCCCGACCCATACGTCGTCTAACGGCCCACATGCCTCATACGGTGGTGCGGCGGTTGCGCTTGCGGCGGATCAGGCGCTGGCACGGTATCCGACCTTCGAGCATGTGATCGAACTGATCCGCGCCAATCGCGATGTCAAACTGTTGGTTGAGGTCGAGGGCTGCGTGCGTCTGGCCGCCTACCAGCCGGGTCGGATCGAATTCACACCGACGGACAACGCCCCCGCCGATCTGGCGCAGCGCCTTGGTGGTGCCTTGCAGCGCTGGACCGGCAATCGCTGGGCGGTGACTTTGGTCAACGGATCGGACGCGCCGACCATTGCCGAAACGCGCGATGCCGCCGAACTCGCGATCAAGGAAGAAGCCGCGGCTCACCCTCTGGTCAAGGCCGTGCTCGACGCTTTTCCCGGTGCTGTGATCGAAGAGGTCCGCACCCCCGATCAATTGGCCGCCGTCGCCGAAGCCGAAGCCTTGCCCGAAGTGGAAGACGAATGGGACCCGTTCGAGGAGGAGTGATCCTGTCGCTCGTGCCGGGTATGGCGTGGGCGCAGGATTGCGCGGTGCAACGCCCCGGCTGGGATGGCGCACCGGTGAGCGCTGTGCAGGAAGCGGTATTCCTGGCGTCGTCTCCTGCGGCTTTGGTTCTGCTTCTGGGCACCGCAATCGCACTCCGGTTCAAGAGCCAGTGGGGGTCCCTTGCCGTGGTTCTGGGCTGGACAGCCTTTGTCACCTTCCTGACCATGTTGGCCCCTGCCTCGCGCAAAGCCGCGATGGCGGAAGGCTGCGTGGGGTCGCCTGCCTTGTTCATTGGCGTGATCGCTGCAATATGTGTCGGGATGATCTTTTACACCGCGCCGCCGCTGAAGGGGCGCTGACCTACGGAGAGAGACATGTTCAAGGGTTTGGGCCAGATGGGCGATATGGCCAAGATGATGAAGGCCGCGCAGGAAATGCAGGGCAAGATGGCCCAGATGCAGGAAGATCTGGCCACCATGACCGTGACCGGAGAAAGCGGCGCGGGTCTGGTCAAGGCCACGGCCACCGCCAAGGGAGAGCTGACCGCGCTGGACATCGACCCGTCGATCTTCAACGGGGATGACAAGGAAGTTGTCGAAGACCTGATCCTTGCCGCGATCAAGGACGCGCAGCAGAAGGCGCAGGACAAGGCACAGGAAGAGATGGGCAAGCTGACCGAGGGCCTGGGCCTGCCGCCGGGGATGAAGCTTCCGTTCTGAGGGTCCCGGACGCGCAGCGTACTCAAATCGATCGGTTGGGTCTGACACATGCGGGACGGCGGCGACATCGAGGCGCTCATCGCGATGATGGCGCGACTTCCGGGCCTCGGTCCCCGGTCGGCACGCCGCGCGGTGCTGCACATGATCCGCAAGCGCGGGTTGTTGCTGGGGCCACTGGCCGAGTTGATGACTCGCGTGGCCCGGGATGCACGCGAATGTCTGAACTGTGGCAATATCGGCACGCAGGACATCTGCGACATCTGTCAGGACAACCAGCGCAACAACGGCATGCTCTGTGTGGTTGAAGACGTGTCAGACCTCTGGGCGATGGAGCGGTCGGGCGTGTTCAAGGGGCGTTATCACGTTCTGGGCGGCACGCTGTCGGCGCTGGATCAGATCGGGCCGGACGAGTTGCGCATTCCGAAACTGTCGGCGCGGGTCGAGAGCGAAGAGATCACCGAGGTGATCCTAGCGCTCAATGCCACGATCGACGGCCAGACAACGGCGCATTACATCGCCGACCAACTTGAAGGGCGCGTAACACTGACCTCGCTTGCGCAGGGTGTTCCGATTGGAGGAGAGTTGGATTACCTGGACGAAGGCACAATCACGGCCGCCATGAATGCCCGAAAGCCGATTTAGGGCGATATTCACATGCCCTTTGAGCCTCACCGACGGACGATACCCCACCGCAGAACCGCGCATGCATCAGGACCGAAATGTACGCGATCCGCAGACACATTCAGGAGAACATCATGGACATCGAAACCACGGAGCACGGCACCCTTGAACACTGGACGCCCGCCGAAGTGGCGGCGGCATTTCGCGAAGACAGGATCGTTCTGATCGACGTCCGCACGCCGCAGGAATTTGCGCTTGAGCGGATCAACGGGGCGCTTCTGGCCCCAATGCAGGCGTTCGAGCCGAACCATATGCCGGACCAGTCCAAGAAGCAGATCGTGTTTCATTGCGGATCGGGTGTCCGCTCGGCCCGCGTTGCAAAGCTGTGTCTGGCTTCAGGAGAAGACCGGATTGCGCATATGGCCGGTGGTTTTGCCGCCTGGAAAGACGATGGTCATGCCTACATGGGCACCGACATGGCGACCGGTGCGCCAAAAGAGATGCGCAAGACATCCTGAGACAAAAGAAAACCCGGCACCGTTTTGCGGGCCGGGTGTCCAAACTGTCAAACAGTCAAAGGCTCAGCGACGGTAATCGTCGTCATCCTCGTCATCATCATCATGTGTGCCGTCGGGCAGATTGAAGAAACTGTCCGCATCGGCGTAGTCTTGGCTGCTGTCGGACTCGTCGCTGTTCGATGACGACCCACCGAGAGTGAAGGTCTCAAGTCCTTCGATTGCGCTGGGAAGACGCGGTTCGGCGTCCATCTCGAGGCTTTGCTCGGTCGACACGAGCTTGCGACGCTCGTCATCGGTCATCACCGCTTCCTGCTTCTTGGCCGCTTTGGCGACGGCGGCATCCAGTTCGGACTGTTTGCAGAGGCCCAGTGCCACCGGGTCGATCGGCTGGATGTTGTTGATGTTCCAGTGCGTGCGCTCGCGGATCGCCTGAATCGTCGGCTTGGTGGTGCCCACCAGTTTGGAGATCTGCCCGTCGCTCAGTTCCGGGTGAAACTTGACCAGCCAGAGGATCGACGCCGGGCGGTCCTGACGCTTGGACAGCGGCGTGTAGCGCGGGCCACGGCGCTTTTCTTCACCCTGAGCCGCAGCGTATACCTTGAGCTTGAGCTTGTGCATCGGGTTCGCTTCGCCCTTCTTGATCTCTTCGGGCTCGAGCTGGTTGTTGGCGATGGGATCGAACCCCTTGACTCCTGTGGCCACGTCGCCATCGGCGATGCCCTGAACCTCGAGTTCATGCATACCGGTGAAATCGGCGATCTGCTTGAAGGTCAGTGTCGTGTTGTCCACCAGCCAGACAGCGGTGGCTTTTGCCATGATCGGTTTGCCCATCTCGCGTCTCCTTACGCAAAGCTTCTTCCCTCTCCCGGAGGTTTCCGGGAGGTCCCGGATCGGCCGGGACGGGTTTCCATTGTCAGGGAACTTGGCGGGCTTATAGTCGCGCAGGCGCAAAGAGGAAAGAGCAAATGCGATTTTGGGTGCTTGTCCTGTCGGGACTGTTGGTGGCGTCGACGGCATGGGCCAAAGGCGAAAGGGCTGGCATTTTCGACTACTACGTGCTGTCGCTGAGTTGGTCGCCAACGTGGTGCGCCATCGAAGGTGACGCAAGGCAGTCGCCACAATGTGATGCGGATGCGGATTTCGGATGGGTCCTGCACGGGCTCTGGCCGCAATACCATCGCGGCTGGCCCTCGTATTGTCCGACAGTGGAGCGCAACCCGTCGCGCGCAATGACCAACGACATGGCGGACATCATGGGTACATCGGGTCTTGCCTGGCATCAATGGAACAAACACGGGGTCTGTGCCGGATTGTCCGCCCCACGCTATTACGATCTGTCGCGGCAAGCCTTCGACGCAATCGTGCGGCCCCCGGTGTTCCGTCGTTTGGACAAGGCCGTCAGGCTGCCCGCAAAGGTGGTCGAAGAAGCCTTTATCGCGGCGAACCCCAAACTTGGGCCGGACATGATCACGATCACGTGCAAGGACGGACGGATACAGGAAGCGCGGATTTGCCTGTCGAAATCTTTGGACCCCGTGCCCTGCGGACGGGATGTCATCCGCGATTGCACAGCCGAGGACGCATTGCTGGCGCCGATCCGCTGAACAGCGTCAACGCGGAACGGTCCAGCCTCCGGGCAGATCATCCCGCCGCGGCTTGAGCGGTTTGATCCTCGACAGGACGGATTCCGCGCCTTGCATCAGACGGCCGACCCCGGGCGCTTTGCGCACCTGTGCCTTGACCTTTTCGATCTGCATCACGTCATCGATCCGGCGGTCGAGAAAGGCCCAGGTTGCCTGATTTTCGAGCGAATCATCGCCGAGCCAATACAGGACAGTGGATGAATAGACCCCCGACAGGGTTGCGCGTTTGGTGTACCAGTTGATGTCGCGCGATCCATCCCCAAGCGCCGTCCAGATCCGGTCTGCTGTCCCCCAGATCAGTTTCGCCCCTTCGGCGGCATGCATCGGCAGGGCGAACAGAGTCACACCCCGTCTGACGGCTTCCTTGTCTTCGATCACCTCCAACCGCAGACGAACGGCAAGCGCCACCCTGTCCCGGTACCGCAGTTCCGTCAGGTTACGTGCGTCCAGCGCCGCAATCATCGCGTCATCTCCACGACGGTGATACGCGGCCGCAAGATCAATGGCCCCACGCGGGAAGAGCCCTAGCGCCACTGCAGGCGCGACACCCAGATCAGCGATGGCTGCCTTGAAGGCGGTTTCCGACCAGCCATCGAAGGGCACATGCATGAGCGCAGCGTCAAGCAGTTCGGACGCAATATCACGAGATGTCTCGGTCATGATCCAGGCTCCTGAATTTCCCTTGTAGGACAGAATTTAGACCGACATGCCGAGTTGCGCCACTGCGACACGATATTTCGCTGGTCAGACAGCACAGCGCGGCCCCGGCGGCAGTCAGAGGCAGGCGCAAAATCGAGAGCCGTTGGGGAACTTCAGCCAGTGACAAAGCGTTTAACGGTGCGCTACAGGGCAATCTCTCTGCCGCACCTGACAACAAGACCTGGAGTCGTCTCTGACATGACACGGCAAACCGTTGACTATTCGTTGCTTTTCATAGGGGGGGGCGCTGCTGGGTGCTGCCTTCCTCGCATCCGCCCTGCAAGGTGATGTCTTTTTCGTCTATTTCGGCGCAGAAGATTCCCCCGTCGAGACCGCAACGGCGATCCTGCTGGGGTTTTGCGGCGCCGCGCTGTGGTGGCGCGTGATTGCGGCACGGAGATTCATATCCCGTGCGGCGGTTTTCCTCGGTCTGCTGTACGGTCTGGTCTATGTCTGGGCCGGTGGCGAAGAAATCTCGTGGGGGCAGCGCATCCTCGGCTTTGAAAGCCCCGCATATTTTCAGCAGAACAATGATCAACAGGAATTCACGTTCCACAATCTTGTGATTGGCGGCGTCAAGCTTGACGAACTCGTCTTCGGCCCCGTTCTGTCTTACGTGATCCTGACCTACCTCATTGTCTTGCCGATCCTCTGGCCGCGTGTGGCATGGGTGCAGACATTGGTGCGCCGGATGTTCATCCCGGTGCCGCGCCCCTATCACGCAGCATTCGCCTTTGCCGTGACGGGGCTTATTCCGCTCCTTGACGAAAGCCGGCGATGGGAAGTGTACGAGTGCATCTTTGCGCTTCTGTCTCTGGCCATTTTCCTGCATCCGGCAAACACGGTCTCCGAAGACACCATGCTTGAGCAACTGGCCACCGGATGACTGGACAAAAGGTGCGAGGCTTGCTATACAGCGCGCTCCTGCAAATCCTTGCAAATCCAACTTAGAAAGGTGGTGAAAACCACATGCAGGTTAGTGTTCGTGACAACAACGTCGATCAGGCGCTCCGCGCTCTGAAGAAAAAGCTGCAGCGTGAAGGCGTTTTTCGTGAAATGAAGCTCAAGCAACATTTCGAAAAGCCGTCCGAGAAAAAAGCACGCGAGAAAGCCGAAGCGATCCGCCGTGCGCGCAAACTGGCGCGTAAAAAGGCTCAGCGCGAAGGTATGCTCTAAGCAGTTCTTTCCAACACGCTTTGATTTTGACAGCCCCCGGAGCCCTGTGCTTTCGGGGGTTTGTTTTTGGCCGAGTAATCCTTTTTCAATCGGTCGCGCCCAAGAATCTTCGTACGAAGATTCTCAGGCGCCAGGGTGCTGTTCAGTCGCCAAAGTGCTGGAACACATATTGAACACACTTTGTTCATGCACCGTTTTATCGCAAGACAGCTTGCCCGACTCGCGTGACGTGTGAGACCATGTGGCAAGGTCGGCCTGAGATTTCCGCCGATGCTTTCGATTTCAACACTGGGCCCACATGGATAGCAGTTCTGTTTCAGCAACCCGGTCGGGCCACCTTGCGAGGGTAGCAATTCATGACTGGAGAAAACTCAGCAACCAATGCTGCGGTAACTGTCGCAGCATTTTCCGTTGAATATGCCGTTGAAGGCAGGATCAGCATGGCAGGCGGTCTGTCCCGTGGGGGCGCGGCCGGGCTTCTGGTACAGCCGGTGGTCTGGGCGGTGACCGGGAATGGCCCCGATGCGGCAGACGCGTTCATTTACGGCGTGGGTGCGGCAGGCGCGATGGCTGGCTGGGTCCTTGCAGTTCCGGCCACGGTCACTGGCATCATCAAGGCTGCGGTGGACGATTATGTTGGGGGGCTTGTCCAGGAGGCCAAACAGGATGAACCTGAAGCGGTCCGCGGAGGCATCTACGGTACGGACGATTATGGGTTCTGGTCCGCCAACAACCACATAACCGCCATGACCATCGCCAGCTATGGCGGCGTGGCATGGCAGCACCGCAACGGCGCCTATCTTTTCATCAAGGATGCAACCGATACCCTGATCTGCGATTACCGCCCAAGATCCTATCAGCGCCTGTACCGCCCGGTGATCCCACTGCGGCGCAATGGCGACCGCGTACTCTGGACCAGCGCAGACTTCTGACCCCGAAACAGAGCTTCCCTCCCCCGCCTCTATCTGACACGTTGCAGCGGGAACGGGTGACGGGAGGCTCCGATCATGGCTCAGGTCGTTGTATTCGACGCGTATGGCACATTGTTCGATGTGGCCTCGGCTGCGCGCGTGGCGGCAGAAGAACCGGGGCGCGATGCGCTCAAGGCGGTCTGGCCACAACTGGCAGAACACTGGCGGTTGAAGCAGTTGCAATACACATGGCTGCGCGCCATCACCGATGACTACACGCCCTTCTGGGAGGTCACCAAAGACGGGCTCGACTGGGCAATGGAAAAGGTCGGCCTGACCGATGATCCGGAACTGCGCGAACGGCTTCTGGCACTGTACTGGGAACTGGCCGCCTATCGGGAAGTGCCCGTGATGCTGGCGCGGCTCAAGGCGGCAGGCAAAACCTGCGCCATCCTGTCGAATGGCAGCGTCGACATGCTCGAGGGCGCGGTCGACAGCGCGGGGATAGGTGTGTTTCTCGACGCGGTTCTTTCGGTCGAAGAGGTGCGCATCTTTAAACCTTCGTCGCGCGTCTATGACATGGTCGGCCAGCGCTTCGGTTGTGGCAAGGACGACGTGCTGTTCATATCGTCGAACGGGTGAGATATTGCCGGCGCGACGGGATATGGGTTTGAAACCGTCTGGGTCAACCGCGCCGGTGACCCTGTGGACAGGCTGCCTCATCGGCCGACCCACATCCTGTCCGATCTGACCACCATTCCGGAGTTGGCCTGATGCCGCGCTTCACCACATCCGACGGCCTGTCCCTGCACTATAAGGACGAGGGCGACGGGCTGCCGCTTCTCTGCCTTGCCGGCCTCACCCGCGACGGGCGGGATTTCGATTTTGTCGCGCCGCACTTGGACGGTGTGCGCCTGATCCGGCTGGATTATCGCGGGCGCGGTCAGTCCGATTGGGGCGATCCGGCCACCTATCAGATCCCGGTCGAGGGTCGCGATGCAATCGAGCTGCTCGACCATCTGGGCATCGCCAAGTCTGCCGTTCTGGGCACGTCGCGCGGCGGGCTGATCGCGATGGTTCTGGCCGCGACGGTCAAGGATCGGCTCAGGGGTGTGGCGCTCAATGACATCGGTCCCGAAATCGCGCCTGAGGGGCTTGAGGTGATCAAAGGCTATCTTGGCCGCAAACCCACCTTGAAGACCCATAAAGAGGTCGCGGCGGCGCGCGCCAAAATGCTGACGGGCTTTGCCAATGTGCCCCCCGAGCGGTGGCTGCGCGAAGCGCAGATCCTCTTCAACGAAACCGAAGACGGGCTGGAGCTGACCTATGATCCCCGCCTGCGTGACGCGGTGCTGGACGGGGGCGCCCAGCCGATGCCTGATCTCTGGCCGCTCTTCGACGCCTTGTCCGGCCTGCCCCTTGCCTGCCTGCGGGGTGCCAATTCCGACCTGCTGTCGCCCGAGACCTTTGCCGAGATGAAGCGCCGTCGCCCTGACATGATCGCGGTCGAGGTGGCGGATCGCGGCCACATTCCCTTTCTTGACGAACCCGAAAGCCTGAGCGCATTGAAGCGCTGGCTGGATATGCTGAGGTAATTCATGGACATTCACCGCATCGAGGCGGCGGCCGGCCGCCTGAAAGGTCACGCGCGGGTGACGCCGCTTTTGTCTTCGCCGTTCCTGGACGAGATTGCGGGACGGCGCGTCTTGGTCAAGGCGGAATGCCTGCAACATACCGGCAGCTTCAAATATCGCGGCGCGCGGTCGGCGGTGTCCGCCCTCTCGGACGCGCAGCGCAAGAACGGCGTGATCGCCTATTCCTCGGGCAACCATGCGCAGGGCGTGGCCTTGGCGGCCAAGCAATTCGGGGCAAGCGCCGTGATCATCATGCCGTCCAACGCGCCGAAGATGAAGATCGACAACACCCGCGCCCTTGGCGCCGAGGTCGTTCTCTATGACCGTGCGACCGAAGACCGGGACGCCATTGGCACCAAACTGTCCGAGGAGCGCGGCCTGACTTTGGTGCGCCCCTTCGATGAACCCGAGGTGATTGCCGGTCAGGGAACCTGCGGTCTTGAAATCGCGGCGCAGGCGGCGGACCTGGGTGTGACCGAAGCCGACGTGATCGTATGTTGCGGTGGCGGCGGTCTGACCTCCGGGATCGCGCTGGCGCTTGAAGCCCATGCTCCGGGCATGCGGGTCCGCCCTGCGGAACCCGAGGGGTTTGACGATGTGACACGGTCTCTCGCCTCGGGTCAGATCGAACGGAACACCGGCAGCGCCAGTGGGCTGTGCGATGCGATCGTGACACCCCAACCGGGGAACCTCACCTTCCCAATCATGCACCGGCTTTGTGGCCCCGGCATCGTTGTCTCGGATGACGAGGCACAAATGGCCATGGCGCAAGCCTTTGCGCGGCTCAAACTGGTCGCCGAACCCGGCGGCGCAGTGGCCCTGGCGGCAGCGCTCTACCATGGAGACCAGATCGACGCCGACACCGTGATCTGCACGATCTCAGGCGGCAATGTGGACCGCGCCGTGTTCCTGCGCGCGCTTGAACAGTTTGGCGAAGGGTAAGTCCGCGACCATGCTGACCGCCGATCTTGACGACATCCGCCTGCATTACCGCATCGACGGAGACCCCGACGGCGCGCCCGTGGTGTTCTCCAACTCGCTCGGCACCGACCTGCGCCTTTGGGACAAGGTGATCGCGCGGATGCCGAAGACCGGGTTGAAATACATCCGCTACGACACACGGGGGCATGGGCTGTCCGACGGGACACCACCACCCTATGGCATGGGCACGCTTGTGCGCGATGCTGAAAGGCTGATGGATAATCTCGGTGTCAGGGATGCGGTGTTCGTCGGCCTCTCCATCGGGGGCATGACGGCGCAGGGACTGGCCGCCAAGCGGCTTGATCTGGTGCGCGCACTGGTCCTGTCGAACACCGCCGCCCGTATCGCCACGCGCGAGATCTGGGCCCAGCGCATCGCTGATGTCGAAACGGGTGGGGTCGAGGCGCTAGCGGATGCCACCATGATCCGCTGGTTCACCCCCGCCTTTCGCGCCACGGACGAGTTCCGCATCTGGCGCAACATGATGTTGCGGACTTCGGTCGACGGCTATATCGGATGCTCACACGCCATCGCCGGGACGGACTTTTACACCACTACCGCTGCGCTGCGCCTGCCGACACTGGGGATCGCCGGCAGCGAGGACGGATCGACCCCACCCGATCTGGTCCGGGAAACCAGTAACCTTGTGCCGGGATCGCAGTTTCACCTGATCCGCAAGGCAGGCCATTTGCCTTGCGTCGAAGCGCCGGACGAATACGCCCGGGTGCTTTCGGAGTTTATTGCTGCACAGGCGCATTGACTGCCAGACTGTCAAGTGTAGTTTACAGATAGAGGCGCATCTGCCTGTCTCCGAAAGCACTGCTCATGCGCCTGCCCGTTGTCTTTATCCTGATCACTGTGATGATCGACGCCATGGGCGTCGGGCTGATCATCCCAGTGATGCCCGATCTGATCCGCGAGGTCACAGGCGGCGATCTGGCGAATGCCGCGCTCTGGGGCGGAGTTCTGACCACTGTCTTTGCCGTAATGCAGTTCCTCTTCGGTCCGGTCATCGGCAACCTGTCGGACCGGTTCGGCAGACGGCCTGTTCTGCTGATCTCGCTTGTGGTCATGGCGGCGGATTACGTGGTGATGGCCGTTGCCGGCAGCATCTGGCTGCTTCTGCTGGGCCGCATCATCGGTGGCATCACCTCGGCCACGCAGGCAACCGCGTCCGCCTACATGGCCGACATTTCGGACCCCGGGAAAAAAGCGCAGAATTTCGGATTGGTCGGGGCAGCCTTCGGGTTGGGCTTTGTGATCGGCCCGTTGATGGGCGGCCTGCTGGGCGAATGGGGCACGCGCGCCCCGTTCCTGGCCGCCGCAGCGCTGGCGGGTGCCAATGCGGTGCTGGGCTATGTCGTGCTGCGAGAAACCGTGACCGACGCGATCCGACGCCCCTTCGAATGGCACCGCGCCAATCCGTTTGGGGCTTTCAAATCATTGGGGGAGTTGCCAGGGCTGGGACGGCTCTTTGCGGTGTTCTTCCTCTATCAGGTGGCGTTCTTTGTCTATCCGGCGGTCTGGGCGTATTTCGGTCAGGCCCGGTTTGGCTGGAACGCAGGCATGATCGGGCTGTCTCTGGGCCTGTTCGGGATCATGATGGCGGTGGTTCAGGGCGGGTTGATCCGCCTCATCCTTGCCCGGTTGGGCAAGCGCGGCACGGTGATCTATGGCCTCGTCTTCGATGTGTTTGCCTTCGCCGCATTGGCCTTTGTCACTTCGGGCACCATCGCGCTGATCCTCACACCCCTTGCCGCCTTGGGGGCTGTCATCACACCTGCCCTGCAAGGCATCATGTCGGAAACGGTCGGCGACAAACGGCAGGGCGAATTGCAGGGCGCGCTTACCTCGGTCGGGGCGATTGCGATGATCATTGCCCCTTTGGTGATGACCGGGGTCTTCGCGCAATACACGCGGATGGATACCGGCGTCTATTTCCCCGGCGCACCGTTCCTTCTGTCGCTGGCGCTGATCGTCGTGGCCCTAGTGGTGTTTCTCGCGCCTCGGCGCACCCCTGTCGCGGCCTGACCGGCGGAGGTCGACTTCCCGCTTGCGCTTGGGTCGCACGGCCCTCAGGTTGGCCCCAACATAAGGGAGACCGCATGACCCGCATCACAGCCGCCGTCTGCACCGAATTCGGCAAACCACTCCAGTTGGAGGAGCTGGAGCTGCGCGCTCCCGAGGCCGGAGAGATCGAAGTCACGCTCGAAGCGGTGGCGATCTGCCATTCCGACATCCACTATGCCGAAGGCGCGTGGGGCGGAGACCTGCCTGCGGTCTACGGGCACGAGGCCGCCGGTCGGATTTCAGCCGTGGGCGCATCGGTCAGTGACCTGACGGTCGGGCAGCGCGTCGTGGTCACGTTGATCCGATCCTGTGGCACCTGCGCGAATTGCGCCAGCGGCAAGCCAACAATCTGCGAGGCCCCCGATACCGGCGCGTCCCCGATCACCCGCCCAGATGGAACCCCCGTCAAGAAAGCGATGGATTGCGGGGCCTTTGCCGAACGGGTCGTTGTGCATCACAGTCAGGTCGTTCCCCTGCCCGATGATATGCCCCCCGAAGCGGTGGCGCTGATGGCCTGCGGGGTGATCACCGGAGTCGGGGCCATTGTGAACGCCGGTAAGCTGCGCGCGGGTGAAGACGTGGTGGTGATCGGCGCGGGCGGCGTGGGACTAAACGCCATTCAGGGCGCACGGATCGCCGGGGCCCGGCGTATCGTGGCCGTGGACATGACCGAAGAGAAACTGGAGACCGCCAAAGCCTTTGGTGCCACGGACGGCGTTCTGGCGACACAGAAGGCGCCGTGGAAAGCGGTTCACAAAATTCTTGGCCGTGGCGCGGATCTCGTGGCCATCACTGTGGGCGCGATCCCAGCCTACAATGACGCGCCGCGCTACATGGGGTGGGGTGGCCGCATGGTGATGATCGGAATGCCGCATTCGGGCGCCATGGCCGAGTATGAGCCCGTCGTGATGGCCTTCATGGGTCAAGGCATGATCGGATCCAAGATGGGCGACGTGGTGATCCGCCGCGACATCCCGTGGCTGGCCGACCTTTACCGTCAGGGCCGTCTGAAGCTGGACGAGCTGGTGTCCGGCCGCTGGTCGCTTGACCAGATCAACGAAGCCATCGCCGACACCAAGGCCGGCGGGGCCAAGCGCAACGTGATCCTCTTTTGACGACCCTCCGCAACCAGCGCGTTTCCGTCGACGGAAACGCGAGGATGCGTCGACGCATCCTCCGCCCATAGGAAAGGGACAGCCCATGAAACTGCATGCGCTCGATGTGATCACAACCGCGCCCCCCGCTCCGGGATGGGGTGGGCGGTACTGGACGCTGGTCAAGGTGACCACCGACACCGGCATCACCGGCTGGGGCGAATGTTATGCCTCCAGCGTTGGACCTGACGCGATGAAAGCGGTGATCGAAGACGTGTTCGACCGCCACATGCGCGGCGAGTCGCCTGAGAACATCGAACTGATGTTCCGTCGTGCCTATTCCTCGGGCTTCACCCAGCGCCCTGACCTGACCGTCATGGGCGCGTTCTCGGGTCTGGAGATCGCCTGCTGGGACATCCTCGGAAAGGCGCGGGGCCGCCCTGTCTGGGCGCTGCTCGGGGGACAGATGACTCCCAAGGTCCGCGCCTACACCTATCTCTACCCCCTGCCCCATCATGACATCGACGGCTTCTGGACCAACCCGGACGCGCAGGCCGAGGCTGCGGCGCATTACCTGAAACAGGGCTTTACCGCGCTGAAATTCGATCCCGCTGGCCCCTACACGATCCGGGGCGGCCACCAACCTGCACTGACAGACATCTCGCTGTCCGTCGAGATGTGCAAGGCGATCCGCTCTGCGGTGGGCAACAAGGCAGACCTTCTGTTCGGCACGCACGGCCAGTTCACCACCTCCGGCGCGATCCGGCTGGGTCAGGCGATCGAACCCTATCTGCCGCTCTGGTACGAAGAGCCGATCCCGCCCGACAACCTGCTCGAATTCGCCGAGGTCGCCCGCGCCGTGCGCATCCCCATCGCCACGGGTGAACGGCTGACCACCAAGGCCGAGTTTGCCACGCTGCTGCGCACCGGTGGCGCCAAGATCCTGCAACCCGCACTTGGCCGCGCCGGCGGCATCTGGGAGATGAAGAAGCTGTCGGGCATGGCCGAAGCGTTCAACGCCGAGATAGCACCGCATCTTTATGCAGGCCCCATCGAATGGGCGGCGAATGTGCATCTGTGCACCTCGATCCCGAACGTGCTCTTGGCCGAGACCATCGAGACGCCGTTCCACGCAGCCCTCATCCGGAACAGCATCACTGTAGAGGACGGGTTCATCACTGTCCCAGACACGCCCGGCCTTGGTATCGATGTGGACGAGGATCTGGCCCGTGCCCACCCCTTTACCGGAACCGGTCTGCACCTGCAGATGCAGGAGGCGCCCTGTGACTACAAGAACGGCAATGCCTTCACCGGCGGCGCTCCGACAGCGCCACAAACGTCGACACCGTGATAATTCTTTGAAACCCTCGCTACATCGGTGTTAATAACATGCGAGTTATCGGGGGTTTCCAATGAACGACACGCGTTTTGCGCAAGACGCCGCGCAGGACATGGCCCAAAGCGCCGAGAAGGCGGCTGCCTATCTCAAGACGCTGGCGCATGAGGGCCGGTTGATGATCCTGTGTCACCTTGGCGTGGGCGAAAAGTCCGTGGGTGAGTTGGAAGCCCTGCTGAACATTCGTCAGGCGGCTGTCAGTCAGATGCTTGCGCGTCTGCGCGATGAAGAGCTGGTGAAGACCCGTCGCGACGGAAAAACCATCTATTACAGCCTGAACGACGACAATACCGCGCGGCTGATCGCGCATTTGCACGGGATGTTCTGCGGATCGTGACACGCCCCAAGACCGCCTTTTCCGGCCCCGAACTCTGTGCGAAATCCGCGCGTGACGTGATCGACCTGCTACGCCGGGGCGAGGTCACAACGCAGGACCTGATCGATGCCAGCGTGACCCGCATGGATCAGGTGGAACCGGCTGTGAACGCCGTGGTGACCCGCTGTCCAGACCGGGCGCGGGCAGCAACAGCCACCAAGGACAGCCCTCTGGCCGGCCTTCCCATCGGCATCAAGGATCTCAATCCGGTGCAAGGCGTGCGCACCACCTTCGGCACGATAGGCATGGCGGATCACGTGCCCAGCGCATCGGATCCCCTCGTTTTGCGTCTCGAAGACCGGGGCGGCGTGGTTCTGGGCAAAACCAACACGCCCGAGTTGGGCGCAGGTGCAAACACCTTCAACGCCGTCTTCGGCGCAACCCGCAACCCTTGGGACACGCGGATGAACGCTGCGGGATCATCGGGTGGGGCTGCCGTGTCGCTGGCCACAGGAGAGCTGTGGCTCAGCCATGGTTCGGATTTCGGCGGCAGCCTGCGCAGCCCGGCGAATTACTGCGGCATCGTGGGCCTTCGCCCGTCGCCGGGCATTGCGGGCGGCAGTTCGGCGCATCTGGGCTTTACCAACGGCGGTGTGGATGGTCCGATGGCGCGCGATGTTCTGGATTGCGCGCTTTTTCTCGACGCGATGGCGGGCTACGACCCGGTCTGGCCGATTTCCTTCCCGGCCCCCGAAACCCCCTACCTCGCGACGGCGCAACAGGACGCGGGGTCGATCCGCATCGCGTACACATCCGATTTTAACGGGTTTGCAGCGGTCACGCCCGAGATCGACACGGTCTTGCGCAACGCATTGAACAGCCTGCGCCTGCCCTCGGTCACGGTCGAGGACCACTGTCCCGCCCTTCCGCGACTTGATGAAACCTTCCGAACCTTGCGCTGCCTGTCGTTTCTGGGCAGCTATCAGGTGACGCCGGAAAGTGTCACCAGGCATTACAAAGACACGATCAAGGGTAATCTTGCCGATGCCCGCGCGACCAAATTCGATGACTACGTGCAAGCCGAGAGGGATCGCGCGACGATCTACAACACTATGGTTGCCTTCTTCCGAACCCATGACGTGCTGGCCTGCCCCGTCAATGGCCTCGCCCCGCTTCCGGTTGAGATCGAATATCCAACCGAGGTCGCGGGCCGCCTGATGCGCGACTATATCGACTGGTTGCAATTCGCGTTTCTTGCTACGGTGGCGGGCCTTCCCGCGCTATCCCTACCTGTTGGCTTCACGCCCTCAGGCATGCCCGTCGGGCTGCAACTGATCGGTCCACCGCGCGGCGAAGCTCGGCTCTTGCAGGTGGCGCATACGTTGGAACAGGCGCTGAACCTTCCGGTGACACTGATTGACCCGATCGTCCGCTAAGGCACAGATGATCGGCATCCCGAACTGCTATTCTGTCTCATGACCGTGTTATTTGGTAAGCCGTTCGGATCGGCTTTGCCGATCCGACCCTGCCTTAGGCGGCAACCTGCCAGCGGTTGGCAAAATTACCAAGGACGTGCCCCACGTCGTCCGGCGCCGCCCCATGCAACGCCACCTGCGCCACAAGGCCAAGCGTCTTGTCATCGACCACCGAGACCACCCGCGCCGGGGATCCCGCCGATTCCAGCGCCGCATTGAACACCCGCGTGATCGCGTGTTTGCGCAGATCCGGTTTGAACACCTTGCCAACGGCTGTCTTGGGCAATTCGTCCAGAATGGTGATGTGCTTGGGGATGGCCGCCCGTTCGTGCACATGGACCTTGCAATGCGCATGCAAGGCGTCCTCGGTCACGCTGGCCCCGTCCACCAGTTCGACAAAGGCACAAGGCAACTCGCCCGCATGTTGATCCGGCTGACCAATGGCCCCGGCAAAGGCGACGGACGGATGCGCAAGGAGCGCCTCTTCGATTTCGGCGGGGTCGATGTTATGCCCCCCGCGGATGATCAGGTCTTTCGCCCGCCCGGTGATCCAGAGATACCCATCCGCGTCGATACGGCCCAGATCGCCCGTGCGCAGATGGGTGCCGAAATGGAACAGGTCCGCGTTCTTGGCCGCCTCGGTATAGGTGTGCCCGGCAAAGACACCGGGGTTTGACACGCAGATCTCGCCGATCTCATCGACGTCGCATTCCACAACCGAGCCATTCTTCTGCGTCAGAATCTTTACATCGGTGTAGGGAAACGGAATCCCGACTGAGCCCACTTTCTTCACACCGTCCGGCGGATTGCAGGACACAAGGCACGTCGCCTCGGTCAGGCCATACCCCTCGACCACGCGCACACCGCAGGCTTTCTCGAAACGGTTGAAAAGCTCCAGCGGCAAAGGCGACGATCCGGAGAACGCCGTCTTGATCGTCGACAGATCAGCGTCGACAGGGCGTTGCATCAAGGCTGACATGGCAGTGGGAACGGTGATGACAAAGGTGGTTTTCCAGCGTGCGCACAGTTTCCAGAAATTGTCGAAGACCCCCTCTCCCCGGTAGCCCTGCGGCGTCGGGAAAACCGTGTGCGCGCCAGACACGACCGAAGCCATCAGGATCACATGGCAGGCAAAGACATGGAACAGCGGCAGCGGGCACATGATGCTGTCCTGTTCGGTGAACAGAAGCCTGTTTCCCAGCCAGCCATTGTAAATCATCCCGGAATATTTGTGCTGCGCAACCTTGGGCATGCCGGTTGTACCGCCTGTATGGAAATAAGCCGCGACCCGATCACCGGCGCTGTCGGCAAAGTCGAGTGTTGTGTTCTGCTTTTTCAACTCGGCGGTAAAGTTCAGCACATCGGCATGATGCCCACCGGGGTTCTTGGGCCGGACCAGCGGCACGATCCAGGATTTCGGCGGTGTCAGATAGCGGTTGAGATTGACTTCGAGCACCGTGTGAACGTTGGGCGCATGACGGCACGCCTCGGCCACTTTCTGCGGCACGTCGGTCTTGGGGAAGGCCTTGAGCGTGACAACCACCTTTGCGTTGGTCTCGCGCAGGATCGCTGCAATCTGTTCCGGTTCCAGAAGCGGGTTGATCGGGTTCGCGATCCCGGCAATCGCGCCACCCAGCAGAGTGATGATGGTTTCGCTGCTGTTGGGCAGAACATAGGCCACAACGTCGGTTTCCCCAACGCCAAGCTTGCGGAAGAGATTCGCCGCTTGCACGGTGCGCGACAGAAGTTGGGACCATGTCAGCGTTTCCGCCCTGTCCTTGGGACCTGAGAGCAATTGAAAACTGGTTGCCGGACGATTGGGAAAGGCCGCGGCCGTCTTGCTCAACTGGGCATACAGAGTAGCGGGCACATCCCGTTCACTCCACGGCATTTCCCCTTCGATGGCATTGCGGTCCTCGAAACCTGCAAACGTCATGATGTCCCCTCCCTCGTGTCAGTCCGCCCGCGTTCAGGCCTGTCCAGCACCGTTGTCACGCCAATATTTCGCCAAAACAAGACAGTCCGACGCGACGACAAAACCGTTATGACGCAGCGTTCCGTACAAATTCCCCCCGTCGGACGCCGCAATACGTCGCTTTGTTTTCGGCGGCCCCTTACCAATTTTTATTTTTTGCACACGTTTGCAAAGAATTCTTGCCAAACCGCGAACCCTATGGCTTGGTGGGGTGGTCGACCGCAAATCCGATCTTTGCGCAGGGGGAATCCATGGCGGAAATCCAGCTCAGGAACGTCAACAAACGCTGGGGCAGCTTCGTCGGTGTCGACAATTTCAACCTGACGATTGCTGATAAGGAATTCCTTGTTCTGCTGGGCCCTTCGGGCTGCGGCAAGACAACGACCATGCGGATGATTGCCGGGCTTGAAGACATCACCGACGGTGAGATCGCCATCGACGGCAAGGTGGTCAACAACCTCGATCCCAAGGACCGGGACGTTGCGATGGTGTTCCAGTCCTATGCGCTTTACCCGAACATGAACGTCTACGAGAACATCCGCTTTCCGCTCAAGGTGCGGGGGGTCGATCCCTCGACCCATGACGCCAAGGTGCGCCGCGCCAGCGCGATGGTAGAGCTTGACGATTTCCTGCACCGCAAACCGGCCGAACTGTCCGGCGGTCAGCGTCAGCGCGTCGCCCTCGCGCGTGCCATCGTCCGCGAACCCAACGTTTTCCTGATGGACGAACCGCTGTCCAACCTGGACGCCAAACTTCGAGTCAGCACGCGCGCCCAGATCAAAAACCTGAGCCACGAACTTTCGGTGACGACGATCTACGTGACCCATGACCAGATCGAGGCGATGACCCTCGCAGACCGTGTGGTCGTCATGGAAAAAGGCGTGGTCCAGCAGGTCGGCAGCCCGACCGAAATTTACGACCGTCCCGCGAATATCTTTGTCGCGAGCTTTATCGGCAGTCCTGCGATGAACCTGATCGAAGGTGACATCCACGACGGCGCATTCACAGCGCGAGACACCCGCATCCCCGGCCTGACCGTCGGCAACGGCAAGGTCACGCTGGGCTTCCGCGCCGAGGATGCGTCGCTTGCGGCACCCGGCGAGGGAGAGATCACCGCGCCGATCTACACGCTCGAACTTCTGGGCGATGCCACGATGATTTCCGTGCGCATCGGTTCCGCTCTTGTCGCCGTCAAGGCCGACAAAACCTTCCGGGCCGAAATCGGGGAACCGGTTTCGATCCATGTACCACCCGAGATCTGCCACCTCTTCTCAACAGAGACCGGCCAAAGGATCGACGGCTGACCCACCAGAGAGTCCCGGCTCAACCGGGAAACAGCGATGCGGCACCAAAAACGCATCCAGACACACAGGGAGACCAAAATGAACCTCAAGAAAATCCTGATGACAGGCTCTTTCCTTGTTGCTGCCAGTGCAACCGCAGGCATGGCTGCCGATTGCGGCATCACCGAAGGCCGGCTGAGCATCATCGGCAACGAATTCCCCGCCATCCAGACGGTCGCGCGGAACGCACAGGCCTGCGAGGGCCTGACCGAAGCAAAGGCAAACCTGACCGCCGATCACCAGAAGATCAATCTTGCGGGTATGCAGGGCGATCCTGCGGAGTACACCACCGCCATTGTCGCAAACTCGTCGATTGTCGCGCTGATGAACGAAGACGTCATTCGCCCGCTGGATGATCTTGTTGCGGCATTCGGGCAGGACATCCCGAAGAACCAGCTTATCACCATCAATGGTCAGGTGATGGCAGTTGCCTTCATGGCCAATGCGCAACACCTCGTCTATCGCAAGGACATCCTCGAACAGATCGGGATGGAACCGCCCAAGACCTATGAAGACATGCTGGCCGCCGCCGAGAAAATCCGCGCCGAAGGCATCCTCGAATACCCGCTGGGCGGCGCCTACATGGCGGGCTGGAACCTCGCGCAGGAATTCGTGAACATGTATATCGGCCATGGCGGCGAATTCTACGAACCGGGGTCGGCTCAGGTGTCGATCAACAACGAAGCCGGTGTCGCCACGCTCGAGATGCTCAAATCGCTGAGCGCCTACATGAACCCCGATTACCTGACCCACGATTCCAACGCCACCAGCGCCGAATGGGAAGCAGGCAACGTCGCCATGATGAACATGTGGGGCTCGCGGACAGGCGTTCTGATGGACGCCGAAGGCTCCACCCCCGAGGTCTATGAAAACACCACCGTCGGTGGCCCGATGACCGTCGCAGGCGGCGACCGCCCGGCATCGACCCTTTGGTGGGATGGATGGACCGTCGCGAAGAACATCAGCGATGCCGATGCCGAAGCCACTTTCAAAGCCATGAAGCACGGCATCAGCCCGGCGATCCTGAACGACGAAACAATGGGTCAGGCGGTCTGGATGATCGAAGGCTACAAGCCTGCTCCGGTGAATGAAGGCGTCTTCTCGGCCATTTCGATGCAGACCACGCCCTACCCGATGCTGCCGCATCACGGGCTGCTGCACACGGCACTGGGCGACAACATCGCCGACTTCCTGCAAGGCAAGGAAAGCGCCGAGCAGGCGCTGGCGGACATCGAAGCCGCCTACATGACCGCCGCGCGCGAAAAGGGCTTCGTCAACTGACGCAGGCCCGTCTCATGGGGGCGGCACTACCCGCCCCTACTCTTTCGTCGGATCAAAACGAACGGGATCACTCGGATGAAACACAGCGCCTTTTTCTGGTTCGTGCTGCCATCGGCAGTCGCCATGCTGCTGTTCATCTTCTTCCCGATCGTTTCGGTGGTGATCCAGTCGCTGCACACCGCGCATGAACAGGTCATCATCGAGGTGGAAAACTGCGGTCCCTTCGGCTGCACCAAGGCCACCGCCATCGACCAGGAAGCCACCGCCGCCCTTCGCGAAGACCAGCCGCTGGGCCGGTTCGCCGGGCTCGAGATCTACAAGGACCGCAACCACCTCGCCACCGCCGAGATCGGCCCCCTTTGGGAGCAGAGCACAGGTATTGGCGATTTCATCGGCAAACTGATGAACCTGCCGTTTTACAAGGCAATGGGATTCACCCTGACCTTCACATTCGTCGTCACGCCGCTGACGATCATCTTCGGCTTCATCATCGCCGTGGCCGTCAACAGCGCGGCCCGCGCCATACGCGGTCCTCTGATCTTTTTCTCGCTTTTGCCAATGATGGTCACGCCGCTGATCGGCTCGCTCATCCTGTTCTGGATGGTCGATGCACGCGGCATCCTTGGCACAGCACTCCGCTGGCTCGCCGATGACCCGAGCCTCTCGGTCAAGGCCGACACCGGCCTGATGTGGATCATGCTCATGGTCTACGGCGTCTGGCACTCCGCACCCTTTGCCTTCATCGTCTATTACGCAGGCCTGCAAACGGTGAACACCGACACGCTCGAGGCCGCCCGCATCGACGGGGCGAGCCGCTGGCAACAGATCCGACACGTCGTGATCCCGCATCTTCTGCCGCTGACCACCTTCATCGCGCTGATGCAGTTGATGGACAATTTCCGGGTGTTCGAACCCATCGTGAGCTTCAACGCCAGCGCCCATGCGACTTCGCTCAGTTGGGCGATCTACAATGATCTTGGTGGCGAGACGCAGCAGCTCAGCTCTGCCGCCGCGACTTCGGTGCTGACCATCACCGGTGTCGCGATCCTGCTGTCGCCGGTGCTGGTGCGCACCTATCGCGACTACGGCAAAGCGACCTGAGGAGGACGACCATGGCGAACCAAGCGCAAAAACGCCCCGTTGTCCTTCAGGCAATCCTTGTGATCATCCTCATCACCTGGATGATCGCGGCCGCTTTCCCGTTTTTCTGGACACTCTGGGGCTCGTTCAAGGTCGAAGGCGATTTCTTCTCGCTGGCCGACTGGACCAATGTCCTGACCGGAGAGATGACCACCCGCGAAACCGGAGATGCCTTCACCACCCAAGGCTATTCCGGCGCGTGGATACAGGAAGAGTTCTGGCGCGCTGCATGGAATTCCACGCTGGTCTGTCTCTTCGTCGTAACCATCTCACTGACCCTCGGAACACTGGGCGGATACGCACTGGCCCGCTCGACCTATCGCTATGCGTTCTGGTTCCTGCTGATCGCGCTCATCTTCCGCGCGATGCCACCGATCACGCTGGTCTCGGGGTATCTGCCAGTCTTCTTTCAGTGGAACATCTGGGGCTATCTGCCCACCGCCATCATCGTGCTGGTGGCGATCAACCAGCCCTTCACGCTCTGGATGCTGCATTCCTTTTTCAAGAACATCCCGCAGGATCTGGACGAATCCGCCATGGTGGACGGCTGCACCCGCTTTCAGGCCTTCCGCCACGTGATCATTCCGGTCATGTGGCCCGGCGTGATCACCACAGGGCTGTTCAGCTTCCTGCTCGCTTACAACGACTTCGCCGTGACCGCGATGATCCTCGACAAGCAGAACCAGACCATGGTCCCCAAGATCGCGTCTTTCCTCGGCACCACTCAGACCAAGGGCAACGTGATGTTTGCCGTCGCCGCCGTGGTGTCGACCACAGCGCCGCTGTTCCTGCTGATCATGTTCTTCCAGCGCCAGATCGTCTCCGGACTCACCGCCGGAGCGGTAAAGGGCTGACCCTCCCAGTCTTCTCTGGTTCAGAAATACTTCGGGGGAGTCGCCCAACGGGCGACGGGGGCAGCGCCCCCGCTTTCCGTCGACGGAAAGCGAGGATGCGTCAACGCATCCTCCACCGCCCTCAATTCAGCGTCACCAGCTTGCCCGGGTTCATGATATTACCCGGATCAATCGCCTTCTTCAGCGTCGCCATCAGCGCATAGGCCGCGCCATGCTCCTCGGCGAGGTACTTGCGCTTGCCAAGCCCAACGCCATGCTCCCCGCTCACCGTGCCGCCGAATTCCAGCGCCAGTTTGTTGACCTGATTGGCCAAGACTTTCGCACGCTCCATTTCATCAGGTACCTTGGGATCGACAAGGATCAGCAGATGGAAATTGCCGTCCCCGACATGGCCCACCAGAGGTGCCACCAGACCTGACTGAGCAATGACGTCCTTGGTCCGTGCGATACAATCCGCCAGTGCCGAAATCGGCACGCAGCAATCCGTCACCAGGCCGTCGCATCCCGGTCGCAGCGACTTGCCCGCGTAATAGGCGTTATGCCGTGCCTGCCAAAGGCGGTTCCGATCTTCCGTCCGGGTCGCCCATTTGAAATCCGACCCGCCATGATCTTCGACCAACGCGGCAAAACTCTCCACCTGCTCAGCTACACCGGCTTCCGATCCGTGGAACTCAAGGAAAAGATGCGGCACTTCCGGCAGCCCCATATCGGGATTGTAGATGTTCATGCCCGTCATCTGCACCTCGTCGAGCAATTCGATCCGGGCCATCGGCAACCCCATCTGGATCGCCAGGATCACCGTGTCGACGGCGCTGGCGATGTCGGGAAAAGCGCAGGTCGCCGCTGCCACATGCTCGGGCTGGCCACGCAACTTGACCGTCAGTTTGGTGATGATCCCCAGCGTCCCCTCCGATCCGACAAACAGGCGCGTCAGATCATACCCGGTCGAGGATTTCCGCGCCCGGCTTCCGGTCTCGATGATCTGCCCATCCGGCAGCACCACTTCCAGCGCCAGCACATTGTCTGCCATCGTCCCGTAGCGCACCGTGTTGGTGCCGGAGGCCCGCGTCGCAGCCATTCCACCAAGCGTGGCGTCTGCCCCCGGATCGACGGTGAACATGAGCCCGGTTGCCCGCAACTCTTCATTCAGTTGCACCCGTGTCACACCCGGTTCGACCACCGCGTCGAGGTCACTTTCGTTGATCTGCAACACCTTGTTCATCCGGCTTGTATCGACGGTGATGCCCCCCTGTACCGGCACGATATGCCCCTCCAGGGAGGACCCGACACCATAGGGCACCACCGGGCAGCCATGCTGCGAACAGACCTTCAGGATCTGCGACACCTCTTGCGTCGTTTCGGGAAAGGCCACCGCATCGGGCAGGACCGGCGTTGTGTAGGCTTCATCATGGCTGTGCTGATCAAGGATCGACGCACCCGTGGACAGCCGATCGCCAAGGATCTCGCGCAACGCGGCGATCGTCGCTTCGATATGGGTGTTGGACATGCGGGCCTCCCTTTTCGGCGCCAAGCTACTGCCACGCGCGGGCAGGGAAAACCCCGATCAGGCGTCAATCGGTTCGATCAATTCCGGCCCCGAGGCGCGGTTCGAATTGACACGCCGGTCGACCCGGTGGAAATCCATGGCTTCCTCGGGCGCGGCCTGCATCAGGGTCGCCGCCCCGTGACCAGCCTCCCCGAGCCAGAGCGCCCAATCCTTGGCGTGCAGCGTCACGGGCTGGCGGTGATGAATGGCCGACATCCGATCATTGGCCGCCGTTGTGACAATGGCGCAGGTCCGATGCGCAACCCCGTCCCGCTCCCAATCCTGCCAGACCCCGGCAAAAACCAGCAGGTCCGCATCTGCCGGATGGATGTACAATGGCAGGCGGTTGCCCTCTTCGTCCTTGGTCCATTCGTAAAACCCCGTCGCCGGGATCAGGCAGCGCCGCTCCCGGCAGGCTGCCTTGAAGGCGGGTTTTTCGGCAATCGTCTCGGCCCGCGCGTTGATTAGCAGCGGTCCGCCGTTTTCAGCCTTGTACCAATGCGGCAGGAATCCCCAGCGCATTGCCACCAGCCGTCTTTGCCCCTCCACACTATGCACGGCATGCACAAGGTTCGTCGGACAGATGTTGTAGTTGGGAAGATCAGGCAAGGCATTTGCCGGCACCGCATCAAAGAGCTGTGCCATCGCATCATGCGGCAGGGTCAGGGCGAAACGTCCACACATGGTCGGTGTGGGCCGGACACAAAGGCCCGGCCCCTCCGGGTCTTACTTGTTCACGGTAATCCGGCCATCCGTGTAGGGCTGGTACGGCCCCACCTTGGCAAGGTATTCTGCCGTGACATCGGCCAGATCGGGACCGTAGTCATAGGCGTTCATCGCGTCCCGGAACATCCGGTACCCGTCGCCGCCATTGCGGACATAGTTGTTGGACACCGCGCCATAAGTCGCGTCCGGATCAAGCGGCGCGTCGCCTACCATCACGTTGGACACCCGGCTGCCCGGCGCCTGCGTCAGATCGACGGTAAAGCTCATGCCCGCCACCTGCGGGAACCGGCCTGCACCTTCCTCGACCTGGCTCACGCCGTTTTCGAGCGCGGCAAGGATCTGCGCGCCCGTGACCTCAAAGGTCGACAGCGTGTTCTGGAACGGCAGCACCGTGAGAACCTCCCCCATCGTGACTTCGCCCGCGTCGATCGACGCACGCAGACCACCGCCGTTCTGGATGGCGATCTGAACGCCCTGATCTTTAACGCGGTCGAGCATCGCATCGGCCACAAGGTTGCCCATCGGGCATTCCATCGCACGGCAGACATCCCGGCTTCCTTCGATGGCCTCGGCGGCCTCGGCGACGACGCGGGTCTTCATTTCTTCGATGGGGCCAGCCAGTTCGGCCACGCGAGCAACGATCTCGGGGTCTTCCTCGACCGACGCGTCGAGCAGGATCGTGTCACCCGACGCATAGGTCAGGTTGCCTTCGTCGTCGAAATTGAGCTCCAGATGACCCACATATTTCGAATAGGCATAGGCCTGCACCACCGGCACCAGAGTACCGTCTTCCTGGCTGGCAAATGTCGGGTAGGCGCCTTGACGATCCGGATCTGTGGCCGACAAATAGGTGTGGCTATGGCCGCCGACAACAGCATCCAGCCCCGGTACCGCCGCCGCGATCTCGAGGTCCCGCGGAAGGCCGACATGCGTCAGCGCGATGATCTTGGTCACACCTTCTGCGGTCAGGGTGGCCACATCCGCCGCGATGCTGTCGATTTCATCCTGAAAGATCACCGCCTCGGACGGGGACGAGGTTTCCACCGTGTCCGTCGCCAGCGCAGAAACGATGCCGATCTTTTCGCCACCAACCTCAAGCACGACATGGTTCTGAACCTTGCCCGCCAGAATGTTCGACTGGCTGACATCGAGGTTGCCGGAAATCACCGGGAACGACACGTTCTCGATCAGTTTCAGCAGACCTTCGTCGCCATCGTCGAATTCGTGGTTGCCCACGGCCATGACGTCGAATCCGATCTTCTCCATCATCTCGGCTTCGACATCGCCCTTGTAGGTCGTGTACATGAGCGAGCCCTGATACTGGTCACCCGCATCGACGACGATCACGTTCTGCCCGTCCAGTTCGGCGCGCAGCTGGTCGATCATGGTCTTGACCCGCGCAACGCCGCCAAAACACTTGCCCTCGGCATTGTCTTCGGCGGAACAGGTCGAATCGAAGCGGTTGATCGGCTCGATACGGCTGTGCAAATCGTTGATATGAATAACGTGCAGCGTGTAATCGGCCTGCGCCATGCCGGCGGTCAGCGCTAAGGCTGCGGCACTTGAAAGAAGTCGGTAAGACATGTGAGTCCTCTCTGTCGGATTATTATGCGGCAATCGTGCCTTGCTGCGCGGGGGGAGTCAAAACTTACGCAAGGGACGTTTGCTTATTTGGCCATAGGACGCAAAACCAACAGGCAGATGACAGCGCTTGACGCGACGCCTGGCACACGGCACATCCCTTCGCATGATCTACAAAATCCTCCGCTCCGATGAATGGGCCGCGCTCCAGGCCGATGGCGAAACCGCTGGTGCGCCGATTGATGTCGCCGATGGCTATGTGCATTTCTCGACCGCCGAGCAGGTGCGCGAAACAGCGGCCAGACATTTTGCCGGCGCGGACGGTCTGATGCTTCTGGCCTATGACGAAACCGCAATGGCAGGCGACCTGCGCTGGGAACCGTCCCGTGGCGGCGCACTCTTTCCGCATCTCTACAGCCCGTTGCGGCTGGCCGATGTGGTTTGGGCCAAGCCCCTGCCCTGCAATGGCGAGTGGCACGAGTTCCCGGACGATCTTGCATGAGCCTGCTGGAACAGGCCGGGCTGCGCCTTTTGCACCAGTTCGATCCGGAAACCGCCCATGGCATGGCGCTCACCGCGCTGCGGTTCGGCCTTGCACCAACCATCGGAACGGTCACCAGCACCCGACTGCGCGCGACGCTGGCCGGGATGACGCTGGCCAACCCGGTCGGCCTCGCTGCCGGCTTTGACAAGAACGCCACCGCCCTGCGCCCGCTCTCCCGAGCCGGGTTCGGCTTCATCGAGGTGGGCGCCGCCACCCCGCGCCCACAGCCCGGAAACCCGAAACCGCGCCTCTTCCGCTTGACCGAGGACCGCGCGGTGATCAACCGCTTCGGCTTCAACAATGACGGCATGATGGCGATCGCGACCCGGCTTGCCGAGCGTCCCCGGGATGCGGTGATCGGCTTGAACCTCGGCGCCAACAAGGACAGCGAAAACCGCGCGGGCGATTTCGCGACCGTTCTGGCCACATGCGCCGCGCATCTTGATTTCGCCACGGTGAATGTCAGCTCACCCAACACCGAGAAACTCCGCGATCTGCAGGGCAAGGACGCCCTGTCGGCCCTGCTGGCAGGTGTCATGGAGATCCGAAACGCCCTCGACCGTCCCATTCCGATCTTCCTCAAGATCGCGCCAGACCTGACCGACACCGAAATCACGGATGTGGCCGAGGTCGCGCTGAGTTCCGCCATCGACGGACTGATCGCCACCAACACCACGCTCGACCGCGACGGGCTGAACTCAGCCCATCGCGACGAAAAAGGCGGGTTGTCGGGCCGCCCGCTTTTCAAAAAATCAACCCGCGTGCTCGCACAGCTTTACCGCGCCACCGAAGGAAAGCTGCCGATCATCGGGGTGGGTGGCATCGCCTCTGCCGAAGACGCCTATGCCAAGATCAAGGCCGGCGCGTCGGCCGTACAGCTTTATTCCGCCCTCACCTACGAAGGGCTGAGCCTCGTGCCAAGGATCGCCCAGGGCCTTGACGATCTGCTCAAACGCGATGGCTTCAAGTCCGTCTCCGAAGCGGTCGGGACCGCAGCCTGACTTCTCGTCTTCTCTGGTTCAAAAATACTTCGGGGTCTGGGGCAGCGCCCCAGATTTTCCGTTTTCGGAAAATCCCTGATCCCAGCCTGCTAAAGCTTCACAGGGACGCGGGTTGCCGCAATGAAATCCCGGATCAGCCCCGCATCCTTGACGCCGGGCGCGGATTCGACACCCGAGGACACATCCACCTGTTTCGCTCCGGTCAGGGCAATCGCCTCGGCCACGTTGTCGGGCGTCAGCCCACCAGCCAGCAGCCATGGTTTTGGCCACCGCCGCGCGGAAATCAGCCGCCAGTCGAAGGACACGCCGTTGCCCCCCGGCAGCACCGCGTTTTTCGGCGGCTTTGCATCGACGAGAATCTGATCGGCCACCTGGGAATAGAGATCGAGCGCAGCAACATCCTCCTGATCGGCCACACCGACCGCCTTGATCACCGGCAGGCCGCAGCGCGCGCGCACCTCGCTGACCCGCTCCGGGGTTTCGCTGCCATGCAACTGGATGAAATCCAAAGGCACCTGCGCCATCAGTTCGTCCAGAAAAGCGTCATCGGCGTTCACCACCAGTCCAACCTTGGCCAGACCAATCGGGGCTTCGACCGCAAGGTCCCGCGCGACGTCGAAGGACACGAAACGTGGGCTTTTGGGAAAGAAGTTCAGCCCGATATAGGCCGCACCCGCTGCGGCGCAGGCGTGCACGTCCTCGGGCCGGGTCAGCCCGCAAATCTTTGTCCGAATGCCCGGGGTCATGGAGCCGCTCAGCTCGCCTCGTCGAGAAGCGCCAGAACCTCGTCCTTGTCCTTGTCACGCTCAGCCTTGGTGCGGCGCAGTTCGCGCTCCAGTCGCTTGACCTCGGCCTGACGCTGAGCCGCCGCCGCCCGATGCTTGTGTTCGCGCAGCCATTCCCAGACGAAGCCGATCAGCAGGCCGGCGATGATCCCGCCGAAGATCACGATGAACAGCGGCAACTCGATGCTGCGGTTCATGCCCACCATTTCGGACAACCCCGAAGGCAGAAGCTGCAGCATCACCATGTCTCGATTGGCAAGGGCGACGGACACCAGCACAATGGCCAGTGCCGCAAGAAACGCGTAGCGGATGTATCGCATCAGTCTTTACTTTCCGTTCAATCTGTCTCGAAGCAACTTGCCGGTCTTGAAAAACGGCACGTGCTTTTCTTCTACGTCCACCGCTTCGCCGGTGCGTGGGTTGCGGCCCGTACGAGCGTCGCGCTTCTTGACCGAAAACGCACCGAAGCCGCGCAGTTCAACCCGGTCTCCGCGCGCCATGGCGTCGATGATTTCCTCGAAAATGGTATTCACGATCCGCTCGACATCGCGCTGGTACAGATGCGGATTGTCATCAGCAATCTTTTGAATCAACTCAGACCGTATCATCGTCGTACATCCCTCTGGTCACACGCCCGCTTCGTGCTTGTATTTCGCGTGAGTATACGCAGGACATTTCGATACGGAAACCGCGGCGTGTGCGGGTTTCGAAGAAAGTTCAGCCAAATTAAGCCGTTCCAAGGCGGGCACAGGGACGATTTGGGTCAAAATCGGAAATTGCGACGTCGCGCAGGTATGCAAGTCACATTACGATTCGCATCGGTCAAACCCGTCCGAGGCCGCGTTTTCCGGCCCGGCCACTGGACTTCCCTCTCATTGGCTGGCTCTGTGCAGCCATCAACAAGAGGAGGGACACATCATGAAACTTCTGCGTTATGGAGAACCCGGAGCCGAAAAGCCCGGGCTGTTGGATGCCGAGGGACAGATCCGGGATCTGTCCGCCCATGTCGACGACATCACCGGCACCGCGCTGAACCCCGACGCGCTGGCTCAGCTCGGGGCGATTGACCCCACCAAACTGCCGCGGGTCGATGCCGCCACGCGGATCGGGCCCTGCGTTGGATCGGTGGGCAAGTTGATCGCCATCGGTCTCAACTATGCCGACCACGCCGCCGAAGCCAACATGGCGCTGCCCGAGGAACCCATCGTGTTCTTCAAGGCGACCTCTTCGATCTGCGGTCCCAACGATGCGGTCGAGATACCTCGCGGCTCGACCAAGACGGACTGGGAGGTAGAACTGGGCGTCGTGATCGGCAGCCGCGCGAAATACGTGTCCGAAGCCGATGCCCTGTCGCATGTGGCGGGCTATTGCATTCTTAACGACGTGAGCGAACGCGACTTCCAGCTTCACCGTTCGGGCCAGTGGGTCAAAGGCAAATCGCACGACACCTTTGCCCCAATGGGACCTTGGCTGGTGACAGTGGACGAAATCGCCGATCCGCAGGACCTTTCCATGTCCTTGTCGGTCAACGGTCACACCATGCAGGACGGCTCCACCCGCACGATGCATTTCTCGGTGGCGACCGTGATTGCGCACCTGTCGCAGTTCATGACACTGCATCCGGGCGATGTGATTGCCACGGGAACTCCTCCCGGCGTCGGGATGGGACAGAAGCCGCCGGTCTACCTGTCCGAAGGCGACACCATGGTTCTGCGCATCGAGGGCCTTGGCGAACAGCGCCAGACCTGCACCCTTGCCTGAGGCCGGACTCAAGAACGGCCTTCAAGAGCACAAGCACGTTCCATGATCGGCCCGGACCTTATGGTCTGGGCAGATCGGTTTGAGGCTTGAGCGCCACAACGATCCCGCCCTCGGCCTGCGCGCGTGCGAGAACTTCCAACTGTGCCATATCGACTTCCACCGTCAGGGTGCGTGGTGCATTTGTGGGCACCTCCTGCGCATGCAGGATGGTCTGATCTGTCGCAAGAACCCGGAGCTCTTCAGCAAGCGTGATCATCGACGCCTCACCGATCGCGCCGCCGCGCTGCACCTGGAATACATCGATCCGGTCTCCGGCACGCACCAGTCCTCCGACGGCAGTCGCCTCGGACACCACGATTGCAAAGGCAAGCCTGTCTTCGGCGATGTGACCTGACAGTCGCGAAGATGCGGCCGTGGCAAGATCATCCCACAACACCACATCCCCTTGCGCCAGATCGCGCAGTATCACCATTCCTGCCATACGGCTTTCGGCATCCGGCACAATCGCTTGCAGAGCGGAACCAGTCGGCACTGATCTTGCCTGCCGGTTGGCCCACTCAAGGTCCGTCCCGGAAAGTCGTGTCCCAGCGGTGAGACTGCGTGACGCGACAAGAACCGCTGTGGACATCGTCGCCTCTTCGGCGGTCCCTTGCGTCACCGCAGTTCCGGGCGACTGCAGATCTGGTGCGCCGATCCAAAGCCAAAGCGCTGCCGCGCCGGACACCACTGCCAAAACTGCAAGAAACAATCGCATGGCTCGCCTTTCACTGTTTGGTTCTGGTTCTGGCGCCGACGCCAAGGCACGGCGGGACGGTCTGCATCAGGTGTCCATCAAATAAAGAATGATGCCGGGCGTAAAGATCACGGCGAACAGGACCGGAAGAAAGAACAGCACCATCGGGATCGTCAGTTGGGGCGGCAGTGCTGCAGCCTTGCGCTCGGCATCCGCCAATCGGCTGATCCGCTGGTCGCGGGTGGTGTTGCGCAAGGTCGTTCCGATAGAGGTGCCATAACGCTCGGCCTGGATCAGCGCGGTCACGACCAGCGAAACCGCAGGAAGATCGACCCGGGCAGCAAGGTTCGACAAAGCGAGTTTGCGGTCCGAGAGGTAACTCAGTTCGGCCAGAGTGATCTCGAGCTCTTCGGCGATGACAGGAGCACCTGACGCGATCCTCTTGGAGACAACATCCAGCACCGCATCCAGCCCAAGACCCGCTTCGACCGACAGCAGCATGAGATCGAGCACGTCCGGCCATTCCCTGCGGATGGCCTCTTTTCGCTGCGCCGCACGCTGGTGAATGTAGATCGACGGCAGCACGTATCCGATGGCCGCAAGAAACAGGAAAAAGGTCATCAGCCAGACGGCGGATCTGTTGTGGTCTGGCAGGACCTGTAGGAGGGTCATACCGATCAGAACCGCGACCAACGGGAGAACAATCCGCATAATCAGGTAAAGCCGGATGTGGGCGCGGTCGCGCAAACCGGCCTGTTTGAACCGCAGGACCAGATCGGGATCACGCTCCAGCGCCGTCAGGCCGGGGATGGCGAAGATACGGTCTCCGACCCCGGTTCGGATACCTCGCGAGGGCGCGCGGACAGATGCGGGAAGGATCGCGGCAGCGGCGCTGGCACAGGCGCAGAAAGCCAGAAGACCAGATATGAGCAAAACCGGATCAGGCATCGATCTGCACCATGCGCTTCATGATATAGGCCCCTGCCCCCATCCAGAGACAACACAGCAGAACGACGATCTGACCCGTTCCGGTGGTGAAAAGCACCGTGATGTAGCTCGGGCTCAGAAGGAAAAGCCCGAAGGCCACAAACAGCGGAATCGCCCCGATGATCACCGCAGAGCTTCGCGCTTCCTGACTGAGGGTCCGAACCCTTTGGGCAAAGTGCTGCTGCGCACGCAGCGTGTCGGCAAGATTACTCAAGGCCTCGGAAAGCCGCCCACCCGTCCGGTGTTGCACTGCGATCACATGGGCAAAAAACACCACCTCGCGCGCAGGCATGCGGGCGGTGAACCTTTCGGCGGCCTGCGACATGGGTATGCCCAGAGACAGGTCATCCAGGAGACGCTTGAATTCGACACTGACAGGGCCGCCGATCTCTTTCTGGACCACCTGCAGCGCCGACAAAAGCGGCATACCGGATTGCAACCCCCGCACGATCACTTCGAGCGCGGGCAGAAACTGCCTTGAGAAGGCCGCATCATATGTCCGCTTTCTGTAAAGCCGCCATTGCAGGACCGCCAGAACCGCAACCAGTGCCGCAATGGCCGCCAGCGCCACATTCCCATCCGAGAAGACAGTCACCAGCGCCGCAGCCAGTAGGGCCGCACCGATCAACCAGGCGGCGCTTTTGGCCTGTTCGAGATCGGCAACCGGATTGGGATCTGACCGACGGGTCACGTAGAGAAACGCACCGGCGGATGCTGCGGCGATCAGGGCGAGGAGGATCGGCAGCCATTCCGTCATGCGGGATCACCTGTCCCCGCGCGCCCATTCGCAAGGGCCTGCATCAGCCGCCGATGTTCCCCATGCTTGCGCGCCCGCTCATAGATCGCGGGTTTTTCATCGAAAACGATACAATGACGGCCACTGACGCTGTCCTCGTCACCATCCTCTGCATCGAATTCGAACCGCATCAGGTCGCGCAGATGGGTACGCCCGTTCCTGAGCCCAACCGTTTCGCTGATACTGGTGACTTTGCGGCTGCCATCCCGGAACCGTTCGATCTGGATCACGATGTTGACCGAGGCCGTGATCAGCCTGTGGATCACTTCGGATGTCAGGTTTCCGAACCCCATCATCACCATCGCCTCGATCCGCGACAGCGCCTCATCCGGCGAGTTCGCGTGCAGCGTGCCCATCGATCCGTCATGGCCGGTGTTCATCGCCTGCAACAGGTCGAGCGTTTCCGGCCCGCGCACTTCGCCGACGATGATCCGGTCGGGGCGCATGCGCAGGCAATTGCGGACCAGTTGGAACATGGTCACTTCGCCCAACCCTTCGGTGTTGGCGGGGCGCGTTTCCATCCGCACCACATGCGGCTGCTGCAACTGAAGCTCGGCCGTATCTTCGCAGGTCACAATCCGTTCTTCTGCATCGATCCAGCCAGTCAACGCGTTGAGCAAGGTCGTCTTGCCCGACCCTGTGCCACCGGAGACAAGGATGTTGCACCGGGACCGGCTGAGCGCCTTCAGCAGGTCCGCCATCGGCTGGCTGAGCGTGCCCAGCCCCACCATGTCGTCCAGCGTCAGGCGTTGCTTGGTGAAGCGCCGTATCGTCAGAACCGGCCCGTCAATTGCGAGTGGCGGGATCACGACATTGACCCGCGATCCGTCTTTCAGGCGGGCATCGCAGATCGGGCTGCTTTCATCCACGCGACGCCCCACAAGGCTGACGATGCGCTGACAGACGTTCAACAGATGTTCGTCATCGCGGAACGCCACATCGGTTTTCTGAACCCGGCCATTCACCTCGATGAAGATATTGTCGAACCCGTTGACCATGATATCGGCGATGTCGTCGCGGACAAGAAACCGCTCCAACGGGCCAAAGCCCAGCATGTCGTCGCAAATGTCATCCAGCAGTCGGGCGAATTCGACCTCGGACACCGCTTGGCGATTGCGCGAAAGTACGTCTTTGAGGGCAGTGGACACGCCCGCGCGCGCCTCTGTCAGCGGACGACGCAGCAACCCTGCTGCGTCGATCCGGTCGATCACATCAAGAAAGACGCGTTGTTTAATAATGGCAAAGTCATGCATTACCTGAGCGGAGCTTTAACCGCCTCCGCCTCCCGCCGCCGGCTGTGGCAAAGCATCACCGATTAATCCAAATGTACCAGTCAAGTTTGTAGCCAAAGTACCAAGAATTGCAACAAGAGCTACAGCGATTAAACCCGCAATTAACGCATACTCAATCGCCGTGGCGCCGCTCTCATTGCGAACGAACTGGCGTAGTTTAGCCCTCAGGAAAGAGATGAGCATAATCGTTCTCCTTTTCGGTGCAGGCATGTCCTATGCCGCACTTGGGTCCAGCTTCAAACCGTGAGACTCGTCACACCACGAACTCGGTCAAGCACCGGCATTACCCGTAAAAAGAGAAATCGTCACTCCGCGCCGCAGGCTCTTTGGGTCAAGCGTAAGCAGATTTTCATCCACAGGCAACAAAAGACGGAGTCTGCGGCAGTTGGTCACTCAAACCATTAATATTCCTTGGGGATGTATCTTTGCAAAGGCTTGCGCGAATATCGGGGCTGCGTTAGAATCCTGTGGATAACTCTGTCTCGGGCAAGGCTAAATTAACGCGTAAATCTGCACTTTCCTGTTGTTCCCGGTACCCGCTTCGCCCCAATGAAAAGAAAGCCAATTCACCTTGGTTTGCGGTATCAGGCGAACATCTTTTGGGGTTTTGAAGGCGGTCACTCTGCTGACCTTTCTGGCCAGTTGCGCCGATAGTGGCATTTTTGCACCGCCCGATCCGCAGGTTACACGCGCCCATATCGACCGCGGGATTTCCCTGATCAGTGTCCGGGATTTCAAATCCGCCAAAACCGAACTGCTGAAGGCAAACCCGTTCAAGACCGGCGATCAGCGCGCCTTGATGGCCCTTGCCATTGCAGCGGACATGGAAGGCGACTTCAAGACTTCGGACAAAGCCTATGAGCTGTTGCTGGCGCAAAGCACCGATCAGGCCGCGCTGTTCAACAACATGGGCTATTCCTACATGCTGCGCGGCGACCTGGTCAAAGCCAATGCCTATCTGGCCGAGGCCGAACGCCGCGCGCCCAAAAACGACACCATCCGCAACAACCGCAAGATGCTGAAACAGGTGGCCCCGCTGTGATGCGCCGCGTGTCGCATATCGGCAAGCGCCTGTGTCGCACGCTGGCTTTTCTGGCCGTGCTGGCCTTTTCCTGTCTTGCAGACCGACCTGCCCATGCACAGCCGGTCGAAACCATCACCCTGTCCGTCGGGGATGCCCATGTCGTCGAGACGAATTTCGATCTCTCGGATGTGATCATCGGCGACAACGAGGTGGTGAACATGGCTTTGCTGTCTGCTCGCAGCATCGCCATAACTCCGCTCTCGGCAGGCTCGACCAGGGTTCTGCTTCGGGATGTCGACGGCCAGCAACGGCGCGTGCTGTCGATCCTCGTTCAGGAAAACTTCGATCCTCTGCAGCAGATCATCAACGATCTGCAACCCGGATCGAATGTCCGGGCCCAAAGCGTCAACGGGCGTCTGGTTCTGTCCGGAACCGTGCGCGATGAAGCGGAAGCCGCCCAACTGCGCAACATCGCCGAAGCGTATAGCGACGGCGACGTGATCGACGCGCTGAAAATCACCGATCCGCGTCAGGTCATGCTCAAGGTCAACATCCTCGAACTGTCGCGCAACGGTGGCAAGGAACTGGGGATCAACACATTCCCCAACCCGCAGGGCATGGACGGGACCAATGGCGCGCCGTTCGGTGTGATCACCGACACGATCGATTTCAACTTCAACAACCGCGATTACACGATCAACGTCCTCTTGCAGGCGCTCGAGAACAAGGGGCTGGCACGCAGATTGGCCAACCCGACGCTTGTGTCGATCAATGGCTCGACCGCCAGTTTCGTGGTCGGGGGCGAAGTCCCCATCGTCAGCAGCGATGGCGAGGGCAACACCACCACATCCTACAGGGAATATGGGGTAAAACTGGCGTTCACACCGCAGATCCTGCCGAACCGTACGGTGCGGATCGCCATCGAACCCGAGGTCAGCGAGGTCGACTGGACCCGTCGGGTCAACGACAACCCGGCCTTCGTGTCGCGCAAGGTGAACACCACCATCGAACTGGCCAGCGGCAGAAGCTTTGCCATCGCGGGCTTGCTGCAAAGCGACAGCGTCCGTTCGGCACGACAGTACCCCTGGCTGGGTGATGTGCCGATCCTCGGCGCGTTGTTCCGGTCGACCGCGTACCAGCAGAACCAGACCGAACTGGTTGTTCTGGTCACGCCCTACCTTGTGAACAATGCGTCGGAACAGAACATCATCGGCGATCCCACGATTCAGAGCGGCGATGTCTCGGATGCCGAAGTTTTTCTGCTGGGCGCGATGGACAGCCCCGACGAGATGACACGCCGCTTCAAAAGCGGCTTTGGCGTGACCGGATCTTTCGGCCACATCCTGCCGAACCACTGAACGGAACACGATGCGCCGTTTGTTGATCATCCTCTTGGCACTTGTGGCTGGGGTCGGGACTCTGGGCCTGCTTGAGCTGTCGCGCCCGGCGCCGCTCCCGGACACGGTCGAGGTCGTGCAGTCCGATACGGTGCGGGTTCTCGTGTTCAATCGCGACATGCCGCGCGGAACGATCATCGACACATCCGGTCTCATCTGGCAGGAACAGTTGCGCAGTGCGGTGTCTGCCTCGATGCTGACATCTGAAACGGCAGATGCGCCCTACCCGTCAGACATCGTGGGCAAGCTTGTCAGACGCGACGTTCTGGCCGGTGAAATGGTTCGCCGGGACGACCTTGTAGATCGGGCGTCCGGCTTCATGGCGTTGACACTGTCTCCCGGGACACGGGCCGTCGGGCTGTCGGTCACGGCGCAGAAACTGGCGGGCGGATTTATCCTGCCGGAAGACCGCATCGACCTGATCCATACCATCATGGGCGACTTCGACAGGGACGGGCGCGCAGGCAGCTTTTCGCAAACCATCCTTGAAAACATCCGCGTTCTGGCCATCGGGGACACCCCCACCAGCCGCATCGCCTTTCGCACACCCGATCAACAGGAAAACGCGGCATCGCGCACGTCGGAAATCAACATGACCGGCGACACGATCACCCTCGAAATGACCGAGGAACAAGCCGAGGTTCTGTTCTCGGCGCTGGCAAGCGGACAGGTGTCCCTGGCGCTGCGCTCCATAGACGATCACGGACCATCGCGCGTCGTGTCCGTTCTGGGGTTCGAACAGCCGGAACCCCCGGCCCCTGTAGAGGTGATCCTGCCGCCCGAACCACCCCAACAGCCGCCAGAGCCGGCCCCGATTGTGGATGTGCCAGAGCCACCCGAACCCCCCAAACGGTCTGTCCGTGTCATTTCCGGCGGTGAAACCACGATCGTGGACGTGCCATGACACAGCAGTCCCTGTTCATTCCGCGCACGACGATTGCGACTTTTGCGAAAACGCCGGAGGTGTTGCAGGTCCTGCAAGACCTCAAGGACCACACCCTGCTGTCCCGTGCGCAATACGACGCATTTGCCGGTGACATCGACGAAATCATCAACAAGTACCCGTCCGGCGGCACGCCCGAGCTTTTGATCCTCGAACATGATGGTCCCATAGAAGACCTGGAACGTCTTGCAGAGGTCAGCGCCGCCACCACGCAGTTGATTATCATTTCGTCCAACAACGACATCAGCCGGTACCGCAGGTTGCTGGATCAGGGCGGCGCGGATTATCTGTTCACGCCCGTCACCCCCGAACTTCTTTTGGGCAGCATCAGCCGCACCTTTGCCCATACGGAAAACCGCCAGGCCGGTGCGCTGATACCTGTCTTCAGTTGCGGGCGCGGCAGCGGCGGTTCGACGATCGCGCAGAACACTGCGGCGCTGATTTCGCTGCTTCCCGAAAAGCGGGCGCTGCTTCTGGACTTCGACCTGTTCACCGGGACAGCAACACTGACCTTCGATCTCAGCCCGGTGCGGGGGTTGCGGGACCTGATCCGCGACCCGAAGTCGATCAGCCCCAAGGAAATCACCAAGCTCGCGCATGAACGGTCGACCAGTCTGCAAATCCTGTGTTCACCGCCCAACCTTGAGCCGGGGTTCTCGATCAGCACCGATCATTTCGTGGACATTCTCGATCAGGCCCGCACCCTGTCCGATTTCCTGATCGTGGACATGCCCAGCGGCTGGAGCATGCTGCACAGCAAACTGCTCGCCATGAGCGAACATGCCATGCTGGTGACGATGGCTGATCTGGCCAGCTATCAGACCCTTCACAACATCGAGTCACTGGCGGCAAAACTGCGACAGAACCTGCCCCCCGCCGACATCGTGATCAATCGCTGGTCCCCGGCGTCGGAGTCTTTGATTTCGTCCCGGCTGTTTTCCGAAACCGCCAAAGGGGGCCACCTCGTCAAGGTCGGGGATTTCGGGAAAACGGCCATCACAGCCGCCGAAGCAGGCAAAGCCGTTGCAGAGCTTTCGCCGGTTCCAAACGAACTTGATGACCTGTTCGATTTTGTCGAAGGTCTGGCAGGCGTGCGGCGCAAACAGCGGGATGGCAGGATGGCACATGTCTGGACCTCGCTGTTCCGTCGCGGCAAGACATGATGCTCCGCCGGACAGGACATGCGCTCCGGAGCGACTCCGGAGCGGCAGCAATCGAATTCGCCCTGATTGCGCCCGTCCTGCTTATCCTGTTCGTCGGCATGGCGAACCTTGGTGTTCGGGCAATCGAGGAAGCCCGGCTGAATCAGGTAACCCGGGAAACGGCCGAAGCGGCCTTGTTTACGCAGAGCCTTGCGGTGCTGGACACAACCCTGCAATCGGCCATCACGGATCTGGGCGATCCGTTGAGCGGCGACAGCTATGCGGGCACCGTGCGTCTGCTGTGCCTGTGCCCCGGACAGGCCGAGATTGAAAACTGTACCACGTCGCAGGCCGTTCTTTGCACCTCGACCGGCCTACCGTGGGAAGTGGTGATCGAGGTGACCGTCCAGATGAACTATACCCCCCTCCTGCCCGGCTTTGGGACAGAAGGTGTCTTGGACAGTACCTTGAGGGTGCAGGTCAGATGATCTGCACGGCCTGCAAACGGTTCTGGCGCGACAGTTCAGGTGCCGCAGCGATCGAGTTTGCACTGATCGCCATGCCGTTGATGCTGTTCACCTTTGGCATTATCGAAATCGGCCGCCTTCTGTTCATGCAGCAGCAGTTGACCTATGCAACAGATGCCGCCGCCCGGCAGCTCTATATTGACCCCACGACACCAGCGGCCACCTTGTCCAGCGCGATTGTCGATGACCTTTTCCTCGGCGATCCACTGCGCCTGACCGTCACCGTCGGCACTGTCGCAGCACAGGCGGGAACGAACAGTTTTCAGACCATTCGCTTGACGGTGGACTATGATTTCCAAAGCGTTGCCCCGGACCTTGTCATCGACGCGGTCCCGCTCAGCTTCGAACGTACAGTGATCGTGGCGAATTGAGGATCACTCGATCAACTGTACGCGCAGCGCGGCTTCCACCGGAGGGGCGCCCGGCGGTCTGTTCGGTTGGCAGCCGATTGTCACCGTTCCATTCCCCGAGACTTCATGTCAACGGCGGAGTAAAATTAGGCCACGGGGCGGCGCAAAACTGGGCCACTTTGGGTTTACGCGGGACGCGGGTGATGAGCGGCGGCCAGTCAGCTGCGCTCTCCATGTAGCTGGCGGGTGA
>JAUIBL010000045.1 GCA_030428355.1 Alphaproteobacteria bacterium | reverse complement strand
CACCCGGTCCCTTTCCGAACCCGGCCGTTAAGTGCCACCGCGCCAATGGTACTGCGACTCAAGTCGTGGGAGAGTAGGTCACCGCCAAACCTAGTAAAGAGTGAAATGTATCTCTCTAAGACGAGACTCCACTACACAATCCAAACGACCTTACGAACACCAGGCACCGTCTTGAGTGGGGTTTGCTTGCGCCATGGGCTACTCGGTACCCGAACAGAAAAGAGCCGCGACGCGCGCGGCTCTCCGTTTTTATGCGCGCGACAGGTAATCGGACAGTGCCGCACGGGTGCCGGTTTTCCAGATGACCGAAAGCCAGTCTGAGAAGGCTGTGGCAAACGGCATATCCTGAGCAAGATCGCCGTAAATCTGTGATTGCGCCAGCCAAGCGATCGGCTCAGTCTGTGCGCGCTGCGCCGCGGCTACGAGGTCGGACCAGATCGGATCGTTTGCGTCTATCTCGCTGCCATCTTCGCGTGTTCCGTAACACATGCGTGCCCAAAGCGCTTCGGTCAGCGCCAGACCGGAGATCGGCGTGCCAGCGGGCAGAGCCTCGCGCAGGATCGGGAGGATGAACCCGGGGTGCCGCGACGATCCGTCGAACGCCACACGGCGCGTGGTGTCGTGGATTTCAGGGTTGGAAAACCGGCGGGTGATCAGATCGAGATAGGCCGCAGGCGAGGTGCCGGGCACGGATGCGACATGCGGAGAGATTTCCTCGGTCTGTACCTTGCGGAAAAAACCGGCAATCTGCGGATCGGCCATGCAGCTTGCGATGGTTGGGCGTCCCAGTAGTTCGCCGGCATTCGCCAACACCTGATGCCCGGCATTCAACATGCGGATCTTCATCGCCTCGAAGCTGTGCACGTCCGGTGTGAACGTGGCGCCGACCTTGTCCCAATCGGGGCGTCCCTGGCAGAAATTGTCTTCGATCACCCATTGGCGGAAGTTCTCATGTGTGACCGGGGCGGCGTCCCGGATGCCGATCTCCAGCACGCGTTGACGCTCGGCCTCGCCGGTTGCCGGTACGATGCAGTCGACCATGGAGTTGGGGAAACTGGCGTGGCTTTCGATCCAGTCGGCCAGATCGGGATCGCTGCCACGGGCAAGACCGACCAGCGTCTGACGCAGGATCGTGCCATTGCCCTGAAGGTTGTCACAGCTCTGCCCGGTGAAGGCGGCACCGCCTGCGTCCTTGCGGTTCCGCAACGCGGCCACCATCGCACCGAAAGCGGTGCGTGGCCTGCCGGGATTATGCATGTCGTGCTGGATGTCCGGATGAGCCATATCCAGCGCCCCGGTTGCATCGAGGTAATAGCCCCCCTCGGTCACGGTTAGAGACACGATACGGATGCGCGGGTCGGACATGGCTGCGATCAGCGCCCCGTGACCCTCTTCGACGGGGACGAAATCGATCATCGAGCCGATCACCTCGGCAGAGGTCCCGGCCGGATCAAGCTCGATCAGGGTGGTCAGGCAGTCCTGCGCCAGAAGCCTGTCGCGCATCGCGGCATCGCCGGGGCGCACACCCGCGCCGATGATGGCCCAGTCATGCGCCAGCCCCCGCTGCATGAGGCGGTGCAAATACCACGCCTGATGGCCGCGGTGGAAATTGCCCAGTCCGATATGCACGATGCCCGGAGAAAGCTTTGCGCGGTCATAGGTCGGGCGCGCAATGCCCTCGGGCAACCTTTTGAGGGTCTCCAGCGAAAGCGATACGGCTTGGCTCCGGGTGTCCTGTTTCAGCTCATCCATTGGCCACCATCCACGTTGTAGCATTGAGCGACGATGTAGTCGGCATCGTCGCTGGCCAGAAAGACGGCCATACCTGTCAGGTCCTCCGCCGTGCCCATGCGCCCATAGGGGACAGAGGCACCAACTTCGCGCTTTTTCTGACCGGGGGCCTTGTTTTCATATTTGGCGAAGAACGCATCCACGCCGTCCCAGTGTTCGCCGTCCACCACACCGGGAGAGATCGCGTTCACATTGATCCCGTGCTGGATCAGGTTCAGACCTGCCGATTGCGTCAAGGAGATGATCGCGGCCTTGGTTGCGCAGTAGACGGCAACGAGAGGTTCGCCGCGGCGTCCTGCCTGGCTCGCCATGTTGATGATGCGGCCTTTGATACCACGCTCGATCATGTGACGCGCCACCGCCTGCAACGTGAACAGCGTGCCCGCCACGTTGATGTCGAAGGTGCGGGCGTAATCGGCGCGGGTGATCTCGGTGATCGGGGCGGCGGTGAAGATCGCGGCGTTGTTGATCAGGATGTCGATCTGGCCCAGCTCTGCGATGGTCTCCGCGACAGCGGCGTCGATGCTGGCCTGATCGGTCACATCCATATGCACGGCGATGGCATTCTCGCCGATCTGCGACACGGTCTCCTGCGCGCGGGGCAGGTCAATATCGGCAATGGCCACGCGCGCGCCTTCCGCCACATAGCGTTCGGCAAAGGCCCGCCCGATGCCGCGGGCGGCGCCAGTGATCATGGCGGTTTTCCCGGTCAGCCGTTTCATGCGATCCGAAGCCCCTGAGCGTCGAATTTATGCATCTGATCAAGCTGCGGCGTCAGGTAGATCGTGTCGCCATGGCGCACCGAAATGTCCCCGGTGATCCGAACCGTTATCATGTCGTCGAGGCCCGTGTCATGCACATGGATGAACGTGTCCGAGCCGAGATGTTCGGCAACGCCGACTTTGCCTTTCCACGTCCCTTCGGTCATCGACACATCGATATGTTCGGGCCGGATGCCTGCCTTCACGCCACCGTATTTCTGCGCCTCGACGCCGCCAAAGATGTTCATCTTGGGCGACCCGATGAAACCCGCCACGAACTCGTTCCGCGGTTTGTGGTAAAGCTCCAGCGGGCTGCCGACCTGCTCGATATGGCCTGCACGCAGAACGACGATCTTGTCGGCCATGGTCATGGCTTCGACCTGATCGTGGGTCACGTAGATCATGGTGGTCTTCAGGCGTTCGTGCAGTTCGCTGATCTCGAGCCGCATGCCGACGCGCAAGGCGGCGTCGAGGTTCGACAGCGGTTCATCGAAGAGGAACGCGGCAGGTTCGCGGACAATCGCGCGGCCAATGGCGACACGCTGGCGCTGTCCGCCCGAAAGCTGGCCCGGACGACGGTCGAGATAGTCGGTGAGGTTCAGAACAGACGCCGCGTTGGCGATCCGCTTGTCGATCTCGGCCTTGTCCATACCCGCCATCTTCAGCGGGAAGGCGATGTTCTTGCGCACCGACATATGCGGATAAAGCGCGTAAGACTGGAACACCATCGCCAGACCGCGTTTGGCGGGCACGACATCGGTGGCGTCCTTGCCGTCGATTTCGATATGGCCGGTGGTGATGTCCTCAAGCCCCGCGATCAGACGCAGCAGCGTGGATTTCCCACAGCCCGAGGGGCCAACGAACACGGTGAACTCGCCGTCTTCGATGGTCAGGTCCAGAGGCGGGATGACCTGCACGTCGCCAAAGCTTTTGGTGACCTGTTTGAGTGTGATTTGTCCCATGGGTCAGGTTCCTTGTGTCAGGTCGTTATTTGACGGCGCCGAAGGTCAGGCCGCGGACAAGTTGTTTCTGGCTGAACCAGCCAAGGATGAGGATCGGCGCGATGGCCATCGTCGAGGCCGCGCTCAGCTTGGCGAAGAACAGACCTTCGGGGCTGGAATAGCTGGCAATGAACGCGGTAAGCGGGGCGGCATCGACGGCCGTCAGGTTCAGTGTCCAGAAGGCTTCGTTCCACGCAAGGATGAAGTTCAGAAGCATGGTCGAGGCGATGCCGGGCACGGCCATCGGCGTAAGGATATAGAGCACCTCTTCCTTGAGCGTCGCCCCATCCATCCGCGCCGCTTCGAGGATCTCGACCGGGATTTCGCGGAAATAGGTATACAGCATCCAGACAATGATCGGCAGGTTGATGAGCATCATCACGATGACGAGACCGGCGCGGCTGTCCAACAGACCAAGCTGAATGAACAGCAGGTAGATCGGGTAAAGCACACCTACCGCCGGCAGCATCTTGGTCGACAGCATCCACAGCAGGATGTCCTTGGTCCGCCGCGACGGGACAAAGGCCATCGACCATGCGGCAGGCACCGCCACGATCAGACCAAGGATGGTCGATCCCCCGGCGATGATGATCGAATTCATCAGGAACCGCCCATAGTCGGACCGCTCCATGACGACGCCATAATTCTCCAGTGTCCAGTCAAAGCCAAGGAACAGCGGAGGGCTGGCTATCGCCTGTGCTTCGGTCTTGAAGCTGGTCAGGATCGTCCAGAGGATCGGGAAGAAGATCAGCAAGCCAATCGCCCAGGCAAGGCCGGTGTTGATCAGTTTGCGGCGGGGCGAAACAGCGCGGGCCATGATCAGGTGTCCAGGTTCTTGCCGACGATCCGCATCAGGAAGATCGCGACGATGTTGGCGAGGATGATGGCGTAGACACCACCGGCTGAACCAAGTCCGACGTTCTGGCTTTCCAGCACGCGCTGGAAGATCAGGTAAGACAGGGTGCGGGTTCCGAACGCGCCGCCAGTTGTCACGAAAATCTCGGCAAAGATCGCCAGAAGGAAGATCGTCTGGATCAGGATCACGATGGTGATCGCGCGGCTCAGGTGCGGAAGAATGATGTAGAAAAAGCGCTTGAGAACAGGGGCACCGTCCATTTCGGCGGCCTCGAGCTGTTCGCTGTCAAGCGACTGGATCGCGGTCAGCAGGATCAGCGTCGCAAAGGGCAGCCACTGCCAGGACACGATCATGATGATCGACTGCAGGGATGCATCCGACAACCAACTCACCGGCTCGGCCCCGAAGAACCGCCACAGATGGGCAAGCAAGCCGTTCACCGGATCCATGAACATGTTTTTCCAGACCAGCGCGGACACGGTCGGCATCACGAAGAAGGGCGCAATGACAAGAATACGCACAACGCCCTGTCCCCACATCGGCTGATCCAGCAGGATCGCCAGCAGGATGCCAAGGCACACGGTGATCACCAGAACGCCCAGCACGATAAGTAGCGTTGTCTGAACGGCGGGCCAGAAGGCGCTGGAACTCACGAACCGGACATAGTTGTCGAAACCCGTCCAGCCCTGATCGCCACCGCGCAGCGGTAGGTAGGTGCGGAACGAGAACCAGAGCGTCATGATCAGCGGGACCAACATCCAGCCCAGAAGCAGGATCACCGCAGGGGCCATCATCAGTCGGGCCGCTGATCGGGATGCTTTCGTCGCCATGGGATACATCTCCTCCGTTGCCAGCCCGTCGCAGGATACCGCGCTGTCAGAATAGAAACACGTTGAAGTGGCAGCATTTCGGGGTGTTCGGGGTCAGGGGGCCGCATGCGGCCGCCCCCTGAAGGTCACGCCAGAGGTTTAGCGGTAGCCAGCGGCTTCCATGACCTCGGTGGCAATCGCCTGCGCCTTGGCAAGCGCTTCGTCCACGGTCTGCTGACCAGCGTAAGCGGCCGAGAATTCCTGGCTCACTTCGGTTGCCATACCCGCGAATTCCGGGATCGCGACGAACTGGATACCGACATAGGGCACCGGATCGACGGTCGGATTGGTCGGATCAGCCGCGTTGATCGAGTCGAGCGTCATCTTGGCGAACGGAACGTCCTGATACTCAGGTGTTTCGTACAGCGATGTGCGCGCACCCGGAGGCACGTTGGCCCAGCCCTCTTTGGCCGCAACCAGCTCGATATAGTCCTTCGAGGTGGCCCATTCGATGAACGCCTTGGCCGCTTCCTCTTTCTGGGTGCCCGCCGGGATCGCCAGCGCCCATGCCCAGAGCCAGTTGGAGCGCTTCTCGACACCTTCCGCGTTCGGTGCCAGCGCGAAGCCGACATGATCCGCCACAGTGGAGTCGTTGGGGTTGGTCACGAAGGACGCCGCAACCGTCGCGTCGATCCACATGCCGCACTTGCCCTGCTGGAACAGCGACAGGTTCTCGTTGAACCCGTTGGTGGCATAGCCCTCGGGGCCGTAGTCGTTCATCAGGTTCACATAGAAGTCCAGTGCGGCCTTCCACTCGGGCTGATCGAATTGCGGCATCCACTCTTCGTCGAACCAGCGTGCGCCGAACGAGTTTGCGGTCACAGTGATGAACGCACCACCTTCACCCCATCCAGCCTTGCCGCGCAGGCAGATGCCGTTGATGTCGTTGGCCGGATCATCCATCGCTGCAGCGGCTTCGCGGATGAACTGCCATGTGGGGGCTTCCGGCATCTCCAGACCGGCCTTCTCCATCAGGTCGGTGCGGTACATGATCATCGACGATTCACCATAGAACGGTGCCGCATAAAGCGTGCCGTCATGGGACAGACCACCACGCATCGCGGGCAGGATGTCGTCCACGTCATATTCGGCAGACAGATCGTCCAGCGGCACCAGCCAGCCATTGGCACCCCAGATCGGGGTTTCGTACATGCCGATGGTCATGATGTCGAACTGGCCACCCTTGGTGGTGATGTCCGTGGTCACACGCTGACGCAGCACGTTTTCCTCAAGGGTCACCCACTCGACCTCGTGGCCGGTCTTGGCCGTGAAGTCGTCGGTATAACCCTGCATGCGGATCATGTCGCCGTTGTTGACTGTTGCGATGGTGATGGTCTCTGCCTGTGCGGCCCCGACCATGATGAGCGACAGCGCTGTCGCCGCACGAAGTGCGTTCCTCAGGTGCATCCGAATCCTCCCTGGTTTTTGGATTACCTGAGGGCACTCAACACCAAATCATTTACTCGCGTCAATCATAATTTTACCCGCGTAAATTTTACTATGCCGACTCCCGCATGATCAACCGGGCCGGAAACAGGCTTTCTGTCCTGTTTTCAAAGCGCCCACCGCTTTCGATCAGACGAAACAGAGTTTCGACCGAATGGTCCGAAACCGCGTTGTAATCATGCGCTGCGGTGGTCAGGGAAGGGCAGGTAAAGCGCGAAAACGGATGATCGTCATGTGACGCGACTCGCAATTCACACCCCGGAGCGCGCCCGACCCGCACCCCGCTTTCGTAACACGCGGCCAGAAACCCGATCGCCAGACGGTCGTTGCTGCACAGCACCGTGTTGGTGGGTAGCGATTTTTCGGCCAGGATCTTCAACCCACCCTGACGCCCGATCTCCTCGAACCCCCAACCCGTGCCGTCGATCTTGATCACATGCGGTTCAAGCCCCAGCCGCTCCATCATCGACAGATAGGCGATGCGTCGCTTGTTGGCGTTCGGGTTGGCGGGCGTCTTCATTTCGAAGAAACATGGGCTTTCGCCGGTGCGGCTCAGATATTCCACCGTCTGCGACACGAAACTGTGGTTGTCCGATCCGACAAAAGCCTCGCCCATCCCCTCGATATTGCTGTCAAAAAGCACGGTTGGCACGTGTTTGCAGAAGGTCTCGATGGCCGTCTTGTCCGACTGCCGCCCGAGCGGCGCAAGCAGCACACCCGCCGGTTTCATCGACCGCAAACTGTCCAGAATGTCGTTCTCATGCGCCTGATCGCCATGGGAACTGAACAGCGATGGCGTGAACCCCGCCTCGATGCAGCGCCCCTCGATCATCCGCACGATTTCGCCAAAGAACGGGTCCGCCAGATAGGGCACAACGATGCCGATATTCTTGGTCAGCTTCCGGTTCTGGTTCATCGCGTAGATGTTCGGACGGTAATCGTATTTCTCGAGCGCCGCCTCGATCCGCATCCGCGTGGATTTCCGCACGCTGTTGGGATCGTGAAAATACTTCGACACGGTGGGCCGGGAGATGCCGCTGATGGCGGCGAATTCTTCCATGTTCCGGATCTCGGAATGTGACATGGGTGGGCCCTGAAGATGCGTCGGAATACTCTATCCAAGTTTTACAATTTCTTACCGCGCGCTAAAAATCAACAAGGCGCGTAAAGTTTCTGTCCTGCGCCGCAGGCACCGCCGAAGAGTGCGTCACGCGCTGCCAAGGATCAGCGCAATGGCTTGAGGGCTTGGTAAAGCGCGCGATAGCGCTGCAAGCGGTTGTTGAGAGCAGGGTCAGAAGTTGGATCAAACCAATCCGCTACATCGGGCTGTTGCCCCAGATCGGACAGGCTCATTGCACCCACGCCACAGGCCGCAAGCCGGGCGGCCCCCATGGCGGGGCCAGCATCCGATCCAACGGTCCGCCCGATCCGCTGACCCGTCGCATTGGCGATCAGTTGCAACACGAAGGGCGACTTGCTGCCGCCGCCGATTGCAGCCAGATGCGGAAGACCAGCAACGGTGTCGCCAAAACTGTCCACGGCATCGGCAAAGGTAAAAGCGACAGCCTCGACAACGGCCCGGCACAAGGCCGCCCGCGAGGTCGTGTCCTCCAGACCAAAGAACCCGGCCCGGATATGCGGATCCCCATGCGGGCTGCGTTCGCCCGTCAGGTAGGGCAGGAAGATCGGCACCCGGTTTGGGTCAGCACTCTCGGCCAGGGCCACAACCTCGCCCGCACTGATCTGCAACTGCCCCGCCAGCCACGCAATCGGTCGCGCCCCGTTCAGCATCGCCGCCATCTGATACCAGCGCCCCGGCACCGTATGGGCAAAGGCATGGACGAATTTCGCAGGGTTCGGATGATAGGCATCGCCCGTCACGAACAATTGCCCGGATGTCCCAAGCGAGATAAACCCGCGCCCCGCCTCGGTCGCGCCCAGAGACACCGCACCCGTTGCCGCATCGCCCCCTCCGGCCACCACGGGAATGCCTGTGGGCAGCCCGGTCTCGGCAGCGGCCGACGCCGCGATCTGACCAACCACATCATGCCCATCCGCAAGGCGCGGCAGCCACGCGAGATCGGTTGCACTGGCCTCGGCGACTGCTGGGCTCCAGTCCCGCACCGCCTGATCCAGCCACAGCGTTCCCGCCGCATCCGACCGGTCCGTGACAAGCGCGCCGTGCAGACGCAGGCCGATGTAATCCTTGGGCAATAGCACATGCGCGATCCGCGCCTGCACCTGCGGTTCTTCCCGCGCGACCCACATCAGCTTGGGCGCGGTAAAGCCGGGCAGGGGCAGCACGCCCGCAACGCTCCCGATCTCGGGCAAGGCCGCCTGCAAAGACCCGCAGTCTTCGGTCGACCGGCTGTCATTCCACAGGATCGCCGGGCGCAGCACCTTCTGCGCGGCATCGAGCAGAACTGCGCCGTGCATCTGCCCGGACAGGCCCACTGCCGCCACCTGTCCCAAAGACACGGCAGCGCCCACTTCGGCCAGCGCCGCACAGGTGGCGCTCCACCACGCCTCGGGGTCCTGCTCGGACCACCCCGGATGCGGGGATTGCACCGTCAGATCGGCGGTGGCGGATGCGAGAATCGTTGTGCCGTCGGTGCAGATCACCTTGACCGCAGACGTGCCTATGTCGATGCCCAGAAACATGCTGCAGCATTACGTCAGCGCTAACATCGGTGCAAGCCACCTGATTGCAGCGGCGAACTGGCGCAACCCCAAAAGCCGGGCTAGATATGTCGCTATACAAGGGAGGGACAGATGAGCAGTCTTGACGCGAAATTCGCACGGCTGGGCGCAGACAACGCACCGGGGCAGGAGGTCCGCCAGAACGCGGATGATCTGAAATCGGTGATGCGCGGGGACATCCTGCCCGGCACGCCGGTGGATTTCTCGCACGGTGACGTCGACGCGTTCGAACCGACCCCCGGTGCACGCGCCGCGTGGGAAGCGGGGTTCGAGGAGGGCGGCTCGCAGGCCTATACCGAATATCGCGGTGCCGCCGCGATCCGCGCAGACGTGGCCGCGAGCCTTGCCGCCTTTACCGGCGCACCGGTCGATCCGGTGGATGAGCTGATCATCACCCCCGGCACGCAAGGCGCGCTGTTCCTCGCGCTTGGTGCTGTGGTGGACCGGGGCACCAAGGTTGCGATCATGGAGCCGGATTACTTTGCCAACCGCAAACTCGTCGCCTTCTTCGGCGGGGAAATCATGCCAGTGGCGCTCCACTACCACGACGACGCCCCGCAGCGCGGCCCGGACCTTGGCCAGTTGGAAGCGGCGTTCAAGGCCGGGGCCGAGGTGCTGGTCTTTTCCACCCCCAACAACCCCACAGGCGTCGTCACACCCGAAGAGACGATCACCGAAATCGCCCGCCTCGCCGCAGACCACAACGTGACCGTGATCGTCGACCAGCTCTATTCCCGCCTGCGCTACAGTGGCGAAACCTACACCCACATGCGCGCCTGCGCGACGCGGCCCGAGAACCTGATCACCATCATGGGTCCGTCCAAAACTGAATCCCTGAGCGGCTTCCGCCTTGGCGTCGCCTTCGGCTCGGCCCCCCTGATCGACCGGATGGAGAAACTGCAGGCCATCGTGTCCCTGCGCGCGGCGGGCTATTCCCAAGCCGCGCTCAAGACGTGGTTCCACGAACCCGAAGGCTGGATGGAGACCCGCATCGCCCAGCATGAGGCGATCCGTGACGACCTGCTCAAGATCTTCCGCGACGCAGGTTTCCCGACCGCCTGCCCGCAGGCAGGCAGCTACCTCTTCCCGGAGCTGCCGGAACTGGTTGTCTCGCCCGAGGATTTCGTCCGTCTCCTGCGCCTTCAGGCCGGGGTCACGGTCACGCCGGGGTCGGAATTCTCACCGCACACCCATTCCAGCGTGCGGCTCAACTTCTCGCAGGATCATGCGGCCTCGGTCGCCGCAGCACACAGAATTGTCGAAATGGTCGAAAGGTATCGCGCATGAAGATCGGAATTGCAGGACTGGGCGCCATCGGGCTGCACGTCGCTCAGGAACTGGATCGCGGTGGCATCCCCGGCTGTGAACTCGCAGGCATCAGCGCCCGCAACGCAGACCGCGCTGACGAGGCCAATGCGACCCTGTCCAAACCCGCCCCGGTCTATTCCCTGAGCGAACTGCCGGAGCAGTGCGACATCGTCATCGAAACCCTGCCGCCGCAATTGTTCATGGATTTGGCTGTGCCGACCATCGAAGCGGGCAAGGAACTTATCGTCCTGTCCGCCAGCCAACTCATGGGCCAGCAGGCGCTGCTTGACCGGGCTGCCGAAACCGGGGCCAAGATCCTCATCCCCTCGGGCGCGATCCTTGGCCTCGACGCGATCAAGGGGGCGGCTGTCGGCAATCTGAAATCGGTTGTGATCGAGACCCGCAAGCCCGTCCCGGGCCTCGCCAAGGCCCCTTACGTGATCGACAACAACATCGACCTCAGCAACCTGACGGAACCGAAACTGGTTCTGGGCGGCGCCGTGACCGACGTGGCCAAGGTGTTCCCCGCCAACGTCAATGTCGCCGTCGCGGTCAGCCTTGCGGGCTATGGCACCGACAAGACCCGGATGGAGGTCTGGGCCGATCCGTCGCTGGAAAAGAACCAGCACACGGTCCGCGTGGTCTCGGACTCGTCAGACTTCACCATGACGATCCAGAACCGCCCGACCGAGGAAAACCCGGCCACAGGCAAGATCACCGCCCTCAGCGTGATCGCGATGCTGCGGCAGAAAACGTCGGTGCTTCAGGTCGGAACGTAAGGGTCAGTCGCCCAGACGCACATTGGAAGGGGAGGCGCCCTGTTCAGCGGCGCTCCACCCCATCTGATCCAGCGTATAATCCGCGCCAACGGCGATCACGGCGATGGCGACAAATCCAAGTAGCATGGCTTTCACTGCGAACTCTCCTCAGGTGCGGTTGTTTCCCGCAGATAGGTCACAAGATCGGCGCGGTCCTGCGCCCCTGTGATCCGCTGCATCGGCATCTTCGTGCCGGGTATGTAATGCTCTGGTCCGATGTCGAACAGGGCATCAATCGTGTCTTCGTCCCAGATGATGTCCGACCCGTTCAGCGCGTCGGAATAGGTGTAATCCTCGACCGTGCCCGCCCGTCTGCCGAACAGGTCATAAAGGCTTGGCCCGGCGCGGCGCGCGCTGCCCGGCGTCAGAGTGTGGCAGATCGAACACTTGCGCATGAACTGCCGTTCGCCATTGGGCATCGTGTCGGCGTCCTGCAGGAAGGACGGCGATCCCGTGGCCATCGGATCGGCCTCTCCCATCGCGGCGATGGGCCAGGAATACATGCGCGGGGCCAGACCGCCTGCGTGGATGTTGGTCCCGTCATTCGAAAACGCCAGCGCCCAGACCGGGCCGCGTTCAGTGGCGCGGAAATCGCGAGAGATGCGCCACTCGGGCGTGTCCACCACCATGATGTACCCCTCACCATCCCCCACGGCGAGCATCGTCCCATCGGGGCTGGTCGCCATCGACAGGATCGGTCGTCGCTCCAGCGTCAGATCGGCCAGTATGTCCCCGGTCGCAAGATCAATGGCCCGCGTCCCGCCATCGACAGCGCCATAGGCGAGCCAGCCTGCATCCTCGTTCAGCTCAAGCTCGTTCACGCCGAACCCGTGTTCGATCACCCGCTGGCGTTCGCTGTTGGTGGTGAGATCCCAAAGCCGGATGCTGCCATCGGCGGAGGCGGAATAAAGGCCCGTCCCATCTTCAGTGAAGGCCACATCATTCACCGGCCCGCTATGCCCGGTCAGGAACGCCGGAGCGCTGCCGTCCAAAGGCCAGAGCCCGATGCTCCCATCCCACGAAGCCGACGCCACAATCGCCCCATCCGGCGACAGGGCCAGTGAGACTACCTTGCCCTTGTGCCCCTCTCGAACCGCTTGCGCGGTGCCGTCAGGCCCCCAGACCCGCAAAGTGAAATCGTCACCCGCCGAATAGACCCGGCCATCCGGCGCAAAGACAACGGCATTGACCGCCGCCTCGTGCCCGTCGAACCACGAAGGTGTCTGGTCCGACCAAAGCCCCACCGCGTTGTCAAAACTCACGGTGGCGATCTGGTCGGTTTCGGACACGGCGATCCCCATAATGGGGCCGCCATGACCTTGGAGTGTGAAAAAGTCGCCTGCGGCCCCGGAGGTTGCCCAAAGCAGGGCCGCAGATGTGGCCAAAGCCCGGCGCATGTTACTCGGCGGGCGTGGCACCGCTGGGTGCCTTGTTGTCCCGCTGCTTCACTTCCTCGACCCACAGGCTGTGGTGTTCCTTGGCCCATTGTTCCTCGACCATGCCGGACCCCATGGCGTCATAGGCACCTTCCATGCCGACCGAGCCGATATAGATATGCGCCAGAATGATCGCCATCAGCACAAAGCTGACAATTGCGTGCCAAAGCTGCGCATACTGCATCTCTTCATGCGGGGTCATGGTTTCCGGCAGGATGCCGAAGCCCAGCATCTCGGGCAGTCCGGTGCTGTTGAGGATGGCAAAGGTCTTGGCAAAAAGCGGCAGCTCGAACGGAAAGAGCAACGACAGACCCGAGACCGAGATCGACCCGCCCAGCACGATCACCGACCAGAAGATCATCTTCTGCCCCGCGTTGAACTTTTTGGCCGGGGGATGCCCGCCGCCAAAGAGCCCGCCGCCCTTGGCCAGCCACTTGAGGTCGGTCTTGTCGGGGAAGTTGTGTACGACCCACATCACGAAGATCATCACGAGCGCCAGCATGAAGGCCCAGGACACGTTGTTGTGGATCCATTTCGACACGCCCGCGATCAGCGCATAGCTTTCGTGCCCCATGACAGGGATCATGAACTTGCGTCCCATCAGCGACACCAGCCCGGTGATGCCCAACAGGATGAACGACCCGGCCAGCAACCAATGCCCAAAGCGTTCGACATGCTTGAACCGCTCGATCCGGCGTCCGGTCTTGGGGCCGTCGATCATCACCCGCCCGCGCAGCAGGAAGAAAAGCAGCAGCGCGCCAAGCGTTCCCAAGAGCAGGTAGCCACCATAGGTCAGCAGCGGACCTTCGCGGAACTGCAGCCACCACATGCCGCGATCCTGGATCAGCACCTCGGCCGCCGGACCGCGCACCTGCGTGGTCACGTCCGCCGCGTTGAACCGCATGCCGCGCCACAGGTCCGGATCCGAGGCACCGCCCAGCGTGCCCAACTGATCGGTGATGCCGGCACCTTCGGCACTGCCGAGGTTGGTCGAACGGGTGGCGTTGTCATCGGTCTGCAACCCCTGCTGGCGTCGCATGATGTCCTCGAGCGTCGTCGCGCCACCGGTGGCCGACCGGTCGATCTCGGGTTCGGCGGCAACGCTCCCGGCCTCTTGCGCGTTGGCCTCGCTCGGGGGCATCCAGACGGACAGCCCCACAACGGCCAGCACGGCCATGATGCAACCAAGGATGAAATGTCGAATGTCACGCATGTCCCAGCGTCCTCCCTTTCGAGCGCATCACACGCTCCGGCTTGCGAAATGCAGTCTTTTTGGGTCAGGTTTGACCGTGTCTTTTGGTGACAAGGATGCTCGAAACATGGGCAATCCATATACCTTTGTCAGGATACTCAAGATGGGGCCAACAGCAAGACTTTCCGCGTCGATCTCAGCCCGGAAAACGCGGCTTTATGGCTGATTTCCTGACATTTTCCAATGCGATCATCGCCGCGCTTCTGGGCGCGCTCGCGCTGGTGGCCGCCTACCGCGCGCTGCTGACCTCGCGGACACCGCAAGGGGCGACGGCGTGGATTCTCCTGATCCTGCTTCTGCCGGTTCTGGGGACGCTGCTCTATCTCGTGTTCGGCCATGCCGACTACAAGAGTTTCGAACGGGAACGGCGCAAATCCGACGAAGACATGTTCGACATGGCGTCCGAAGCCAGCGTCGCACATGCGCCCTCGCGGCTGGACACGTTCGCCCGCATCGCCCGCCTTCCGGTGACCGAGGGCAATGACATGACCCTGCTTGTGGATGGCAAAGCGACCTATGACGCGGTGCTGGGGGCAATCCGATCCGCGGATCATACGCTTTTCGTGCAGTTCTACACCATCAAGGACGATGACATCGGCCGCGCCCTGCGGGATGCCCTGATCGAACGGGCGCGGGCCGGGGTGTCGGTGTGGCTGCTGCATGACGAACTGCCGTTCTTCGGCCTGCCGCGCCGGTTCAAGCGGTCGCTCGAACAGGCGGGCATCCGGCTGGCACGGCCCAAGGGGCCAAGCCGTCTGCTGGGGCCGTTCCAGTTCAATTACCGCAATCACCGCAAACTGGTGGTGGTCGACAACCGCGTCGCCTTTACCGGCGGGCTGAACGTGTCGAAGACCTATGTCGGCCGCAACCCGTCGATCGGTCCGTGGCGCGACACCTTTGCCCGCATCGAGGGGCCGGTGGTCGCACAGCTTGGGCTGCATTTCTCGTCGGACTGGATGTGGGCCACCGGGGAGGACCTGAGCGACATCGCCAGCGCGACCCCGGCGGAAACCGGCGGCATGCGGGCGGTTGCCCTGGCACCATCCCCCGCCGAAGGGATCGCCGCCGGCAATCTCTATTTCATCGCACTTGCCCATGCGGCGCAAACACGGCTCTGGATCTCGTCACCCTATTTCGTGCCGGACCGCGATGTACTGACCGCCTTGCGCTTTGCCGCGTTGCGGGGCGTCGATGTCAAGGTGCTGGTGCCGGGGCGGGCGGATCACTACGTCACCTATTTCGCCGCGATGGCCTATTTCGACGACCTGCGCTCGGCGGGGGGCGAGATCTGGACCTATGATCCGGCCTTCATTCACCAGAAGGTCGCCCTTGTCGATGACGACATCGCCTCCATCGGGTCGATCAACCTCGATGTGCGGTCGGGGCTTCTGAATTTCGAACTGACGGTTCTGTTCGAAGGCCACTCCGCGGCCTCGGCGGTCGAGGCCATGCTGAGAACGGATCTGGGACAGGCGACGCGGGTGGACATCGACCTGCCGGATCGCAACCTGATCGTCGGGATGCTGGCCCGCATCGCCCGCCTGTTTGCGCCGGTGCTGTGATGCGGATCGCCAGCTACAACATCCGCAAGGCGGTGGGGCTGGATTGGCGGCGCAATCCGCTGCGCATCATTCGCGTCCTTGCGGGGCTTGATGCCGATGTGGTGGCGCTGCAGGAGGCGGACAAACGTCTTGGGGCGCGGCCTGCCGTGTTGCCCGAAGACGTGCTCTATGATCACACCGGGTTGCGGGTTCTCACCGTCACCAACGGGCCGAGTTCGGGCTGGCACGGCAATGCGCTTTTGGTGCGGGACGGCTGGCATGTCGGCGCGACGGAGCGGCTCAGCCTGCCGGGGATCGAACCGCGCGGGGCGCTTCTGGCCGACCTCGAGGGGCCGGACGCGCGTCTGACTCTGGTGGGCACCCATCTGGGTCTGCGCCGGGGGTGTCGGCAATTGCAACTGGCGCATCTGCTGGCCGAACTTGAGACGCGCACAGACCGGGCGGTGATCGCGGGGGATTTCAACGAATGGTCACCGCGCATCGGCTTCGACATTCTCGAGCATGCCTTTGACGTGATCAGCCCCGGACGCAGTTTTCACGCCGCACGCCCGCTTGCGCCGCTGGATCGGTTCGCCGTGGGGCGGGGGCTGCGGGTGGTCGGGGCCGGGGTGTTCGCCCAGGGCGAAGCGCGCCGGGCGTCGGATCATCTGCCGGTCTGGATGGATCTCGACCTTTGAGCGGCGGCCGCATTTTCGAAAATGCGGGGCAGTGGCTGTATGCATCAAACGCACAAAAAAAGAAGGCTGCCCGCTATGCACAACTTGTGCAGGTGCTGAAAGGCAAAGTACCGAGGGTCAGAAACAAGCTATCACTTGGCAAGTTCAGTGCAGCGTTCATGCTGAAAGGTCTTGAAGCTATTGGGGTTACCGCACTCCGATTGTCACGCTCATCGGGTTACCTTCCGCCTGTTCTGGAATCCAGTCGACATTTAGATCAGGCCTTTTGAGCAAGTAATCCTCTCGGAGAGAAGGTGTGTAAATCCGGGTTTCGATTGTTGCTTTTTCAACCCCTGGAAACTGAGGTTTGCCTTCTACCCTAGCTTCAAAATTTCCAATGTTATTGATAAGGTGCATGTGGGCTTCTTGGCTGCAAACCCAACCGTCATAAGTGGCCTCTACAAGATCAATAGCTAAAGCTTGCGCCCTTGCTGAAGCTGCATAGCTTTCTCGAGTTATACCCGCCAAAGCGCAAGCAACGTCTTGAATTGGCATTGTAGGAATGCCATTGGCCCATTTTGTGTCGTAAACTATTTCTGGCAACTGCGGTCCTTGCAATGTGCTAGAGCTTAGCGCCTCGGGCGCTTCAGAAACTGATAGAAGACTATGAGTCCAAGCGCCAATCGCTGCCCCAGCAAAAAGCGCGGCTAGTACAATCACCCAAGTTTGCAACAGGAAGTCAGACACGGCGGGGAAATGTCGAGAAAGCAAACCATCCCAGCCGCGCGATTGTGCATAAGTCTCGATATTTAGGTACAGCACGACCAAAAATGGCCCGCTTAAAACAGTAAGAAAAAATCGGAAAACTCGCCTCATGCGAATAGGTTGACGCAAAGATGTGATTTTGTGGAGTCCTATCCATCACGCACCCTGCCATAGCTTGGTACGCCTGATACATCAAAATGCGGGGCAGAGCCTTCGAAGGCTCTGAAAACGCGCGTTCGACCGCGCGTGGGGCACGGTTTTCAAACCGTGGTCGCGGTCTTTCGAAAGACCGCCCACCGTACGGTCCGTTTCCCGGTTCTTAACCCACGCGTCCGATACCCACGCCCACAAAAGCTTTTGAGCGGGAAGGGTCACTCCCATGCCGCGTAGACGACACTGACATTTCTCTCGTATGCCGGAAGGCTGACCATGAGAGACCGGTCTTGCAAGGCTCTGAGACCCAGAGCACAGGTCGCGCGTTGAATCGCGGACTCGAGAGAACCGTCAGGCCCACGGGGCGGCGCCGCTTCTTCTCATAGGACAACCCATCATCCTCGGGGCAGCCGAGGACCTCGGGACAAACAGATCCTCGGGCCCCGCCCGAGGATGACGATGCTGCGCGACATACAGCAACCGCGTATCCGGGCAGGCCAGGCTTGCGCCGGGCGCACCGCAACGAAAAAGCCCCGGAGCGATCTCCGGGGCTTTTCTTTGGTCAATCGTGTGAAACGACGATCAGCCGTCTTTCTGGTCGTAGGCAGTGCCCCAGCCCCATGCACCCGAGCCGAAGCCGCGCGCCACGACGCGCTCGCGGTAGATCGCCGACACCACGTCGCCATCCCCGGCCAGCAGAGCCTTGGTGGCGCACATTTCCGCACAGATCGGCAGCTTGCCTTCGTCGATGCGGTTGCGGCCGTACTTGGCGAACTCGACGGTCGAGTGGTTCTCTTCCGGGCCACCGGCGCAGAAGGTGCACTTGTCCATCTTGCCGCGCGATCCGAAGTTGCCCGCCTGCGGGTACTGCGGTGCGCCGAAGGGGCAGGCGTAGAAGCAGTAGCCGCAGCCGATGCAGAGGTCCTTGGAATGCAGGACCACACCCTCTTCGTTCTGGTAGAAGCAGTCCACCGGGCAGACGGCCATGCAGGGCGCGTCCGAACAGTGCATGCAGGCCACCGAGATCGAGCGTTCGCCGGGTTTGCCGTCGTTGATCGTGACCACCTTGCGGCGGTTGATCCCCCACGGAACCTCGTGCTCGTTCTTGCAGGCCGTGACGCAGGCGTTGCATTCGATGCAGCGTTCGGCGTCGACTAGAAATTTAGCGCGTGCCATGTCTTGTTCTCCTCCTTACGCTGCCATGATCTTGCAAAGCGTTGCTTTGGTTTCCTGCA
>JAUIBL010000005.1 GCA_030428355.1 Alphaproteobacteria bacterium | reverse complement strand
ATCCGACCTCTTTCATTGCATTCTGGAGGGAGTTGAGCTTGGAGCGGATCGACGTGTCGATCATCTTCGAGCCCACTTTAACGACAAGACCGCCGATGAGGGATTCATCAACGGTCGCATTGATCTTTACTTCTTTGCCAACTTTGGCCTTGAGCGTGCTGGCCAGCTCTTTCGACTGGGCGGCGGTCAGCTTGACGGCGGACACGACGTCGGCTGTCACCTCGCCTTTCTCTTCCGCGATCTGGTCGCGCAGACGGTTGATCATCTGCGGCAGAACAAACAGGCGGCGCTTGGAGGCCATCAGTGCCAGCACGTTCTGCATGGTCTTGGTCAGACCCATCTTCGCAGCAACGGCGGTGATGGCATTGGCCTGTGCGTCACGGCTGTAGACCGGTGAATGGATCAGATCGGCCAGTTCCGGGCTGCTGGCAAGTGCGGCCGACAGATCGTCGAGATTCGCTTCGAGCTTGTCGAGCTCTTTACCCTCTTTGGCGAGATCGAAGACCGCCGTGGCATAGCGATCCGCGATGCCCGAGGAAATGGATGCTGATTCAGACACGTCCACCCTTCCGCTATTCTGCCTCCGATCCCCCGAATTACCGGTGGTCAGAGGCGTTTTGAGTTTGGCAAATGCCGCATGGCATAGAAATCAGCGCGGATGTAGCAGAGGCTTCCTCAGCCCGCAACACGGTATGGTGATTTTGAAATCACCCACATCTTGTTTGTTTACATATAGTTAAGCACAAGTGCGACCTAATGCGCGCAAGAAAGTTGCATCTTTTCCGAGCGGATTGGTCATGATTGCCGATTCCTCATGCGGCGATGCGCCGAAGCACCTGCACGCCCTAACCCGAGATTTTCGCTGCACCTGCACAAAAAGCAGGCAGACTGCGAACAGGGTCAGGAATTCGTGGGTTCACAGGCAGTGCTTTTGCCATGAACCCGTGCGCGCGCCGGTTTCGAGGCAGGCGTCGGAACAAGGTTGCCCAAAGGGTTCAGCACACGGCTTTCCGCCTTGGTACCACGCGGGGTCGGATTGGTCTTCGTGACCTCGACCATCAGGACACCGCCCGCAATGAGAGCGGACACGCTGCGACCCATCTGTTCCCAGAAGCGCCCGGTCTTCATCCAGAAGCGCCGCGTCGACGGTGGCTGGTACAGAACGGCTGTATGCCGCTGCGGCTCGAAGCTGTGCGATCTGAGCTGCGCCTCGAGCTGGCCCATCGAATAGGGACGGCCATAACCGAACGGGGTCGCATCGGACCGCGCCCACAGACCCGATCTGTTGGGTACGATGAACAGCGCCTTGCCTCCCGGCCCGAGAACCCGCCAGCATTCTTCAAGAAGAGCCGATTGTCGCTCTGATGTCTCAAGCCCGTGCATCAGGATCAATTTGTCAAAGCGCCCGTTCTCGATCGGCCAGAGCGTTTCCTCGCACAGCACCGAGACATTCGGCATGCCCGCGGGCCACGGCATGACCCCCTGCTGTGAGGGCATCAACGCAACCACGCGGCGGGCCTCGGCGAGATAGGGCCGCAGCAGAGGCACGGCAAAGCCGAACCCTCCGATGGATTGTTGCTTTGCTTCAGGCCAGAAGGTGATCACCTGATCCCGAACGACGCGTTGCGCCACGCGACCTATCGCACTGCGATAATAGAAGCTGTGCAGGCGCTGCACGTCGAGATGCATTTGGGCCTCCGAACATTTTGGCCTAGTTTGCCGTAAGTGTACCTACCACGGAAAGAAACGCCATGCCCCTTGAACTCGTCACACTGCCTGCTCTTTCGGACAATTACACGTATCTCGTCCATGACAGCGAAAGCGGTGCGACTGCCTGTATCGACGTGCCGGAGGCGCAGCCGATTGTCGACGCGGTGACGCAACGCGGTTGGACCCTGACCGACATCTGGCTGACCCATCACCATCATGACCACATTGGCGGCGTTGATGATCTTCTCAAGGTCTTCGATGCCAAGGTCACGGGCGCAACAGCCGACCGGCATCGCCTTCCGACGCTGAACCACGAAGTCGGAGAGGGCGACCGTTTCGAATTCGGAGGAGAGGTGATCACGGTGCTTGACGTGTCAGGACACACGGTTGGGCACATCGCCTTTGTCGCATCGGAGTCCGGCTTCGCACTCACCGGCGACAGCCTTATGGCGTTGGGCTGCGGAAGACTGTTCGAGGGGACTGCCGCCCAGATGTGGGACAGCCTGCAAAAGCTTGCCGCACTCAAGCCCGATACGCTGATCTGTTCCGGGCATGAGTACACGCAATCGAACGCGCGCTTTGCAATCACCGTCGATCCGGACAATGCCGACTTGAAAGCACGGATCGCCCACGTAAATTCAAAACGTGAAAGAAACGAACCGACGGTTCCCAGCAAACTCTCTGACGAAGCGGCAACCAACCCGTTCCTGCGTGCCGCTGACCCTGCGATCCAAGCCAATCTGGACATGATCGGTGCAGAGCCGGTCGACGTGTTTGCCGAAATTCGCGCCCGCAAGGATCGCTTCTGAGGCAATTTCACAAGAACTTGTGCGCAATCGCAGCTTTGTACCCTGTCAAGACGAAGAAAAAACTTGAAGGTTTGTAGGTAACGACCACAGTTTAAGATTAAGATGACAGTTGTGTCGTAGCGTGCGGCGCAACAAACAAAAGAAGGAGCACTCAATCGTGCCTTCATTTTCGAACACCCTTGAGCAGGCAATCCACTCGGCCCTGGCCCTGGCCAATTCGAGGTCACATGAGTTCGCTACGCTAGAGCATCTGCTGCTGGCGCTGATCGACGAACCCGATGCGGTTCGCGTCATGAAAGCGTGCTCGGTCGATACCGAAGAATTGCGCACGACGCTGGTCGATTACATCGACGACGACCTGTCGAACCTCGTGACAGACATCGAAGGGTCCGAAGCTGTGCCGACGGCAGCATTCCAACGGGTGATCCAGCGTGCGGCGATCCATGTCCAAAGCTCGGGCCGCAGCGAAGTGACGGGGGCCAACGTTCTCGTCGCCATATTCGCCGAACGCGAAAGCAACGCCGCCTATTTCCTGCAGGATCAGGACATGACTCGGTATGACGCGGTGAACTTCATTGCGCATGGCGTGGCCAAGAACCCGGCTTATGGCGAAAGCCGCCCCGTGACCGGCGCGTCGGACAATGACGAGGAAACCCAATCGTCCGAACCGCAGGGCGACCAGAAGGAATCCGCACTCGCCAAGTATTGCGTCGACCTGAACAAAAAGTCGCGCGAAGGTGACATCGACCCGCTGATCGGACGCGACTCCGAAGTTGAGCGCTGCATTCAGGTGCTGTGCCGCCGCCGCAAGAACAACCCGCTGCTGGTGGGCGATCCCGGCGTCGGCAAGACCGCGATTGCCGAAGGTCTGGCGCGCAAGATCGTTGCCGGCGAAACCCCCGAGGTCCTGTCGAAAACGACCATCTTCTCGCTCGACATGGGCGCGCTGCTGGCGGGTACGAGGTACCGTGGTGATTTCGAAGAGCGCCTGAAAGCCGTCGTGAACGAATTGGAAGAACATCCCGATGCGGTGCTCTTCATCGACGAGATTCACACCGTGATCGGTGCAGGTGCCACATCCGGTGGCGCAATGGATGCGTCCAACCTTCTGAAGCCTGCGCTTCAGGGCGGCAAGCTGCGCACGATGGGGTCGACCACCTACAAGGAATTCCGTCAGCACTTCGAAAAAGACCGCGCGCTGTCGCGCCGGTTCCAGAAGATCGACGTGAACGAACCCTCGGTCGAGGACACCATCAAGATCCTCAAGGGCCTCAAGCCCTATTTCGAGGAACACCATGGCGTCAAATATACCGCCGAAGCGATCAAGACCGCGGTGGAACTCTCGGCGCGCTACATCAATGACCGCAAGCTGCCCGACAAGGCCATCGACGTCATCGACGAAGCTGGCGCGGCGCAGCATCTGGTTGCCGAGTCGAAGCGGCGCAAGACGCTGGGTGCCAAGGAAATCGAAGCTGTCGTGGCCAAGATCGCCCGCATCCCGCCAAAGAACGTGTCCAAGGACGATGCCGAGGTGCTCAAGGATCTCGAAGCATCGCTCAAGCGTGTGGTCTTCGGTCAGGACGCGGCCATCGAAGCGCTGTCCTCGGCCATCAAGCTGGCCCGTGCAGGCCTGCGCGAGCCCGAGAAACCAATCGGCAACTACCTCTTCGCGGGTCCGACAGGTGTGGGTAAGACCGAGGTTGCCAAGCAGCTTGCGGATACGCTGGGTGTGGAACTGCTGCGCTTTGACATGTCCGAATACATGGAGAAACATGCCGTCAGCCGTTTGATCGGTGCGCCTCCGGGCTATGTCGGGTTTGACCAAGGCGGTCAGCTCACCGATGGCGTAGACCAGCATCCGCATTGCGTGCTGCTGCTTGACGAGATCGAAAAGGCGCACCCGGATGTCTACAACATCCTGTTGCAGGTGATGGACCACGGCTCGCTGACCGATCACAACGGACGTACCGTAAGCTTCCGTAATGTGATCCTGATCATGACCTCCAACGCCGGTGCTGCGGAACAGGCGAAGGCTGCCATCGGCTTTGGTCGCGACCGCCGCGAGGGTGAGGATACCGCCGCGATCGAACGCACGTTCACACCGGAATTCCGCAACCGTCTGGATGCCGTGATCTCGTTCTCGCCGCTGCCGAAATCGGTGATCCTGAAGGTCGTCGAAAAGTTCGTGCTGCAACTCGAGGCGCAGTTGATGGATCGCAACGTGACCATCGAGCTGACCAAGCCTGCCGCCGAATGGCTGGCCGACAAGGGCTACGACGACAAGATGGGTGCACGTCCCTTGGGCCGTGTGATCCAGGAAGAGATCAAGAAACCGCTGGCCGAAGAACTGCTTTTCGGCAAGCTGGCAAAGGGTGGCGTGGTGCGCGTGTCCGTCAAGGATGGCGACCTCCTGCTGGAAACTTTCGGACCGGACAATCCGCGTCTGTCCAGCAAGAAACCCCCGCTTCTGACGGCGGAGTGATCCGCAGTCTGATCGCCATACTCATTGCGTCCGCCACACCTGCTGTGGCGGACGTTTCCTTTTTGGCCATGCCGCTTGATTGCGTTCTGGGTGAAACCTGCGTGATCGAGGACTACCCGGACGTCGATCCAACCGGCGGCGCGTCGGACTACCGATGCGGGCTGAAAACCCGCGACGGGCACAGCGGTACGGATTTTGCCCTGCTGAGCTTTGAACAGATGGATGAGGGTGTTCGCGTGATTGCCGCCGCCGATGGCCGGGTCGAGGCGATCCGCAACACGCGCCCGGATCAACCCTATGTACCCGGCACCGACCTGAACGGTGAGGAATGCGGCAATGCGGTGCGCATCAATCACGGCAACGGGTATCAATCTGTTTACTGCCACATGAAGCTGGGATCGGTGCGCGTGACCCCGGGCCAGCGGGTTGTACAGGGGCAACTGCTTGGCGAGGTCGGACTGAGTGGATTGACCAATTATCCTCATCTGCACCTGACCATCACCCAAGGGTCGGAAATCATCGATCCATTTGCCCCCGGTCAGACCAACGCGTGTTCTGACTCGCGCGAAACCCTTTGGCTGGACACACCGCGATATTCGGATGCCGGTCTCTTTACGGTCGGTGTCTCCGATGCTGTGCCTGATCTGGACACGGTGCAATCCGGTGCCGCACGGCGAACCACGCTATCGCCTGAAGACGCCATGGTCCTCTATGCCCATGCGTTTCACGGCGATGCCTATGACCGGATCGACTTTACCATGATCGGCCCTGACAACCGCGAGGTCTTTACGCACACAGCCCGGTTGGACGAGGATCAGGCCCAGTTGATGCGTGCCTATGGCAAACGCGCACCCGACACCGGCTGGGTCAGCGGGGACTATCGCGGCTATGTCCAACTGATCCGGGGAAACACGATCCTCGCCGTTCGACATGCGGACGTGAGGGTCAGATGACGCCTATTGCTCTGTCAGTTTCAGCTCGATCCGCCGGTTCTGCGCGCGCGCCTCGGGCGTGTCGTCGGAATTGACCGGCTGATATTCTCCGAACCCATTGGCAGACAGGCGGCGCGGCGGGATGCCCAGATCTTCGATCATATAGCGTACAACCGACAGGGCCCGCGCCTGTGACAACTCCCAGTTATCGGCATAAAGACCCTGTCCCGACAAAGGCACATTGTCGGTGTGGCCATCGACCCGGATGATCCAGTTGATGCCTTCGGGAATATCCTGCGCAACATCTCTCAGGATCGCGGCCACATTGGCAACCTGCGCACGGCCCTCGGGAGACAGCGACGCTTGCGCCGACGGGAACAGCACTTCGGACGAAAAGACAAAGCGGTCGCCTTCAATCCGGACACCTTCGCGGTTGCCCAAGACCTCGCGCAACCGACCGAAGAACTCTGACCGATAGCGTTCCAGATCCTGATTCTCACCCGCCAGACGCTGTTTTTCTGCTTCGAGCCGTTGCCGTTCTTCCTCAAGCCGAACCCTCTCGGCCTCTTCCAACTGACGCCGACGCCGTTCTTCGGCGGCCACCCGGGCAAGGGCCGTGTTCAATTCGCTTCCAAGACTTTCCAACTGAATCTGCGCCGCCGTATCCCGCGCCTGCGCTTCGTCCAAAAGCGCCTGCAACGAGGACAATTGCCGCCGCAACGCGCCAACCTGCTGGTTGAGCAGTTCGGTCTGGCGCTGCGCTTCGGTGGCGCGACGGGTTTCTGCATCAAGCCTTTCACGCGCCTGTTCCAGCAAAACCTGGCGCTGTTCCGACTGAGTCAGGCGGTCTTCAAGCGCAGTCTCCGCTGCAACTTGCGCGGCCAGCGCGGCTGCCAACTGATTGCGCGTCTCTTCCAGAGTTGCCTCGGCTGACGTTTGTTGCGCCAAAGCGGTTGCCAACCGTTGTTCGAGAGTTTGTTCGCTTTCAGTGCGCGCAGCGGCTTGCGCCTGCGCCTCTGTCAAAGCTTGCCGCAAGGCTGCAACGGTTGCTTGCAGTTTGGCGGTCGTTTCCTCGGAACCGCTCAGATCCGCAGTCAGCGCAGCATTCTCTGCACGCAGGGCCTCCAACCGCTCTTCCAGCGCATTGGCCTCGGACACCCGGATCAAGGCTTGGGACAATTGCGCCTCAAGCGACGAAAGGGTTGTCTGATCGACCTTGGATGCCGCCAAGTCGGTTTCCAGCGCATCGATCCGCTCGGCCTGGGCATCCAGCCGTGCCTGCAAGGCAGCAGCGGTTTGTTCTCCATCCAGCAAAGCTGCAGCAAGCCGGGCGTTCAGGTCGTCTTCTGCGCTGCGGGCCGCCGCAAGCAGGGTCAGCGTTTCCTCAGCCCGTGCCCGCTGCTCTTCAAGCGCCATCGTCATGGCCGTCAGTTCGGCATCCGCGTTTTCAAGCCGCGCGCGCAACGCCTCGGCGGCAGCGGCCTCGGCCAGTTTCGCCGCTTCTTCTTCGCTCAATGCGTTTTCCAGATCGGAAACTTGCGCAGTCAGCGCGCCAACCTGCTCGATGGTCTCGGCATTCTCTGCCCGCAGATCCGCCACCAAAGCCTCGAGCGCCTCACGGCGGGCCGCGGCCAGACGCGCGGCTTCTGCTTGTGCATCAATCTCGCTGCGCGCCGTCGCAAGTGCAAGGTTGAGGGCCTCCTGTTCGGTCAGCAACTGCTCGCGCGCCTGCGTGAGATCCGCCACCTGCCCCAAGGCCGTGTCCCGTTCGGACAAAAGCCCCGCCACCTGTTCCTCGAACGAGGCAATCCGCGCATCCGCCGCCTCTAGGGCTACCGCCTGCCGGTCGCGCGTGGCCGACAAGGAGGCGATGATCGCCTCTTGTTCGGTCAGACGGGCCTGCGTGTCATCCAAGGTCGCGTTCAAGGCGCCAAGCTGGTTGGTCAGGGATGTTGTGCGCTGCTGTTCGACGCCCAGCGCCCGCGCAAGTTCGGCGATCTCGGTCGACAGTGAATTGAGCTCGTTTTCCTGACCGGTGATCGTGTCCCGCAGAACCGCCTGCACCACCATGAAAATGGTCAGCACGAACATCAGCACCAGCAGAAGACCGGTCATCGCGTCAACAAAGCCGGGCCAGATCGAGGCCTGGAACCGGGCTCCGGTACGGCGTGACAGGGCCACGGCCTAGACCTCGCCCTTGTCGGCCCTGCGCCCCGAATTGCGGGCCATACGATCAAGGGCACGGGCGATCGCATTCAGATCGGTGCGCAGTTCCGCCATCGTTTCCTGACGTCCTGCCGCCACTTCTTCGAGGATGCGCAGCATCTGCACGTCGATCGACCGCAAGCGCATCCGGCTTTCGGCATCAAGACCCTCGTTGTCCGACTTGTGCGACAGCACGTCGATCAGGCGCTCCTGAGTGTCAGCAATGCGCGCAAATGCCGTGGCGCTTGGCGCGGTGGCTTCCATGCGTTCGGTCATCCGCTCGATCGTGTCGCTAAGCTGGCCCAGCCGATACTCTACTTCCGAACGGCCCTCTTCCGACCGCGCAAACAGGAGTTGGAGCGCTTCCATCTGTTCGACCATCTGGTCAAGAATGACGCCTGCCGTTCCCATCTCACCGGCGCCATCGCCATCGCCGCTGGAAAACCCAAGCTTGGTGATCGAGCTCAGCCATTCCTCAAGCTCGCGGTAGAAGCGATTTTGCCCATGCCCCGCGAAAAGCTCGAGAAGACCGACAACCAGTGACCCGGCAAGCCCAAGCAGGGAAGACGCAAAGGCCACGCCCATGCCCGACAATTGACTGTCCAGCCCGGTCATCAGCCGCCCGAAGACCTCGGCCCCGCTCTCGCCGTCCTCCGGGGCCAGTCCCCGAATGGTGTCCACAAGCGCCGGCACCGTGGTGGCAAGTCCATAGAACGTGCCCAACAGCCCCAGAAAGATCAGCAGGTTGACGATATAGCGCGTGATTTCGCGCGCCTCGTCGATGCGGGTGGCCACGGAATCAAGGATCGACCGTGTCGACGTGGTGTTGATCTGCATCCGCTTCCCGCGCGACCGCAACAGGGTCGCGAGCGGTGCCAGCAGCAAAGGCGCCTTGCTCTGGAAGCCGCCTTCGCGCTCCTGCGCGAACTTCTCGATCCAGCGCACGGACTGAATCAACTGCCAGACCTGCCAGAAACAGGCCAGAACCCCGAGGACGAAGACGAAGGCAATAAAGCCGTTCAGATACGGATTGGCCTCGAACACGAGAAGTACCCGTGGCAAGGCAAGAAAACCGCCAAAGCCTGTGAGCCCCAGAACGAGGAGCATCATCACCACCTGACGGACAGGCTGGGAAAATTGTGGCTCGGCCTCGATGTCCGGCTGATCCATTCGGACAGTTCCTGACGCGTTTTTTGTTCTTCGCATCAAACTCTAGGCGGTTCGCCGCAAATCGCCAAGCAGTTAAGCACTCAACTCCCGCACACGCGCACAGAGCCAGTCCAGTTCTGCATCCGGAATGCCCAGATCGGCCAGATGTGACGCCGTATTGAACAGATATTCGCTGTTGGGTCCGCGACCGCCAACTGCGCTTGCGATGATTTGCGCCTGGTCTTCAAGATCAAGCGATCCGCAATATTGCACGTGATCCGGGTCGATCACATAGGTCACCGCCTTGACCGCCCGCCCATCTGCCAGAACGACAGGCAAAATCTTTTCAAGATAGGCGGAAGACACCAATTCACGCTCTCGAAGATACGTCATTGTGGCGTCGTACTCGGCTTCGTGCATCTGCATCGCGAGACCGTCGCAGGCACCGTTTGGATGCGCATCCAGCGCCAAAACCAATCCCGGATGCTCTTCGGTTCCACGATGATGGATCGACCGCATGCAGAAACTGCGCGCATAGCCGTCCAATCGGGCATGCGCCGTTTCGACCGGCGTGAATCCGGGGTTCCACAAAAGCGATCCGTAACCGAATACCCAAAGCGTCATGATGCTGGTCCTGCCTTTCAGCGCGCGGTAAACACCAAAGGCGCGGCAGACAAAAGGGGGTGCAGGGCGTGAAACAGCTTCTGGCGGCCATCGCATTGGCCACGCTCGCATATAGCGGCTGGTGGTTTTATGCAGCGAACAGCTTGAGCAATGACGTTGAAAACTGGTTTGACGCCCAGAAAGCCGCGGGTCTCGAGGCGCAGTATTCGGACATCGCTGTCCGAGGCTTTCCAAACCGAACGGACCTGACCCTGACCGACCCGATCCTTGTCTCTGCCGACGGTCGCTTCGGTTGGACCGCGCCATTCCTGCAAATCCTCGCCCTGACATATAAAAAGGGCCACGTCATCGTGGCTTGGCCGGACACCCAAACACTGACAAGCCCGGACGGCGACATTGCCGTGACCTCGGACGGAATACGGGCCAGCATGATATACAGCGACAACACCGTGCTGCGCACAAACGTCGAGGCTGCAGTCCTCAATCTCGCGGGTCCTCGACGGACCTTGGCCCTGGCCGACGTGAATGCGGCGCTTCAGAGAATTGACCCGGCACCAAGCACCTATCGGGTAGCGCTGTCGGCAGGCAGCTTGGCCGTTCCCTCTTCGGAAATGGTGCCGTCGTCCGCCCCCGGATCGCTCGCCAGTCTTCGCGCAGAACTCGATCTGGGCTTTGATCGGCCGCTGACATTCGACATGTTTGCCCAAGCAAGGCCGCGACCAACGACGGTTGAACTGCACCGGTCCGAAATCAGCTACGGATCTGTGACATTCAAGCTGACCGGAGCGGCAACGCTCGACGATCAGGGACGGGCAACCGGCGAAGTCAGCATCACTGCCGAGAACTGGCGGGACGCTCTTGTCTCTGCCCGGACATCGGGGGATCTGCCCCCGGTTCTGGCCGAGGGGCTGGCTGACCTGCTCACCCTGCTGGCAAGCCTCACCGGATCGCGCGAGACGCTGGATGTGACCCTCGGCCTCGAGAAGGGCACGGTGCTGCTCGGACCGCTCCCCGTCGGCACGCTCCCACCACTGGTGTGGCGCTGAGCCTTGCCAAGCCCACAAAGCGCCGCAACACTGGTGCCAACAGCGAGGTGACAGATGGCAGATGGGCTTTTCCAGCGGATCGACAGGGCGCGCGATGACCTGATCGCACTGACACAGGACCTGATCCGCGTCCCCACGCTCAACCCACCCGGTGAGAACTACGCCGCGATCTGCGATCTGCTCGACACCCGCCTGTCCCGCGCGGGGTTCGAAACCACATGGGTCCGCGCCGAAGGTGCCCCCGGGGACAGTGACCTTTACCCCCGCTGGAACCTTGTCGCGCGGCACGAAGGTACCCGCCCCGGCGACTGCGTTCACTTCAATTCCCACACCGATGTGGTCGAGGTCGGCCACGGCTGGACCCGCGACCCGTTCGGCGGCACGGTCGAAGACGACAGGATCTATGGGCGCGGCGCCTGCGATATGAAAGGCGGGCTTGCTGCGTCGATCATCGCCGCCGAAGCCTTCATCGCCGAACACCCCGATTACGCGGGTGCCATCGAGATCAGCGGCACCGCCGACGAGGAATCAGGCGGCTATGGCGGTGTTGCCTATCTGGCCGAACAGGGCTGGTTCGACCCCAGGCGTGTTCAGCACGTCATCATCCCCGAACCGCTGAACAAGGACCGCATCTGCCTTGGGCATCGTGGTGGCTGGTGGGCCGAGATCGAAACCAAGGGGGAAATCGCCCATGGTTCCATGCCGTTTCTCGGCGACTGCGCCGTGCGGCACATGGCAGCCGTCCTTCAGGCGTTTGAAGAAACGCTTTACCCGGCGATGGCCGCGCGCTGGACGGACATGCCCGTCGTTCCCGAAGGCGCACGTCAGTCCACGATGAACATCAACTCCATTCACGGTGGCCAGCCCGAACAGGCCAGCGACTATACCGGCCTGCCTGCCCATTGCGTCCCCGACAGTTGCCGCATCGTGATCGACCGCCGCTTTCTTATGGAAGAACCCATCGACGCTGTCCGGCAAGAGGTGATCGACCTGCTGGAAGACCTCAAATCACGGCGCGAATCCTTCGACTACGAAATCCGCGAGATCAACCGGGTGATCCCGTCAATGACCGACAAGACCGCGCCCATCGTCACAACCGTCCATGACGCGATCCACGCAGTGCTGGGGCAAGACCCCACCTATGTCGCCTCACCGGGCAGCTATGACCAGAAACATATCGACCGGATCGGCAAGCTGAAGAACTGCATCGCCTATGGCCCCGGTGTTCTGGAACTGGCGCACAAACCTGATGAATGGGTCGGGATCACCGATATGCTCGACAGCGCCAAGGTCATGGGCCGCAGCCTCGAAACCCTGCTGCTGCCCTGATCTTCTCTGGTTGAAAAATACTTCGGGGTTTGGGGCAGCGCCCCAACCGTTTCCGTTTTCGGAAACGGAACCTGTGTCGACCCAGGATCACCCTCTCACACCGCGATATTGTCGATCAACCGAACCCCAGCCAGCCAGGCCGCCGCAAAAAGCCGCGACGGAACATCGGATCGCTCCAAAAGCGTCAAGCCGTCCGCCGCGCGCAATTCGAGGTAATCCACCCCGGTGAACCCGGCAGTCTCCAGCCGCGCCAAGGCATCGGGCAACACATCCGACATCGCCGCGCCCGCACGCAAGGCGTCCGCCATACGCTCCATCACCTCGTTCAAGACCGGCGCATAGACACGCGCACGATCCGACAGCAGCAGATTGCGGGACGACATTGCCAGCCCATCCTCTTCGCGGATCGTCGGGCAACCAATCACCTCGATCGGAATGTCGAGATCCGCCGCCATCCGGGTGACCACCTGCAATTGCTGGTAGTCCTTTTCTCCGAAAAACGCCTTGTCGGCCTGCGTCTGAAGGAACAGCTTGGCGACCACTGTCGCTACACCTTCGAAATGGCCGGGGCGCGTTGTGCCACACAGGCAATTGGTGAGTCCCGTCACCGAAACGGTAGTCGCAAAGCCTTCAGGATACATCTGCTCCCCATCCGGCACCCAGATCGCATCAACGTCGAACCGTTCCAGTTTGCGCGCATCGGCTTCCTCGGTGCGGGGGTAGTTCGCCAGATCCTCGGGGTTGTTGAACTGCTTCGGGTTGACGAAAATCGTCACGATCACCCTGTCGCAGACCGCCTTGGCCGCAGCCACCAGACTCAGATGCCCGTCATGCAGCGCGCCCATGGTCGGGACGACGCCAACCACCTCGCCCGCCCGTTTCCACGGAGTCACCATTTCGCGCAGCAGCGCCTTATCCCGCACGATCGGAGCGATCACGACTTGGCCTCCGGCGCGGCGTCTGCAAACACATGCTCAACTGCGGGGAAAGCCCGTGTTCGCACCTCTTCGGCATAAGCCGCGACAGCAGCCTCGGCCTGTTCCCCCAGAGTGGCATAGCGTTTGACGAATTTGGGTTTGAACCTGGTGAAGAGCCCCAACATGTCATCGACCACCAGCACCTGCCCATCGCATCCCGCCGACGCGCCGATGCCAATGGTCGGGATCGGCACGTCGGCCGTGATCCGGTCGGCGAGAGTCTGCGGCACCTTCTCCAACACAACGGCAAAGGCCCCTGCCGCAGCCATCGCCTGCGCATCCGCCAGCAACCGCGCGCCTGCCGAGCCGCGCCCCTGCACCTTGTATCCCCCAAGCGTGTTGATCGACTGCGGCGTGAGACCGATATGCGCCATCACCGGAATCCCGCGAGCCACCAGAAACGCGATGGTTTCGGCCATGCCCTGCCCCCCTTCCAGCTTGACCGCACCCGCACCGGTCTCCGCCATGATCCGCGCCGCATTGCGAAACGCCAGCTGCGGGCTTTCCTCATAAGACCCGAACGGCATATCGACGACCATCATCGCCTGCTTCAAGCCGCGCTTCACTGCCTGCCCATGCAGAATCATCATGTCCATCGTCACGCCAAGTGTCGAAGGCAGGCCATGCAGCACCATCCCGACACTGTCGCCCACAAGCACGAAGTCGCAATGCGCATCCATCAACTCGGCCATCGGCGTGGTGTAGGCGGTCAGACTGACAATAGGTGTGCCGCCTTTGCGTGCACGAATGTCATCGGGCAAGGGGGCGGTCTTTCGGGCGGTGGCGCTCATGCGGCGTCTCCTTTTCGGTCCTGTCTGCGCGCGGACCTAGCAGGACAGCCACGTTCCCGCACTGCGCAAATTGCAGCATGTGCTTGATTGCAGGACGATTCGCGCGGACAGTGAACACAACAACAGGAGGGACACCATGACACAACACTTCCTTCGGGGCGTTGCCCTTGCGGCGCTTCTGTCTGCGCCTGCGCTGGCGCAACAGACCGATCTCACGATTGCGCTGCAACTCGAACCGCCGCATCTCGACCCCACCAGCGCCGCCGCCGGGGCGATTGACTCGGTGCTCTATTCCAACGTCTTCGAAGGGCTGACGCGCTTCATGTCGGACGGATCCGTCGCGGCGGGCCTCGCCGAAAACTGGGAGATCAGCGAAGACGGCACGACCTACACCTTCACGCTGCGCGATGGCGTGACGTTCCACGATGGCACCACGATGGACGCCGAGGACGTGAAATTCACGCTGGACCGCGCCCGTGCCGAGGACAGCGCCAATGCGCAAAAGGCTCTGTTTGCCGGGATTTCGGACGTCACGGTGATCGACCCGACAACGGTCGAGGTGAAACTCTCGGCACCGGACGGCAATTTCCTCTTCAACATGGCCTGGGGCGATGCGGTGATCGTGGCCCCCGAGAGCATCGAGAACATCAAGCAGACCCCGATCGGCACCGGCCCTTTCAAATTCGACACCTGGGTGCAGGGTGACAGGATCGAAATCAGCCGCAATCCGGACTATTGGGGCGACGCCCCCGCACTGGAGGCCGCCACGTTCAAGTTCATCTCTGATCCCACAGCGGCCTTCGCCGCCATGATGGCACAGGACATCGACGCCTTCGCAGGGTTTCCGGCACCCGAAAACCTGCCGCAATTCGAGGCTGACCCGCGTTTTCAGGTGCTGGTCGGCTCCACCGAGGGTGAAACGATCCTTGCCATGAACAACAAGCTGCCACCCTTCGACAACAAGATAGTGCGCCAGGCTGTGGCGCATGCCATAGATCGGCAGGCCATCATCGACGGCGCGATGTTCGGGCTGGGCACCCCAATCGGCACGCATTTCGCGCCGCACAACCCCGATTACGTCGATCTGACGGCGCAATCCGCCTATGATCCCGAGAAAGCCAAAACGCTCTTGGCCGAGGCCGGACTGGCGGATGGCTTTACGACAACGCTGAAACTGCCCCCGCCCTCTTATGCGCGGCGAGGTGGCGAGATCATCGCGGCGCAATTGCGGGCGGTGGGGATCGAAACCGAGATCACCAATCTCGAATGGGCGCAATGGTTGGAAGAGGTGTTCCGCGGCAAGGATTTCGGCCTGACCATAGTCAGCCACACCGAACCCTTCGACATCGGCATCTACGCGCGTCCGGACTATTATTTCCAATACGACAATGCGGCCTTTCAGAAGCTGATGACCACTTTGGGCGCGACCAGCGATCCTGCGGCCCGGTCCGATCTGCTGGCGCAGGCCCAGACGATGATCGCGGATGACTACGTCAACGGATACCTGTTTCAGTTGGCGTTCCCCACTGTCGCGGATGCGCGGATCACGGGGCTTTGGCAGAACGCGCCCACCCAGGCGACCGATCTGACCGGGGTGAGCTGGTCGGAATAAGGGCGCGGGTCATGTAGCATGGGGGCTTTGCTTCGCCTTCCCCCTGCCGCATTAACGCATCTGAAACGCTTGTGCTTCAGAATCTTCGTACGAAGATTCTGAACGCGCTCCATAAAATTCTGGGGATACGGGCCCGGACGCACAGGACCCCACACTATAAGACCAGATTGCCAAGTGCATAAGTCCAATCTAGACTGCTCGCATGGCGATCCCTGTCGAAAACTTCTTCCTCAAACCGGACTCGAAGGGCACCCTTCAAGCACGCATCCAACAAATGGTTGCCGAAGGCATCCTGTCGGGGCGGTTTCGGCGCGGGGAAAAGCTTCCCTCCAGTCGGAAACTCGCGCAGCATCTGGGTGTCAGCCGGATCACCGTGACCTTGGCCTATACCGAGTTGCTGGCGAATGACTACCTGACATCCCGCGGTCGATCCGGCTATTACGTGTCGAACGACGCACCGGAGCCGCCGCAATTCGCCAACACACCTCGCAGGGAGGATGCGGTCGACTGGTCCCGTGCCCTGGGACAAAGGTTCACCGGCACCGCGACGCTTGTCAAACCGCAGGATTGGGCGCAATACCGCTATCCGTTCCTTTACGGACAGACCGACCCGCAGCTTTTCGATCATGCCAACTGGCGGCTCTGTGCCTTGCAGGCGTTGGGTGCAAAAGACTTTGCCGCCCTGACCCGCGATTATTTCGATCAGGACGATCCGCAACTGGTCGAATTCATTCTCAGGCACACCCTGCCCCGCCGCGGCATCACCGCCACTCCGGATCAGATCCTGATCACGATGGGCGCACAGAATGCGCTTTGGATGACGTCACAGGTCCTTCTGACCCAACGCCGCCACGCGGTGATCGAAAACCCGTGCTACCCCTCGCTGCGCGGCGTCCTGACACAATCGCGCTGCCATCTCACCGCCGTCGATGTTGATGAAGACGGGCTGCCGCCGGATCACATCCCGGAAAACACCGACGTGATCTTCACCACACCGAGTCACCAATGTCCGACATCCCACACGATGCCGCTTGCCCGACGGCAGGCACTTCTGGCGCGGGCCCGCGCGCTCGACGCCCTGATCGTGGAAGACGATTACGAATTCGAGATGGCGTATCTCAAACAACCGATGCCGGCACTCAAGAGCCTCGATGAAGACGGACGCGTGATCTATGTCGGCAGCTTTTCCAAATCCCTCTTTCCCGGTCTGCGGCTGGGCTATCTTGTCGGATCGGCGCCCTTCATTCGCGAAGCCCGCGCATTGCGTGCCGCCATGCTGCGCCATCCGCCGGGTCTGACACAACGGACCACCGCCTATTTCCTCAGCCTCGGCCACTATGACAGCCTGATCCGCCGCACCGGCAAAGCCCTCAACGACCGCCGCGCCATCATGGAACACGCGATCCGCAAACACGGGCTGACCATTGCCGGCAAAGGCACCTATGGCGGGTCCAGCTTCTGGATGCGCGCACCCGACCATGTCGATTGCGAGGAACTCGCCCAGCGACTGAGCACCGTCAGCGTGCTTATCGAACCCGGTACGGCGTTCTTTGCAGACGCGAATGCACCGCGGAATTTCTACAGGCTTGCTTACAGTTCGATCGCACAAGCCCGCATCGAACCAGGCGTTGCGGAAATCGCCAAGGCCATCGCCGCCACGCCGGTCACAGCGACGCCTCGACCCTGAACCCCTCGGGAATCACGTCCTGCCCGTCCAGCACCAGATCCGCCATGACTTCGGCCACTTTCGGAGCCATGCCGAACCCGATCTTGAAGCCGCCATTGGCGATGAAATGCCCCGTGCGCCCCGGCCACTCCCCCAGCATCGGCGCGCGTGACCGGGCACGCGGGCGCACCCCGGCCCAGCGATCGACAACCGGTGCATCCGCGAGGATCGGCATGGCGGCAACGGCCCGCGCGACAAGGGTGTCACACTGGCAATCCAGCGCATCGGGCGTGTCGAACTCCCGCTCACTGGTCGAGCCGATGGCAACCGTCCCATTTGCATGCGGGATGATGTGCAACCCATCGACGAAGACCTGAGGCACGGGGGCCGCATCAAACGCCAAGGCTGCCGATTGCCCCTTGATCCCTGCCCCGACCGGTTTTCCGATCTCCTCGGACAGGTCCAGAAGGCCACGCCAGCCCGTTGCCCAAATCACCGCTCCGTGGTCCGCTGCATCCCGCACCACTTCGACACCGCGCACACGCAACGCCGCCACCAAGGCTGCACAGGCTTGCCTTGGGTGCATCCGCGCCGTGAGCGTATCCCGGATCAGAAACCCGGACGGGGACAGGGGCGCAAAAGCTCCGGCCTCGGCAGCCGGGATCACCTCCCAGACCGCCCGCCCCTGCCAAAGATCGCGGGCCCCGTCGCACCGAGCCTGTGCCAGAGCGAGGGCGTGATCATCGGCAATCGGCTGCAACCGCCCGGTACGTGCATAACCCGGATCGACACCTCCGACCGCTTGCACATCGGCCCAGAACGATTCAGCCATCAGAAGGCTTTCAAGCTGAAACGCCTTCTTGTCGTTCCAATTCTCCGGCACATGCGGAGCCAGGGCCCCGACCAGCCCACCGCTTGATCCCGACCCGGCCCCGAACGGATCAACGACCTGCACCCGCGCGCCGCGTTGCGTCAGAATCCACGCGATGCTCAGGCCGAATATCCCCGCACCGCGCACCGTGATTTCGGGCATTGCCATTCCGGTCTCTCCTCGCCAAGGTCGCGCTGTCGCTAAGGTATGTCATCATGGAACTCCAGACGGAACCGCTCGACTGGCGCGATGGGGATGTGCCTGTCTCCCGCCGGTTCGACGACCCCTATTTTTCGCTCGACAATGGCCTGGCGGAAACGCGCTACGTGTTTCTTGCGGGCAATGACCTGCCCGCTCGGTTCAGGGACGGGTTCCACATCGCCGAATTGGGTTTCGGCACAGGGCTGAACCTCTTGGCAACGCTCGATCTCTGGCGATCAAGCGGTCAAGCCGGCAGGCTGCACTACACCAGTTTCGAAGCCTTCCCGATGCAGCCCCAAGACATGATCCGCGCACAGCAGGCGTTCCCGGACCTCGCCCCGATTGCCAAAGACCTCGCCCCGTTCTGGGCGGCAAGCGCGCGCGAAATCACCCTGCCAGACCTGCACTTCACCCTTATCGAAGGCGACGCGCGTGAGACCGTAAAAACCATGCCCCGCCCCGCCGACGCCTGGTTCCTTGACGGCTTTGCACCGGCCAAGAACCCGGAACTCTGGGAACCCGACCTCCTGACCTGCGTCGCCGAGAAAACCGCGCCAAACGGCACCGCCGCCACCTACACCGCTGCCGGTCACGTGCGACGCGCGCTGGACGCGGCGGGGCTGATCACAACCCGCATCCCCGGCTTTGGCCGCAAACGCCACATGACCATCGCCCGGAAAGCCGCCTGACATGACCGAGACCAACAACCGTCTGGGCATTTGGCTTATGGTGGCGACGACCTTCGTTTTCGCCATGCAGGACGGTCTGTCCCAGCATCTGGCCAGCGAATACAACGTGCTGATGGTGGTGATGATCCGCTACTGGTTTTTCGCCGCCTTCGTGATGTTCGTCGCCAGCCGCCGCGCCGGCGGCCTGCGTGCGGCGGCCGCGACCACCCAGCCCTGGCTGCAAGGCTTCCGCGGGTTGCTTCTGGCGTCAGAGATCTGCGTGATGGTCGCAGGCTTCACATATCTCGGGCTGGTCGAAAGCCACGCGATCTTCGCCTGTTACCCCCTGCTCATCGCGGCTCTGTCTGGCCCGATCCTTGGCGAACAGGTCGGATGGCGGCGCTGGACAGCGATTGGTGTGGGCTTCGTCGGCATCCTCATCATCCTGCAGCCCGGCTTTGGCGTCTTCTCGCCCCTCGCCATCATCCCGGCGATCTCTGCCCTGATGTTCGCCCTTTACGGCCTGCTCACCCGCTATGCCGCCCGCAAGGACAGCGCCGCCACCAGCTTTTTCTGGACGGGCACAGTTGGGGCGGTGTTCATGACCCTGATTGGCATCTGGTTCTGGGAACCAATGACACCCACCGATTGGGCCGTGATGGCGCTGCTCTGCGTCACCGGGGCAACCGGGCATTACCTGCTGATCAAATGCTACGACGTGGCCGAGGCCAGCGCCGTCCAGCCCTTCGCCTATCTGCAACTGCCCTTCGCGGCAAGCCTTGGCATCATGGTTTTCGGAGAGGCCATCCGCCCCAATGTCGTCTTCGGGGCAAGCCTGATTGTCGGCGCGGGCCTATTCACCCTGTGGCGTCAGCGGCAGAAGGGTTGAGCCTTTCAGCTCTTCCGAAAATGGCACCGGATGCGGATCACGTCCTAGACGCGCGCGGTAGATCGGCAGGCTTTCGGTGACACGCATCACGTAGTTGCGGGTCTCGGTAAAGGGGATGTGTTCGATCCAGTCGATGATGTCCATCTCGCCGCGCCGAGGGTCACCACGCTCTTGCATCCAACGCTCCGGGCGGCTGGGCCCCGCGTTGTATCCCGCCGCGATCATCACCGCGTTGCCGTTGAATTGCTGCGCAAGCCGTTCCAGATAGGTCGCCCCCAAGACCGCGTTATAGGTCGGATCGGTCAGCAGCTTCGTCTCGGAGTACTCGACATCAAACCACCCGGCGACCTCCTGCGCGGTGCGCGGCATCACCTGCATCAACCCACGCGCCCCAACGGGGGAAATCACGCCCGGATCGAACTCGGATTCCCGGCGCGCAATCGCGAGGACAAGCTCTGTCGGGACCGGGTGCTGCATGTCCGCAAGTGGATGCAGCGCATAATAGGGCGCATGAACCTCGTGCCCGAATTGCGCCGCCCGCTTGCCCAGCATCACCTGCACATGCGGCAAGCCCAAATCCTCGAGCATCTGCCCCATCTGTCCGATCTGTTGCCGATCCAGAGACTCGGCCAGATGGGTCAGGAACCGCTCGGCCAGCACCTTTTCCTCGGCATCGAGCAGAAGGATCGCGGCGCTGAACACCGATGATCGGGTAAACGGAGCATCGCGCCAATCCGGGAAAACCTCGGTCCCGGCCAAAAGCGGATCGGGCGGCAGACCCCCCGCCTCAGCGGCCAGAAGCCCATAGAACGACGTCTGGTATTGCGCGCCGAAGGCATACGCCTGTGCCGCACCTGCCGCGTCCCCCGCAGCCTCAAGCGCCCGACCCAGCCAATACCCGGCCCGTCCCAGGGAAATCGGAGACTCCACGCCACCACGCAAATCGCGGAAATACTGTGCCGCGCGTTCGGGCTCGCCGAGGAACCGCAACGACAGATAGCCCGCCAGCCATTCCAGATCGGCAAAGGACGACCCCGTTTCAAGGTGATGGCTGGATGCCACCTGATAGGCTGTCTGGTACCGCTTGTCCCACATCAACCGCCGCGCGAGATCATCCCGTTGACGCGCCCAGATGTCGGGTCGGCCCAGCGCCTCGCGCGAGGTCGATCGTGCCAGCAAAAGCTCGACCGCATCATCCGTCCGTCCCTTGCGCACTCGCCACGCAAACCTCTCATAGGCCAACCCGGCATCTGCACTCAGTGACGCGGGAACCGCGTTGATCAGCGTGTCGACCCCCGCCGCATCCGCGCGCAACGCAAGGCGCGCCTCGGCCAAAGCGCGCCAGTCCTCGCCCACCAGAGGCAGCATCGCCCGGGCATTTGCTGCACTGCCCCGCCACAGCATAGCGTCAAGCCGCGCCGTGTGATGCGGCTTTAGGAGATCGCCATAGGCCGCCAGAAAGGCGTCCTGTTCATCCGATGTCAGTGTCAGGCTTGTCCACGCCCGCAGCACCACGGCTTCAGCACCGGCGCGATCATCCACCGTCAACAATGCCCGTGCCAAGGACAGCGCCCCCGCCCCTGTTTCAGGCACATGATCTTCATAGAAGGCCCGGATCGCCTCGGCAGAGGCTGACGCCATCGCCGCTTCGCTCTTTTCCTGTAGGAACGGTAGCCCCGGCCAATCGGGATTGCGCGACAGGAAATCCTGAACCTCGTCCGGCGATCCCAGACCGGCGCGCAGGTAATGCCACAGGATCACATCCAGCGCCGGTTGCCCGTCGCCCAGTGCCTCGATCTGCGCGGCGGCCCAATTGCCCTCGCGCATGAGGTCCATCGCACGTTCCAGAGGCCGAGCATTCCCCTGCGCCACGACGGCAAAAGGCAGGGACAGCAGAACCACCGTCAGGATCGCGATACGCCGAAACATGGCTTGCATTTTCTCCGATGAAACAGGATAGACGGCTCGCTAAAGGATAACCCGTGGCCTGCGACCTTCAACTCACATTCGCGGGACGGGCGCAACGGCGCATATGCCACACACAAAAAGGAGCGTGACGATGTTCAAAGGGTCGATGCCTGCACTGGTCACACCGTTCAAGAACGGTGCAGTGGATTTTGACACGCTCAAGAAACTGGTGGACTGGCATGTCGATCAGGGCAGCCACGGGCTTGTCCCCGTCGGCACCACGGGCGAAAGCCCGACCCTGACCCATGAGGAACACGAAGAGGTCGTGTCTTTCGTGGTCGAAGCCGCCGCCGGGCGCATTCCTGTCATCGCAGGTGCCGGCTCGAACAACACCGACGAGGCGATCCGCTTTCTGCAGCATGCTGAAAAGGCCGGGGCGCAGGCGGGGCTTGTCGTGACGCCCTATTACAACAAGCCGACCCAAGACGGGCTGATCCGGCATTTCACCATGCTGCATGATGCCTGTGATCTGCCGATCATCATCTACAACATCCCGGGCCGGTCGGCCGTGGACATGTCGCCCAAGACAATGGGCGAACTAGCCAAGCTGCCGCGCATCATCGGCGTCAAGGATGCCACCGGTGATCTGGCGCGCGTTTGCGCGCAGCGGATCACCTGCGGCAAGGACTTCATCCAATTGTCAGGCGAAGACGCCACCGCGCACGGCTTCAACGCGCAGGGGGGCGTCGGCTGCATCTCGGTGACCGCCAACGTGGCCCCGGCGCTGTGTTCGCAGATGCAGGAGGCGACGCTGGCGGGCGACTACATCACCGCGCTGGACCTTCAGGATCGCCTGATGCCGCTGCATCACAGCATCTTTGTCGAGCCCGGCCTGTGCGGCGCGAAATACGCAATGAGCCGTCTGGGTCTGTGCGACGAAGAGATGCGCGCACCGCTGTTCCCGGTCTCGCAGCCGACACGCGATCTGATCGACACCGGTCTGCGCCATGCCGGACTGCTGAACTGAGGGGATCAAACTCTTTCAAGAGTTTCGCCAAATCCTTCAAAGGATTTGGCGCCGCAAAAAGAAAAGGCCGCGCTGGATGGGCGCGGCCTTTATTTTACCAAGTGGTAAAATTCACGAATCGAGCCCCTCGGGCTGTCCCACCACAACGAAATGCAAAGCCTCAGGCTTGAGAACACGCGCGGCCACCCGCTTGATGTCGTCCAGCGTGATGGCCTCGATTTTCGCGTTGCGCGTGTTCACGTAATCGACGGGCAGGTCGTCCATCTGCATCCCGACCAGAATATTTGCGATCGGTCCATTGCCATCGAACCGCAACGGGTACGCCCCAGTCAGATAGGTTTTGGCAATTTCCAACTCTTCTTCAGTGACGCCGGTCTCGGCCATCCTGGACCACTCGTCACGGATCACCTCGATCGCTTCGGCGATGCGGTCATTGGCGCTCGACACGCGGCCCAGGTACAGCGCAGCGTGGTCCTTTGGCACCAGATAGCTGTAGACGCCATAGGTCAGCCCCCGCTTTTCGCGCACCTCTTCCATCAGCCGCGCCTCGAACCCACCACCGCCGAGGATCTCGTTCAGGACAAATGCGGCAAAGAAATCCGGATCGTCCCGCGCTACGCCTTCATGCCCGAAGATCGCAACCGATTGCGGGACGTCGAAAGGCACCACGGTCACACCAGCCTCGGTCGATACGGTGACCGCGTCGGCCTGCGGCGTCCCGGTTTCGGGAAGATCGGCCAGCAGCTTGTCCAGCACCGCCGCAAGGTCTTCGGCCGAAATATCCCCTGCCGCGCCGACATAGACACGGTCACGCGCCAGCGCACCCTGATGTGCAGCGATCAGATCGTCACGGGTCAGCGACGCAACGCTCTCTTCAGTGCCTTCGATGGCCGAACCATAGGGGTGATCGCCGAACACCATGCTGTCAAAGGCGGCACCGACCATGGTGTCCGGGTCCTGCGCGTCGGACCGGATCATCGAAACAAGCTGTGCCTTGACCCGATCAATCGCGTCCTGATCGAACCGCGGTTTGGTAAGGGCATCCCGCAGAAGTGCCAATGCCTCGTCCTGATTTTCGGTCAGGAACCGGGCCGAGATCGACACCGCATCATCCCCGACATCGAACTCGAAGCTGGCGGCCAGTGATTCCACCCGCTCAGAGAACGCGCGGGAGTCCAGATCGCCAGCGCCTTCCTCAAGCAGACCGACCATCAGGTTCGTGGCCCCGCGCTTGCCCGGCAGGTCCAGCGACGCGCCGCCCTTGAACCGCAGTTCCAGTGCAACGAAGGGGATCGATTCTTCCTGCACAAGCCACGCGTTGATACCGCCTGGGCTCGTCACTTCGGTGATGTCGATTTCCGCCCGCAACGGGGCGGCGGCAAGCAGCATGAACGCGATCAGCGCACCAAAGGTCTTCATTGCGTCACCTCCTCTGCCGTCCGCAGAAATCCGGTCACGGCGTTGTCACGGTCAAACACGTCCTCTGCGGCGGCGATGATTTCCTCGGCCGTGATGGATTGCAGAATACGCGGCCATTCGTGCACATCGTCGATGGTCAACCCCGAGGTAAGAGCCGCGCCATAGCGGTTTGCCAGAGAATTGGAGCTGTCGAGCTCATAGACCTGTGCGGCACGGAGTTGAAACTTGATCCGGTCCAACTGAACCGGATCGACACCGGTTTCCATGAACTCGGCAACCACCCGGTCCATATCGGCCTCGGCCTCTTCGAGGCTCACACCTTCGGCTGGCACGTTCACGATACCGAATGTCGTGTCATCCAGCGACAGCCCGCTGTAGAAGGCCCCGGCATAGACGGACCGTCGTTCCTCGAATTGCAGCTTCTGCGGCATCACCGCAGTCTGCGACCCACCCAGAACCTCGGCCAGAAGCGTCAGCGCGGCCGCCTTGCGCTGATCGCCGGGGTCCCGTTCGGGCGCAAGATAGGTGCGCATGACATAAGGCTGCGCCACGCGAGGATCGCTGAACGAGATTCGACGCTCGGCCATCTGGGGCGGTTCGGACGGACGCACGCGTTCGGGCAGGGCCTCGTTGCGCGGGATCGGGCCGTAATGCTGCCGGGCCAGCGCCAGAACCTCGTCGGGTTGCACGTCACCGGCCACGACCAGGACCGCGTTGTTCGGAGAATAGAACTGGTTGTAGAAGGCCAGCGCATCGTCCAGATCGAGGGTCACCATCTCGTGCCGCCAGCCGATGATCGGTGTGCCATACGGATGATTGAGATACTGGGCGGCCAACCGCTGTTCGCGGAAGAGCGATCCGGGATCGTTCTCGACCCGCTGGTTGCGTTCTTCGATGATCACGTCGCGTTCGGTCAGGATGTCCTCGCGGTCAAGCTGGATGTTTTTCATCCGGTCCGCTTCCATTTCCATCATCAGCCCAAGCCGATCCGCCGCAACGCGCTGGAAATAGGCCGTGTAGTCATAGCTGGTGAAAGCATTGTCGGTGCCGCCATTCGCTTTGACGATTTCGCTGAACTCTCCGGGTGCCAGCTTTTCGGTGCCCTTGAACAGAAGATGTTCAAGGAAATGCGCCACACCCGACACGCCGGGTTTTTCATCCGCTGATCCGGCGCGATACCAGACCATGTGCACCACGGCAGGGGCGCGGTGGTCTTCGATCACCACGACATCCATGCCGTTCTCAAGCTGGAAGCTGGTGACCTGGTCTTCGATCGTCTGGGCGCGCAGCGGGACTGCGGCAAGAAGACAGACCCCGGCATAGGCTAAGAAGCGACGCATCGGCAAACCTCCTCCGTTTGAGGGTAAGGTACGATGCGGTCCGCCAACTTCAAGCGGTTCTACAGTTTCGTGAGCAGTCTCTGCATCACGCCGGGCTCACCGCGGCGGCGCGGAAGGAGTCAGCAGGCCCGCCCGACGCGCCGCTTCAAGAGCGGCATAGGGATCAAGCGCCTGATTGCGATAGATGCGGTTATAGGTGTCTTCGGGAACAAGCCGCCAGTTGAAGACCGAGCGCCGTTCCCGGAATGCCTGATCCGCTGCAGCCAGTTCCGTGCGAATGGCCGGGTCCCGGCCAAAGCGCGACACCCGTGCCACCAGCGCCTGATCGCCAGCCCCGATACCGTCCTGCACGTCAAGCCGGGACGGCTGGCCACCGAGAACGGCGACCGCGTCTTTCAACGGCGTCTGGTCCGTACGGTTGGCACCGCCCGGTGTCGGAGTCGGCAATTCCGTCAGGCTTTCGGGCGCTTGCAACGGTTTTGGCGGAACAATCGAGAACTCTTCCGGCGTTCCGCCAGGATTGCGCAATTGACGCAGGTTCGTGTCCCGATCCGCCGTATCCTGACGCGAACCGCAGGCGGTCAATGCCACCAGTGCCAGTATGATCCATGCGCGTGGCATCATGGTGTCTGCCTGCCTCCGTAGTCGCCTCAAACCTGCTTTAGCGCATCAAGCCGCACTCGTCACGAGGCGTTTTTCCCGCCCGAGAACAGCGCAAGCCCGATGGCCCCGATAAACACCGAAATGTCTGCCACATTGAAAGCATAGGGATTGGTGAAGCCGCAACAGGACATGTTGAGGAAATCCGCAACCGCGCCGTAGAGAACCCGGTCCACCACATTGCCCAGAGCCCCGCCGATCAGAAGCCCCGCAAAGATCAGCCCGGTTTTCCCCGGTGGATCACGACGCATCCAGACCAGCACGAACAGGACAATCCCCAACGCGACCGAGATCAGCACCCAGCGCGTCCAGTCCGCCTGACCCGAAAGCAAGCCGAAATTGATGCCGGTGTTCCACGCCATGCGGAAATTCAGATAGGGCGGAAACACGTCGATGGCGCCGACGCGGGCCAGATCCATCACATGGACCACCAGCCATTTGGTCAGTTGATCCAGAAGAAAGATCGCCGCTGCGACGATGGCCACCAGACGCATGCTGTCTCCTTTGCCCTGCTCCGGAATTTTACCGGATGGTCAAATTCAGTGCCGGAAGTGGCGCATCCCCGTCAGCACCATCGCCAGACCGGCCTCATCCGCTGCCTTGATCACTTCATCGTCCCGCATCGACCCGCCCGGCTGAATGACGCAGGACGCACCGGCAGCCGCGGCTTCAAGCAGACCATCGGCGAACGGGAAGAACGCGTCGGATGCCACGGCGCTGCCCTTGGTCAGGGGGTCCGGCAAACCCAGCGCCTCGGCCATACGCTCGGCCTTTTTCGCGGCGATCAAAGCGCTGTCCAGGCGGCTCATCTGGCCAGCCCCGACACCCACGGTCGCGCCATCCTTGACGTAGACGATGGCGTTGGATTTGACATGCTTTGCCACGGTCCAGGCGAACAGCAGATCGCGCATCTGGTCGTCAGTCGGCGCGATCTTGGTCACGACCTTGAGGTCGTCCATGTTGATCCGCCCGCTGTCGCGGTTCTGCACCAGAATACCACCCGACACCTGTTTCCATGCGGTGCCCGGCTCGGCCGTGTTGGCCAGACCCGGTGTCGTCAACAGGCGCAGGTTCTTTTTCTTGGCGAACACATCCTTGGCGTCCTGATGCGCGCCGGGGGCGATGACGACCTCGGTAAAGATCTCGGCAATCGCCTCGGCGGTTTCACCATCAAGCGTGGAGTTCAGCGCCACGATCCCGCCAAAGGCAGAGGTGCGGTCGCAATCGAACGCTTTCTGATACGCCTCTTTCAACGTCCGGCCTGTTGCCACGCCGCAGGGGTTGGCGTGTTTGATGATCGCGCAGGCAAAGCCGTCCTTGGGCAGGAATTCGGACACCAGTTCGAACGCCGCATCGGTGTCGTTGATGTTGTTGTAGCTCAGTTCCTTGCCCTGAAGCTGGGTCGCCGTGGCAACGCCCGGACGGGCGGAGCCGTCATGATAGAAGGACGCGCCCTGATGCGGGTTCTCGCCATAGCGCAGCGGCTGAGCGAGGGTTCCGGCAAACACCCGGCGGCGCGGGGTGCTTTCGCCGATGGCACCCGCCAACCAGGTGCTGACCGCGGCATCATATGCGCCGGTGCGGGCATAGGCGATCTGGGCCTGACGCTGACGGAAGGCCAGTGTGGTCTGACCGTCATTGGCATCCAGTTCGGCCAGCAGCGAGTCGTAATCCTCAACATCCACAATCGTCGTAACAAAAGCATGGTTCTTGGCCGCAGCGCGGATCATTGCGGGGCCGCCGATGTCGATGTTTTCGATGCAGGTGTCATAATCGGCACCTTTGGCGACGGTTTCTTCGAACGGGTAGAGGTTCACCACCAGCAGATCGATGGCCTTGATGTCATGCTGGAACATTGCCGCGACGTGATCGTCATTGTCGCGCAGCGCCAGCAATCCGCCATGCACCATCGGGTGCAGTGTCTTGACCCGACCATCCATCATCTCGGGAAAGCCAGTCACCTCGGCCACGTCCTTGACCGGCACACCTGCATCGCGCAGCGTCTTGGCAGACCCACCTGTGGACAGCAATTCGACACCCCGCGCATCCAGCGCCTTGGCAAGGTCGACAAGTCCGGTCTTGTCCGAAACGGACAGAAGCGCACGGCGAAGGGGGGCGAGATTGGTCATGACAACGATAGGTCCCAGATGTTCAGTTCAGCAGCTCTGTCGCATCGTCCTGAACAAGGTCCCGGACCGCGATTGCGGTTTCCTGAGCCTTCGCCAGCGACCAGCGAACCCGGGTCGCATACTCCATTGCGCGGGCAGATAAAACGATCTGTTTGGTCGCGCGGGGCCGCAAGCGGCCTTTTTCCAGATAAACCGAGGGTTCGAGCGCAAGAGTGCAGTGCCCGTCAAAGCGGAACACCCAGATCTCGCCACTGCGCAGGGCCATGCTGACGGCAGTCCCGTTCATGTCGACGGCGGTATCGACCTCGGGATGGAGATGAAAGCGGATGTCGAAGGGAATGCCCGCAAGGCGGCTGTCTTCTACCTTTTGATCGAAGCGCGCCTTTGCTGGATCATCCAGTGCGATCAGAAGGTCCTCACCAGTCACATCGCGCCCGTCAAATCCGAGCTCCAGAATACGGGCATGGGTCAGACCGTGCGACTTGAGATAGCCGTCATGCCCCCCCTCGAACCGGACAGATTCGGGCGCGCGGGAAATCTCGATGGGGACACTCTTCGGAATATCGTCGAGCAATTCCCGCTCAATCGGCCCGATCCGGGATGTGTTGCCAAGCCGAGAGCTGGAAAACCCGTCGAGACACAAAGTGGAATGTGACGGCGTGGCCCGTCCAGCGCGACGCCAGTCTTCACCAAAGGTCGACCCCGAGCCGCAATTGACGATCAGCGGACGACGCCCCGAGGTCAGTTCGAACGCAAGCGTTGAAGCGTGGGCATTGAAGCTGGCTTGCCCACCCGGTGGGGCCGCCGCGTCGATCACGAGGGTCGTCCGCCCGGCCGATAGCCGGGCATACCCCATGGCCAGCCCTTTGGGTGCCTGTGCCTTTGTGTTGGCGGCGGCCAAGGCGGTATCCAACCGGCCTTCGACACCGCGCCCGCCACCGTGAAAGCGGGCCAGCCCGCCGTCGGCATGGCGCAATGCGCGCAGGGTTGGGACGATGCGTGCGATAGCCTGAAGATGCGCCGGCTCAGGCACCCGCGCGGTTTCTTCCAAAGTGTCCCGCGCCCAGATCAACAGCGTGCAGACCTCGAGCAGTTCCTCGGGGTTTCGCGTGGGGATACCCCCGACCTCGTCGATCTGCCGCGCGCATTCCTGCCCCAGCGCCTTGATCGCGGGATCGGCCTGCGACTCCATCCCCTGCAACGACAGCCCGGCCGAGATCAACCCGGTGAGGGCCTCGAACCGGGGCAGACCCGGACACGAGCTGTGCCAGCGGCGGTTGAGAAAGATCGTCTGCTGCGCAATCGACCGGAAAAAGGCGCGCGATTGTTCCGGCGTACACCCGCCCAGAACAAAGATCGCGTGATGCAGCCACCGAATGACCCGACGCCCGGCAAGCTCTGGCGTCCAGCCGGGGCCGGACCCGTTGCCATAGCGGTCGATCCAGTCGAACAGCCAGCTTTGCGCGGTCCTGCGTGTGGCCGCATCGCCGACGCTGGCCATGTCATCCAGCCAGACAAAGCCGTGGATTTCTTCGAGAAATGCATCATCCGGCGGAGCGATGTCCCACAGGATCGCACCCGGCGCTTCGACAAGATGACCTGCGAACAACAGGTTTCCCGCCGTCAATTGACGTCCACGGGCAAAAGACCCGACGGTTCTGGGTTCAGGCTGGGCAACAAAAGCGGTTGCGGGCTTTGCACGTGTGGACAGCCGTGCATGAACACGGTTCAAGAGCCGGGCCTGCACCCGTTTTGCGGCGTCCAGTCGGAACATCAGCTCTGCCTCTATCTTGCGTTTGCGCAAGCGTTCTTATTCGGACAGCATAGCCCCGGGCAGACCCCAAGTCACTGTGCAAATGTCATTTCGGCAAAGCCGCGCCACTGCGGTGCAGAACGGCCATATAGAAGCCGTCCATTCCTCCGGTATCAGGCCAATAATCCGGACGCAGGCGAACACCACCCTCGGGGCTGATCCAGGCCGGGTCGAGACCGGGTGCGTTTGGCGTGCTGACTGCGAGATCGGGGTATTGGGACAGCGCCCACTTGATCTGGTCCTCCCCCTCTTCGCGCAGCAGACTGCAGGTGCAATAGACCAGAACACCCGCAGGCGCGATCTGGGTCAGGGCATGCGCCAGCAAAGCGCGCTGCAACCGTACCAGATCGTCGATCCCGGTCTGGGTTTTCACATAGGGCAGATCGGGATGTCTGCGGATCGTGCCCGTGGCGGAACAGGGCGCATCCAGAAGAATAGCATCGAAAGGACCAGCCGTGTAAGTCAGGGCATCCGCGACAACCGTGGTGGCGGCAAGTTTGGTCCGCGTCAGGTTCTCGGTCAGGCGCGCCATGCGGGTGTCGGAGATGTCCAACGCGGTCACATCCGCGCCCTTGGCGGCAAGCTGCAGTGTCTTGCCACCGGGCGCGGCACAGATGTCGAGCACACGCGCTCCGGCCACATCGCCCATAAGCTGCACGGGCAAGGCGGCTGCGGCGTCCTGCACCCACCAGTCCCCCGTATCGAAACCCGGCAAAGCCGAAATCTGGCTGCGCGCGGCAAGGCGCACCGACCCGGTCGGCAGCACGCTCCCGCCCAGTTTCTCGGCCCAGGCCGTCGGATCGGATTTGACCGACAGATCAACGGGTGGCGGCATCGCATGGGCACGTTCGATCTGAGCAACCACAGGCTTGCTCCACGTCTTGGCCAGTTTCGGGCGCAGCCATTTCGGCAGGATGGTGTCAGGGGCCGCAGCCCAGACACCCGCGTCCAATGCCGTGATCTTGCGCAGGACGGCGTTGACCAGACCTTTCATCGGCGCGGTCTTCTTGTTGCGAGCCGCAAGATTGACCGCCTCGTTCACGACCCCATGGGCGGCTCCGCCCGTCATCAGTTCGACCGTGGCCATCCGCAAGAGGTTCATTACCCGCAGCGGAGGGGGACGTTTCAGATGTGGAGCAAGCACATGATCGGCCCGCCCGAGATAGCGCAGGGTCTCGGTGACAAGCCGTTGCGCCGCCGCGCGCTCCGGCGGGGTCAGACCCTGCCATGCGGCATCGGCGATGACATCCGACATCATGCGACCTTCGCCGATGATCTGGCTCAGACCATCCAGCGCGGCGGACCGGGGGGATGTGGGTGCGGGCAAAGGCCACTCCTGCAGATGGGCCGGGGTTGTCCCGGACGGCTTCGCGCGTATATCAAAGGCAGGAGTTATGGAAGACCGCGATGAGTGCCGATACACCCAAAGACCTGCCCCCCGCCGCCCAGCGTGCCCTGGCCGAAGCCGAGGAGCGGCGCAAGAAAGCGGCAGCCGAAAAGCCTTTGCCGAAAGAGTTGGGTGGACGCGACGGACCTGAACCCGTGCGCTATGGCGACTGGGAAAAGGGCGGGCTTGCGATCGATTTCTAAGCGTCAGCGCAGACGGAAATCCGCAGATTGACCGGCGCCCTGATCCGCAATGAAACGCATCTCGGACCCATTGGCGAGAACAGCCTGGCAATTGTAGCCAAGATCATCGCCACCCCAGTTTAGATCACGGCAGAAAAAGCCGTTCTTCCAATCCCACGAACCGGTGACATCCCATGTCGCACCGCGCCCGGTGATCTTGCCGTCCGGTGTCACAGTCAGGCGCACAAGCGGGCGCGACAAGGTTTTGCCCTGCACCAGTTGCACGAATTCGGATTTGTTCTCGATCCGCTTCAACTCGGCCATGGCGGCCTGCGGCAGGACCCATGCGGCAAGAGCGGCAGCAGCAACAAACAGACGGTTCGACATGGATTCCTCCGTGCAAATAACTTGCGAAAACATACGCAGGAAATGCACGATTGGATCAAGAGGTTCCGTCACACCGCCGTGATCAGTCGTCAGACAGCCCCAGAACGTCCAGCATGTCATATTCGCCGGGCCCCTTGTCCTGCCCCCAAAGCGCCGCCTTGAGAGCCCCCCGGGCAAAAAGCGCACGGTCGCTGGCCACATGGCGCAGGATGATCCGCTCACCGGCGGCGGCGAACATCACGTCATGCTCGCCCACGATGTCACCGCCCCGAACGGCGCTGAAGCCAATATCGCCCCGCTTGCGTGCACCGGTGATGCCGTCACGCCCCCGGTCCGAAACCTCACGCAGGTCGACACCCCGCCCTTCTGCCGCAGCCTCGCCCAGCATCAATGCCGTGCCGGACGGCGCATCGACCTTCTGATTGTGGTGATACTCGATCACCTCGATGTCATAATCCTCATCCAGGGCTGCGGCGACCTTTCGGGTCAGAACTGTCAGCAGATTGACCCCGAGGCTCATGTTGCCCGCCCGCACGACCACCGCATGACGCGCAGCGGCCCTGATCCTGGTCAGATCGTCTTCGGACAAGCCCGTGGTGCCGATCACATGCACAGCCCGCGCCTGTGCTGCCAATTCGGCAAAGGCAACCGTCGCCGCAGGAGCGGTGAAATCGATCACCGCCTGTGCCCGCGCAAAACTGTCCAGCGGATCATCGGCAACGATCACCCCCATCGCCGCACCACCCATCGCGGTGCCCACATCCTGCCCCACCCAGGCATGACCAGCGCGTTCAACGGCACCCGCGAGGTGCATCCGGGTGTGTTTGTTGATTTCCGCCACAAGCATCTGCCCCATGCGCCCGGACACTCCGGTGACGACAACCCCGATTTCTTCGCTCATGACATTCTCCGCCGGTGGATTTCCGCCTCAATAGCCGCTGACCCTCGGCTTGGCAAAGCCCGCCAGACCGCTTATGTGCCGGATATGGCAAAAAACCGATCTCACAGCTCTGAGGGACCCAGCCAGCGACAGCTGCGCGTGGGCGAATTGATCCGCCGCACCCTGTCCGAGGTGCTGGCGCGGGGAGATATTCACGATCCCGACCTGAACCGCTACTCCATCACCGTGGGCGAGGTGCGCACGTCGCCAGACCTGCGTGTGGCCACGGCCTATGTCGTGCCGCTTGGCGGCAAGGGACAAGAGGATGTTCTGGATCTGCTTCACCGGAACCGCAGCGAATTGCGCCGTGCGGTGGCCAAGAACCTCACGCTCAAGTTTTCGCCGGAACTGCGGTTCAAGATCGATGACACCTTCGACCGCATGGACGACACCCGCCGCATGTTCGAACAGGACACTGTGCGCCGTGACATCGAAAGCTGAAAAAGCCCTTTTTGCCCTTGCGTTCAGCGTGTTGACCGGCAGTGCGGCGCTGGCGGACGTCACCTGTTCGGAACGCAGCTTTGACGGTTTGGCCTATACCGCATGCGAGGTCGATCCGCGTGTCGATGACCTGCGCCTGTTCCTCGATGCGCCGTCAGGCGAAAGATACGGACAGTTCACGACGATTGACGGGACCCTCGCACAAGAGGGCAAAACGCTGGTCTTCGGTATGAATGCCGGGATGTATCACGACGACCGCGCGCCGGTTGGACATTATGTCGAGAACGGTCAGGAAATCATGCGGGTGATCCCCAATGCCGGGCCGGGCAATTTCGGGCTTTTGCCCAACGGCATCTTCTGCATCCGGGAAGACCGCGCCGATGTGATCGAAACGCTGGCGTACGAAGCCGCGCGTCCCGATTGCATCCACGCCACGCAATCCGGCCCGATGCTGGTGATCGACGGCGAACTGCACCCAAGGTTCCTGATAGACAGCGACTCCCGATATATCCGCAATGGCGTCGGCACGTCCGAAGACGGCACCCGCGTGGTTTTTGTCATTTCCGATCAGACGGTTACGTTCCACGAATTCGGACGCATCTTCCGCGATGACCTCAAACTGCCGAACGCGCTGTTTCTGGATGGCAGCGTGTCCCGGCTGCATGCACCGCAACTGAACCGGTCGGATTTCGGCCGATGGCTGGGGCCGATTGTCGGTGTGGTGGCCCCGCTTGATCGCTAGCAGGGTTGCGGCGGTGCGCGCACCGCTCTACCTCTCTGCGGCACGACCCCTGGCACCGGAGGCCCCATGACAGACACGCTTGAAGACCTGACCCAGAGCCTGTTGCACCGCGCCAAAGAGGCCGGGGCCGATGCCGCCGATGTGCTGGCCGTGCGGGGCAATTCCATGTCCATCGATGTTCGGGGCGGCGTTCTGGAACAGGCGGAGCGGTCTGAATCCACCGACATCGGTCTGCGGGTGTTTGTCGGGCAGCGGGTCGCCAATGTGTCGTCTTCGGATGTGCGGGCGGACAGTCTGGCGATCATGGCCGAGCGGGCCGTGGCGATGGCGCGCGAGGCACCGGAAGACCCGTATGTCGGCTTGGCCGACCCGGATCAGCTTGCGCAGGACCGTACGGTGGACTGGCTTGAACTGTACGATCCGTCACCTGAACCCTCTCCCGCAGAACTGGAACAGGATGCGCGCGAGGCCGAAGCGGCCGCTTTGGCTGTCGACGGCATCACCCAGGTGTCGTCATCCTCTGCTGGATACGGGTCTCAAGAGGTCTATCTCGCTGCAAGCAATGGATTTTCCGGCGGTTCCCAAAGATCGTCGCGGTCCACGTCCTGCGTGGCAATTGCGGGAACCGGCACCGGTATGGAGCGGGATTACGACGGCGATCAGCGGATTTTCCAGGCTGATCTGCGGTCCCCGACCGAGATCGGAAAAACCGCAGCAGAGCGCGCTTTGGACAGGCTTCAGCCGCGCAAACCCAAGACGGGGGCCTACCCTGTGCTGTTCGATGAGCGGATTTCGTCGTCGTTGATCGGGCATCTGCTGATGGCAATCAATGGGGCCGCGATTGCGAGGCGGTCTTCCTGGGCGTTGGATCTCTTGGGAAAAGAGGTTCTACCCCAAGGACTTAGCCTGATCGAAGATCCCCACCGCGTCCGTGTCGGCGGGTCGCGGCCGTTCGACGCCGAGGGGCTGGCCACGCAAAAGCGCGAAATCGTCAAGGATGGCGTTCTGACAGGCTGGACGCTCGATCTGGCAACCGCGCGCAAGCTGGGGCTTGAATCGACCGCAAGCGCGGCGCGCGGAACCACCGGCGGCCCGTCACCGAGTGTGTCGAATGTCACGCTTTCCCAAGGGGTTACAGATCGGGCGGGGCTGATTGCAGAGATGGGAACCGGGCTTGTTGTGACGTCGATGATCGGCTCGACTATCAACCCGAACACCGGCGACTATTCCCGCGGCGCGGCGGGGTTCTGGGTCGAAAACGGCGCAGTGGCCTATCCGGTCAGCGGCGTGACGATTGCCGGGAACCTCATTGAAATGCTCCGGAACATCACCCCCGCTAATGACGCCCGCCCGTGGCTGAGCCGGGTGGTGCCATCGCTCTTGGTGGAAGGTCTGACGCTTGCCGGAGAGTGATCTTGACCTGCTGATAGACGCGGCCCGTCAGGCTGGTGAGATTGCCCTGTATCACAAGGCCAAGGGCTTGGAAGTACAGCATAAACCGGATGATGCGGGGCCAGTGACGCAGGCCGATTTCGCCGTCGATCAGGCTCTGCGCGAGGCCTTGACGGCGGCCCGTCCGGACTATGGCTGGCTGAGCGAAGAGACCCGCGACACGCCGGAGCGGTTGGGGCGGGAGCGGGTGTTTATCGTTGATCCGATTGATGGAACGCGCAGTTTCGTCAACGGAGAAACCACCTGGGCGCATTCGCTGGCCGTGGTCGATCAGGGGGTCGTCACACAGGGTGTCGTTTACCTTCCCGAAATGGATCTGCTGTATTCCGCTGCCAAGACGCAGGGTGCGTTTTGCAACGGAGAACGGCTAAGTGTTTCTGATACAAGCGATATTCACGCTGCTCGTATTCTGGCGACCAAACCCAACATGGACCAGAAGCATTGGCGCGACGCCGTGCCGGGCTTTGCACGGTCGCATCGGCCCTCGCTGGCCTATCGCCTGTGTCTGGTGGCACAAGGGCGGTATGATGCGATGTTGACGTTTCGACCGAGTTGGGAATGGGATATTGCTGCCGGGGCGCTGATCCTGGCCGAGGCCGGGGCGACGGTGACCGACAGACATGGGGATTTGTTGCGCTTTAACAACGCCTTGCCCCAGACAGCCGGTGTCATCGGAGCAGGTGCGGACTTGCACGGGCAGATCGCGGAGCGGCTTGTCTATACCGGGTGAAACAGCCGCGCCGTACGGTTGACGGGTAGAAACCGGACGGTTCGGTATGGGGCCAAAGTGATCGAACCACAGGATGTTGCGATACTGCGACGTGAGAGGGCACCGTCGGACACTTGAAGGAAAAAACCGTACGGTGGGCTCCCTTGAACCGTCGGGTTCATCCGTACGGTTGGCGGTTTTGGCGGCGCTTGAGGTGAGGCCGGGTGATCGGTCTGCGGCGTGGCGAAACGCCAAGGGGATGGAGGTCAGAGAACTTCGATCACGTCCTTGTCGATGGCGAGCATGTAGCCGCGGCGGGCGATGTTCTTGATGAGCAGCTCGCTGACAAGCTGGTTTCCCAAACCGTCGCGCAGGCGCTTGATACGGGTGGCGCCGGCGGCTTCGTCGCAATCGGCCTCGGACCGGCCCGAGATGATGGCTTCGATCTGGGCACCGGAAAGCAGTTCGTCATCCAGCCGGGCTTCGGCCAGAATCGAGATGGTTTCGATCATCGCATCGGTGAGCTTGAACCCCATCGTGTTCAGATAGACCGTGTTTTCCTCGCGGCTGACGATGAGGGAATTCACCTGAATGCCCGACCGTTCGATCTGCGCCATGCGGCGGTTGAGGATCACCAGCATCACCAGGAACACCAGCGCCGCGATCAGCATGGCGGTGGCAAAGACCAGCAGCACGAAGATGGTGGTGCGATAGCCCGCCAGCGTGTCCGAGAACGCGGTGCCGGACTGAGCGAGGATTTCCAGCAGCTTGACCTCGGCCTGCGACGTCAGATCGTCGTTTTCGACGAAGATCCGTTCAACCCGGGCATTGAACGCGTTGGCGTCGGGCAGGGTCAGGACAAGAAACACCCCGGCCAGCACCAGCAGCGCGAGGATGGCGCTGATGCCGATCACGACAAGGCGGGTTCCGGACCGGCGCGCGTCAGTAACGGAGGTAATTTGATCCGGCACTGTCTTTCCTTTCGGCTAACCCCGATTCATCAAAGACCGACACCACATTGAGCAGCGTCCAGCCCGCCTGTGCAAGTCGGGTCTGCAACTGCGCCTGCGCGGAGTCGGGGGTGCAGGGTTCGGAGATCTCAGCCACACCGTAGTGGAGCCGGAGAGGGGCATCCTGTTTCGCCTTGTAATCGGCATAACACGCAGTCTGTGCGGCGGCGGGCATGCAGAGCGCGGCAAGGAGCAGAAAGGGGAGCGCGTGTTTCATGCACTCACCCTGCGACCAAGCCCCGCGAAATTCAATAACGCAGGCGCGGTTATCCGATAGCACGGGGGCGATATTGCCTGACTTTGGAACCCGGTCCGGGATGGGTGTCAGAGGCAGCGGGATCCCCCCTGCCCCGCCATGCCATCTCTGGCTCAACCAACCGGGAAAGGAACCCGCCATGTCTCGTACCTTCATCGCTGCCGTTCTGGCCATCTCGACCACCATCGCCACCGTCTCTGCGGTGCCCGCCCGCGCCGCATCGGAAGAGGACATCGCCAAGTTGCTGGCAGGTGCCGCCACCGTGTTCATCATCGGCAAGGCGATCCAGAATTCCCGCGACAGCTCTCGCAAAGACGGCAAGAAAAACGAGGTCCGGCACCATGTCCCGGATCACCGCCCGCATGTGTCGACGCCGCAGATTTACACGCAGGACCGGCATATCCCCAAAGTTGTGCCGCGCGATGTGAAAAAGCCCCGCACAGCGGTCTTGCCGACCGAGTGCGTGCGTCGGATCGAAGGCGGGCATGTGAACCGCGTTGTGATGGGCCGGTGCCTTGAGCGCAACAGCATCAGCACGACCTCGCTGCCCAAGGCGTGCCGGATGACGGTTCAGACACGGCGCGGCGAAGCGCGGGCTTATGCGCTGCCCTGCCTGCGGCATCGCGGATACACACTGGCGCGCTACTGAACAGCGCCGGATTGCGGGGGGCCCTGGTCCTTGGCACCCCGCACCTTGCACGCATGGTGGCCTCGCGCCATGCGTGCTTTTTCGTGGTCCGCCCGGACTTTGCGCAAATGTGAGCGTCACCCCAAGGAACCCGTTTGCACGGTGAGTCGTTGCGCTGTTATGCTGCGCATCAGATATACACGAGGTCTTGGGCACATGAACGGTCTGACACGCAGCATATTGTGCGCCGTCTTGGTTGCGATCCCCGCAATCGGTGCCGCGCAGAACCTTGACCTCAACGTGTCCGGTGGCAGTGACGAGCTGCGCAGCCAGATCAAGGACGCGATGTCGCTTTATGCGCTGGTCGATGCCGAGGACGCGACGCCACAGGCTCTGATTGCAGCCGCCCAGGCGGATTATGCAAGGATCGTGGCTTTGCTGTATGGTGGTGGCCGGTTTTCACCTGCCGTGTCGATCACCGTCGATGGGCGTGAGGCGGCGGGGATTTCGCCCTTCGAGGCGCCTGCCGCAATACGCCAGATCGTGATCGACGTGGACCTTGGACCCCGGTTCCGGTTCGGACGTGCCGAGATTGCGCCACTTGCCGAAAGAACGGTGTTGCCACCCGAGTTCGCCATCGGAGAACGTGCCGGCACCGGGCCAATCCGGGACGCGGTGTCGGCCGGTGTGAAGGGCTGGCGCAGCGTGGGTCATGCCAAGGCGCGGCTTGCCGATCAGCAGGTGATCGCGGACCATCCCAACCGGGAGCTGGATGTCCGGTTGCGTCTGGAACCGGGCCCCCGGCTTCGGTTCGGCGAAGTGATCGTGACCGGCAATGACCGGGTGCGGCGCACGCGGATTCGCGAAATCGCGGGGCTGCCGCAGGGCGCGGTGTTCGATCCGCAGGAGATTGCCGAGGCCGAGCGCCGCCTGCGCCAGACCGGGGTGTTCAGTTCGGTGGCGGTGTCCGAAGCCGAGACGCCCAATGCCGACGGCACGCTGGACTTGGCCTTGCAGGTGGCCGAGCAGAAACCAAGACGGTTCGGCTTTGGTGCGGAAGTGTCGACGCAGGAGGGCGGCAAGCTCAGCGCGTTCTGGCTGCATCGCAATCTGTTCCAGGGGGCCGAGCGGCTGCGCATCGAAGGCGAGGTGTCCGGGATCGGGACGGATACGGACGAGATTGATTACACGCTGACCCTGACCTATGGGCGGCCCGCGACCTTTACGCCGGACACGGAGTTCTACCTGACCGCCGAGATCGCGCAGTTGAACGAGCCGGGCTTCACGAGCAATCAGGCGAGTGTGCTTGCGGGGCTGTCGCACCGGTTTTCGGATCAGCTCAGCGCCTCGTTCGGGTTGGGCTATCGGTATCTGGACACCGAGGATGCGTTCGGGGAACGGGAGTTCCAGTTGGCCCTCGCAACGCTGGGCGCGACCTATGACACGCGCAGCAACAGCCTGAACCCGACCGACGGGTTCTACCTGTCCGCGACCGGCACGCCGTTTCTGGGGCTTGACGAGACCGAAAGCGGGTTCCGTTTCACATCGGACGCGCGGGCCTATGTCGGGCTAGGTGCGGAGGATCGGTTCGTGTTGGCGGGCCGGGCGCAGATCGGGTCCGTCTGGGGGCCGAGCCTCGAGGACACGGTGCCGGATTACCTGTTCTATTCGGGTGGCGGTGGCACGGTGCGCGGTGTGCCCTATCAGTCGCTGGGTGTGACGCTGCCGAATGACGACTTCACCGGCGGGCAGAGCTTTGCCGCCGTGTCGGCCGAGCTGCGGGCGACGGCGCGGGACAATATCGGGCTGGTAGGCTTCTATGATGTCGGGCTTGTCACCGAAGAGAGCGGCTTTTCGGGGGACAGCGACTGGCATGCGGGGGCGGGGTTCGGGCTGCGCTACAACACCGGGATCGGGCCGATCCGGGTGGACATCGCGACACCTGTGACCGGGGACGGTGCGGGCAAGGATTACGAGATTTACATCGGTATTGGCCAGGCTTTCTGACATGCGCTTTTTCGCAACACTTCTGGTTTTCCTGGTCTGGCCCATCGTCAGCTTTGCGCAGGACGGTGACGACGACCCGGGCTATCTGGCTGGGTTGTTGCAGGACGCCTTGTCCGGGGCCGGGCGCGACGTGCGCATCCGGGGCTTTCAGGGCGCGCTGTCGAGCGAGGCGACGATTGCGTCGCTGGTGATCGCGGACGATCAGGGCGAATGGTTCCGGGCCGAGAACATCGTTCTTGACTGGCGTCGGGCGGCGCTCTTGCGGGGGATCGTGGATGTGACGTCGTTCACCGCGGAAACCGTTGTGGTGTCGCGCGCGCCGGAGGCCGGGGAAGACCTGCCGAGTGCAGAGGCAACGCCGTTCAGCATTCCGGAATTGCCGGTAGAGGTGCGGATCGAGAGGTTCGCGGTCGAGTCGCTGCAACTGGGTGCGCCGCTCTTGGGCGAAGAGGCGGGCTTTACCATCGCGGGCGCGGCGGTGCTTGCGGGCGGCGGCGCGGATGTGGACCTCAGCCTCGAACGGGTGGACGGAAAGCAATCGCAGATCGTGCTGGCGGCCAGTTATGATCCGTCCTCGCGGCAACTGGCCGTCGATCTGAACGCATCCGAGGCCGCGGGCGGGCTGGCAGCAACGCTGCTGGGCATTCCGGGTGCGCCATCGGTGGCGCTGACGGTGCAGGGCGACGGGCCGGTCGATGACTTTACTGCGGATATTTCGCTGGCGACGGATGACGCGCCGCGCATCACCGGGACGGTGGAGATTCTGGCCCCGCAAGAGACCGGCGCATGGGATGTGAGGGTCGATATTGCCGGTGATCCGACGCCGCTATTGACGGAAGAGACGCGCGCGTTCTTCGGCACGGATATTGGATTGCAGGCACGGGTGACACGGGGCGCCTCCGGGCGGACAGAGTTGCCGGATTTCGCGCTGACCGCCGATGCGCTGTCGTTGACCGGGCGTGCCGTGATTTCTGAGACCGGCTGGCTGGAAGCACTGGATGCAGAAGGCCGGATCGCAAACCCGGACGGCGGGCCGGTGATTCTGCCTTTTGGCGGCGGTGACACGCAGGTGGCCGAGGTCACCTTCGATGCGGCGCTGAACGGGGATCTGACTTTTGATGCGCGGTTGGTGGATTTTGCGAGCCCGGATGCCACGGTCGATGCCGTGACGATCACTGGGCGCGGGCAGATCGACCAGCAGAGCTTTGCGCAGCAGGATGGCGCATTTGGGTTGGACCTGACCTTTGCCGCCGACACGCTGGCGCTGACCGATCCGGCCCTGGCCGAGGCTGTGGGGACGGATCTGACAGGGGCCGCGCGCGTGGATTATCGCAGCGGCCAACCAGTGCAGGTGACCGGGCTGGAGGTGCGCGGCGAGAATTACGGTCTGGATGGCACGGCAAGCTGGAGTTTCAGCGAGGTGATGCCTCTGGCGCTGGATCTTCGGCTGGTGGCCGAGAGCCTCACACGGTTTTCCGCCGTGGCCGGGCGCGATCTGGCGGGGCGTGTCGAAGTGGCTGTCGACGGTCGGGTCGGGCCACTGTCCGGCATGTTCGATCTGGCGGTCGATGGCACAACGCTTGATCTGTCCGTCGGTGAGGACATGGTGGACCGGCTGCTGGCCGGGGTCGGGTCGGTTCGTGTCGATGCGCGACGGGATGAAACCGGAACGACGCTGCGCTCTGCCCGAGTGGTGAAACCGGCGCTTGATTTCGAAGCGAATGGCAAGATCACCAGTCAGGACACATCGCTGCGGTTCGACGGCACGTTGCGCAATCTGGACCGGGTCTATCCCGGCGAAGCGGCAGGATCGGCCAAGCTGAACGGGCGGGTGATCCTTGCCGGGACCACGCTGCGCAATCTTGAGGTGACCGCGGATCTGTCGAACCAGAGTGCATCGGTGCGGTTGCCGTTCGCGGGTGGGATCACTCTGCAGTCGGGGACGGTTGATCTGGCCGCGACGGGCGGGCCGAATGGCCGTTGGACAGCGGATGTGGCGGTTCGCGATCTGGATGCGCCACAGGTGTCGGCGGATATGCTTGCGCTGACCGGTTCAGGGGCGATCCGTCAGACCGATACGGGCGGGTTGGTGTCGGCGGACGGCGATCTGCGCCTCGCTGGCACGGCGCTGCAACTGAGCGATGCGCGGTTTGCGCAGGCGGTGGGGCGCAACCCGACGGTGACGACCCGGCTGGAATGGGAACAGGCCGCCGAACGGCTGACGGTGCAGTCCTTCAACCTGAGCACCGGAGCAATCGAGGCCACCGGATCGGCGATGGTGAACCGGACGCTGAGCGCCCCGGACGCGCAGTTTGCGCTGTCGCTGCTGGCCGACAGTCTTGCGCCGCTGTCCGGGCTGGCAGGGCAACGCCTGCGGGGCACTGCAAAGATCGATGTGAGCGGGAGCTATGCGGATGGCGGCAGCTTTGACGTGACCGCGCGCGGACAGGGATCGGGGCTGGGCATCAACAACGCCACGGTGGACCCACTGCTGGCCGGGGTTACCCGGTTCGAGTTGGGCGCATCCGGACAGAACGGTGCCTTGAAGCGGGTGTCGGCGGATGTGCAGAACGCCGAGATCACCGCGCGGGTGAGCGGGCCTCTGAGCGGTTTGCAGATCGACGCGCGGCTGGCGAATGTCGGGCTGATCGCGCCTGATTTTCAGGGCGCGCTGGTGGTCGACGGAACGGTCGGGCAGCAGAATGGCGGCTATGTCGTGGATGTGGATCTGGACGGTCCGGGTGGGACGACCTTGGCGGTGGATGGCCGGGTTGCTTCGGGCAACCGGGCCGATCTGTCGGCGCGCGGGTCTGCGCCGCTGGGGCTGGCCAATGTGTTCATTGCGCCTCGGCGGCTGAACGGTCGCGCCGATCTGGACCTGCGCTTGTCGGGTCCATTGGCCCTGTCGAGCCTTTCGGGAACGATCACGCCGGACGGCGCGGAATTCAGCGCACCGACCCTCGGGATCATCCTTGCGCCGATCACCGGGCAGATCGGAGTGGGCAATGGTGCAGCGCAGATCGCTCTGGCGGCGCAGGGCAATCACGGCGGGTCTGTGGATGTCGCCGGGCGGCTTGGGCTGACAACGCTGGATGCTGCGATCACTGCAACGCTGAACCGGTTCGGTGTGCGCGACCCCGATCTGTACAACACCAGCATCGACGGGACCGTGGCGCTGAGCGGGCCGATCGGGCGCAACCTGCTGGTGAGCGGCGACCTGCGGCTGAACGAGACGGAAATCCAGGTGCCCTCGACCGGCGTGTCGGCGCTGGGGGATATTCCGCCGATCCAGCATCTTGGCGCGACACGTCCGGTGATGCGCACCCTCGAGCGGGCGGGTCTGTCGGCCTCGGCGGAGAGTGCGGTTGCAGAGACACGGGGGCCGTCGAGCACGCGGCTAGACCTGACGCTGACAGCCCCCGGACAGGTCTTCGTGCGCGGACGGGGTCTGGACGCGGAACTGGCGGGACAGTTGCGGCTGACCGGACCGACCTCGGACATCATTCCGCAGGGCGGGTTCGAATTGGTGCGCGGGCGGCTCGATATTCTCAATCAGCGCTTCACGCTGGACGAAGGGCGCATCCAGATGAGCGGCAGTTTCGATCCGGTGCTGCGGTTCGTGGCCGAAACCCAGTCCAACGGGATCACCGTGCGGGTGATTCTGGACGGTCCGGCCTCGTCGCCCGAGATTTCGTTCGCGTCGAGTCCGGAACTGCCCGAGGACGAGGTGCTGGCGCAGCTTCTGTTCGGACGCAACCTGTCGAACCTGTCGGCCTTGCAGGCGTTGGAACTGGCGAATGCCGTTGCCGTGCTGGCAGGGCGCAGGGGTGTCGGCCTGCTGTCCCGGCTGCGCGACAGTTTCGGGCTGGACGATCTGGATGTGAGCCAGACCGAGGATGGCGGAACCGCCGTGCGGGCGGGCAAATATATTTCGGACAATGTCTATTCCGATGTGGTTGTCGAAAGCGGGGGACGGGCGGAGATCAATCTCAACCTTGACGTGACATCCGACATCACGGCGCGGGGCAGCGTCGACAACACCGGGAATTCGTCGCTCGGGATCTTCTTCGAACGGGATTACTGAGGCGGGAAGGCTTGCCAGACCTTTCGGTCTGTCTCGCGGGGGCTGAGGCCGGTGATGAAAGTCCTTGCAGACTCGGATCATGCTCCGTATATGCAGCTCAACAGCGGCGTGTTGGCTTCGGTCGGCACCCACCGAATTCTTCAACGGGCCGCGCGCCCGTTTTTTTGTGTCTGGAGACCTGCATCACAATGTCTGACCTGATCGCCAAAGCCGCGATGGACCGACGACTGGCCGAGATCGTTGCCCCTGTCATCGAGGACATGGGGTTCGAGCTTGTGCGGATCCGTTTGATGAGTGGCAAGTCGCCCACGTTGCAGATCATGGCCGAGCGTCCCGAAGGCGGGATCGAAGTGGATGACTGCGCCGCCATCAGCACCGCCGTGAGCGCGACGCTGGATGTCGAGGACCCGATCCTGGACGCCTATACGCTGGAAGTGTCGTCACCCGGCATCGACCGGCCTTTGACCCGGCTCAAGGACTTCGAGACCTTTGAGGGTTATGAGGCCAAGATCGAGACCTCGGAGACGATCGACGGGCGCAAGCGCTTCAAGGGTGTGCTGGCCGGGGTCGAGGGGGACGAGGTGCTGATCAATATCGAGGAAGGCACCGTCGGGCTGAAGTTCGACTGGCTGACCGATGCCAAGCTGGTCCTGACCGACGAGCTGATCAGGGAAATGCTGAAGGCCCGCAAGGCGCAGGGCTTTGACGAGACCGAATTTGACGACGTGATTGAGGCCGAAGGGCCCGAAGAGGAGTAAACCGCATGGCAATCACTTCCGCCAACCAGTTGGAACTGCTGCAGACCGCCGAAGCGGTGGCGCGCGAGAAGATGATCGACCCCGGACTGGTCGTCGAGGCGATGGAAGAAAGCCTCGCCCGCGCGGCCAAGTCGCGTTACGGGTCCGAGATGGACATCCGCGTGAAGATCGACCGCAAGACCGGTCGGGCGACCTTTACCCGCGTCCGCACCGTGGTGGACGAGGAAGAGTACGAGAACTACCAGGCGGAGTTCACGATCGACAGCGCCAAGCCGTATTTCGAGGCACCGAAGCCGAACCAGAACGCGGTCTGGATGCGGGATGGTCAGGCGCTGACCGATTTCGCGGGTGGCCCGCAGGTCGGCGACATGTTCACCGAGGAAGTGCCGCCGGTGGAAATGGGCCGGATCGCGGCGCAGTCAGCCAAGCAGGTGATCCTGCAGAAGGTGCGCGAAGCCGAGCGAGACCGTCAGTACGAAGAATTCAAGGATCGCGCGGGCACCATCATCAACGGTGTGGTCAAGCGCGAGGAATACGGCAACGTCATCGTCGATGTGGGCCGGGGCGAAGGCATCCTGCGCCGCAACGAGAAGATCGGGCGCGAAAGCTATCGCAATGGCGACCGCATCCGCTGCTACATCAAGGATGTGCGCCGCGAGACCCGTGGGCCGCAGATCTTCCTGTCGCGCACCGCGCCCGAGTTCATGGCAGAACTGTTCAAGATGGAAGTGCCGGAGATTTACGACGGCATCATCGAGATCAAGGCGGTTGCCCGTGATCCGGGATCACGCGCCAAGATCGCGGTCATTTCCTATGACGGGTCGATCGACCCGGTCGGGGCCTGCGTTGGTATGCGCGGTTCGCGCGTTCAGGCGGTTGTGAACGAGCTTCAGGGCGAAAAGATCGACATCATCCCGTGGAACGAAGATGTGCCGACCTTCCTTGTGAACGCGTTGCAGCCTGCCGAGGTGAGCAAGGTGGTTCTGGATGAGGACGCGGAGCGCATCGAAGTCGTGGTCCCGGACGAGCAACTGTCGCTCGCCATCGGTCGCCGTGGTCAGAACGTGCGTCTGGCGTCGCAGCTGACGGGTCTCGACATCGACATCATGACCGAGGAAGAGGAATCGCAGCGTCGTCAGAAAGAATTCGAAGAGCGCACGCAGCTCTTCATGGACACTCTGGACCTGGACGAGTTCTTTGCCCAGCTTCTGGTGGCCGAAGGCTTCACCAACCTTGAAGAAGTGGCCTATGTCGAGCTGGACGAACTGCTGGTTATCGACGGTGTGGACGAAGGCACCGCCGAGGAGCTTCAGACCCGTGCCCGCGAATATCTTGAAGAGCAGGCCAAGAAGGCGCTGGAAAACGCCCGTGCGCTGGGTGCCGATGACAGCCTGATCAATTTCGAAGGTCTGACACCGCAGATGATCGAAGTGCTGGCCAAGGACGGCGTCAAGACGCTTGAAGACTTTGCGACCTGTGCGGATTGGGAACTGGCCGGTGGCTGGACGACCGAAAACGGCGAGCGCCACAAGGACGAAGGTCTGCTGGAGCCCTTCGACATGTCGCTCGAAGAAGCACAGCATCTCGTGATGACCGCGCGGGTTCTTCTGGGCTGGGTCGATCCGACCGAGCTGGAGGAAGAGGCCGAGGGCGAAGACCTGGGTGATATGGAAGACGAGCAGGCCTGACCTGATTTTGGGGACGACGACAGACGTGACACGCGGCGGCAAAGACAAGGATCGGGAGAGCGGACCGGAGCGCAAGTGCATTGCGACCGGAGAGGTGCGCCCGAAGGCCGAGCTGATCCGTTTTGTCGTCGGCCCCGACGATCAACTGGTTCCCGATCTGGCGGAAAAGCTGCCGGGTCGGGGGATCTGGGTGACGGCGACGCGCGCCGCCCTTGAAACGGCGGTGAAAAAGAACATGTTTCACCGTGCGGCCAAGACGCAACTGCGCATCTCGGAGAGCCTTGTTTCCGACCTTGAACAGCAGCTTGCACGCCGTGTCGTCGATCTGATAAGTCTCAGCCGCAAATCTGGCGTGGCGGTCTCTGGCTATGAAAAGGTCAAGGACGTCCTGTCCAAGGAAACCGCCGAAGTGCTGTTGCAAGCGACGGACGGATCGAGCCGCGGGAAATCGAAACTCAGCACGCCGCATTATGGCCATTACATCGGGTGGCTTACGGCGGACGAGCTTGGAATGGCCTTTGGGCGACAAACTGTGATACATGCCGCGCTTGGCGCTGGTGGACTCACGCAACGTGTTGTAGAGGAAGCCCAAAGATTGAAGGGCTTTCGCATCGGAACGTCTGATGCAAAGACAGCGGCAGGGGCCGCTGGGAAGGAAAAAAGAGCTAAATGAGCGATAACGACGGCAAAAAGACATTGGGTTTGCGCGGCGGTCCCCGTTCCGGGAACGTGAAGCAGAGCTTTAGCCACGGACGGACCAAGAACGTCGTGGTAGAGACCAAGCGCAAGCGCGTTGTGGTGCCGAAACCCGGCGCGTCCCAGTCTGGCTCGGGCGGATCTGCAAGTGCGGCGGTGGCCGCAGCCGGGAGCAAGCGCCCCGCCGGGATTTCCGATGCGGAAATGGAACGCCGTCTGAAGGCGCTTCAGGCCGCAAAAGCGCGCGAAGGCGAAGAAGCCGCGCAGCGCGAGGCCGAAGAAAAAGCCCGCGCCGAAGAGCGCGAGCGGATGCGTGCCGAAAAAGAGGCCAAGGAGCGCGAACAGCGCGAGGCCGAAGAGCGCGCCCGTCAGAAAGCCGAAGAGGAAGAGCGCAAGGCGCGCGAAGCTGCGGCTGCCGCCAAGCAGGCCGAGGCCGCTCCGGCAGAGCCTGCCGTGTCGCGCCAACCCGCAGGCGGTGCGAAACCGTCGGCGCAGGCGGCACCGCGCAAGGTTGAACGCGAACGCGAGGAACGGGGCCGCCGCAAAGGCGACGATTCCGAACGCCGGTCCGGCAAGCTGACGCTGAACCAAGCGCTGGGTGGCGAAGGTGGCCGCCAGAAATCCATGGCGGCGATGAAGCGCAAGCAGGAGCGGGCGCGTCAGAAGGCCATGGGCGGCAACCAGCCGCGCGAAAAAGTCGTGCGCGACGTGCAGTTGCCCGAAGCGATCACGGTGGCCGAACTGGCCAACCGCATGGCCGAACGTGTGGGCGATGTGGTCAAGGCGCTGATGCAGAACGGCATCATGGCGACCCAGAACCAGACGATCGACGCCGATACCGCCGAACTCATCATCGAGGAATTCGGCCACCGGGTGACACGCGTATCCGATGCGGATGTTGAGGATGTCATCAAGGAGGTCGAGGACGCTCCGGAAGACCTCAAGTCGCGTCCGCCGGTCATCACGATCATGGGTCACGTCGACCACGGCAAGACATCGTTGCTGGATGCGATCCGCGAAACCAACGTGACCTCGGGCGAAGCCGGTGGGATCACGCAGCATATCGGCGCCTATCAGGTGACGACGAAGGACGGCGCGGTTCTGACCTTCCTCGACACTCCGGGCCACGCGGCGTTTACGTCGATGCGGTCACGCGGGGCGCAGGTGACGGACATCGTCGTTCTGGTGGTTGCGGCGGATGATGCGGTGATGCCGCAGACGGTCGAGGCGATCAACCACGCGAAAGCGGCCAAGGTGCCGATGATCGTGGCGATCAACAAGATCGACAAACCAAGCGCGAACCCGACCAAGGTGCGCACCGACCTGTTGCAGCACGAAGTTGTCGTGGAGCAGATGTCGGGCGACGTGCAGGACGTGGAAGTTTCGGCACATACCGGGCAAGGTCTGCCGGAACTGCTCGAAGCGATTGCGCTGCAGGCGGAAATTCTCGAACTCAAGGCGAACCCGGATCGGGCGGCGCAGGGTGCAGTGATCGAAGCGCAGCTTGACGTGGGCCGGGGCCCGGTGGCGACGGTTCTGATTCAGACCGGCACGCTGCGTCAGGGCGACATCTTCGTCGTGGGCGAGCAGTACGGCAAGGTCCGGGCGCTGATCAACGACAAGGGCGAGCGCGTCAAGGAAGCCGGACCATCGGTGCCCGTCGAGGTGTTGGGTCTGAACGGCACACCCGAAGCGGGTGACGTGCTGAACGTGACCGAAACCGAAGCGCAGGCGCGCGAGATCGCGGAATACCGTGCGAACGTCGCAAAAGAAAAGCGCGCTGCCCTTGGTGCGGCGACAACGCTGGAACAGCTCATGAAAAAGGCGAAGGACGACGAGAACGTCTCCGAGCTTCCTGTGCTGGTCAAGGCGGATGTGCAGGGGTCGGCGGAAGCGATCGTTCAGGCGCTGGAGAAAGTCGGTAACGACGAAGTGCGCGTGCGCGTGCTGCATTCGGGCGTGGGTGCCATCACCGAGACCGATGTCGGCCTTGCCGAAGCATCGGGCTGTCCGGTCATCGGGTTCAACGTGCGTGCCAATGCTTCGGCGCGGAACACGGCGAACCAGAAGGGTGTCGAGATCCGCTATTACAGCGTGATCTACGACCTTGTGGACGATGTGAAAGCGGCCGCTTCGGGCCTACTGAGTGCCGAGATCAAGGAGACCTTCATCGGCTATGCCGAGATCAAGGAAGTCTTCAAGGTGTCGAACGTGGGCAAGGTTGCGGGCTGTCTGGTCACCGAAGGTGTGGCTCGTCGCAGCGCCGGTGTGCGCCTGCTGCGCGACAACGTCGTGATCCACGAAGGCACGCTCAAGACACTCAAGCGCTTCAAGGACGAGGTTCCCGAGGTGCAATCCGGTCAGGAATGCGGGATGGCATTCGAGAATTACGACGATATTCGCCAGGGCGATGTCATCGAGATCTTCGAACGTCAGGAAGTGGAACGTACGCTGGAGTGATCCGGCGTGTCACCAGACACAGAAAAGGGCAGCGTCACCGCTGCCCTTTTTCTTTACTCTTCAAATAACTTCAGCCCGATGTGGCGACAGGCAGACCCGTGAAGATCCGATTGCCGACACGGACAGAAATACGACCGTCAGGCAGGGTTTTTTCCAGAATCCCCTGCACGGACATACAACTACCGATGATGATTGTTTTCAGCACGTCAAATCTCCCCCAAGTTCTGACAGTTTGTCTTTAATTTGTTGCCTAATCCCGCGCCACAAAAAAATATTGTTGCTGTGCAATATGTTTGAAATGTGCGTGCGGTCAGAGCCAATCCCGCAGGATCGGGATCAGAGGGATGTCCGCCGGGGGCATGGGATAGTCCTTGAGCTGGTTCGCGCGCACCCATTTCAGCGCCTGCCCTTCGCGTGATTCGGGGGTGCCGTTCCACTTGCGGCAGGCAAAGAGCGGCATCAGCAGGTGGAATTTCTCGTAGCTGTGCGACGCGAAGGTGAGCGGGGCAAGGCAACTTTGCCAGGTGTCGATGCCCAGTTCCTCGTGCAGTTCGCGGATCAGCGCCTGTTCGGGGGTCTCACTGGGTTCGACCTTGCCGCCGGGGAATTCCCACAGGCCCGCCATGGATTTGCCTTCGGGCCGCTGGGCAAGAAGGATGCGCCCATCGGGGTCGATGAGCGCAACCGCGGAAACAAGAACAACGGTCACGAGCGATAATCAGCGTTGATCGAGATGTAGCCATGGGTCAGGTCGCAGGTCCACACGGTGGCTTTGCCGCTGCCCATGCCCAGATCGACGGTCATGGAGATGTTTTCCTGCTTCATGATCGCAGCACCCTGTTCCTCACGGTAGTCGGGATCGACCCAGCCGTTGGTGGCGACTTTCACATCACCGAACGAAATGCTGAGCGTGTCCCGGTCGGCAGGGGCACCGGATTTGCCGATGGCCATGACGACACGGCCCCAGTTGGGATCTTCGCCGGCGATGGCGGTTTTGACCAGCGGGGAATTGGCGATGGACATCGCGTGGGTCTTGGCATCCGTATCGTTCAGCGCGCCGGTGACGGTGATTTCGACGAATTTCGTGGCACCTTCACCGTCGCGGACAACCTGGTGGGCGAGGTCAAGCATCACATGGTGCAGAGCATCGCGGAAGGCGGTGTCCTGCGCGGTGACTGTGACGCCCGAAGCGCCTGTGGCGGCGACCAACAGGGTGTCGGAGGTGGAGGTGTCGCTATCGACGGTGATGCTGTTGAAGGTCTTTTCGTTGATGTCAGACACCAACGCCTGAAGATCGGTCTGTGCGATCCTGGCGTCGGTGAAAATGTAGACCAGCATGGTCGCCATGTCGGGTGCGATCATGCCAGAACCCTTGGCGATGCCTGCGATGGTGACGGTTCCGCCCGGAAGATCGACGCTGGTGGTCGATCCTTTGGGGAAGGTGTCGGTGGTCATGATCGCCTTGGCGGCGTTGGGCAGACCTGCCTCGTCGAGATTGCCGTACAGCTCTTCGACCTTGGCCGCGATGCGGTCATGCGGGAGGCGTTCACCGATCACGCCGGTGGAGCTTGTGAACACGCGGGTGGCGGGCAGGCCGGTCACGCGGGCGACCTCGGCGCAGATGGCCTGAACGCTTTCGTCCCCTGCCCGGCCCGTAAAGGCGTTGGAGTTACCGGAATTGACGATGATGGCCGCACCACCTTCGTCTTCAAGCCGGATTTTCGACTGGCAATCCAGCACGTTGGCGGATCGCGTGGCGGATTTGGTGAACGCGCCCGCCACGCAGCTTCCGGGGTCAAGAACGGCCAGCATCACGTCGGTGCGGCCGGCATATTTGACGCCCGCCGCGGCAGTTGCAAACCGTGCGCCCTTGATCACCGGCAGCGTTGGAAAGCTGGCGGGTGCGAGGGGCGAAACCGATGTGATCTTGGCCAATTCTTAGTCCTCCAGAAGACCAATGTTGCTCAGGATCGAGGTGTCGACCTCTTCCTTTGCAGTGCGGGTGATTTGGGCCGCGTTGGTCAGTTCGTCGATTTTCTGGCTGACCACCTGCTGGCTGAGCTGGGTTTCGATCTCTCCACGAACTGCATCAAGCGCAGGCGCTTCCTTGGCGCGCTTTTCGTTCAGAGTGATGACATGCCAGCCGAATTGCGTTTGCACCGGGCCCGAGATCGCCCCGACCTCCAACGCTTCGACAGCCGCCTGGAATTCCGGCACCATCATGCCTGCGCCGAACCAGCCAAGCTGACCCCCGTTCGGACCCGACGGGCCGGTGGATTTCGCGCGGGCAACCTCGGCGAAATCGGCACCGCCGTTGAGTTCCTCGACGATGGCGGCGGCTTCTTCTTCGGTTGCAACCAGAATGTGCGAGGCGTTGAATTCCTCGGCCTGATCGGCCTGCAGGTAGGTCTGTTCGTAAATCTCTTGCACTGCGGCGTCTGTGACAGCGTCGTCGACAAGACCTTCGATCACCTGAGCGGCCATCAGGGCGCGGCGTTCATTTTCCATCGCAAGCCGGATGCGACGGGTCTCTTCGCCGCTGTCCTGCTGGCTGAGCACGGTTTGTTGAACGATCTGGTCCATGATGCCGTCCCACAGCACGTCATCGGGAAGCTGCTGGTACTGTTCGGGCAGGGATGCGCGCACCATAAGCATATGACCCAGCGTGATTTCCGTGCCATTGACCGTGGCCACCACCGAGTCTGCCGTCAGCGTGTCCTGCGCCTGAACCGGCAGGGCCAGCATCAGCGCAACTGCGCCGGCGGAGAGTTTCGTGATGAGATTCGTCATGTTTATCCTTCCAGAGCCGCCCGGACCGTTGGGGCGACATTGACAGTGTATTTGTCTGACCTTACATCGCCACAAGGCTCTGCGAAGCCAGTCGTTCCCCTGTGACATATGGGCTGTGTGCGAGGCGAGCAAGCAGATGCCGCACACGAAGATGTCAAAGCTGAAAGTGGTTGCATGCTGGGATTAGGTAAAGTCGCGCGCAAGGTGTTCGGAACGCCGAATGACCGTAAAGTAAAGGCGACCCGCCCGCTGGTTGAAAAAGTCAACGCACTGGAAGCGGAGTTCGAAAAGCTGAGCGATGCGCAGCTCATCGAGAAAACGGCAGAATTCAAGGCACGGGTGGCCAATGGAGAGGCGCTGGATGCGCTGCTGCCCGAAGCGTTTGCCAATTGCCGCGAGGCGGCAAAGCGCGCGCTGGGACTGCGGGCCTTCGATGTGCAGTTGATGGGCGGGATTTTCCTGCATCAGGGCAATATCTCGGAAATGAAGACGGGTGAGGGCAAGACGCTTGTGGCGACCTTCCCGGCCTATCTCAATGCGCTTACCGGACGCGGCGTGCATATCGTGACGGTGAACGATTACCTTGCCAAGCGCGACAGCGAATGGATGAGCAAGGTCTACGGCGCGCTTGGCATGACCACGGGTGTGGTCTATCCGCGCCAGCCGGATGCGGAAAAGCAGGCCGCCTATGCCTGCGACATCACTTATGCCACGAACAACGAGCTTGGGTTCGACTATCTGCGCGACAACATGAAATCCGAGTTGCGGCAGATGTACCAGCGCGGGCATTACATGGCGATTGTCGACGAGGTGGACTCGATCCTGATCGACGAAGCGCGGACGCCGCTGATCATTTCCGGCCCGGCGCAGGACCGCAGCGAACTGTATGTCGCCATCGACAAGGTGATCCCGTCGCTGACAGACGAACATTTCAGCCTTGATGAAAAGACGCGCAATGTGTCCTTCACCGACGAGGGCAACGAATACCTCGAAGAAACGCTGCACGGGCTTGGCCTTCTGCCCGAGGATCAGTCTCTTTACGATCCGGAAAGCACCACGCTGATCCACCACATCAACCAGGGTCTGCGGGCGCACAAGCTGTACCAGAAGGACAAGGATTACATCGTCCGCGATGGCGAGGTTGTTCTGATCGACGAATTCACCGGGCGCATGATGGCGGGACGCCGTTTGTCCGAAGGTCTGCATCAGGCCATCGAAGCCAAGGAAGGCTGCACCATCCAGCCCGAGAACGTGACGCTCGCGTCGGTCACGTTCCAGAACTATTTCCGCCTGTACGAAAAACTGGCCGGGATGACCGGGACGGCGGCGACCGAGGCGGACGAATTCGCCGAGATCTACGGGCTTGGTGTGGTCGAAGTGCCGACCAACCGGGCGATTGCGCGGATCGACGAGGACGACAAGGTCTATCGCACGGCCAAGGAAAAATACGACGCCATCGTGGTCGAGATCAAAGAGGCGCATGCCAAGGGCCAGCCGGTTCTGGTGGGCACCACCTCGATTGAAAAGTCCGAAATGCTGAGCCAGTTGCTGACGCAAGCCGGTCTGACGCACAATGTTCTGAACGCGCGCCAGCACGAGCAGGAAGCGCAGATCGTCGCCGATGCCGGTAAGCTGGGCGCGATCACCATCGCCACCAACATGGCCGGTCGCGGGACCGACATCAAACTAGGTGGCAACGTCGAATTCAAAATCATGGAGGCAATTGCCGCCGATCCCGAGGGCGATCCCGAGGCGATCCGGAAGCGGATCGAAGAAGGGCATGCCGCCGACGAAGAGGCGGTCAAGGCTGCGGGCGGTCTGTTCGTTCTGGCCACCGAACGGCACGAAAGCCGCCGCATCGACAACCAGTTGCGCGGCCGTTCCGGTCGTCAGGGTGACCCCGGCCGGTCGTCCTTCTTTCTGTCGCTGGACGATGACCTGATGCGCATCTTCGGCTCTGAACGGCTGGACAAGGTGCTGTCGACGCTGGGCATGAAGGAAGGCGAGGCGATTGTGCACCCTTGGGTGAACAAGTCGCTGGAACGTGCGCAGGCCAAGGTCGAGGGGCGAAACTTCGACATCCGCAAGCAGCTTTTGAAATTCGACGACGTGATGAACGATCAGCGGAAGGTCATCTTCAGCCAGCGCCGCGAGATCATGGAAGCGCAGGATCTTTCCGAAATCGCCCGCGACATGCGCCACCAAGTGATCGACGATCTGGTCGACACCTATATTCCGCCGAAATCCTATGCCGATCAGTGGAACACCGAAGGGCTGCAAACCGCCGTCAACGAACTGGTCGGGGTGGATGCACCGGTTGTCCAGTGGGGCGACGAGGAAGGTGTGGATGCCGAGGTGATCCGCGAGCGGCTTGAAGCAGCATCAGATGAGATGATGGCGCAAAAGGCCGAAGCGTTTGGCGCGGACACGATGCGCCAGATCGAAAAGCAGGTCCTGCTGCAGACCATCGACAGCAAGTGGCGCGAACACCTGCTGACGCTGGAGCATCTGCGGTCGGTTGTCGGCTTCCGGGGTTACGCCCAGCGTGATCCGCTGAACGAATACAAATCCGAGGCGTTCCAATTGTTCGAGACCATGCTCGACAGTCTGCGCGAGGACGTGAGCAAGCAGCTTGGCAAGGTCAGACCGATGACCGAGGAAGAACAGAAGGCCATGCTGCAGCAGATGGCGGCGCAACAGGCTGCGATGGCACGGGCAGCCGAAGCGGCATCACCGCAACAGGGCACGGCCCAGGTCGATCCCGAAGCGGCCATCGAAGGCTTTGACGAGAACGACCCGACCACATGGGGCAATCCGGGCCGGAACGACCCCTGCCCCTGTGGATCGGGCAAGAAGTTCAAGCATTGTCACGGACGGCTGGCCTGAATCGGGCCTGCCACAATGACGTCGTAAAGAGACCCGACCCGCGCCTCAGCCACACCTAAATCCGGTGACATAAAACCGTTGTAACCAGTGCAACGGGAGTCTGACATGGACCGGAAGTTCACACTGCGCGTATCCGCCGTAACGCTCTGCGCCGCCTTGGGCATCGGCGCAGCGATGCAATCCATACCGTCGACACCCCAAGACTACGTGGCGCAGGAACCCACCGTGGTCTCGGAGGTGCAGCCGGTGTCTTCGGCACCCCGCGATCTTGTGCCACGGGATATGCCCGTCGTGGCGTCCCTGCCGGATCACGTCGTTTCTGCCTCTGTGTCCAGCACGGTGGAGACCCCGGACATCGTCGTGCCCGAGGCCCCGACGGAGACGGGATTTGCCTGCGATGTCGACATGACGGCGACACCGATTGTCGGCGCGATGCTGTCCGTTGTCCTGTCTGCGCCCTGTCATGGCAGCGAACGGGTGACGGTGCATCACAACGGGCTGATGTTCACCACGGTGATGCAGCCGGATGGCACCTTGTCCGTCGACATCCCGGCATTGGCCGAACAGGCGCTGGTGATTGCCTCGTTCCTCGATGGTGCCGGAGCCGTCGCAATGACCGAGGTCACGTCTGTTCCGTTCTATGATCGGGTTGTGCTGCAATGGCGCGGCACTGCCGGGCTTCAGTTGCACGCCCGCGAATTCGATGCCGAGTACTTTACCGAAGGCCATGTCTGGCAAGGGGCCAGCGGAGACGCCTCGCGGGCAGCAACGGGCAAGGGCGGCTTCATGACCTCGCTTGGGACGGCGGATGCGCCCGATGCCCTGTTTGCCGAAGTTTATTCCTTCCCGTCCGGCATGACGCAGGCCGCCGGAACCGTGGCGCTGACCATAGAGACGGAAATCATCGCATCGAACTGCAACAGCAGCGTCGAAGCACAGACACTCGAAGTGCGCAACGGCGGCGAGTTGACCTCGAAGGAATTGACCATCGACGTTCCGGGGTGCGACGCCATCGGAGATTTCTTGCTGTTGAAAAATCTTGTCGAAGACCTGACAATCGCCGCAAAATAAACGGGCGGGTCAAAGGCTCTTTGCAAGATGAGACAGTATTGTGCGGCGGTTCTGGCCGCACTTTTCCTTTTTGTGAGTGGCGCAGCGGTACGCGCCGATGATGTGACACTGCGGTCGCAGGATGGCGCAATCGAATTGTCCGGAACCTTGCTTGGATTTGACGGCCAATTCTACCGCGTTCAGACCCAATATGGCGAATTGACTGTCGATGGGTCGGGCGTGCTTTGCGAAGGGCCGGGGTGCCCCTCCCTGACCGATTTCGTTGCCGAACTTTCGATTTCCGGATCATCGAACATCGGCAAGGTTCTGATGCCCGCTTTGGTGGAAGGCTTTGCGCTTCAGACCGGCCTCAAGGCGGAACGCATCACCGAGGATGACACGCTGTTCGAATACGTGTTGTCCACACCCGAAGCGAACACAGCCGTGGGCCGTTTCCGATTTCGCGTCTCGAGCACCGATGAAGGCTTTGCCGATCTTCTGGCCGACGAGGCCGATCTGGTGATGGCGCTGCGCGAGATCCGCGAGGGGGAACTGGCGCTGGCCGCAGAAGTTGGTCTTGGGCAACTCGACGATGTGAATCGCAGCCGGGTTCTGGCGCTGGATGCCATGACAGTGATCGTCTCGCCCACGAACCCCGTCTCTGCCGTTTCGGTATCCGATCTCGCGCGTATTTTGGCCGGTGACATCGACAACTGGCGGACCCTCGGCGGCGCGGATGCGCCGATTTCCATCCACATGCGTGACGCGCAATCCGGGATCGCACAGGCGGTTGAGGATCGTGTGCTGCGGCCCGCTGGTCTGACGCTCATGGACAGGGTGTCCCGGCACCCGACCAATGCCGCGCTGTCGGATGCGGTGGCGCGCGATCAATTGGCGATCGGGGTGGCCAGCTATTCCGAAACCGGCAACAGCAAGCCGCTCGCGCTGACCGGGAGTTGCGGTTTTCAACTGCGTGCCAATCGGCTGACCATCAAGACCGAGGACTACCCGCTGACTGCGCCGATGTTTCTTTACATCCCGGCGCGACGTCTTCCGAAACTGGCGCGCGAATTTCTGGCCTATACGCGCACCGGACCGGCCCAGATCATCACGCTGCGCGCCGGGTTCGTGGATCAGGCCCCCGAAGAAATCAGCCTGAATGCGCAAGGCGACCGCTTTGCCAACGCCATTCGGGTGGCCGACGGGGAAGAAGGTCTGGCCGCGCTGAAACGGATGGTCGACACGCTGGCACCGCTGCGTCGCCTGTCCACATCGTTCCGGTTCGAGGCGGGGGCCGCGCGGCTGGACGCACAATCGCGATCAAACGTGCAGCAACTGGCGCATGCGATCGAAGCGGGGGTCTATGACGGGCGGCAATTGGTGCTGGTTGGGTTCTCGGACGGTGAAGGCCCGGCAGAGGGCAACCTGCGGATTGCACAGCAGCGGGCACAGGCGGTGAAACAGGCGATCGAGGCGGCTGTCGAGACCGCCGATCTGTCGCAAGTGCAGTTGTCGACGGATGCCTTTGGCGAGGCGATGCCGATGGCCTGCGACGACACAAGTTGGGGGCGACAGGTGAACCGGCGGGTCGAGGTCTGGGTGCGCTAGAGATAGCCCTCGGATTTGAAGCTGACCTCGGTCGATTTGCCGATGATCAGGTGGTCATGCAGGGTGATGCCCATCCCTTCGCAGGCCCGACGAATGGTCTCGGTCATATCGATGTCGGCGTTTGACGGGGTTGGATCGCCTGAGGGGTGGTTGTGCACAAGGATCAGCGCCGACGCGTTCAGGTCCAGCGCGCGTTTGATCACCTCGCGCGGGTAAACGGGGACGTGATCAACCGTGCCTTTGCCCTGAATTTCATCCGCGATCAGGACGTTCTTGCGGTCGAGGAACAGAACGCGAAAGAGCTCCGTGTCGCGGTGGGACATGGTCACGCGGCAATAGTCGAGCAGCGCGTTCCAGCTTGAGATAATCGGGCGTTTCAACACCTTGCCCCGTGACATGCGGTGTGTCGCCGCTTCGAAAAGTTTGAGGTCGCGCGCGATTTCTGTGCCGACACCTTGGACCTCGATCAGGCGTTCGATCGGGGCGGAGAGGACGCGGTTGAAATCGCCGAAGGTGTTGATGAGGAGATTGGCAAGCGGTTTGACATCGCCGTGTTTCAGAGTTCGGAACAGGATGAGTTCGAGGAGTTCATAATCAGGAAGTGAATCCGCACCATTCTCGAGGAAACGGTTTCGCAACCGTTCGCGATGACCCGCGATATAAGAGGGTTGTTTCGGCTTCGGCGGGGCCTGTGCCGCCGCTTCAAAGAGTGAGAGTTGAGAAGAGCGGGCGCGTGTCATGCGCCGATCTTGGCGCAAAAGCCATTAACGAAATGCTAACGGCCCCGCATCGGGCGGGGCCGCCAGATCAGCCTTTCATGGAATCCCAGAAGCCTTTTACGGATTTGAAAAAGCTTTTGGATTCAGGATTGTTGTCTTCGCTCAGCTCTTCGAATTCGCGCAGCAGCTCTTTTTGCTTGGCGGTCAGGTTGACCGGGGTTTCCACTGCAAGTTCGATGAACATGTCGCCCTGCCCGGCCCCACGCAGCGCGGGCATGCCCTTGCTGCGCAGGCGCATCTGGCGGCCGGACTGGCTGCCTTCGGGGATGGCAACCCGGCTGCGGCCGCCGTCGATTGTGGGCACTTCGATATTGCCGCCCAGCGCGGCAACGGTCATCGACACAGGCACACGGCAATGCAGATGGACACCATCGCGTTCGAAAAGCTCGTGCTGGGCGACCTCGATGAAGATGTAGAGATCCCCCGGAGGCCCGCCGCGCAGGCCAGCCTCTCCCTCACCGGCGAGGCGGATACGGGTTCCGGTTTCCACACCTTTCGGGATGTTCACCGACAATGCGCGTTCCTTTTGCACACGACCCGCTCCACTGCAGGTTTTGCAGGGGTTCTTGATCGTCTGACCCAGACCGGAACAGGTCGGACAGGTGCGTTCGACGGTGAAGAAGCCTTGGGTCGCGCGGACCTTGCCCATGCCGGAACAGGTCGGGCAGGTCGTGGGTTCAGCGCCGCCTTCTGCACCTGACCCGTTACACGACCCACATTGGACCGAGGTCGGCACCTGAATGGTTTTTTGCATACCCGCATAGGCATCTTCGAGCGTCACGCGCAGATTGTAGCGCAGATCGGCCCCGCGCGAGGCGCGCTGACGCCCGCCACCGCGTCCGCCGCCCATGAAATCACCGAAGAGATCATCGAACACGTCGGAAAACGCGCTGGCAAAGTCGCCCTGCCCTCCGCCACCGAAACCGCCGGGACGACCACCGCCGCCCATGCCACCCTCAAAGGCCGCATGGCCGTAGCGGTCGTAGGCCGCTTTCTTGTCGGCGTCCTTGAGAACCTCATAGGCCTCGTTCGCCTCTTTGAACTGATCTTCGGCCTTGGGATTGTCTGCGTTGCGATCCGGGTGAAGCTCTTTCGCCTTGGTGCGATAGGCTTTCTTGATCTCGTCGGCAGAGGCGCCTTTCTTGAGGCCGAGCACTTCGTAGTAGTCACGTTTGGACATCATGCCCTCCTTCTACGGAACGAGAGAGGCCGGCCCGGTGTCCGGACCGGCCCCATATCGGTTCCGCCCAACCAGCGTCAGGCGCGCTTGTTGTCGTCGAGATCTTCGAAATCGGCATCGACGATGCTGTCGTCATCATCACCCCGCCGATCCGCCGCAGCTGGTTCAGCATCATCGCCTTCCTGCTGCGCCTTGTAGATCGCTTCGCCCAGTTTCATCGCCGCTTCGGTCACGTTCTGGATGCCCGACTTGATCTTGTCGGCTGTCGTCTTTTCGGCTTCCAGATCGTCCTTGAGCGCCGCAATCGCGAGTTCGATCGCCTCGACCGTGGTCGGATCGACCTTGTCCCCGTGTTCTTCCACCGACTTCTCGGTCGAGTGGATGAGGCTTTCGGCCTGGTTGCGGGCCTCGACCATTTCGCGGCGTTCCTTGTCCGCTTCGGCGTTTGCCTCTGCGTCCTTGACCATCTTCTCGATGTCCTCGTCGGACAGACCGCCGGACGCCTGAATGGTGATGTTCTGCGTCTTGCCGGTGCCTTTGTCCTTGGCGGACACGGACACAATGCCGTTGGCGTCGATGTCGAAGGTCACCTCGATCTGCGGCATGCCGCGCGGTGCGGGCGGGATGTCTTCGAGGTTGAACTGACCGAGCATCTTGTTGTCGGCCGCCATTTCGCGTTCCCCCTGGAACACACGGATCGTCACGGCGTTCTGGTTGTCCTCGGCGGTCGAGAAGATCTGGCTCTTCTTCGTCGGGATCGTCGTGTTGCGGTCGATCAGGCGGGTGAACACGCCACCCAGCGTTTCGATGCCCAGCGACAGCGGGGTCACGTCGAGAAGGACAACGTCCTTCACGTCACCCTGCAGAACGCCAGCCTGAATGGCCGCGCCCAGCGCCACAACCTCGTCCGGGTTCACACCCTTGTGCGGCTCTTTGCCGAAGAACTTGGTTACTTCCTCGACCACTTTCGGCATTCGGGTCATACCACCGACCAGCACGACTTCGTCGATGTCGGAGGTCGAGAGACCCGCGTCCTTCAGTGCGGCCTGACACGGCTTCATCGACGCCTTGATGAGATCACCCACAAGGCTTTCCAGCTTGGCGCGTGTTAGCTTCATCACGAGGTGAAGCGGCTGGCCCGTCTTGCTGTCCATCGAAATGAACGGCTGGTTGATCTCGGTCTGGCTCGAGGACGAAAGCTCGATCTTGGCCTTTTCCGCAGCTTCCTTGAGACGCTGCAGCGCCATCTTGTCCTTGGTCAGGTCGACGCCGTTCTCTTTCTTGAACTCGTCGGCAAGGTAGTTGACGATCCGCATGTCGAAGTCTTCACCACCAAGGAACGTGTCGCCATTGGTGGATTTCACTTCGAAGAGGCCGTCATCAATTTCGAGGATGGTGACGTCGAACGTACCACCGCCAAGGTCATAGACCGCGATCGTCTTGCTGTCTTTCTTGTCGAGACCATATGCCAGCGCGGCGGCTGTCGGTTCGTTGATGATCCGCAGCACTTCGAGGCCGGCGATCTTGCCCGCGTCCTTGGTCGCCTGACGCTGTGCGTCGTTGAAATAGGCAGGCACAGTGATGACCGCCTGCGTCACGTCTTCGCCGAGATACGACTCGGCGGTTTCCTTCATCTTCTGCAGGATGAAGGCGGAAATCTGGGAGGGAGAATATTTCTCACCCTTGGCGCGCACCCATGCGTCGCCATTGCCGCCATCGATCACCTCGAACGGCATGTTCTTGCGGTCCTTGGCAAGATCGGCGTCATCGTTGCGGCGACCGATCAGGCGCTTGACGCCGAAGACGGTGTTTTCGGGGTTGGTGACAGCCTGACGCTTTGCCGGCTGACCGACGAGGCGCTCGTCGTCGGTGAATGCCACGATGGACGGGGTTGTGCGCGCCCCTTCGGAGTTTTCAATCACGCGCGGCTGCGATCCATCCATGATCGCGACGCAGCTGTTGGTTGTTCCGAGGTCAATACCAATCACTTTGGCCATGTTTTCGATCCCTTCATGTCTTAAGGCGATGTCACGAGACGAAGACCCATTCCGGCATCCCGCCCCGCATTTCTGTCCGCTGGTGTTACCATCCAGCGGGTCCGGTGGGTATATAAGGAGGCATCACCGCCCCTGCAAGCGCCGCTTCTATCGCGACTTTCTGAAAATTCGGTATGTGTTTGCGATGCGACTGCGCTAGCCTTTGGCCATGCCTGTGCTGCGCGTCCGTGATTTCGAGATCCACCCGGGGTACTTTTCCACCGATGAGCAGGCCGCATTGGTGGCAGAACTGCGGGCCATCCTCGCCAAAGCGCCCTTGGTCCAGCCGGTTACGCCGCGCGGCACGCCGATGTCGGTCAGGATGAGCGCGGCGGGGGAGTACGGTTGGATCAGTGATCGCAAGGGCTATCGCTATGAAGCGCTGCACCCGTCCGGCGTACCCTGGCCGCCGATTCCGGAATGTCTTCTGACGATGTGGGCTGCGCTTGTGCCGGACGCGCGCAAGCCGGAATGCTGCCTGATCAACTGGTATGATCCAGCGGCGCGGATGGGACTGCATCAGGATCGGGACGAGGCCGACCTGACACAGCCGGTGGTGTCGGTGTCGCTTGGGGACGAGGCGCTGTTTCGCATGGGCAACACGAGCCGTGCCGGGAAAACCGAGTCGGTGTGGCTGCGATCCGGGGATGTGGTGGTGATGGGCGGGAGCGCACGGCTGGCCTATCACGGGATCGACCGCATACGCCCGAACAGTTCGACCCTGTTGCCCAAGGGCGGGCGGATCAATCTGACGCTGCGGGTCGTGACCTGATCAGCGCCGGGCCGACCACGAGGCCGAGGCGTGTTTGCGGGTGTAGAATTCGCCCATCAGGCCGATCATCAGCAGTGTCAGAGACAGGTAGACGACATATTCCCAGTTCGTATTGCGCGGCACGTAGTTGACGAATGCAAAACCACGCGCCTGGTCGATGGTGTGAAAGAGCGGGTTCCAGTCGAATATGGAAATCATGAAGGATGGCAGGGAATTGGCGACAAACATCTTGCCCGACGCGATCATGTTCGCGCGTTTGTAGACGTTGGACAGGGTCGTCGTGACGCCCGGCATCCAGGGTTTCAACGCAAGAAACACCAAGCCAACTGCGCCGCCGGAAAACCATGACAGCAACAGCATCCCCATCACCGGTGCCGGATCGACGATTTCGGTCAGCACATAGGGGTTCATCGCCACGTCATAGACGAAAAGGATGATAATGATCGCCAGCACCTGAATATAGAGAACCGACAGCATGCTGGACACGATCGAGACGAAAGTGTTCATCGGCGCATGCTGCATCATCGCACTTGAAGGGCCTTCGCTGCTCAGAACCGCGCCGACCGCCTTGTTGTGGGTCATGAACATGAAGATGCCGGTCAGCAGGAAGATCACGAAATCCCCCCGGATCGCCAGCCCCTTGAGACCCATGATACTGAACATGATGTAGAAAAAGAGAACGAACAGCAGCGACTGGAACACGCTGACCGCGATGGACATTAACGCGTTGCCATGCGCCTTGCGGACGGACCGGACGGTGTTGTGGTAGATCAGTTCAAGGATGTTGATCGCCGAAGACGCCCGGTTCGTCGGCACCGATTTCTGGAACATCTGTTGTCTGCCTCTGCCGCAGCCCGCGTTTTTCCGTCAATTCACCTGACTGTTGTTGCGGACATTAATTAAGCGAATGATAAGTGAGACGCGGTTTTAAATCAATCGACGTAAGGACGACGGGTATGGATTATGAAGTTTTGACGCAAACGATGCGTCGCCTTGCGCTTGAAGCCGGTGACACGATCATGGCAATCTACGAGGCCGATGATTTCGAGGTGCGGTCGAAATCCGACGAAAGCCCGGTCACGGCCGCCGACGAGGCTGCCGACGCCCTGATCGCCGCCGGGCTGCGTGCCGCATTCCCCGACATCGCCCTCATCACCGAGGAACAGGCCGACACGCATGATCTGGACGTGCGGGATTTTCTGATTGTCGATCCTCTGGACGGCACCAAGGAGTTCATTCATCGCCGCGGCGATTTCACGGTCAATATCGCTCTGGTCGAGAACGGTGTCCCGACGCGGGGCATTGTCTATGCCCCGGCCAAGGGACGGCTGTTCTATACGGACGCAGGTGGGCGCAGTGTCGAGGAAACCGGCCGTTTCGACAAAAACGTGATCGGAGCCGTCACACCCATCCATGTCTCAAAGCCGGATACCGATGGTCTCATGGTGGTGGCTTCGAAATCGCACCGCGATCAGGCGACCGACGATTACATCAACCGTTATTCGGTCAAGGACAGCAAGAGCGCGGGGTCTTCCTTGAAGTTCTGCCTGGTCGCAACGGGCGAGGCGGATTTCTACCCGCGTCTGGGCCGCACAATGGAGTGGGACACCGCCGCGGGACATGCGGTGCTGACCGGCGCAGGCGGGCGCGTCTTGCGCCTCGATGACTTGCAGCCGCTGACCTATGGCAAGCCGGGCTTTGCCAACCCGTTCTTCGTGGCGACGGCACCGGGCATCGACCTCTTGCCCGTCTGAACGGCGTCATGGCGACGCCGACCATCAGTGTCATTGTCGTCAGCCGGCACCGGCCGGACTGGTTGAGGCGGTGCCTCATGGCCATTGCCCAGCTTGATTACGACCGCTTCGAAACCGTGGTTGTGGCCTGCCCCAAGGGTGTCGGCGTGGCGAAAGAGTTTGCGACGGTGCGGGTGATTGGCTTTGATCAGCCCAATATTTCGGCGTCGCGCAATCTTGGGGTCGACGCCGCGTCGGGCGATGTTGTCGCTTTCATCGATGACGATGCGATACCTGAACCAACTTGGCTGCACCATCTGGCCGAAGGATTCGCTGACCCCGACGTCGCACAGGCCGGAGGCACCACGCTGGGCCGCAATGGCATCAGCGTCCAGCATGGCGCGGCTCTGGTCGATGCGACGGGACAGAGTCACGAGGTTCATATGGGTGAAGAGGCTCCGGTCGTTCTGACGTCGACGCTGGATCGTCATCCCCGTCTGCACGGCACGAACATGGCACTGCGGCGCGCCATCGTTCAACAGCATGGCGGTTTCGATGAACGCTTCGCCTTTTATCTCGACGAGACCGATCTCACCTACCGGGTGTCCCGGTCAGGCGGCACAACTTTGTTTGTCCCCAAAGCCGTGGTTCACCACGCCAGCGGTCCAAGCCGTTTTCGCGGCTCGGACAGAACACCACAGGACGTCTTCGAGATCGCAGCGTCCGCAGCCGTGTTTCATGGCAAACACTGCGCGTCCGAGATGCGAGACTCCGCACGCGAGGCTTTTCTGACTGGGCGACGGCGCTGGATTTTGCGGCACATGCAGGGCGGTGGCCTGCCGCCCGACCGCGCCGCGCATCTGATCCGCGACCTGACCGCAGGTTACAAAAGCGGGCAGACGCGACGCGCTGCTCCTGCGCGCCTTTGGGCAACCGGCGAAAAGCCGGTGATCGCAAAGAGCATACCGCACGCGCAGGACCTCTATCTTGTGGCGACCGGGCGGTCCAAAGCACGCAGTCACGCCGAAGCGAGGGCGCTGGTCGCGCAAGGGCACCGTGTGACGGTTTTCGAGTATCGCCCCGATGCGCGCTATCACCGGGTTGTCTTTACCGATGAAGGATATTGGCTGCATATCGGGGGAATTTTCGGACGCGAAGACCGAAGCGAGCCCCTGTTCCGGGCAAGCACGCGGCAGAACCGCATCGACCAGACGCTTGCCCGTCTGGCCGGAATTCGATCAAAGAATCCTTATCTTTTGGAGGTTAAGACATAAATTCGCCAAAAGTCCTTATTATTTCGTCGCGAAAGCCGTACACTTCTGTGCGTGCTTGAAGTGTAACGATCGACGCGCAGTAAGACGCGATACCAAGGAGCAGCACCATGCGTAGAAAAGTAACCAAAGCCGTTTTCCCGGTCGCTGGGCTTGGCACACGCTTTCTTCCGGCCACGAAATCCGTGCCCAAGGAAATCATGACATTGGTGGACCGTCCGCTGGTGCAATACGCCATCGACGAAGCACGCGCCGCGGGCATCAAGGAATTCCTTTTCATCACGTCGCGCGGGAAAAGCGCGCTTGAAGACTATTTCGACGAGTCGCCCATTCTGGAGCGCGAGCTGCGCAAGAAAGGCGAGCTCGACATTCTCGAAGACCTCAAGGCGACCAATATGGAAAGCGGCGCGATTGCCTATATGCGCCAGCACAAAGCCCTTGGTCTGGGACACGCCGTCTGGTGCGCCCGGCGTCTGATCGGCGATGAACCCTTTGCCGTGATGCTTCCGGATGACGTGATTTCGGCGGAAAAGCCCTGTCTTCAGCAAATGGTCGAAGCCTACGAGGAAACCGGCGGCAACATGGTGGCGGCGATGGAAGTGCCGCGGGAAAAAACCTCGAGCTACGGTATCCTTGACGTGAAGGAAGACATGGGTGCGATGGTGTCGGTCAAGAACATGGTCGAAAAGCCCAAGGTCGAAGAGGCCCCGTCCAACCTTGCCGTGATCGGTCGCTACATTCTTGATCCGGCTGTTCTCAAGAACCTCAACAAACTCAAGACAGGCGCTGGTGGCGAGATTCAGTTGACGGATGCCATCGCGCAGGAAATCGACAACACGGGCGTCTATGGCTACCGCTTCCGGGGTCAGCGTTTCGACTGCGGATCAAAAGCCGGTTTCCTGCAGGCCACCGTTGCCTTCGGCCTTGCGCGCGACGACCTCAAGGATGACCTGCGCCGGTTCCTTGATTCCGTGATGCAGATCGAAAACGCAGCCGAATGATCCACACGGCCCTTCGAGATGCCGGGCCGTCATAAAATAGAACAGGACGCAGGCTGCTGCGCCGCACATGCAGGTGCATCCGATGCGTCATAGCCCGGCGGCAGCGCATCTTCTGGACGTGACCCGGACCGTGCGCCGTGCCGGGTTGCGCCCGACTGGCATAGACCGGATCGAACGCGCCTATATCGACGCCCTGATCAACGATCCCGCCCCCCTGTTCGGCCTTGTGCGAACACGGATGGGTTTCCTGTTGCTCGACAAGGACGGGTGCACGCGGCTTGTCGCCCATTGCGATCAGCCGATCTGGACAGGGTCCGACCTCTGGTCGATGCTGTCGCGAACGACGGAAAAGGCGCGGGCTGCAACCGAAAGCGGGTTGCGCAGGATCGCGCTGGACAGGTCCGTTCCGTCGCGATTGACGCGGATGCTTGCACGGCATCTGCCCACCGGGACACTCTATCTCAATGTGGGTCAAAGCCAGTTAAACGACCGTGTCATTCACGCGCTGACCACCTGCAAAGGCGTGCGGATCGCAATATACCTGCATGACACGATCCCGATCGACCGGCCCGAGTTTCAGACCCCGAAATCCCGTCAGGCGTTCAAGGCGTTCTTTGACCGGGTTGATCGCTGCGCCGATCTGGTTTTGTGCAATTCGCACGACACCAAGACACACATCCTGCGCCATGCTGACGTCCTGACCGCCGACCGCATCCACGTTCTTGTGCCCGGACTTCCCGATATGCGCGTTGACCCGCCGCCTTTGGGACCGTGGACAGGCAAACCCTATTTCATGGCAATCGGCACACTCGAGCCACGCAAGAATATCGGATTTCTGCTGGACATTTGGGACGGGTTCACCGGTGACGATGCTCCGCAGCTTATTCTGTGCGGCCGGCGCGGATGGATGAACGAAGACGTCTTTGCGCGGCTGGACCGGAAACCTGCGCATGTTCACGAACTAGCAAACCTGTCCGATCAGGCGATGTGGGGTCTGCTCGAGCAGAGCAACGGATTGCTGTTCCCCAGCCACGCCGAAGGGTTCGGATACCCGGCCCTGGAGGCCGCGCACCTTGATGTGCCGCTCATTTGCAACCCTTTGCCGGTGTTTCGCGAAGTTCTGGGGAACACGCCTATTTACGCAGATGTCTCGGATTGCTACCCTTGGCGACAAGAAATCCAAAAACTGGCGCAAAGACGTCGGGATCGAAGCGGTAAAAGGTACAGGGTTATGTCTTTAGAGAGCCCGACTTGGCAGGAACACTTCAACCGACTATTTACCGCGCTTTGATACTCGCGTGTGGTTTGCGACCACAATTACAGGCAGCTGACTCTTGGGAGTTGTTCAAAGATACGGTTTGAGGCTCCAGCGCAAACGCTGGAGATTTCGCGCGTTTCTCAAACGCCGCGAACTGAAACCTGTATCCAATCGCACTGACCTGATCCGGAAAACCGACATTCTGCTGTTCTGCACGGTCCGCAACGAAGGCGTGCGCCTTCCCTATTTCCTCAAGTATTACCGCCAGATGGGGATCTCTCACTTCTTTTTCGTCGACAATGACAGCACCGATGGCACGGCCGAATTGCTGGCACAGCAACCGGACGTGTCTGTCTGGCACAGCCGCAAAAGCTACAAGCGGTCGCGGTTCGGCATGGACTGGATCAATTGGCTACTGCGGCGCTACGGCCATGATCACTGGTGCCTGACTGTCGATCCTGACGAATTCTTCGTCTATCCGTTCTGCGACTCGCGGCCTCTGCCCGCGCTGACGGACTGGTTGGATGCCTCTTCGATCCGGTCCTTCAGCGCGATGCTGCTGGATATGTACCCAAAAGGGCGGATCGACGCTGTGCCTTATCAGGCGGGACAGAACCCGCTTGAAATTGCGTCGTGGTTCGATTCCGGGAATTACACGCTGAAGCGCAATCACCTTCTGGGCAACCTTTGGATTCAGGGTGGGCCGCGAGCGCGTGTGTTCTTTGCGGATCGCCCCGAGGCGGCACCCGCTCTGAACAAGATCCCTTTGGTGAAATGGCACCATCGCTATGCCTACGCCAGCTCGACCCACATGCTCTTGCCGCGTGGTCTGAACAAGGTGTACGACGAATGGGGTGGGGAAAAAGCATCGGGGGTTCTGCTTCACACCAAATTCCTGAGCACGTTCAACGAAAAAGCGATGGAAGAACTGAAGCGCCGCGAACATTACGCGGGCAGCCTGGAATATGTCGCCTACGCCAACGCGCTGCAGGACAATCCCGAACTGTGGTGCAAGTGGTCCGAGAAATACATCAACTGGCGACAGCTTGAGATTTTGGGCCTCATGTCGATGGGCAACTGGGCATGAGCATCGGGATCGTCATGCTGGCGCATACTGCGCTGCACCGGGCCGAGCAGGTGGCCCGTCACTGGACCAAGGCGGGATGCCCGGTGGTGATCCATGTGGATCAGGTGGTGTCGGCAAAGCGCTACAAGATCTTCACCGAACGGCTGAGCGATGATCCCCTGATCCGCTTTTCGCGCAGGCATCGCTGCGACTGGGGCACGTGGGGTCTGGTGGCTGCCAGTCAGGACGCCAGCGAGTTGATGCTGGCCGAGTTCGAAGAGGTGAGCCATGTCTACCTCACATCCGGGTCATGCCTGCCATTGCGCCCGGTTCAGGAACTGATCGATTACCTCAAGGCGCGCCCGCGCACCGATCACATCGAAAGCGCGACAACGGCGGATGTGCCCTGGACAGTGGGCGGGCTGGACGAGGAACGCTTTACCATGCGCTTCCCGTTTTCGTGGCGGCGCAACCGGTATCTGTTCGACCGCTTCGTCGAATTGCAGCGAAAGATCGGCTACAAGCGCAAGATCCCCGACGGTCTGACACCGCATATGGGCAGCCAGTGGTGGTGCCTGACGCGGCAGACGCTGGCGTCGATCCTCGAAGACCCCAAGCGCAAGGTCTATGATCGGTATTTCCGCCACGTGTGGATTCCGGATGAAAGCTATTTCCAGACACTCGCGCGGCTTTATTCAACGAATATCGTCAGCCGGTCGCTGACCCTTTCAAAGTTCGACTTCCAGGGCAAGCCGCACATCTTTTACGACGACCACCTGCAATTGCTGCGCCGGTCGGACTGTTTTGTCGCGCGCAAGATCTGGCACAATGCGGATCGACTGTACGAGACGTTCCTGAGCCCCAAGCCGGGAGAATTGAGCCTGCAGGAACCCAACCCCGGCAAGATCGACCGCATTTTTGCCAAGGCGGTGGATCGGCGGACACGCGGGCGGCCGGGGCTTTACATGCAAAGCCGTTTTCCGAACGAGGATTGGGAGAACGGCGTTACGGCAGCCAAATATTCGGTGTTCCAAGGATTCACAGAGCTTTTCAGCGATTTCGAACCGTGGCTGGCGCAGGTGACGGGTGCGCGGGTGCATGGGCATCTCTTTGCACCGGATCGGGCGCATTTTGCCGACGGGCAAACCGTGATGAACGGTGCGCTTTCCGACAACGCGACTTTGCGCGACTATGACACCAAGATGTTCCTGACCAACCTGTTGTGGAACACGCGCGGCGAACGCCAGTGTTTCCAGCTTGGGCCAAGCAGCACGCGGCATGTGATCTGGGACATCGCCAAGGATCCCAACGCGCAGGTGTCGGTCATCTCGGGGGCCTGGGCGATCCCGCTGTTCCAATCGAACCGCAGCTTTGCCGAATTGCGGCGCGAGGCGGCGCAGTTGCAGAAGATCGAGACCGAGATGCTGGACGCGCTGCGGTCGCCCTATTCCAAATGCCGTCGTCGCATCTGGACGATGGCGGAATTCATCGAAAGCCCGATGGAAGCGATTCAGGTGATCGTCGACGAGATCGGCACGCAACCGCACCGCCGCCTGACAGAGGCGCCCAAGATGGTGGACCTCACCGGATTTGGGCAGTTCCTGCAGAACCTCAAGAACCAGGGGATGCATCCCTATCTGATGGGTGATTTCCCTGCCGATCCGATCGCACAGGGGCCCGCGATGAACGCACCGCGTCCCCGTCCCTATCTTGTGAAGAAATAACGCGTGGCCGGTTCGTTCGATCTGTTTGTGGTTTTCGCCGAGATGCGGACAGGGTCGAACCTGCTTGAAGATTACCTGAACCAGATCAATGGCGTGACCTGTCACGGCTAGGCGTTCAATCCCAATTTCATCGGTTACCCGAACCGGGATGACATCCTTGGCATCACCCATCGCCAGCGCGAAGACAATCCAGACCGCCTGCTGCGCGTGATCCGTGACAAGACCGACGGGTTGGGCGGGTTCCGGTATTTCCACGACCATGATCCGCGGGTGCTTGCTCCGATCCTGTCGGACCCGCGCTGCGCCAAGATCATCCTGACGCGCAATCCGCTCGACAGCTATATCAGCCTCAAGATCGCGCGGGCGACAGACCAGTGGAAACTGACCAACGTAAAGAACCGCAAAGAGGCGCAGGCGCATTTCGATCTGCACGAATTCGAACGTCATCTTGGGCAAACACAAGCGTTTCAGCTCGAGATCATGCGCGCGCTGCAGGTGACCGGGCAAAGCGCCTTTTACATCGGGTATGACGATCTGCACGACAGCGAAGTCCTGAGCGGCCTTGCGCACTTCCTTGGGGCAAAGGCCGATCCGGATTTGTTTCAAGCCAATCTGAAGCCGCAGAATCCCCAACCGCTGTCCGACAAGGTCGCAAATTACAGCCAGATGGAAGTGGCCTTGCGGGCACTGGACCGGTTCGACCTGACGCGGACGCCGAATTTCGAACCACGGCGTGGGCCGGTTGTGCCAAGCTATGTGGCCTGCGCGCGCCATCCTCTGCTGTACCTGCCGATCAGATCAGGACCAGAAGAACAGGTGACCCGGTGGATGTCGGCACTTGACGGTGCAGGCACCGATTTGATCACGAATTTCAATCAGAAAAGCCTGCGCGCGTGGTTGCAGAACACTCCGGGACATCAGCGCTTTACTGTACTGCGCCACCCTCTTGTCCGCGCTCATTCCGCCTTCTGCGACAAGATCCTGAACACCGGGCCGGGAAGTTTCGCCAAGATCCGGCAGCAGCTTGTTCGGGCGCATGGCCTTGATCTGCCGGACGACCCGAACGATCCCGGATATGATCTGACGGCGCACAAACGCGCCTTTACGGCCTTTCTCGGGTTCCTTCGCGCCAATCTGAACGGCCAGACCAGCATCCGGGTCGACGCCCATTGGGCCAGCCAGACAACCTGCCTGCAAGGGATGGCGGAATTCTGTCTGCCTGACAGACTTGTCCACGAAGACGATCTGCCGGATGCATTGGCGCAAATGGCCGACAGGCTTGGGATCGCAGACACTCCGCCGTGGGACACCACCCCGGATGCCCATGCACAGCGTCTGAGCCAGGTCCACGATGGGTCACTGGATCAGTTGTGCCGGGACGCCTATCCGCGCGACTACATGATGTTCGGGTTTTCGGATTTCACCCCGACCGCCTGAGTTGGGGTCGCGTCAGGCCGCCTGGACGGTCGCCGCCTCGGTGATGATGGTGTGCAGCGTTGCAGGATCGGGGTTTGCCCGCAGTTTGGCGCAGAAATTCGGATCGCGCAGCGTACGCGACACCAGTGCCAGCGCCTTGAGATGTTCGACACCTGCATCTTCAGGGGCGAACAGTGCAAAGATCACATCCACGGGCTGACGGTCGATCGCTTCGAAATCAATCGGCTTTTCCAGCAGGATGAACACACCCACCACCGACTCGACCCCATCCAGCCGCGCATGGGGCAAGGCGACGCCATGGCCCACACCGGTGGGGCCAAGGCTTTCGCGTTCAAGCAGCGCTTCGACAGCGCGTTGGGCAGAGATGCCATAAGCAGACTCGGCGACATCGGCGATGTCATGCATCAGTCGCTTCTTGCTGGATACACTTGTCACTGCCTTGACGGCTTTGGAACTCAACAGGTCTGCAAATTTCATGTGCTGCTCGTGATTGGAACGTGTGACGTCCGTTTTGGGATTTATGGATCAATCCAGCCGATATTTCCATCTTCCCGGCGGTATACGACGTTCACACCGTCCTTTTTGTCATTTCGGAACACCAATACCGGCAGTCCCGCCAACTCCATTTGCATCACAGCCTCGCCAACGGTCAGAGAGGGAATTTTGGTCTCCATCTCGGCGACGATAATGGGCTGCAACGACTCCGGTTCATCGTCATGCGTATCCGCTTCGCTGGCGAGGATATATGAGGATGCCCCGAAGAGTTCAACAGGTTCTGTACGGTCCTTGTGGTGATCCTTGAGACGGCGCTTGTAGCGGCGCAGCTGCTTGTCCATTTTCTCGCAGCAGGCATCAAAGGCCGCATAGATTTCGGTGGCATGCGCCTTGGCTGTGGCGTTCAAACCGGTGGACAGGTGTACAACTGTCTCACAAACAAACTCGTGGGCGCTCTTGGAGAAGATGACGGTCGCATCGGTCGGACGACCTGCATACTTGCCCAGCATCGCGTCCAGTTCGGTCTTCACATGAGTCTGAAGGGCTTCACCAACATCAATCTGTTTGCCGGTTATCTGGTAACGCATAGGATGTCCTTTTATTGTTTTGGTTCTGCAGCCAGACACGTCCGGTCAAACCGGGCGCTGCCTTTGACTGCAAAAGAGAGATGGCGTGTCGACCGTTGTGTTTCATTGTCCAGCCGAAACGGCAGGCAGAGCGAAAATCGACGGTCTGAGTCTTCAAACGCCATGCGATCATTTCAATCCTGCAACGGCTTTGTGTCAATCATTTCCGTCAGGCGGCGCGGGGAATTATCCGATGCGGAAACTGTCGCCCAGATAGACCCTGCGGACGTTCTCGTTGCGGACAACCTCCTCCGGGGATCCGGACATCAGAACCTTGCCATCATGCAGGATATAGGCGCGATCCACGATCTCGAGCGTTTCGCGCACGTTGTGATCGGTGATGAGCACACCGATACCGCGTTTCTTGAGATCGGCAACCAGATGACGGATGTCACCGACGCTGATCGGGTCCACCCCGGCAAAGGGTTCATCAAGCAGCAGATACTTGGGATCGGCTGCCAGACAGCGGGCGATCTCCACGCGCCGCCGTTCCCCGCCAGAAAGCGCAAGTGCCGGCGCACGGCGCAGATGTTCGATGGAAAACTCGCCCAACAGTTCCTCGAGCCGTTCGCGCCGCTTGTGGCGGTCGGGCTGGCTGATGTCGAGGATCGCACTGATGTTGTCCTCGACGCTCATGCCCCGGAAGATCGACATTTCCTGGGGCAGGTAGCCAATACCCATACGGGCACGACGGTACATCGGCAGATAGGTGACGTCCTGTCCGTCGATCAGAACCTGACCGCCTTCGGGATTCACCAATCCGGCAATGGCATAGAACGATGTCGTCTTGCCGCTGCCATTCGGGCCCAGCAGCGCCACAACCTCACCTCGGCGCACCTCAAGGGACACGTCCCGGATCACCACACGTTTCTTGTAGCTCTTGCGCAGATGCCGGACAATCAGCCCGCTTTCCCCTTGGGTGACAGAGAGGGTCGGACCTGCCATCAGTTGTCGCCCGATTGGAACACCGTCCGCACCCGACCGTTCATCAGGGCTGTACCCGCTTCGAGATCGACATCCATGCTGTCCGACACAAGCGTGTTGGCCCCCTGCGTCAATAGCACGTTGCCCACCATGCGAATGGTGCCGCGATTGACCTCGTATTCCGCAGTGTCGGCCTCGGCCGCCTGATCGCCGTTGACAAGGGTCACACCGCCCGTCGCCTCCAGCCGTTCGACCCCGCTCTGGTTCTCGGTGTAGAACACGAGAACACGCGGCGCCGAAAGACGCATTTTGCCCTGACCGATGATGACATTTCCGGTAAACAGCGCAGAACCGTCGTTCTGCGAGACCGACAGGGAATCCGCGCTGACTTCTACGGGCAGCGACGTGTCCTGCTGCACGGTGCCGAAAGCGACCTCTGTCCCCTGCGCCTGCGCAACACTCGCCAATCCGACCGCAACGACGGTCATCACTGTTCGGATCATCATTCAGCCCCGTCTTGTTGGGGGATGTATATCAGCTTTACCCCATCCGTGAACAGCAACTGAATATCCTGTGTCGTCGCGTTCTCTTCCACTCGGAGTTTTCCTGCTGACAGGGTCAGCCCCGGCCCCACCGCTTCGACATCAGACGTGCTTTCGATGGCGACACGGTCGATCTCGGCATCGAGGCCGTCGGTCCGGACAGTGTACCCAGAGCTGCTGTCCAGCACGACGCCGTCCCGAAGCCTGAGGCGATCCCCCTCGTCCATCTGCCCGACCGTTGCGTCGATCACGATCCGGTTGCCATCACGGATGTCGATGACCGCCCGCAGATCATCGGCTATCAGTCCCGAATTGTCGGGGTCGCTGAACCGCGCCTGACGCGCTGCAAGTGTAAGGCCCTGCCCATTCTCGGTGGTTCCGGCATAGAACGGGCTGCCGATCTGTTCCGTCAGTGTCGGATCGGCCCCCCCTGTCAAGACCGGGATCGTGGCAATGGGATCAGGGCCACGGGAATACAGAAAAATGGTCGACAAAAGCGCGAGCGCCCCCAGCGGAAGCAGGATCTTCAGCCAGGCGATCAGGCGCGAGTACATATATATGTGTCCGCCCGATCAGCTATGGGCGAAAATATCGGTATCGGGCCAACCCGCCAGATCAAGCTGCGCGCGGGTGGGCAGAAAATCGAAACAGGATTGCGCAAGTTCCATACGGCCCTCCCGTTCGAGCATCTGAACCAAGGCATTACGCAGCTTGTGCAGGTAGAGAACATCCGAAGCCGCGTACTCGACCTGTGCTTGGCTCAGGGTCTCGGACCCCCAATCGCTGGATTGCTGTTGTTTGGAGATGTCGATGCCCAGAAGTTCCTGCAGCAACACCTTGAGACCGTGACGGTCGGTATAGGTCCGGACAAGGCGGCTTGCGATCTTTGTGCAGAACACCGGTGCCGTCACGACACCAAAGGCATTCTGCATGGCCGCAATATCAAAGCGGCCATAATGAAACAGCTTGAGCACGTTCGGATCGGTCAACAGCTTTTCCAGATTGGGCGCCGCGGTCTGGCCCTTCTCGATCTGTACCAGATGCGCGGTTCCATCGCCGCCGGACAACTGCACCACGCAAAGGCGGTCACGGTGCGGGTGCAGCCCCATTGTCTCGCAGTCGATTGCAACCTCGGGACCAAGGTCAAGGCCATCGGGAAGGTCGCGGAAATGGACAGTGTGGGTCATCACAATTGATCCTGCGCAAAGAGGTTGGATGGCAGATAGACCTTCACCGATTGTGGCGCAACCGGATCAAGGATGCCGCACTTTCGTCTGATTCTGGTTTTTCGGTCATGATTCGGGCGTATTCGTGACAATTGATGTCTAAAGATAGCCGCATTGATACCAAATATATTTCAGTATGTTTCAACATGTGATCGCGAGGCCGGCACTTCTGCATGACACGGCTTTGACGTCGATCATGTGTGTTTTTTGAAACAATTGACCGGCATCACTCGAAAGTCAGAGGTGAACATCAAAGGTTCAAAGCCTGATCTTTCGGTATTCTCTTTCGCTCTTGTCGATCAACTATAGATCGTGCGCTATCGAAAGCGTGCGCTTGGAAGCGAAAAGATGTCTTCAATCTTGCATGTGCAGCATTTTTGTCACCACTCACGCAACAAAATTAGCGGCTTCCGGTGTTCGATCTGCGCATCGATCTCACGGACTCACCGCGACACGTCAGTCAGGCCGCATATTTTAGGGCGACCGAAAAAAATGTGATTGGAAACGGGATTTTTTCCAAAACGGACACATTTCAGAAACACGCATAAGATGAAGAACTCCGTGGGAATACACGATAGAGTTTCCCCCCATTCCCAAAGTTGACCAAATTAAGGCGCATCGCCATAAAGAGAACATGCTTAGGCAGGTCACAATCCTGCCTTAGTTTGTAAATGGCACTTGGGGGTTGGTGCTTCCACTTGGGAGTTGCGAAGGGTTCGTCTGCTGAAATCTGCCACATAGCGTGAAAACCTGACCACCGTTCAACTTGATCGGATCAATCCTGTTCGCTGCACAGCGCTGCGAGCAAACGATATTTTCATGCCGTCGGCACCCAGCACGCGGCCCAAGCACAGGGTCAACAGGGTGTGAGATGACACTGCACATGCGTCAACCGGGACCGAGCGTCGAAATCGAAACGATGGTGAATGCCGCGTTTTCGAAACCGAACCAGCGCGACGTCTACCTCAACTACTTCAAGCGCCTGCTCGACATCGCTTTGGTCATCCTCGCGGCACCGGCGGTTCTGCTCGTCGTTGCAGCCTGCGCGGTGATGGTCGCCCGCGATGGCGGTTCTCCCTTCTACCACCAGACCCGTGTCGGCCGCTTCGGCAAGACCTTCAAGATGTGGAAGCTGCGCAGCATGGTCGCGAATGCAGATGTCGCCCTTGAAAACCATCTGCAGGAAAACCCCGCTGCACGCCTTGAATGGAACCGCAACCAAAAGTTGCGCCATGACCCCCGGATCACGAAGGTCGGCCAATTCCTGCGCAAGACATCCCTCGATGAACTGCCGCAGCTGTGGAACGTGCTGAAAGGCGACATGTCGCTGGTGGGTCCGCGCCCGATGATGGTTGAACAGCAGGCCATGTATCCCGGGTCGGCCTATTACGCCCTGCGCCCCGGCATCACCGGTTTCTGGCAGGTGTCCGTCCGCAACGAAAGCAGCTTTGCCGAGCGCGCTAGCTATGATGCGGAATATCTGCGCAAGGTCACGCTGGCACAGGACATCTCGGTGATCCTGAAGACAGTCAGCGTTGTCACCAAAGGCACCGGCTGCTGATCAGCCGGTGCGGCGCGCCTCCGCATGGCGGCGCAAGACCCCCATGAGATCGTCAAGTGCCTTGGCATTCAGCTCATTGATCAATTGACCCTGATCATCCCATTGCTGAGCCGTCGCAGCGACCATCACCTCCGGCCCTGTCAACAAAAGCGGCCGGAACGGCGAAAGACAGAGGCGCGCCATGTTCTGCGCCCGCTCTCCGCCCGCCCTTCCAGCCGCGGCTGACATGATTGCAACCGGTGTGTCGGCCCAGGGCGCGCCCTTTGTGCGGCTGACCCAATCAAGGGCATTCTTGAGAACTCCCGAGACCCCCTTGTTGTATTCCGGTGTCGCCACGATCACCGCATCGGCGGCTGTAATCTGATCCGCCAGCGTTTGAACGGCCACGGGAATACCGTTCTGGTCCTCCAAGTCTCCATCATAAAGCGGCAAACGCAGATCGCCTTCGACAAACTCGGCATCACCAAAGCGACGCGCGGCTTCGCGCATGAGAAGCCGGTTCGTTGATGCAGCCCGCAAGGAACCGCACAGACCCAAGAGATTCAGTTTGTCCATTGATGTTCTCCCCATCGTTCCGCACCACACTTGGCGCAGAGGGCGTCAGAGACAACCCGACCATCCCGAAGAGGCACAAAAAAGGCCCGCATCGCGAAGATGCGGGCCTGTTGATTGGGCAGGATCGCCGATCAGGCGTTGGGCAGGATCACGATTTCCACACGCCGGTTCTGCGCCCGGCCTTCCGGCGTCAGGTTGTTCGCAATCGGCTGATCCTCACCGCGTCCGATGCTCTGGATGCGGAACGACGGCACACCTTCGCTCATCAGAATGTTCGCAACGGATTGCGCACGTTCGCGCGAAAGATTGAGATTGTAGCCCGCGTCGCCGGTGTTGTCGGTATGGCCGATGACCTGAACCGTGGTATTCGGATAGGCCAGCAGGCTTTGCCCAACAGTGCGCAGATCGCGCTGCAGGTCCGGGCGCAGCGTAGCGCTGTCGGTCGCAAACAGGATGTCCTGCGGCAGGGTCACGATCAACCGGTCGCCGGTGTTACGAATGTCGACATTGTTGTTGCCCATCTGCGCCCGCAGATCGGCCTCTTGCCGGTCAAGCTGATTGCCGATGATGGCACCGCCACCGGCACCAAGAATGGCACCTGCCGCGGCATTGCGGCGACGCTCTTCCGGGTCATTGCCCATGAGCGCACCAACAACGGCACCGGCACCGGCACCAATCAGCGCGCCCTGTTTGGCCTGACGGTTGGGATCGTTCGGATCATTGAACGTGCCGGTGGTACAGGCCGACAGCGCAAGAGCACCGCATAGCGCGGTGGTCAGGGGAAGTTTGGAAAATGTCATATGCTTTGCCTCGTCTAACTGCGCCCGATTGTAGGGGTCTGATTGCTGCTATGCGATAACATACCCCGGCAGAACCCGGTTGTCGCGGGGAAATCGGCACGTTTCCGCGCAAGGCTCAGGCTTCGACTCGGGCGGACTCCCAGGCAAGGATGCTGCGTTTCACCGGCAGACCCCAGTGATAACCGCCCAATCCGCCCGATTTGCGTAGGGCGCGATGGCACGGGATCAGATAGCTGATCGGGTTGCGCCCCACTGCCGTGCCCACGGCGCGGACGGCTTTGGGATGGCCGATGAATTCGGCGATCTCGGAATAGGTGGTGACGTGGCCCGAGGGGATCTGCATCAGCGCCTCCCACACTTTGATCTGGAATGGGGCACCGATCATGAAAAGCGGCACATCACCTTCAGCCTGCCCGAAGGCGGCACGGACCCAGGGATCGAGCCTGTCCGGTGCCTCGACATAGGTCGCCAAAGGCCAGCGGCTTGTCAGATCCTGCATCGCTTCGGCCTCGGTGCATTCGGCACCAAACCCGATGCCGCACAAGCCCTTGTCGGTGCCCATCACCAAGGCAGGGCCAAAGGGGCTGTCGAACCAGCCCCAGTAGATCGTCAAACCTTCGCCCTTGCGGGCAAAGTCACCGGGGCTCATCGCCTCCCAGCGCAGAAAAAGGTCGTGCAGACGCCCGCCCCCGGACAAACCGGCCTCGTGCGCAGTTTCGAGTGTTGTGAACCGTTCAGCGAGCAGCGACTTCGCATGGCCCAGCGTGAGGTATTGCTGATACCGTTTCGGGCTGACACCGACCCATCGTGAGAACACCCGTTGGAAATGCGCAGGGCTCATGTTCATCTGCGAAGCAAGCTCGTCCAGCGAAACAGCAGGTCCGCTGGCGTCGATCACATCCAGCGCACGGCGCATGACGTGGAAATGATAGCCGTGAGTGTCTTCATTCAGAACCTGCATCGCGTCACCTCTTTGTCCTTTGATCCAGTCATATCTTGCAGACCAACCCAGCCGCGACCCGGTTTTTGCGCTTTGCGCAATTTGGCTTTGGAACGCGGCCCGGGTATGGGCAAAATGGCAGGACTTGCGTGATGATCCCACCATCGCCACCCACGGTCGTGCGCTGGCACTGGCGTCGCCCGAGGTCGGACCATTGTCGCGCCAGATCGCCATGGCCCGCGAGATGGGTGCCTCGGCCTGCGAGCATGTACTTGAGGCGGACGTCGCCGCTCGCTTTGCCGCACTGGAGGCCGAAGGGCTGAAAACCGACAGCTTCGTTGATTGGCGCAGCAGTGCTGGAACCCTAGAGCTGGCTCGTGCGCGTCTGGCTGCCCGGCCCTTTGCCGATGACCTGACTTTGGGCCTCGTGGGGTCTGACACGCCTGCTGACATCATGGCTGGACTCGATGCGGTCACGCAGATTTGCGAGGTGCAGTTGCCCCTTGGGCCGTTCATGCGCGGCCTTGAACGGCCCGCAGTCTGCGCATACGTGGCAGAGCCTTCGGGGCGCATCGTCGGCGCGTCGGCCTCGGTCGAGATGTACCACCCCGCGTCGGACCGGCCGGGTCTGTGCTGGTGGAGCATGCTGTCCACCCATCCGGACCGACGCGGCGAGGGCATTGCCAGCCGCCTCGGTTCGGTGGTGCTGGACGAGATGAACCGCCGGCACGGCATTACCGAATTCTTCACTGGTATCCGCTCTGGCAACACCCCATCCGAGGCGCTGTGCACGCAGCTTGGCTTTGGGCCGTCGCCCTATCACGTTGTGCTGGCCATTGATCCCGCGCTGATGGCCGGGGGGCGTGTGACCAAGTAACGTGAATTTTCCGTTGCAGGCCGTGCCCGCCCCCGGCCATAAGGCGGCGATGGCAAAACAACTCGATTACCACACGATCCGCGAGATCTTCACCCGCTTTCACGCGGTGGACCCCGAACCCAAGGGAGAGCTTGAGCACGTCAATGCCTATACGCTGGTTGTCGCCGTGGCACTTTCGGCGCAGGCGACCGATGTGGGGGTGAACAAAGCGACCCGCGAGTTGTTCAAGATCGCCGACACGCCGGAAAAGATGCTGGCGCTTGGAGAAGACGGCGTCATCGAGCACATCAAGACCATCGGTCTCTATCGCAACAAGGCCAAGAACGTCATCAAACTCAGCCAGATTCTTGTCGATCAATATGGCGGCGAGGTGCCCAATTCCCGCGCCGCATTAGAAGGCCTGCCGGGTGTCGGGCGCAAGACCGCAAACGTGGTTCTCAATATGTGGTGGGGCCATCCCAGTCAGGCGGTCGACACGCATATCTTCCGCGTCGGAAACCGCACCGGAATCTGCCCCGGCAAAGATGTGGTCGCGGTAGAGCGTGCCATCGAAGACCATATCCCGGTCGACTTCCAGCAGCACGCCCATCACTGGCTGATCCTGCACGGGCGCTACACCTGTGTTGCCCGGAAACCCAAATGCGGCGTCTGCGTGATCCGCGATCTCTGCCCATTCGAGGACAAGACAGAATGACCAAAAAATATCAGATCGTCGGCATCGGCAACGCCATTGTCGATGTGATCGCCCGTGCCGAAGACACGTTTCTGGACCTGATGGGCATCCAGAAAGGCATCATGCAACTGGTCGAACGCGAACGCGGCGAAACGCTCTATGCGGCGATGAAAGAGCGCGTGCAGACGCCGGGCGGGTCTGTCGCCAACACGCTGGCCGGTTTGGGCAATCTCGGCCTGCGCACCGCCTTTATCGGGCGGGTGCATGATGACGCGTTGGGGCGGTTCTACGCCGAGGCAATGGAAAAGGACGGCACAGCTTTCGTGAACCCGCCGGTGCCGGGCGGCGAATTGCCCACGTCTCGGTCGATGATCTTTGTCTCGCCCGATGGCGAACGGTCGATGAACACCTATCTGGGCATCTCGGCGGAACTCGGGCCCGAGGACGTATCCGAAGATGTGGCGTCTGAGGCCGAGATCGTGTTCCTCGAAGGTTATCTCTTCGACAAGGACAAGGGCAAAGACGCCTTCATCCGCACCGCCCGCACCTGCCGCGCCGCAGGCGGCAAAGCGGGGATCGCCATTTCCGATCCGTTCTGCGTTGAACGCCACCGCGACGACTTCCTGAAGCTGATCGAGAATGAAATGGACTACGTGATCGGCAACGAGGCCGAGATCATGTCGCTCTATCAGAACAACGATCTCGAGGCCGATCTGGCCGCCGTTGCCGCGATCTGCCCGCTGGTGGTCTGCACCCGGTCGGGCGACGGCGTGTCGATCATCCACGACGGTGCACGTTTTGACATTCCCGTCGAAAAGGTCGTTCCGGTTGATGCCACCGGCGCGGGTGACCAGTTCGCCGCCGGGTTCCTGTACGGCCTCGCGACAGGGCGCGATATGGAAACCGCCGGGCGCATGGGCTGCGTTGCGGCGGCCGAGGTGATTTCTCATATCGGGCCGAGGCCGGAAGCCAAGCTGCAAGACCTGTTCAAAGCGGCCGGGCTGATCTGATCTGGCGGGCGTTAATGCGCTGGCACCTGCCAGACGATCTCTGACACATCCGCCAATCGGGCCAGTCGGACAAGTTCGCTTTCCAGCTTGGCCTGCCGCTGCGCTGTGACCCGAACACCCGGTTCCCACCACAGGTTCTGGACCGTGAGCCTGTCCTGCTTGCGATCCGCCTTGACCTCAATCCGCCCGACAAAGCGGTCGCCTTCCAGAAGCGGATAGACGTAGTACCCCCAAACACGCTTTGCAGCAGGTACGAACATTTCCACCGTGTAGTCGAACCCGAACAGTCGCTTGAGCCGCACCCGATCGCGGATTGCCGGATCGAACGGATTGAGGATGCGCAGCCGCGAGGTCGGAGGCGTCAGCCCGGCCAGCCGCTCTTCTATGTCAGGAGCGGCGAGCGCCGTAGTCCAGCCCCCTTCGGCAGACTCGATCTGCACTGGCACCAGTGAGGAGGCAGATCGCTCCGCCCAATCGGCCACTTCGGACACCTCTGTCGCGTCCCAGAACTTTCGGATCTCGGCCTGCGTGCCAACGCTGATCCTGTCCAAAGCCGCATGGCAGAGCCAGTCGATCTGTTCCTGATCCAGCACCTCTTGGCTGCGCAGGTCTTCGGGAAAGACCCGTTCGGCCAGATCGTAATACTTGGTGAACCCATCGCGGTGGCAGGTCGCCAACTCACCCGCGTACCAAAGGTAATCCAGCCCGATCTTGTGCGGCGGACGTTTCCACATCTCGCGCGCGCCCTGGATCTTGGTGTCGAAATCATGGGTGGACAGAGGCCCCTCGTCCCTGATCCGGCGTCGGATGTGGTCCAGATGATCGTCCGCCAGATGTTTGCCGAACCACGAGGACCGGCTGACCTTGTCCCGCATCCGACTGAACTGCCGCTGCCACATCGGCAGGAACGCCATCGGCAGGACAGAGGCGTCATGGGTGAAATGCTCGAACACGCCGCGATCCAGTGCAAGATGCCGGTTCAGCATCGGTTCGCGATAGTTCTGATTTCGGCTCCACAGAATATGGTGATGCGCCCGTGACACGAACTGGATCGTATCGAGCTGGACAAATCCAAGGTTGTGGATCAGTGCCTTGAGGTCGAGCGGACCAGTCGGAGTATCGCCCAAGCCATTGACCTGCAGCCAAAGCTGTCGCGCGGTCCGGTTCGGTATTCTGAGGACGGTCACGTCATCTCCACCTGTGATCAGCGTCGGAAGGGGCTGGGACGCAAGCCTGACTGGGCCGACGCGACAACATCCTCAATCCGTTTCCTGCGGGTTGCCTCGGTCTTGGCGGTCTTGATCCATTCCAGAGTGCCGCGTTTGACCGATTTCGGGTAGTTGTCCCAAACCGAACCAAGATCGCCCAACGCGGCGTTGAGATCGTCGGGCCGTTCCAGCCGCTCCACGTCGTCAAGGAATTCCCACATGCCATTGGCCTGCGCCGCCGCGATCAGCGCTTCACCGGCGGGTGTCATCAGCCCGGCGGCGCGGGCTTCCTCGACCTGGGCCTTGTTGACCGCCGACCATGCTGATTTGGTGTTGCGCGGCGCAATGCGGTAAGACGAGCGATCCGCGTCCACCTTACGCGTGACACTGTCGACCCAACCCCAACACAGAAGTTCCGAGACCGCATCCCCCCACGGCAGGTAGTGGTCGGTGTGTTTCTTGTAGACGACCAGCCAGACGCCTTCGGTCCGGGTGTGGTTCTCGGCCAGCCATGCGCGCAGCTCGGCGCGGGATTTGACTTCGACCTCGGTCACGGGCGGGCAAGGCTCTTCGAAGAGCCTTGGGAAGAGATTTCGAAATCTCTTCCGCGCATCAATGTGCCTCGGCCCAGTTCTTGCTCTGCCCGGCATCCGCGACCAGAGGCACGGTCAGGTGTACCACCGGATCAGCCGCGCCTTCCATCACCTCGCGCGCGACCTTGATCAGATCGTCCTCGGCCCCCTGATCCACCTCGAAGAGCAATTCGTCATGCACCTGCAGCAGCATCTTCGCAGGCAGCCCCTTGATCGCGTCCGGCATCCGGATCATCGCGCGGCGGATGATGTCCGCCGCCGTGCCCTGAATGGGCGCGTTGATCGCGGCACGCTTCGCAAACCCTGCGCGTGGGCCTTTCGCATTGATCTCAGGCGTATGGATCACGCGACCGAACAGCGTCTCAACCCGGTTGTGTTTCTGCGCAAAAGCCGTGGTGTCGTCCATATACGTCTTGATGCCCGGGAAGCGTTCGAAATAGCGGTCGATGAAGCCCTGCGCCTCGGCCCGCGGGATGCGCAGATTACGGGCAAGGCCAAAGCCGCTGATCCCGTAGATGACACCAAAGTTGATCGCCTTGGCCTGACGGCGCACATCTGGCGTCATCTCGTCCAGTGGCACGTTGAACATCTCCGACGCGGTGGCGGCGTGAATGTCCTGCCCTTCTTTGAACGCGTCCTTGAGGGCCTGAATGTCGGCGATATGCGCCAGAATACGCAACTCGATCTGGGAATAGTCGAGTGCCACCAGCGTTTTGCCCTCTTCGGCGACAAAGGCCTCGCGGATGCGGCGGCCTTCCTCGGTGCGGATCGGGATGTTCTGCAGGTTCGGATCGGTCGAGGCGAGGCGTCCGGTGTTGGCTCCGGCGATGGAATAGGACGTATGCACCCGCCCCGTGTCGCGGTTGATATGGTCCTGCAAGGCGTCAGTATAGGTCGACTTCAGCTTGCTCAACTGCCGCCAATCCAGAACCCGGCGCGGCAGTTCGTGCTCTGTCGCCAAATCCTCCAGCACATCGGCGCCGGTGGCATAGGCCCCGGTCTTGCCGCGCTTGCCGCCGTCCAGCCCCATCTCGTCAAACAGGATCTCACCCAGTTGCTTGGGGGAACCTACGTTGAACTTGCGACCGACAAGCTCGTAAATCTCGTCCTCAAGCCCCGCCATCTTCTGACTGAACGCGTTGGACATGCGGCTGAGCGTGTCCCGGTCGACCTTGATACCGGCCATCTCCATCTCGGCCAGCACGGGCACCAACGGGCGTTCCATACCTTCATAGACACGGGTGACCTTGGTCTTGTGAAGCTGTGGTTTGAACATCTGCCACAGGCGCAGGGTGACCTCTGCATCCTCCGCCGCATAGGGCACGGCCTTGTCGATGGGCACCCGGTCAAAGGTGATCTGGCTTTTGCCACTACCCAGCAGATCCTTGATCGGGATCGGCGTGTGGCCCAGATAGCGTTCGGCCAGCGTGTCCATACCGTGTCCATGCAGCCCGGCATTCATCGCGTAGGACATGAGCATCGTGTCGTCGATGGGCGCGACATCAATCCCCAGACGCGCCATGATCTTGGCGTCGTACTTCATGTTCTGGCCGATCTTCATCACCGCCGGGTCTTCGAGCAGCGGTTTCAGCGCAGCCAGCGCGGCGTCCATCGGGATCTGCCCCTCGGCCAGATCGTCGGACCCGAAGAGGCCCTCACCGCCCTCGGCCTTGTGGCCCAATGGCACGTAACAGGCCTTGCCCGGCTCCACGCACAGGGACACGCCGACCAGTTCGGCGGTCATTTCATCAAGCGCGGTGGTTTCCGTATCAAAAGCCACCCAGCCTTTTTCGTTGGCCAAGTCGATCCAGGTCTGAAGTGCTGAAAGATCACGCACACACTCGTAATTCGCCGTGTCCATTTTTGGCAGTTCGGGCGCATCGTCGGACGGAGGGTTCGCCCCCTCGGGCGTTGTATCGGGAATGGCCGGCGCATCGACCTTGAGCGCCTCAGCGATCCGTTTGGTCAGCGTGCGGAACTCCATCTCGGCCAGAAACGTCATCAGCTTGTCCGGATCGGGTTCGCGGACCTCCAGATCGTCCAGCGTGAAGGTCAAAGGTGTGTTCTCGTCCAGCAGAACCAGCTTCTTCGACAATTCAATCTGTTCGCGCTTCTCGATCAGGGTCTCGCGGCGCTTGGGTTGCTTGATTTCGCCTGCCCGGTCGAGCAGCTCTTCCAGCGACCCGAATTCGTTGATCAGCAACGCCGCCGTCTTGATCCCGATCCCCGGCGCGCCGGGCACGTTGTCGACACTGTCGCCCGCGAGCGCCTGCACATCGACCACCCGTTCGGGGTAAACGCCGAATTTCTCGAACACGCCCTCGCGGTCGATGGTGCGGTTCTTCATGGCGTCGAACATCTCGACCCCATCACCGACCAACTGCATCAGGTCCTTGTCGGAGCTGATGATCGTCACGCGCCCCCCAGCCTTGCGCGCCTGCACGGCCAATGTGGCGATGATGTCATCCGCCTCGTAGCCCTCCATTTCCTCGCAGGCGATGTTGAACGCCTCGGTGGCACGACGTGTCAGCGGGATCTGCGGACGCAGGTCTTCGGGCATCGCCTCGCGGTTGGCCTTGTACTGATCGTACATGTCGTTGCGGAACGTGTGGCTGCCCTTGTCAAAGATCACGGCCACATGGGTCACGTCCGACCCGGCATTCCCTTCGACATAGCGCTGCAGCATGTTGCAAAAGCCGCTGACCGCCCCGATGGGCAGCCCGTCGGATTTGCGCGTGAGCGGCGGCAGCGCATGGTAGGCGCGAAAAATAAAGGCTGACCCGTCGATCAGGTGAAGGTGATGTCCTTTGCCGAATGCCATGTCGCGCGCCCCGTTTCTCCAGTCGACAGTGGTTCTGCCACGGATTGCACAGGGGGGCCAGTGCCACCACGACCCACAACACGACCACATATCCCCGCGCGGTGCTTTTCCTGCAAATGGGCATGCTTTGGACCAATCACCGCCGCATTCGGGGGTCACTTTTTCCAGAGATATTCCGGAAAGGGCCTGCGATGTTTCAATCCAACCATCACGGTCACAAAAGCGCTTTTGAAACCGTTCACACCAGTATTTCAGCCTGTCTCGACAGCGCCCCTATGCAAGGGCTTGTCGCCTTCAGCCGCAAGACCCTGAACCGCGTGCAGAGACCGCCTGCGGTCACATGCGCCTATTGCGGATCATCCATCGCCCTTGATCTGCCGAATTGCGGGAACTGCGGCGCCGGGGCACCCCCCGCCCCGCCCCCCGCCGTCAAAGCCAAAACAAGCATCGGACAGCGCGTGGCGACCGGTGCCCTTTGGTATTTCGGCGGGTTTCTCGGCCTGCACTGTTTTCCGGCAGGACGGCACGTGCGTGGCTTGTTCTATCTCGTTGCGTTCATTGTGATGCTGTTCCTTGCAACATCCGTCAGCGCATCAGGAAACATTTTCAATTACAACGCTGTGCTTATCGGGATCGGGTTGACCGTCATGTGGGCATTCGACGGGATTCAGATCATGCGCGGACGTTTCGCAAAATCACGCGGCTGACGTTCAGGCGCGCTTTGGCGGCACCGACGCCAAACGCCCCAAAGACCGACAGTTGCAGGCACCCCTTGGGACACCGACACGCCCGCACTGTCATTGGCAGGTCATATCCGGCACGCTATCTTTCCGGCGTTATGGTTATTTCTTGGTGTGGAGGCTGTATGCGACATGTTGCGTCCTGCGTTTCGATCCTGTTCCTGTGTCAGGCTGCGATGGCCAATGAGACCCTGAACCTTGATGGGCTGAGCCCCCGAGCCGACCCGAAGGCCAGCCTGCCCGTTTGCGAAAACACACCCTACGATAAATCCAACTGCGTCCGCGCCCTTGCCTGCATCGGATCGGACGGTGTGTATTTCGACGGTCAGGCCCATGGCTGGGACACCGGCATCCTGATCGGATTTCTGGACGACGGGACTCCCTGCAATGGCGAATGGGTCGCGGGAGGGCCGCAGACGCCGGGGCGGGCCAGCATGATCTGCGAGAACGGGGTCGAGGCCAATGTGCTCTATCATACGCTCAACAACGAAAGCGGCACGGTGATCGGCAGCGGGCTCGACAATCAGGGGCGCGAGATCACAGCGTGGTCCGGGGAAAAGGTGCTGCAGTTCCTGACCGGGCCGGATGATGACACGCCGGTTCTGCCCTGCGGTCCGGCCCCGATCCCGATCAGCTAAGGCTCGTTTCCTGCGAAGGCGGGGCGGCGGCCCAGCCGTTGCCCGGCCCAGACGATCAGAGCGCCAAAGCCCGAGAACACGACCAGCAACCCGAAGATGTTGATCCCGGTGCGCAGCGGGCCTAGATCGGCAAGATTGAGGAAATGATAGGGATAGCGCCCGTCAAGGAACGCCGCACGCAGCATCGCCACGATGCAATACACAAGCGGCAGGATCAGCCAGGGCAGAATGTCCGCGTATCGCAGATGGGCCTTTTTAACAAAGACCAGCCAATATCCCGCGAACCCCAAAGGGAGCGCCGTGTGCAGCATCACGTCGATCACCCTGTCGATGCCCCGATAATCGCGCAGATGCGCCAGCAGCACGTGATAGACGATTGCCACCATCGCAATCGACAAGAGCAGCCCGCCCTGCACCTTCGCCGGTTCGCGCCCACCCAGCGCCACCCACGCACAGGTCAATCCGACCAGCGTGTTGGTCCAGATGGTGAAATAGCGGTAATTAAACGCCAGCGTGTCAAGCAGCCCGATGTCGTAGCGGTCGATCCGCAGCCAGATGCGCGTGACAATCGTCACGCAGACCGCCAGCGCCAGAAGCGCGGCGCACCAGCGTTTGGCTGTCACCTGTCCTGCTGATCGGCGAAATCCCGGTGGATGTACTTGGCGTCACAATAGCCGCATTCGACCCAGCCGGTGTCATGCGGAATCTGCAGCCAGACGCGCGGGTGGCCCAGGGCCCCTTCGCCGCCGTCACAGGCGATGCGGTAGCTGTCCACGATCTTGGTTTCGGGCGCTTGCGTTGCCATCTGCTGCGTTTCCTTCGTCCGGAATTTCCACTAGGTGCGGTTTAAGACGACGAAGCAACGGGAGCAAGAGACAGCGATGACACAGGATGCCATTGAGATCGAAGGGCTGAAAAAGACCTATTCCGGCGGCAAGGAAGCCCTCAAAGGCATCGACCTGACGGTTCCGCGCGGATCGGTCTTCGGTCTCTTGGGGCCGAACGGGGCCGGAAAATCGACGCTGATCAACATTCTGGCCGGTCTGGTGACGAAATCCGCAGGCAAGGTGACGATCTGGGGCTGGGATCAGGACGTGAACCCGCGACAGTCGCGCGCCTCGATCGGGGTGATGCCGCAGGAGCTGAACCTCGACCCCTTCTTCACCCCGCGCGGGGCGCTTGAGGTGCAGGCGGGTCTTTACGGCGTGCCGAAGTCACAGCGGCGATCCGACGAGATCCTTGACATGATCGGCCTCACCGACAAGGCCGAAGCCTATGCGCGGACCCTTTCGGGCGGGATGCGGCGGCGGTTGTTGCTGGGCAAGGCGCTGGTGCACCGGCCACATGTGCTGGTGCTGGACGAACCCACCGCCGGGGTGGACATCGAACTCCGGCAGATGCTCTGGGCCAATGTGCGCAAGCTGAACCGCGACGAGGGCATGACGATCATCCTGACCACGCATTACCTCGAAGAGGCCGAAGAGATGTGTGACGAGATCGCGATCATCAACCACGGCGCGGTGGTGGCCCGCGACAGCACGCGTAATCTGTTGGGGGCGCTCGATGCCAAAACCATGGTGATCCAGCCCGAAGGCAGCGTCGGCACCTTGCCCAAGGTCGACGGCATCGGCGTCACCAGCCGCGAGGACGGCACGCTGGCAGTCAGCTATCGCGCGCGCCAGACCTCGGCCGAAGACGTGCTGTCGATGCTGCGGGACAACGGCGTCCGCATCCGCGACGTGCGCACCGAACAGGCCGATCTGGAGGACGTGTTTCTGTCGCTGACGCGCTCGGCCTGAGGGGCACAAGCCGCTTCGAAGCGGCTTGGCCAAGCGCCTTCGAAGGCGCTTTTACCCCGCCCGTTGTAGCATCCGTCCCAGAACCCGGCCGCCCAGCACGTGGACATGCAGGTGCGGCACCTCCTGCACTCCGGCCTCACCGGCGTTCGAGATGATCCGGTATCCGCCCTCCTGCAACCCTTCGGCTTTCACCACCTCGCCCACGGCACGGGTGAAATCGACGATTTCGGCATCGCTCGCCTCACGCGCGAAGTGATCATAACAAACGTAGGGTCCCTTCGGGATCACCAGCACATGCACCGGCGCTTGCGGCTGGATGTCCCGGAAGGCCAGCGTGTGTTCGGTTTCGAGAACGGTGGCATTGGGGATCTCGCCGCGCAGGATCTTGGCGAAGATGTTCTGGTCGTCATAGGTGTAGGCCATGCGGCGTGTCCTCAGTCTGCAAATAGGTGGTCAGTGCGCGCAATCTCATGCGCCTGTTCCGGAGTGATCGTCAAAAACCGTTCCAAGGCCTTGGCATTGGTTTCGATACTGTCTTCCTCGCGGATGCGCAGATGGTTTTCGAACTCCGCATCGCGAATTCGGTCACTTTCATGCACGATGTCGTTGCGGATCGTCGGCAACAGCCGTTCCAGCGTTTCCTGCGGCGTCCGCTCTCCAGCCAGCCCGACGCGCATGGCGTGGCCGATCAGGTACTCGTCCGAAAAGGTGCAGTTGATCTCGAGCAGGCGCGTCGTCGCCCGGTCGCGGCAGAAATCCTCGAGCAGGTCGAGATTTCCGGGATCCATGCACACCACCATGCGGTCGGAGTCGAAATAGTCGAACAGCATCCGCATCAGCGATCGGCGATGTCGGTGCCGCTTGCCCAACGTGGACTGGATACCGCCCATATCCGGCAGGTCGGTCTGCTCTTCATTGAACAGGTATTCGATGCAGGGCACATTGGTGAGCTGGCGGATGCGGGCGACCAGACGCTTGGCGACATGCCATTTCTTGCAGATCACGATCAGCAATTCGCGTTCGCGCCCCAGCGTGCTTTCGGTTTCCCAGAACCGCGGCGCGAACCGGCGGCCGATGCGGCCCTTGCCGGTGAGGAACTTGTAGAGCGACCTGCCCTCGTTCGAGATTTGAAAGGTCATCCCCTTCGCCGAATACAACGACCCAAGCCGCTCTTTCAGTTGCAGTGCCTCCGGGCTGATCTTGCGGGCGAACAGGAAATCCTGGCTGAGCAGCAGATCGTAATGATCGTTATAGAAGGTCACCGGCATCCCGTAATCCGAGAACATCAGGAAGGTCAGTGTCCGGCATTCGATCTCGTTCTCGGGCACAAGGTGTCGCACCAGCGTCTGGAAAAACGTCTCGTCGGGAATCCATGTGGTGCTGAAGAAGCGCATCACATCCCGACGCTGCCGCACGAAATCGAGGATCGCCTCGATCGTGCGCCGGCGCAGGCACCACCACTGGCTGCCGATCTGGATTTCCAGATCGTCGGGAATTTTGCGCGTCAGACCAAGCTTCTTCTGCAAATTGAAGGCTTGGTAAAACAGCGCCTTCTGCGTGCGCTCGTTGAAGTAGTGGCGGTAGATCAGCCGCTCTTCCTTCATCCCGGTCTTGATCCAGTCGGAGGCGAAGAAATCAAAGCTTTCAATGAAATCCGCATCCATCCGGTCGAGATACGCATGCGCGTATTCCGCCGTCTTGATCGCCTGACAATCGCCCGACAGCATGTAGAAATGCGTGGCTCTCGGGAACGCTTCGACCGCCGCCTCGACCGCGTAGAGCGTCGCCTGCACCAGCGACCATTCCCCCCAGCCGCACTTGATTCGCTTCTTGGCGAAAGTGACATTCGGGTTGTCCGACAGCGCCGTATGGATCGCCGTGTAGGCCGCCGCGTCGGCGCGGGCATCGAAGTGAATGGAGATGTAATCCCCGACCGCTGTCAGGCTCAGCGCCTGTCGGATGATTGCGTCCGGATCCTTGTGACACAGGAGTATGAAGGCAATATTCGCCATTCAGCTCTTCATTTGCCCAACTTTTGCCTCGTTTCTGTAGTGATACGCATGTTCAGTGATTGAATAAACAGACTTTCTTTGATTTTTTGTTTACGTTACCGGACGCAAAGAGCCCGGAACGAGGCTGGAGGCGGCAGAGATGGGGTTTCCCGGAACATGGATGACCGAGAGCGAAAGCATGGTCTATCGCGTCGTGCCGAAATGCGCGTGCTCGACCATTGGTCAGATCATGTTCTATTCCGATCACGGCGAATTCTTTGACGGTGACATCCACGACGCGCAAACGGGTCTGCACAAATGGGCGCTCGATCATTCGAAAGACCCGATCACAAAGCGCATCCAGGCGCATGACACCTATGCCTTCACCTGCGTTCGCAACCCCTACACCCGCATCCTGAGTTCGTTCTTCGACAAGATCTGCGGCATCCAACGCAACGCCAAACGCTATCGCGGCAACCTTGTGCCGTTGCTGATCCAGAAATACGGGATCGAGGTGGGCGGCGAAGACGGCAAGCAGGAGTTTGACCAGATCAAGAGCTTCCGGCGCTTCCTGCTTTTTGCCCGTGACACCATCCGCTGGCGACGCCCGATGGAGCCGGACATCCACTGGTCCGCGATGTCGGGGCATATCAGCACCTTCATCGTGAATGGCGGGCGCTACGACAAGATCTTCTGGACCGAGAGCTTCAACGACGGGATGGCCGATGTGTTGGCGCATGTCGACACCAAGCAGAAGATCGACCTGAAAGAGATCCCACGCTTCAACGAAAGCGAAGGGCATGGCCCAAAGCGGGCGCATCCGGTCGAGGATTATTTCGACGACCTGTCGATGCACCTTGTCTACGAGATCTACAAAAAGGATTTCGAGCTCTTCAAATACGATTTCGAAAATCCCGGCAACAAGATGCCCATCGGAGAGATCGACCTCGACGAAGTGCACGCCAAGCTGGGCGATTGACCGGGCTACTCCGGCAGCTCATCAGACGGAATGATCGGAAAGAACGCCCCGCCCGACCAGACACCGAACCAGTAAGTGCCATCCACCACATGGGTCGTCCCATATTCGACCAAACGGTAAAAACTCTTGCGGTCGATCAAAGCCTCAAGATTGGCGCGCACCAGAACGTAGGGCGACGGCTCTCCGGTCTCGGCATCACGCTCCACCCGGATCGGGTTTTCCGGCCCGGCAACTGCCGTATCGCCCACATGGGTGGTGAAGGTCAGCACCTGTTCCGCACCCTCGCCCGACGCCTCGAAATCGGTGGCCACGAAGGGCGCATCATCGACGGTGATTCCCACCTTCTCGACCGGGGTCACAAGGAAAAACCTGTCCCCGTCCTTTCGCAGAATCGATGAAAACAGCTTGACCAGCGGCGCGCGCCCGATTGGCGTTCCAAGATAGAACCATGTCCCGTCACGGGCGATCCGCATGTCCAGATCCCCGCAAAAGGGCGGGTTCCACAGATGCACCGGCGGCAAACCTTTGCTCTTGGTGGCGCGAACGGAGGCAGCGATGCCTTCGGCGGACGGAATTACACGATCTTGTGCGCTCATTGCTTTTGCCATTTTTCCTTTGCGAGTTACACTTTCTTCAAACGGACCTAATGCGCAAGGGAGACACGTCATGGCCGCAGGCGAAGATTTGGTCGCAGAGATCGAAGCGCTGGAAGACAAGCTGGCCCAGGCCAAGACCGCGATCACCCGCCGCTTCATCGGCCAGGAACGGGTTGTCGAGCTGACATTGACCTCGCTTCTCTGCGGTGGTCACGGGCTGCTGATCGGGCTTCCGGGCCTCGGCAAAACCCGTCTGGTCGAAACCGTATCGACCGTCATGGGCCTCAACGGCAACCGCGTGCAGTTCACACCCGACCTGATGCCCGCCGACATCCTTGGCTCCGAGGTTCTGGAAACCGGAAGTGACGGCAGTCGCGCGTTCAAGTTCATCCAGGGCCCGATCTTCTGCCAGCTTCTGATGGCCGACGAGATCAACCGCGCCTCCCCGCGCACCCAATCCGCCCTTCTGCAGGCGATGCAGGAAAAGGTGGTTACGGTTGCCGGGGAAACGCGCAAGCTTGATGCACCGTTCCATGTGCTGGCGACCCAGAACCCCATCGAACAGGAAGGCACCTACCCGTTGCCGGAAGCGCAGCTTGACCGCTTCCTTGTGCAGATCGACGTGCAATATCCCGACCGCAAGACCGAGAAGGAAATCCTGCTCGCCACAACGGGTGCCGAAGAGGCCGAAGCCTACGAGGTCTTTACCGCCGCAGAACTGATTGCCGCGCAAAAGCTGCTCCGCCGTATGCCCGTTGGCGATGCCGTGGTCGAGATGATCCTCGATCTGGTCCGCGCCTTCCGTCCGCATGACCCGCTGGCCGGTGACCGTGTCAAAGACACCGTTGCATGGGGCCCCGGCCCGCGTGCCGCTCAGGCGCTGATGCTGACCGTCCGCGCCCGCGCCCTGCTGGAGGGGCGTCTGGCACCAGCCCCTGAAGACGTGATCAACATGGCCCGCCCGGTTCTAACCCACCGGATGGCGCTGACCTTCTCGGCCCGCGCGCGGGGTGAAGACCTTGGCAGCCTGATCGACGAAGTAGCCCACCGCATGGTGGCGACCGAGGCCGCTGCGTGACAACCATCACCGCCCTTCGTCAACGCTCCGAAGAGGAAGCCGCCAAACTACCCGCGCTTTTGGCCCGGGCAGAGCATTTGGCGGGTACCGTTCTTTTGGGTGAACACGGGCGGCGCAGGTCAGGCTTGGGCGATGACTTCTGGCAATACAGGCCCATGCAGCAGGGCGATGCCCTGCGCGACATCGACTGGCGGCGCTCGGCCCGCAGCGATACGCAATTCGTGCGGGAACGCGAATGGCAGATCGCTCAAAGCGTCATCCTCTGGGTCGATCAGGCGGCGTCGATGCGCTTTGCCTCTGACGCCAACCTGCCCACCAAGGCCGACCGCGCCCGCACGCTGGCACTGGCAAGCTCCATCCTGCTGATCCGGGGCGGCGAACGCGTTGGCCTCACAGGGTTCGACCTGCCACCCCGACGCGGGCAGGCGCAGATCACGCGGCTGGCGCAGATGCTGTCCGTCGATCACGGCGATGACTATGCCGAACCCGAAGCACGCGGCATGATCCCGCAATCCCGCGCGATCTTCTTTTCCGACTTCCTTGGCGATCCCGCCCCGGTCGAAGCCGCGCTGACCAAGGCCGCAGATCGCGGCGTGCGGGGTGCACTGGTGCAGGTGCTTGACCCCAGCGAAGAAAACTTCCCCTTCGATGGGCGCACGATCTTCCAAAGCATCGGCGGCGGCGTGGTACACGAAACGCTCAAGGCAGGCGACCTGCGCAGCCGTTATCTTGACCGGCTGGCCGAACGGAAAGATCGGCTCGACCGCCTGTCACGGCTCACCGGCTGGCAATACCTCTGCCACCACACAAGCGACAGCGCACAATCCGCGCTGCTCTGGATTTACCGGGCTATGGATGGGGCCCACGGATGACGCTATTTGGCATCGGTTTCGCGACACCCTGGCTTCTGCTGACGCTTCTCGCTCTGCCGATCCTCTGGCTGATCCTGCGCGCTGTGCCGCCTGCCCCGATCCGCCGCATGTTCCCCGGCGTTGTTCTTCTGCTCGGCCTCAAGGACGACGATCAGGTCAGTGACCGCACGCCGTGGTGGCTTCTGCTGCTCCGCATGCTGGCGGTGGCCGCGCTCATCATCGGGCTGGCCGGTCCGATCCTGAACCCGCAGACCGACGACATCGCGGCCAATGATGGCCCGCTTCTGGTCGTGATGGACGGCTCTTGGGCCAGCGCCGCCAGCTGGCGCGCGCGCACCCAGGCGCTCGACGGGCTCTTGGCACAAGCCGCGCGCGATGACCGCCGCGTGGCCCTGCTCAAACTCAGCGCACCCGAACCGACCAGCTTCCAGACCGCCGACGACCTGCGGACACGACTTGTCGGCCTCACCCCCGAACCTTGGGAGACGGGCGAGGCTCAGATCACCCGTGCACTTGACCTGCTGCCCGAGGGCGATTTCGACACCTACTGGATGTCCGACGGGCTGGAGCGGGACAGCCGCGAAACCCTGCTCGACACGCTACAGGATCGCGGCACCGTCACCGTTTTCGAAGCGGGCCAGACAACCCTTGGCCTTGCCCCCGCCCGGTTCGAGGATGGCAACATCGTCCTGACCGCCCTGCGCGCCCAATCCGGCAGCGACCGCGAAGTGACGATCCTTGCCCAGGGCCGTGACCCGGCTGGCAACCCCGCCGTTCTTGCCCGCGCCACGGCGACGTTCGAGGCGGACGCAACAACTGCAGAAACCGCCCTTTCCCTTCCGTCAGAGCTTCGCGCCCGGATCACCCGGTTCGAGATCGAAGGCAACCGCAGCGCCGGGGCCACCACCCTGCCCGACGACAGCCTGCGCCGCCGCGAAGTGGCGCTGATGGCAGGGCGCGAAGATCGCGAAGGGCTGCAACTGCTCTCGCCACTGCACTATCTGGAAAAGGCGCTCGAACCCAGCGCCGACCTGCTTACCGGCGCGCTGATGGACATGATCCCGGCCAACCCCGATGTGATCGCGCTGGCCGATGTGGCGACCCTTGGCGCAGCCGAGGAAGACGCCCTTCTCGACTGGCTCGACTCTGGCGGTATCCTTCTGCGCTTTGCCGGACCGCGCCTTGCCGCCAGCGACGTCAGCCGCGAAACCGAAGACCCGCTGATGCCCGTGCGCCTGCGCGCCGGTGGCCGCAGCGTCGGTGGCGCGATGAGCTGGGGTGAACCGAAATCACTGGCCGAATTCGGCGAAGACAGCCCCTTCTTCGGCCTGGCCATTCCTCCAGACGTCACCGTCACCGCGCAGGTCATGGCGCAACCCGACCCGGCTTTGGCCGAACGGGTGATCGCGCAACTCACCGACGGCACGCCACTGGTCACACGCAAGGCTGTCGGTCAGGGCCAGATCATCCTGTTCCATGTCACGGCGAACGCCGAATGGTCCTCTCTGCCGCTCTCGGGCCTTTTCGTGCAGATGCTCGAGCGTCTGGCCATCGCCGCAGGCAGCGGCAGCCAGCCCACCGCAGAAGACCTTGCAGGCACCATCTGGCAGCCGAACATGGTGCTCGACGCCTTCGGATCGCTGACCGATGGCAGCACTCTACCCGGCGTTCCCGGCGAAGACATGGCCGACGCCGCTCTTGGCCCCGATCTGCGCCCCGGCCTCTATCAAAGTCAGGACCGCACCATGGCCCGCAACGTGCTTTCCGCCGATGCCGCATTGACCCCGGCCAACTGGCCCTCCGACATCACCGTCGAGGGTCTGACCCAGTCCGAGGAAACGCCGCTTGCAGGTTGGCTCCTCGCCCTCGCCATCGCGCTGCTGCTGGCTGACATCATCGCGTCGCTTTTCCTGTCCGGTCGTCTCTCCGGGCCCCGCGCCACCACGGCCGCCGGGCTTGCGCTTGCCCTGCTGGTGATGCCCGTTGCCCCGGCACAGGCACAATCCACCGCCGATCAATTCGCCCTTGCCGCAACGGGCGAGGTGACCTTTGCCCATGTCATCACCGGCGACGAAACGCTGGATCGCACGGCGGCTGCGGGTTTGCGCGGCCTTTCCGAAACGCTGTTCTTCCGCACCTCGGTCGAACCGACGGAGCCGGTCGCAGTGAACCTCGAAACCGACGAACTGGCTTTCTTTCCGTTCCTATACTGGCCGATCACACCCGATCAACCGACCCCCTCCGCCGAGGCCTATGCCAAGCTGAACACCTATCTCCGTTCCGGCGGGATGATCATGTTCGACACCCGCGATGCCGACATCGCCCGGTTCGGAACCGGCAGCCCGAATGGCCGCAAGCTGCAGCAACTCGCGGCGCCGCTCGACATTCCACCGCTGGAACCGGTGCCCGAGGACCACGTCCTCACCCGCACCTTCTACCTGCTTCAGGATTTCCCCGGTCGCCACAACAGCCGCGATGTCTGGGTCGAGGCCGCCCCCCCTGACGCCGAACTGGTCGAAGGCATGCCCTTCCGCAATCTCAACGACAACGTCACTCCGGTGATCATCGGCGGCAATGACTGGGCTTCGGCCTGGGCGCGGGATGAACGCGGCAATCCGCTTTACCCCATCGGACGCGGCTATTCCGCGGAACGCCAGCGCGAGATCGCCTACCGCTTCGGGGTCAATCTGGTCATGCACGTGCTGACCGGGAACTACAAATCCGATCAGGTTCACGTGCCTGCACTTCTTGACAGATTGGGCAATTGATGACCGGCAGCATCGTCTTCGATCCACTTCTCCCGTGGGTGTTCATCGCCGTTCTTGGCGTCTTCGCAGCACTTGGCGTGGCCCTCGCGCTCTGGCGCGGGTTGCAGGGCTGGGCGCTCAGGGCGCTGGCCGCTTTGGTGGTTCTGGCCGCCCTTGCACAGCCGTCCTACCAGATCGAAGACCGCGCACCGCTGTCGAACATCGTGCTGATCGTCGAAGACAAAAGCGCCAGCCAATCGCTGGGCGATCGCCTAAACACCACCACCAACGCCGCCGTGGCACTGGCAGCGCAACTGAACGCCCGTGACAACACCGAAATCCGCCGGATCGAGGTGCGCGACGGTGAAGGGGACACCGGCACGCTGCTCATGTCCGCCGTGTCGGATGCGCTGGCCGAAGAACCGCGCGGGCGAATTGCGGGCATCTTCCTGCTCAGCGACGGCCGCGTTCACGATCTTGAACGCACCCCCGATCTGCCCGCGCCGCTGCACCTGCTGCTGACCGGGAAGGAAACCGACTGGGACCGCAGGCTGATCGTCAAGAACGCCCCCGCCTTCGCCATCCTTGGCGAACCGGTCACCCTGACCCTGCGGGTCGAAGACGATGGCGCGGCACCGCAAGCCACCTCGACCGTGATCGACATTTCCGTCGACGGGGCCGAGCCGCAGCGCTTTGACATGCCCATCGGTCGGGACATCGAACTGCCGATCACCCTGCCCCATGGCGGGCTGAACGTCATCCAGTTCACCGTCCCGACCGCCGAAGACGAACTGACCGACCGCAACAACACCGCGCTCGTACAGATCAACGGCGTCCGCGACCGTCTGCGCGTCCTGCTGGTCAGCGGCGAACCCCATGCCGGTGGCCGCACATGGCGCAATCTGCTGAAATCCGACAGCTCGGTTGACCTCGTCCATTTCACCATCCTGCGCCCCCCCGAGAAACAGGATGGCGTGCCGGTCACCGAATTGTCGCTGATTGCCTTCCCGACCCGCGAGCTGTTCCTGGAGAAGATCGAGGATTTCGACCTCATCATCTTTGACCGCTACAAGCGCCGAGGTATCCTGCCCGCCATCTATCTCGACAACGTCGCAAACTATGTGCAGGAGGGCGGTGCGGTCCTCATCGCTGCTGGCCCCGATTTCGCCAGCGCCGACAGCATCTACCGCTCGCCTCTGGCCGACATCATTCCGGCCGAGCCAACCGCCCGTGTGATCGAACGCGGTTACCGTCCGGGCATCACCGATCTGGGCAACCGTCATCCCGTCACATCCGGCCTTGCCGGGGCGGACACCTGGGGCCGCTGGATGCGCCAGATCGAGGTTGATCCCATCGCCGGTGACGTTGTGATGAACGGGATCGACGGCAAACCGCTACTGGTGCTGGATCGTGTCGGTGAAGGGCGCGTCGCGCTGCTGGCCTCGGATCACGCCTGGCTCTGGTCGCGCGGCTTCGAAGGCGGCGGCCCGCAGCTCGACCTTCTGCGTCGTCTGGCGCACTGGATGATGAAGGAACCCGAGCTTGAGGAAGAGGCGCTCTGGGCCGAACCCACCGGCCAGACCATGCGCATCATCCGCCGCACCTTGGACGAATCCGTCGGGCCTGTGACCGTCACGCGCCCCGATGGCACCGAGGAAGAGATCACGCTGGAAGAAGTAACCCCCGGCCGGTTCGAGGCGCTTTATACCGGACCCGAGATTGGTCTCTACCGCCTCGCCGAAGGCGATCAGGAGGCCGTCGTCGGCCTTGGCCCCGCCGCACCGCGCGAATTCGAACAGACCATCGCCAGTGGCGAGGTTCTGGAGGCAACCGTGGACGGCACAAATGGCGGTGTGCGCCGGCTGGAAGAAGGCGTGCCCAGCATCCGCGCCGTCGGCGAAGGCCGCCCCGCCGCAGGCCGCGGCTGGCTTGGCATCACCCCACGCGAGGCGTTCGAAACACTGGACGTGACCCAAACGCCGATGCTGCCCGGCTGGCTGGTCCTGCTGCTGGCCTCGGGCCTCATCCTTGGCGCATGGCTCCGCGAAGGGCGGCGGAGCTGATCCCCTTGGGGATCAGCCGGTAAAGTCGTCGGTCAGAACACCGACAAGCGGCATCAGGAATTCGCCCGTGATCCCGCCCGTGGCAAACTGGTAATAGAAATCGGCCTGCGCCCGTGCGTCGGCTTCGGTGGACGGGGCGCCATCAAAGAAATTCATCACCGTCCGGGCATTGTCGACATCCGACATACCCAGATGCACCGCGAAATACGCGCCGATGTCGGTCTTGGTTTCAAGATACAGCCGATCCGCCTCTTGCTGCGCAACAAAGTCCGGCCCCCGTTCAGGCTGCGCCGGTCCGTTGGCGCCTTTCAGCACCTCCAGAATGAACCGGTCACGGGTCACCATACCGCTGTCCAGCGCATCGACCCAGAAGGTCAGACCGTCCTCATCCGGCGTCCGACCCAGAACATTGTTGTACACGATGGTCGCGAAATCCAGATTGCTGGTTCCCGGCGGATAGGCGGCCACGGTTTCGGGCTGTGGCGCAAACAGTTCGGCCATCCGTTCAATCGAGGTTCCCTCCGCATAGGCATTGGCCCAGAAATTCAGACCGATGGCATCGGGCGCGCGGTTGAAATAGGCGATGTAGAGCTCGATGATCGTGTTCATCTCGGCCGCCGACAGCGTCACTGCGCCGTCCAGCTTGTCCAGTTCGACCGGCGAGATGGCCGCATCCCCGTCGAACTTCAGGCGCTCTATATTGATAAGCCTGTCTGTCCCGTCGCCATCGCTGCGCCGATCCTGCAGCGTGATCCCGTCCGGCGACAGGGTCAGCGTATAGCTGCTTTGCGGGCCGCTATAGACCGCCGTATCAATCCCGTCCTGACCGTTGATCGTGTCATCGCCACCCAGACCGATGATCGTGTCATCCCCGCCGCCCGTTTCGAAAAGCGTCGGGTCGTCATTCCCCGTAATCTCGTTCGGACCGTTGGGATCACTGCCACCTGATCCGGTGGTGCCCACGGTTTCATTGTCGGTGCTGACAACGATGCGCTCGTCGTTGCGGAAATCCCGATAAGACACACGCACGCTGATTTCCGCCCCGAGATCCGCCTCGGTCACCGCATAGCTGGCGAACCCCGGCCCTTCGCCGCTTTGCACAATCGTACCGTTCCTGAACCACGTGTATTCGGCTGACTCGCGGGAAAACAAACTGAAGTCCGGCAGGGCCGAGGTATTGACGGTCAAGGTGCCGCCGACCTCGAACGCCCCATCGAGGATCGCCGCGCCAAGCGGTCCGGGTTCCACCAGATCAATCTGCGGCAGCGACGGAACAGTTTGCAGTATTTCGTTTCGGGTGGCCGCAAACGACGTGACCGTAATGGATCCCGCCTCCTGCACGGTGAATTCATAGGCCAGAATCGCGGTGCCCGCCTCGATCGGGCCAAAAAACGTTCCCGATGTGGATCCAGTGAACCGTCCGTTCACCGTACCCCCCTGATTGGCCACCTCGGCGCTGGAAAGAAGGTCGATGCCATTGCTTCTGGCGCCATCCAGATCCAACGCGACGTCAAAGGAGAAAAGGAAGTTGGAAAAGACGCTTTCCGTCAAGGTGACGACAAGCGTTGCCGTTGACTGATTTTGAGTCAGCGAAAGACTGTATGACATTGTCCGAAGGCCCCGAGAAGTAAACCGAATACGGGACCGAAGATAGTCAGAGCAGGATCAATAACAATCCAAAAAAGTTGTTTTTTTCCTGTGTTTTCAACAACACAAAAAAGAACCCTGCCCGATCGGGCAGGGTCACAAAGTCGCTTATGGTCGCAGATCAGCTACCCAGCTTCTCGTCGATGATTTCCTGAAACTCGCCGTAGCTCATGTTGGAATAGGTCGTGCCGTCGATCACGAAAGACGGTGTCGAATTGATCCCGTGCTCTTCGGCATTGGCCTGATACCACTCGATCAGGGCGCGCGCCTTGTCGCCATTGCTCAGGCAGGCTTCAAGCTGGTCGTTCTCGATCCCGGCAATCCGCCCGATCTTGCGCAGCTCATCCGCAATCGCCGCTTCCGACCCGGCACGCGACCATTGACTCTGCGTGTCATAGATCATCTCGGTGATGCCGAAGAACCGCTCTTCCCCGCCGCAGCGCGCGACCAGCGATCCCCAAAGCCCGTAGCGGTCGAAATAGACTTCGCGATAGGTGAACTTGACCTTGCCGGTGTCGATGTAATCCTGCTTGAGGTTCTTGAACACACCCTGATGGAACGTCGCGCAATGCGGGCAGGTGTAAGACGCGTATTCGATGATTTCGACCGGCGCGTCCTCGGCACCAAGCACCATTTCCTGAACCACCACCTCGGCCGCATCGGCGGACTGCGCATTGGCCGCACCCGGAAGCGTGATGGCCTGTCCGTTCAGCGTCGGAGCCGGGGCGCCTGTCCCGGTGATCCACCAACCTGCGCCACCCACCAGAGCCGCAGCAAGTGCAATCGTCATCAGCCGTTGTTTCATGGCGAAACCCTTTGTTCTGTTTGTCAGAGGACCTAGGTCCGATTTTGCGTTTTTGAATAGACGTTTGTCGCCAGACGTTCCAGAGCCGCGCGCAAACTGTCGTCCCGCACGCCATCAGCCAGACTTTGCGCCTCGGGCAGGATCGGCGCAGGCGTGTCATCGCGCGCCGCTTTGGGCCGATGGTCGAAACTCACCTGCCCTTCGGAAAACCCGGTCGAGGCCGTCTGCGTGATCCGCACCTTGGAGATCGCATTGTAGCCATAGACCGCGTTCACCTTCTCGCGCAGCTTTTCCTTCTGCATTTCGAGGATCGGCGCGTTCGCCCCCGTGGTCAAAAGCGTCAGCGTCGCCCCGAAGCCACTGCGCCCATAGCGCACCTCCACGGGTCGGCTGATGGCGGCAATATCCTCGCCCGCGATCTCGGTCCAATGGGTCAGCAGACGCGACTGCGCAAAGCCGCGCGTCTCTGATGTCTTGCGGATTTGCGTCTGCAAGAGGCTCGACGTGCGTTTGAAGCCGTGGGTCTGACCGTTGCGGGGCGGCATGTTTGACTCCCTCATCCGAACGCTATTCTAGTGGCGGAGCGCCCGTGCAACCAGCCCACAAATGAGACCCGAGTTCAAAGGAATGTCAGACTTGCGTGAACGGCCCGATCCCGCCGCGTTGCTCGACTGGTACGACAGGCACGCCCGCCAGATGCCCTGGCGCGTCGGACCGGCGGCGCGCGCGCAGGGCGTACGCCCCGACCCCTACCGCGTCTGGATGTCCGAGATCATGCTGCAGCAGACCACCGTTGCCGCCGTCAAAAGCTATTTCGAAGCCTTCACCACCCGCTGGCCCACGGTCAGCGATCTGGCACAGGCCGAAGATGCCGATGTGATGGCCGCCTGGGCCGGGTTGGGCTACTACGCCCGCGCCCGAAACCTGCTGAAATGCGCGCGGGTGGTGCATAGCGATCATGGCGGCATGTTTCCCGACACCTATGACGGCCTGATCGCCCTGCCCGGCATCGGCCCCTACACCGCCGCCGCCATCGCCTCCATCGCTTTTGATCTTCCGGAAACGGTGCTTGATGGGAACGTCGAACGGGTCATGGCGCGGCTTTATGACGATCACACGCCGCTGCCCGCTGCGAAACCTGTGTTTATGGAATACGCCGCCGCCCTCACCCCGCAGGAGCGACCGGGCTGTTATGCGCAGGCGGTGATGGATCTGGGGGCCACGATCTGCACTCCACGAAACCCGGCCTGCGGCCTTTGCCCCTGGCGCAAATCCTGCGCGGCCTGGGAGGCGGGCACCGCCAAGGACTTGCCGAAAAAGGCCCCGAAGAAACGCAAGCCCACACGGTTCGGCATCGCCTATCTGGCCCGCCGGGTCGATGGCGCATGGCTTCTGGAACAACGCCCCGACAGCGGCCTTCTGGGCGGCATGATGGGCTGGCCCGGCAGCGACTGGGGGGATGCCCCTACCGAGGACCCGCCGATCCGGGCGGAATGGCGCACCCTGCCCGCCGAGGCGCGGCACACCTTCACCCATTTCCACCTGCGCCTGACGGTCAAGACCGCGCTGGTCCCGATGGATCGCGCGCCAACGCGCGGCATGTTCGTCGATCCCGACGCCTTTGATCCGAACGACCTGCCCACGGTGATGCGCAAGGCGCATGCGCTGACACAGACAAAATAACGCAACGTCACGTCAATATTGGTCGAAACCCGTTCTGCGGGTATGATGCCTTTACCCAAAGCTCCAGATACAGCCATGTCCGACAGCACTCTGCACTCGTATTCAGACCGCCTGCCGCTCCGGGCCGCCCTGCCGTTCTGGCTTTCGCTCTTCATGATCCCGCTGGTTCTGTCCGGCGCGCTGATCGGAGGCGTCTGGGTGGTTGTGCCCATCATCGCCACATGGGGCGTCTTTGCCACGCTTGACGCCGCACTGGGTCTCGACACCAACAACCTCGATCCGCAGACCAAGGACAGCGCGCTTTACTGGCACCGGATGATCACGCTGATCTGGCCGCCGCTTCAGGTTCTGATGATCTTTGGTCTGATCTGGTACATCCCCCGCGCCGATCATCTGAACGCGCTTGAGATTTACCTCGTGACCGTGGGCATGGGTGTTCTGTCCGGCAGTGTCGGCATCGTCTATGCACATGAGCTGATGCACCAGAAGAACAAGCTGGAACGGTGGTTGGGCGATCTGCTCATGTGCATGGCGCTTTATGGCCATTTCCGGTCCGAGCACCTGCTGGTGCATCACCGCCATGTCGGCACCCCGCGCGATCCGGTCACGGCCCGCTTCAACGAAAGCTTCTGGCGCTTCTACCCGCGTGTGCTGCGGCAAAGCCTGCTCTCCTCGTTTCGCGCCGAACGCGACATGCTGGCACGCAAAGGGCTGCCGTGGTGGCACGCCAGCAACCCGTTCTGGCGCTACGGCGCGCTTCAACTCGGGTTCCTGCTTCTCGCGCTTGCCCTTGGCGGATGGCTGGGCGTTCTGATCTTCGTGCTGCAGGCCCTGTCGGCGATCTTTCAGCTCGAGATCGTGAACTATGTCGAACATTACGGGCTGACGCGGAAATATCTGGGCGATGGCAAGTACGAACACGTCAAACCGCGTCATAGCTGGAACGCTTCACACAAGGCGTCCAACTGGTTCCTGATCAACCTGCAGCGGCATTCCGATCACCACTACAAACCCGACCGCCGCTTTCCGCTGCTGCAGACCTATGACGAGGACGAGGCCCCGCAACTGCCCTACGGCTATCCGGTGATGACCTTTTTCGCGCTGTTCCCCCGGAAATGGCGGGCGATGATGAACCCTCGGGTCAAAGCCTGGCGCGAGAGGTACTACCCCGAGATCGACGACTGGTCCGCCTACAACAAGGCCCGGCACGGACTGTAATCCGACACCGGGCCGAAACTCTTCAAAGAGTTTCGGGCAATCCTTCCAAGGATTGCCCGCACCGATCAAAGCTCGGCGAGAAGGGCCTCACCGCCCGAGACTTCGCAGACGCCGGGGTTTTCCTCGACATGCAGTTTGGTCACCTTGCCGTCCTCGACAACCATCGCATAGCGCTTGGAGCGGGCGATCAAACCCACGGGTGGCGCGGTGAAGTCCATGCCGATGGCCTTGGTGAACGCGCTTTCCGCGTCGCCCAGCATGGTGATCCCGGCGTCTGTGGCACCGGTAGCTTCGCCCCAGGCTTTCATCACGAAGGGGTCGTTGACCGACACGCAGATGATCTCGTCCACGCCTTTTGCGGCAAACTGATCTTTCGTGCGGATGAAGCTGGGCACATGAGCCGAATGGCAGGTCGGCGTGAAGGCGCCCGGCACGGCGAAGATCACGACTTTTTTGCCCTTGGCGTGGTCGGCCAATGAGACCGCTTCAGGGCCCTCCGCCCCCATTTTCACAAGTGTCGCTTCTGGCAGGGTATCACCCGGTGCGATTGTCATCGTCAGTCCCTCGTTGATGAATTGCATTCTGGATGCTCTGCCATATAGGGTCACCCGCAACCAGACCAATGGTACGGCGAAAAAAGGTTTATCAATGAGACAGGTAATTGTTGTGGGGGCGGGACAGGCCGGGTCGTCCTGCGTGGCACGTCTGCGCGCCAAAGGCTTTGACGGACAGATCACCCTAATCGGGGAAGAGCCATTTCCCCCGTACCAACGCCCGCCTTTGTCCAAGGCCTATCTTCTGGGAGAGATGGAGCGGGACCGGCTTTATCTGCGGCCCGAGAGTTTCTATGCAGAACAGGATATCGCTTTGAAACTTGGTGCACCTGTGACGGCGATTGATCCTGCGGCGCAGACGCTGACTGTCGGGGACGAGGTGCTGCACTATGACGATCTGGTGCTGACCACAGGGTCCACCCCGCGCCGTTTGCCCGCCAGCATTGGCGGCGATCTGGACGGTGTGATGGTCGTGCGGGGCTTGCACGATGTGGACGCGATGGCCCCCCGCTTTACCAAAGGTGCGCGGGTGCTGATCGTCGGCGGCGGTTATATCGGGCTGGAGGCCGCAGCGGTGGCGGCCAAGCTGGGGCTGACCGTGACGCTGGTCGAGATGGCCGACCGCATCCTGCAACGGGTCGCCGCCCCCGAGACCTCGGGCTATTTCCGGGACGTGCATCGTGGGCATGGCGTCGACCTCCGCGAAGGCGTCGGGCTGGATCATCTGACCGGCACTGAGGGTCGTGTGACGGGTGCTGTGCTTAGCGATGGCAGCACATTGGACCTGGATTTCGTGCTGGTGGGTGTGGGGATTGTTCCCAATACGCAGCTTGCCGAAGCGGCAGGCGTGCGGATCGAGAACGGCATCGCCACCGACGCGCTTGGTCGCACGTCGGACGCGCATATCTGGGCGGCGGGGGATTGTGCGTCCTTCCCGATGAACGGTCAGCAGATGCGGCTGGAAAGCGTCGGCAATGCCATCGATCAGGCGGAATGTGTGGCGGACAACATTCTGGGCGAAGGTCAGGCTTACGAGGCGAAACCCTGGTTCTGGTCGGATCAATACGACGTGAAGCTTCAGATCGCAGGGCTGAGCACCGGGTATGACCGGATCGTCACGCGGCAGGGCGACGAGGGTGTGGTGTCGTTCTGGTACTATGCGGGCGACCGGCTTCTGGCCATCGACGCGATGAACGACCCGCGCGCCTATATGGTGGGCAAGCGGCTGATCGAGAGCGGCAAGTCTCCTGCACCCGAAGCGGTGAGCGATCCCGCCACCGATCTCAAGGCGCTGCTCAAGGCGTGAGGATCATCGCGGGCACATGGCGCGGGCGACCGCTGGCCAGCGTGGGCAAGGGTGATCCCGGCGCGCATCTGCGCCCGACGACCGACCGCGTTCGGGAGAGCCTGTTCAACATGCTTGCGGGCGGGCGGTTCGGGGATCCGTTCGAGGGCGCACATGTGCTCGACCTTTTTGCCGGGACCGGGGCGCTGGGGTTGGAGGCGCTGTCGCGTGGGGCGACATCAGCGGTATTTGTCGATGACGGGCGCAAGGCGCAGTCGCTGATCAAGGAAAACCTCAAGCTGTTGCGCTGCGAAACGGGGCGGGTGATCGCGCGGGATGCCACGCGTCTGCCTCCGTGTGACACGGAGCGGGCCACGCTGGTGTTTCTCGATCCGCCCTATGGCAAAGGATTGGGAGAGAAGGCGCTGATGGCGGCGGTGAAGGGGGACTGGCTGGCCGAGGGAGCACTGGTCGTCTGGGAAGAGAACACGCCACAGATGGCGCCCGAGGGGTTCACACGGCTGGATGCGCGGCGCTATGGCGACACGCATGTGACGGTGATGCGATTTGGGGAAATGGCGGACCTGTGATAGGGTCAGAACATGGATTTCTACAGCCCGACCCTTGAAGAGTTGCGTGTGCTGGAGATGCGCGCGCAGGCCGATACACCCTCACCCCGGCGCGGTGGGCCGGTCTTGATGGCCGATTGCAGCACGCCTTTGGCCGGAGAAACACTGCTGTCGCTGCTCTGGAAGCGTTGGGATCGGGACCAAGACTGATCCCAGCGGGACCTGGCGGAATAGGTCCGCTTCGGCCCATTTGTTTCGCGCGCGAAACATTGGGACCGGAACGGACCTATTAACCCTTTGTTAACGAATGGGTTTTGAGAAAGCCCTACCCGTCCGTCCCGGTCGCCGCGCCGCGGGTCGCCTCGACGGCTGCGCGGGCATCCTTGACCAGTTGAGCGCCATCAAGGCCACGCTCGGTCATCTCGGCGATCCAGTCCTGCGTAACCTCTTCACCCATCGCCACGATCTGTGCGGTGACCTCTTCACTCAGCGTTGCGATCTCGTTGCCGGCGTCTTCCATCACGACAAACCCGTCACGGTCGCCGGTGTCATGGGCCCGACCTGCCATGGCCGAGGTCTCCAGACCCGAATTGGCGTCGATCACCGCCTTCAGGTCATCGGGCAGCGCGTTGTAGCTGTCCTTGTTCATCGCCCAGATGAAGTAGAGGTTGTAGAGCGACTTGTCGCCCGCCACGTCGGTGTGGCTGTCGGTCAGTTCATCGAGCTTGAGCGAGGGCGACATTTCCCATGTGATCACACCGCCATCGACGACACCTTTGGAGAGCGCCTCGGGGAATTGCGGCACCGGCAGGCCGATGGGTTCGGCTCCAAGCTTGTCGAGCAGCAGGGTCGCGGGGCGGGACGGGCCGCGCAGTTTGAGACCCGCGAAATCGCTCAGGTCTTCGATGGCCGCACCTTTCTTGTGGACGATGCCCGGCCCGTGCATGTGGGCGGCGATCAGGTGGACATCGGCGAAATCGTCCATCAAGTGCGTTTGCGTGAATTCCCACGCCGCGCGCGAGGCTTCTTCGGCGCTTTTCGTCACCATGAAGGGCAGTTCCAGCGCTTCGGCTTCGGGGAAGCGGCCCGGTGTGTAACCGGGGATCACCCAGCCGCCGTCGATCACGCCGTCGCGGATCAGGTCATATTGCGCGGTCGCTTTGCCGCCAAGCTGCATGAACGGATAGATCTCGATCTTGATCCGGCCGTTCGATTCAGCCTCAACCTTTTCGACCCACGGATCGAGGAAATACTTGGGATTCGCCGAATTGGGCGAGACGAAATGCTGGAAGCGAAGCGTCACTTCCTGCGCCATTCCGGTGGTTGCGGTGATGCCAAGCATGGCGGTGAGAGCGGCTGTCTTGAGAAAGGTCATTCCGCGCCTCCTGTATGAAGCTATGTCCAAACGCTGCTGCACTGCAGCGCAGGGGGTATCTATGCTGCCCCTGCGGAAGTTGCAAATCACTCGCAACGGGATGCGCCGTTGGAATGGTCACGAAGTCCATGGAGCATCTGGAAAAATTCCCGATATGGGGGAATTGCGATCAAGTCTTCCCCTATGGCGGTATGGCTGAAAATCAGAATTGCAGCATGGCGGGCAGTAATGTTATTCACAAATTTGAATTTATCTCTGGGAGGAGACACCATGCTTTTGCGCTCGACACGCCGGTCCTTTCTGAAAACCGCCGCCGCAATGCCCGCCTTTGCGCTTCCCGGCGCGCAGGCGCTGGCCGAACTGGGGGGACCCGAGGGCGGAAACCCGGCCTATTTCCGCTTCACCCTGGGTGAGGCGAAGATCACGATTGTGTCGGATGGGTATCTGAGCCTGCCGACCAACGGGTTGGGCGTGAATGCTGATCCTGCAGAGGTGCAGGCGTTTCTGGCGGCGCATTACCTGTCGACCGAGACCAACACATCGCACACCAACCATCTGATCGTGGAGATCGGGGGCAATACGGTTCTGGTCGATGTGGGGTCGGGCAACCGCTTCCTCGATACAGCCGGGCGGCTGTGGGCCAATCTCGATGCGGCAGGGATCGATGCGGCGGGGATCACCCATGTGGTCATCACCCATGCGCATCCGGATCACATCTGGGGCATCCGCGATGATTTCGACGAAGCGATCATTCCGGACGCCGCGTATTACCTTGGCGAGACCGAGCATGCCTATTGGATGCAGGATGGGCTGGCATCACAGGTGCCCGCCGAGATGCAGCAATTCGTCGTCGGTGCACAGAATTCGATCAATGTCGATGGCGCGGAATGGGAGCTGATGTCGGACGGGTTCGAAGTGGTGCCCGGTGTGCGGGTCATCGACACGCCCGGTCATACGCCCGGCCATATGGCTGTGGTGGTGGAAAGCGGTGGGCAGCAGCTGATCGCCTTGGGCGATGCGATGAGTCATGCCTACACCAACTTTGCGCATCCCGAATGGTACAACAATTTCGACGCCGATGGCGATCAGACGGTAGCGACGCGCAAGCGGCTTCTGGATATGGCGGCGACGGATAGGATGGCGGTTCTGGGATACCACTTCCCGTTCCCCGGTGTCGGGCATGTCATGCGCGACGGGAATGCCTACAGCTTTGTTCCGGCGCTTTGGAAGTTCGACTGACGGGCAGCACGAAGATTGGCGGCGCGGTGGGACCACAGAAGATGGCCCAGCGCGCCGAGCGCCGCGACCCCTGCGGAAGCACCAAGCCAGGTGAGATCACCGACGCTTTGCACAAGGCCGCCCACGGCAGAGCCTGACGCGGTGCCGATGTAAATCGCGGCGGCATTGAGGGCGAGCACCACACCGGCAAGCTGCGGGGCAAGCTGCATCAGGCGCACCTGTTGCGGGGCCATGAAGGACCAGCCAAAGGCGGACCAGACAAAGGTCAGCAGCAGCACCAGCCAAGGCGCCAGAGGCAGGCCGGAAAAGACCGGCATCAGCACGATCTGGCCAAGGCAGAGCAGCACCAGTGACGCGACCGAGCCAAGCCTGTCGGTCAGATACCCGCCCAGCAGATTGCCCACCACTGCGCCTGCGCCGAACACCAAGAGGACAAGCGTGATCCCATCACGGCCAAAGCCCATCGTCTGTTCGAGAAGTGGTGCCAGATAGGTGAAGAGAATGTAGATCGCGCCAAGGAAGGTTGCGGTGAACAGCACTGCGCCCATGACCAGACCGTCTTTCAATGCGCGTCCCAGATCAGAGAGCGATACCGGCGTGAAGCGCAGACCAGCAGGCACGCGCACCCAGATCAGGATGGCCGACAGGATCGCAAGTGCCAGCACCATCCAGAAGGCCATGCGCCAGCCAAAGGTATAGGCGATCCAGCCGCCTGCGGGGACGCCGATCACCTGGGACAGGGTCAGCCCGAAGTAGAACGCCGAGATCGCTTTGCCCTGCGCGGCAGGTGCGGCCAGAGCGGCAACCACTGCAGCGCCGACGGGGGTGACCACTCCTGCGCCCGCCGCAGCCAGAGCGCGGGCGATGTAGAGGACCGTCACGTTTGGCGCGATAGCGGAAAGCAGCGCCCCAAGTGCAAAGACCGTCATCCCGGCAGCGATCACCCGACGACGTCCGATCCGGCCCGTAACGGATACGAGGATCGGGGACAGGACCGCATAAGCCAGAGCATAGGCGGTCATCGCACCTCCGGCGGCAGCGGTACTGACCTCAAGGTCCGAGGCCAGAAGCGGCACCATGCCGATCACCACGAAAGCGCCCATGCCGATCACGAAATTGCACGCGGACAAAAGCGCAAGGATGCCGACGGGCAGTCGGGCTGTGTCGGTCTGCGATGTCATTCGTCTTATCCTTCGCGCGGTGCTGCGGCGCGGCTGAGTCGGTCGTTGATTGCGATACCCAGCCCTTCATGCGGGATCGGCGAGACGGCGATTGTGCCGCCTTCCTGCGCATCGAGGCGGTGCAGGTAATCAAACAGGTGTGCTGCGGCTTCGACGAGATCCTCGGCCTCGGACAGGTTGAGGTCGCAGTCCACATCTCCGAACCCGAGGCGCAGTTCGCCCGGTTCCCATTCGGTCGCGTTGAGGCGCACCAAGGCGTTGGGCGCGTAATGCGACATCAACTGACCGGGGGCCGAGATCGCTTCGGCCTTGTGGCGCACGGCAAGATGGCGACCGAGGGTCTGGGCCAGTTCCTGTTCGGTGATGCCGCCGGGGCGCAGAAGGACGGGTTTGTCGGTCAGACCGACGATGGTTGATTCGACACCGACCTTGCAGGGACCGCCATCAAGGATCGCATCCACCCGTGCGCCAAGACTGTCGGCCACATGCCGCGCCAGCGTAGGGCTGATCTGTCCCGAGCGGTTGGCCGAAGGGGCGGCCACCCCGCCACCGAACGCGCGGAGCACGGCGCGGGCGGATTCGTGCGCGGGCATCCTCACTGCGATTGTGTCGAGCCCTGCGGACACAAGCGGCGAAATCGGGCTGTCCGGCTGTTTGCGCAGAACAAGGGTCAGCGGGCCGGGCCAGTAGGTCTGCGCGAGTAGTTCCGCCTCTTGTGTCCAGTGGACATGCTGTTTGAGGGTCTCAAGGTCCGCGAAATGCACGATCAGGGGGTTGAAGCTGGGCCGGCCCTTGGCCTCGAAGATGCGGGCAACGGCGCGGTCATCGCTGGCATCGGCCCCAAGCCCGTAGACGGTTTCCGTTGGAAAGGCGACCAGACCCCCGGCGCGCAGCAGTGCAGCGGCGCGGATGTGACCTGCGTCTGTGTCCGGCAGGTGTTCGGGCGGGGAAATGTTCATCGGTTATGACGCCGCGTTTTTGTTGATGGGGTCGGCCGCATTCGTCAGGGTCGCTCCGGAAACTGACGGTTGCTTACCGTTCCGGCCTGCAATTGCCAAGCCACAGCCGATCTGTCCTGATGTCCGAGGAAAGCCGTTTTATGTCCTACCGCGCCCCCGTTCCCGAATTCCGGTTCCTGTTCGACCATGTCGTCGGCTTTGACCAGGTGGCCGCCACCGACCGCTTTGCCGAAGCCACGCCGGAGACCGTCGAGGCCGTGCTGACCGAGGCGGGCAAGCTGTGTGAAGAAGTGTTGGCACCGTTGCAGCGGGCGGGCGATCTGCATCCCGCACGGCTTGAGAACGGGATCGTGCGCACCTCGCCGGGGTTCGGCGACGGGCTGCGGGCGATTGCCGAGGGCGGCTGGATCGCGATTGCGGCCGATCCCGAATTTGGCGGCATGGGTCTGCCGATGACGATGACGACAGCGGTGAACGACATGATGAGCGCTGCCTGCCTCTCGATCCAGCTTGCGCCGCTGATGACGCAGGGCCAGATCGAAGCGCTGGAGAACCATGCGAGCGAGGATCTCAAGGCGCTGTACCTGCCCAAACTGATTTCCGGTGAATGGATCGGCACGATGAACCTGACCGAGCCTCAGGCGGGCAGCGATGTCGGCGCGTTGACCACCAAGGCGGTGCCCAATGGGGACGGGACCTATGCCATCACCGGGCAGAAGATCTACATCTCGTGGGGGGATAACGACATTACCGAAAACGTCTGCCACCTGGTTCTGGCGCGCCTGCCCGATGCGGTGCCGGGCACGAAGGGGATCAGCCTGTTTCTTGTGCCCAAACGCATTCCCGATGCGGATGGCGCGCCCGGTGTGGCCAACAGTCTCAAGGTGGTGAGCCTCGAGCACAAGATGGGTCTGCATGGCAGCCCGACCGCCGTGATGCAGTATGATGGCGCAACCGGCTGGCTGGTTGGCGAGGAAAACGACGGCATGCGTGCGATGTTCACCATGATGAACAACGCGCGTTTGGGCGTTGGCGTGCAGGGGATCGGTGTGGCCGATGGCGCTTATCAGCACGCGCTGGCTTATGCAGAGGGGCGCAAGCAGGGCCGGACCGAGAACAACACCATCACCGACCATGCCGATGTCCGGCGGATGCTGGCGACGATGAAGGCCGACACGTTTGCGGCGCGGGCGATTGCGCTGGCGAATGCGGTTGCCATCGACATGGAAACCGCCACCGGGCATGCGGATTGGGCGGCGCGGGCGGCGCTGCTGACTCCGATCACCAAGGCGTTCGGCACCGATACGGGGATTGACGTGGCGGAACTGGGCGTGCAGGTGCATGGCGGTATGGGATTCATCGAAGAAACCGGCGCGGCCCAGTATTCGCGCGATGTGCGGGTCACCGCGATTTACGAGGGAACCAACGGCATCCAGTCGATGGACCTTGTCGGGCGCAAGCTGATGGATGGGGGCGAGGCCGCCTATCGCCTGCTGGATGAGATGGAGGCCGATGCCGAAGCGGCACGCGCCGAGCTGCCCGATCTGGCGGAGCCCGTGTGGCAGGCCTGCGAAACGCTGCGTGAAACGACGGAATGGATGGTCGCCCAAGGGGCGCAGGACCGCTTTGCGGGGTCGGTGCCCTATCTGCGCGGCTTTGCCCGCGTGCTGGGCGCGCATTTCCACCTGCGCGCGGCACGGGCCGACCGGGTTGGCAAACATGAACGGTTGGCCGCCTTCTACATCCACCGCCTTCTGCCCGAACATATCGGCCTGCTGACCCATGCGCGGCAGGGCGCGGACGCGCTTTACGCGCTCACGATTGACGATCTGGCGGCATGAAGGACCGGAGCACGGGCGGGCTGCGCTATCCCTGGGAGACCCCACCAGATGAGGGCGACGCCGTCGAGGTCGCTGACGGGGTTCTCTGGATTCGCCTGCCTCTTCCGATGAAGCTTGATCACGTCAATGTTTATGCGCTGGATGATGGTGACGGCTGGACCGTGGTGGACACGGGTTTTGCCTCGAAACGCGGCAAGGCGATCTGGCAGCGGATTATGCAAGGGCCTCTGCGGGGCAAGCCGATCACGCGGGTGATCGTCACGCATCACCATCCCGATCATGTCGGGTTGGCCGGTTGGCTGAAATCTGAATACGGGGCCGAGCTGGTCACCACCCGCACCGCCTGGCTGATGGCGCGGATGCTGCAACTGGACGAACAACCGCTGCCGAGTGCCGAAACCCTGACCTTCTGGCAGCGCTGTGGGATGACGCCCGAGATCCTCGAGAAGCGCCGCATCGAACGCCCGTTCAACTTTGCCGATTGCGTGGCCCCGCTGCCGTTGGGCTACACCCGCATTCAGCAGGGCGACACGATCACCGCTGGCGGGCGGACCTGGGATATTCACATCGGCAATGGTCACGCGCCGGAACATGCCACGTTCTGGTCACGCGATGACACTCTGATCCTTGCGGGCGATCAGATCCTGCCGTCGATCAGTTCGAATATCGGTGTCTATGCGACAGAACCCGAGGCGGACCCGGTGGCGGATTGGCTTGAATCCTGTGAACGCCTGTCCACCATCGCGCGGGACGACCATCTGGTCCTTGGGGGGCACAAGCTGCCCTTCACCGGTCTGCCGTTGCGCTTGCATCAACTGATCGAAAACCATCACGGCGCGTTGCGGCGGCTGGAGGCGCATCTGGATGCGCCGAAATCGGCCGGCGAGTGCTTTGCGCCGCTGTTCAAGCGGACGATTGGCGAGGGCGAGTATGGGCTCGCGCTGGTCGAGGCGATGGCCCATTGCCAGCATCTTTGGCACGACGGGCGCGCCAGCCGCACCTTGAATGATGCGGGGGCCTGGGTGTTTCAGACCCGGTCCTGATGGTCTGCGATTTTGGGGCTGCCCTGAGGGCCGATTTCAAGCGGTTCCACCTTCCGAGGACAGCGCCAACGGAGAAATGCCAAGACGGGCCAGTGCCGCCTCCCATTTGTCGGGATCGGCTGTGTCGAACACGAGGGCCGTGTCGGCATCGCACACCAGCCATCCGTTCTGGGTGATTTCACGTTCAAGCTGCCCCGGACCCCAGCCTGCATAGCCCAGAACGATCAGCCGCTTCTCCGGCCCCGTGCCCTGCGCAATGCTCTCCAGAACGTCCAGCGTGGCCGTCATGGCAAACGAATCGTCCACCTGCAGGGTTTTCATGTCGGACTGGAAATCCGGCGAATGCAGGACAAAACCGCGCCCGACCTCGACCGGGCCGCCGAAATGAACGCGGATACCCGAGAGATTGCCAGTGTTTTCGATCGGCAACTGGTCGATCAGGGTCTCGAAGGTCATCTCGGCGGACGGTTTGTTGACGATGAGACCCATCGCCCCGTCCGAGGAATGTGCACAAAGATAGATCAGGCTGTGCTGGAACCGCGGGTCGGGCATGCCCGGCATGGCGATCAGCATCTGTCCGGTGAGATCTGTGATGGGTGTTTTCTGGTTCACGAGAGAAACATGGACAGCGTTGCATGGGGTTGCAAGAGCACAGACACGCGGCACACACGGCGGATCGCCCCTTTGTGACTTTTCATCGCGGCGGAAAACCGCCATCTGCTTAGGGATGACGCATGTTTTCCGTACCCTCATGACAGTGATGGCCCTGGCACTTGGCGGGGTGTCTCCGACGGCCGGCGCGGCTTCGGACACGACAGGCCTGTCTCTGGTCGAGCTGCGACCCGGCTGGCGGATGCCGGACGGCTCACATATGGCCGCGCTGCATATCGTGCTGGAACCCGGGTGGAAGACCTATTGGCGCGCACCGGGCGATGTCGGCATCCCGCCGCAATTCGACTGGAGCGGATCGCGGAACATCACGGCGATCTCGGCGAACTGGCCCACACCTGTGGTCTTCTTCGAACAGGGCATGCGGTCGGTCGGCTATACGTCCGAAGTGGTGATCCCGTTGCATATGACGGCGCAGCACAAGGATCGCGACATGCACCTGACCGGCGAGATGCAGATCGGCATCTGCAAGGACATCTGCATTCCCGCCCATCTGGAATTCACGGCAACCCTGCCACCCGCCGTGGCGCGCCCGGACCCAATGATTGCGGCGGCGCTGACGGACCGCCCCTACACCGCCGCCGAGGCCGGTGTGCGCGGCGTGACCTGTTCTCTTGAACCCGGCGAAAAGGGTGCCATCGTGCTGCATGTTCAGATCGATATGCCCCCGGCTGGCGGCACGGAATATGTGGTTGTCGAGGCGGGCAATCCGCATGTCTGGGTCGCAGAACCGGACAGCCGCCGCGACGCGGGCATTCTGAACGCCAGCACGCGCCTTGTGCATGTCGAAGGCCGCAGCTTTGCTCTTGATCGGTCCGACCTGCGCTTTACCGTGATCGGCACAGCGCGAGCGGTCGACATTCAGGGCTGTGCGCCCTGAGGGTCATGCAGGCCGGTTCCGCCTGCGGGCCACACCGAGCGCAAGAGCCGACAGCAGGTAAACCGCGAGGCAGATCAGCGCCGTTCCCCCGATAAAGAGACCAAGGCTGCTGGTCAGGGTCGCCTGACCACCAAGCGGAGACCCTGCCAGAATGCGGCCGAGCATATCCGGCAAGCCTCCGGTCACGGCGAAAGACCCCATGGTCGCGGCCAGCCATGCCAGGATTGCAAGCGATGCCGCACCCAGAGCCAAACGGATGCCGCCCTGACGGAACCGCAAGCCACGCCGCGCGGTCTGGGTCAGGCGGCCCAGATCGCTTTGGATCGCCATCAGCGAGGGCACGATCAGCAGCACAAGGAACATGCCGAAGCCAAGGCCATAGACCAGCGTGATCACCGTCGGTTTCAGGAATTGCGCCTGGCTGGATTGTTCGTAAAGCAGCGGCACAAGGCCCAGTACCGTGGTCGCCGTTGTCAGGAACACCGGACGCAGACGGTCAGCCGCGCCGTCGATGATCGACGGGAACAGCCCCCGGTCCTGCGCCTTTTCGTCGATGGTGGTCACCAGAACGATCGAGTCGTTGATGATGATCCCGGTCATGCCCAAGAGCCCCACAACCGTGAACATGCTGAGCGGCACATCCCAGACCGCGTGGCCGTAGATCGTGCCGACCAGTCCGAAGGGGATCACCGACATCACAACAAGGGGCCGTGTCCAGCTTGCGAACACCCAGGACAGGACAAGGTAGATCGCGAGCAGAGACAGGATCAGGCCGGTGCGGGCGTCGTTCAGGAACTCGCCCTCCTGTTCGCTGAGGCCGGACAGGCGGTATTCCACCTGACGTTCGCTTGCGATGGTGGGCAGAATCTCGGTTTCCAGCGCCAGCATGATTTCGTTGGCGCGGGCGGGGTCGTCTTCGGAGATGTCGCCGGTCACGGAGATCAGGCGGATGCCGTTCTCGCGGCGCACGGTGGAAAAGCCGGTGCGACGTTCAACGCTGACGATGTCAGCAAGCTGTACATAAGCGCCGTCTGGTGTGCGCATCTGGGTGCGTTCAAGGAAATCCGCCGTCAATTCGCCTGTGGGCAGTTCAACGCGGATCTCGGCGCTGCGGGGGCCATCTGGGTAGGTGGCGGCTTCGATCCCGCCCAGACGTGCGCGCAACACGCTGCCCAAACCGTCGATGGTAAAGCCCAGCGCCTGCCCTTGTGGCGTCAGTTCAAGGATCAGCTCTTCCTTGTCGTAGGCCAGATTGTCCTCGACCGCCGACACCTCGGGATATTGCAGCAGCGCAGTCTTCAGGTCTTCGGACGCGGCTTTCAGCGTTTCTGCGGTGGCACCGTAGAATTGCACATCCAGCGCATCGCTTTCGGGGCCGCTGCCCCAGCTTCGGAAGCTGATCGTTTCGACCATCGGATGGCGGGGGACACTGTCCTGCAATTCGCTGACAAACGCGCCGCTCGAGAACGGACGCAGATCGGGGTCGATCAGTTCGATGGAGATCCCGCCCAGTTGATCGGCATCCTTGGTGTCGGACCCGGCGATCCCGCGCCCGGCATTGCCGCCCACCTCGGCGATCACGTAGTCGATGGGGTTGACGCCGTGGCGTTCCTCAAAGCTTTTGGCAACGTCCTCGACCGATTGCTGGAAGATGCGCATCATCTCGAACGTGTCTTCGCGGGTGGCACCGGGGGCCATGGCGAAGTTGCCGGTGACCGAGCTTTGCTCGGGCGAATTGAAGAAGCGCCATTGCACATCGCCCCGGATGAACAGCGCGGCCTGTGACGCCAGCAGAACAACAGCCCCCGCCAGAACCGCGTAGCGCGCCTTGATGACCAGCGCCATGAACGGGCGGAACAGCGTTTCGCGCATCCAGCGGAAGCCCCGGTTCACCACGCGGGACGGCACATCGTACCAATGTTCCTTGGCGCTATGGGCGATGGCGTGGGCCATGTGGTTGGGCAGGATCAGGAAGCACTCCACAAGCGATGCCGCCAGAACCGCGATCACGGTGAAGGGAATGTCGGCGATCAGATCCCCGAACCGGCCCCCGATAGCCACAAGGCCGAAGAACGCGATGATCGTGGTCAGGGTTGCGGCAAAGACCGGCAGCGCCATGCGATGCGCCGCGCGTTCGGCCGCCTCGACCGGGAGAAGGCCGGTGCGGGCAAGGTGGTCGGCGTGTTCGCCCACCACAATGGCATCATCCACGACGATCCCCAGCGTGATAATGAGCGCAAAGAGCGAGATCATGTTGATCGTGATCCCGGCGGCATACATCAGCGCAATCGCCGCCATCATCGCCGCCGGTATCCCCGCCGCGACCCAGAACGCCGTGCGCGCATTGAGGAACAGGAACAGCAGCATCACCACCAGCAAAAGGCCCGTCAGGCCGTTGTCGAGCAGGATGTCCAGACGCCCCGTGATCGCCTCGGCCCGTGTGCGGATCAGATCGACGGTCACGCCATCGGGAAGCGAGGCTTCGAATTCGGCGGCCACCTCTTCGACCGTGCGCTGGATCGCGATGGCATCGCCCTGATCGCTGCGGTCGACGCGGATGGAAATGGCGGGGTTTTCACCGACGAAATAACTGCGTTCGCGGTCGATCCCTTCGATGATGATCGTGCCGACATCGCCCACAGTCAGGTTCGATCCGTCAGGGTTCGACCGCAGAACGATGTCTGCAATCTGGTCTGCGCTGCGCTTTTCGACACCTGTGCGGACACGGGTGTTGGCGTTGCCGATGTCACCGGCAGGATCGGCGTCGACCTCTTGCGCGATGGCATCCGCGATCTCGCGCATCGAGATGTCGAAGGCGATGAGGTTGGCCGAGGGCACCTCGATCACGGTACGGGGGGCCGAAAGCCCCCGGATTGTGGTGCGCGTGACCCCTTCGGCGAACAGCCGGGCGCTGAGTTCATCGGAAAACCGCGCGAGTTGATCCACACCGACAGGGCCTGTGATGACGATGTCGGTCACCCGATCGCGCCATGTGCCGCGCTGAACCACCGGGTCTTCCGCATCGGCGGGCAGGGTCGAGACCGCATCCACCGCTTTTTGCACATCATCGGCGGCGCGGGACATGTCCCAGCCGGGTTCGAATTCCAGCCGGATGCTGGCGCGCCCTTCGCGCGATGTGGCTTCGGAGCTTTCGACGCCTTCGACGGACAGAACGGCAGGCTCCAGCACCTGCACGATGCCCCGGTCCACGTCTTCGGCCCCGGCGCCATCCCAGACGACGGTCACGTCGACATCATCGACAACCACGTCGGGAAAGAACTGCGCCCGCATGTTGGGGATCGAGAACGCACCTGCCGCGAGCAGCAGAATCAGCAAAAGGTTCGCCACGGTCCGGTGACGCACGAAATAGCTGAGGATGCCCCCGGCCTTGCCCGACAGAGTGCGCACCATGGCTTAGCCCCCCATCCGGGATTCGATGCGTTCAACGACCTGCGCGGGCACGGTGCCCTGCGAAAGCTGTTGCAGCACGCGCTGGCGGGCCTCTTCGGGCATGCGGGTGTTGGACTGCACAAAGGCCACAAGTCGGGCGCGGCGTTCCTCGGTGAGTTCGACCATTTCGGGCGCTTCGGGTACGGCCTGTCCGGCATCGCGCAGCGGGCGCACCTTGATGCCTGCACCCAAGAGAGGCGTGCGTTCCGCCACAACCTCGCGCCCTTGCAGGTCACGTGCCCGGACCAGAACATCGTCGCCCTGACGGCGCAGCAGATTGACTTGAACGACGTCAAGCCGGTCTTCCTCGGCGATCACAAGCACTTCGTTCGCCGCGTTCAGGGCCGATGCCGGAAGGCGCGCGACGTTGTCAAGCGGCGGCTCTTCGATCTGCACGGTGACGAAATCACCGGGGCGGAAGCCCGGCGCGTTGTCCAGCGTTGCGAACAACAGCCGCCCGGTCTGGCCATCGCCAACCGCGGCCCCGGCGCGGCTGATCGTGCCGGAGGCTGTCAGATTGGTGCCGAAGACATCCAGAACGACGGTGACATCGGATTTGGAAAGCTGACCGTTCTCATCCAGCAGGCGTGCGAATTGCTGTGTCGACACCCGGAACGCCACTTCAAGCGCATCCGTGTCGATCAGGCGGGCCAGTTGTTCGTTGGACGACACCAACCGCCCCTGCACCACCGAGACATCGGCAAGCGTACCGGAGAAATCGGCGGTGATGACAGTGTCATCCAGCCGCCGCTGGGCTTCGGCCTCGGCGATCACGGCGCGGGACAGGCGCGTGGTGGCCTGATCAATGCGCGCCTCGGCCTGTGCCACTGCCTGCCTGCGCGAGAGAACCGCCTGCCGCGCCTGCGCTGCGGCCAGTTCCGCCACCTCGACTGCTGCGGCGGTGCCGACACCCCGTTCTTCCAGATCGCGCTGGCGCTGGAACGCGCGTTCACGCAGGGTCGCCTGCTCTTCGGCGGCAACAAGTTCATCCTGAGCCAGCACAAGCGCGCGTTCCGCCTCGCGCTGCTCGGCCTCGGCATCGAGAATATCGCTTTGCACGCGTTGCAGAACCGCCTCGGCATCGGTTGGGTCGATCCGCACGAGAACCTGACCCTCGGTGACGTTGCCGCCTTCGACAAACTCCGGCGCGATGTCGATCACACGCCCCCCCGCCGCCGAACGCAGTTCCAGCGTGCGGACGCTTTCGATCTGGCCGAAGGCGGTGAGGAGCGGCGTCACCGTGTCGAACTGGGCGGGCACGACGTTGACCGCGAACACCCGTTCGCGCTGCGGGAAACTGCGCGGTTCCTGCGCCATTCGGTCCTGCACCGCATCGCGCACCTGCACCCCGGCATAGGCCAAGAGTCCAAGCGTCAGAGACAGCAGAAAAAGCCCGGTCAGGCTACGGCGTAGAAATCGCATCGGCGACAATCCTCAAGGGCCAGTCTGCCTAACAGATAGCCAGAACTGAATGTTTTCCAATAACACAACACTTCGTTACACGAAGATTGACGCTATTTCCGTCGCAGATGCTCGTCCAATCGCGGTAAAATCTCGACAAAGTTACAAGGCCGGTGCCGGTAATCGAGTTGCAGGCTCAGGATTTCGTCCCAGGCATCCTTGCAGGCACCGGGGCTGCCGGGCAGCGCAAAGAGGTATGTTCCATTGCGCACACCGCCTGTGGCGCGGCTTTGAATCGCGCTGGTGCCGATCTTCTGGAACGACACCATGGTGAAGACGGTGCCAAAGGCGTCGATCTCTTTCTGGTAGACATCGCGATGCGCCTCGACCGTCACATCACGCCCGGTCAATCCTGTGCCACCTGTGGAGATCACTACGTCGATGTCGGGCTGATCGCACCATGCGCGCAGTTGCGCTGCGATCTGGTCGCGCTCGTCCTGAACAATCTTGCGATCCGCCACGATATGCCCCGCACCTTCGATACGCCCCACCAGAGTGTCGCCCGACCGGTCTTCGGCCATGGAGCGCGTATCACTGACCGTCAACACGGCGATGCGGATGGGCAGGAAGTCTTTGCTTTCGTCGATACGGCTCATGGATCAGGCTTTCTTGGTCAGACGCGCTTGCAGGTCGAGAAGATCGGCCCAGGCCTCGCGCTTGGCGGAGGGGTTGCGCAACAGGTAGGCGGGGTGGAACATCGGGATCACGGGCAGCCCATCGGCCTCGGCCCACTGGCCGCGCAGGCGGGTGATACCGCGTTTGCCAAGCAGCGCCTGGCACGAGATATTGCCCATCACCACCAGCACTTCGGGTTTGGCAAGGGCGATATGCCGCTTGAGGAACGGCAGCATCATCGCGATTTCATCGGGTTTCGGATCACGGTTCTGCAGTGGACGCCACGGCAGGACATTCGTGATATAGACCGCCTGATCCCCTTCACGGTCGCGACCCAGATTGATGGCCGCCAGCATCTTGTCCAGCAATTGCCCGGCGCGGCCCACAAAGGGTTTGCCGATCCGGTCCTCGTCGCGCCCCGGCGCTTCGCCCACGATCATCACGCGTGCGCCCGCCACACCATCGCAGAACAAAAGGTTGCGTGCGCCTTTCTGAAGTTCGCAATGCGGGTAGGCCGCCATCGCGGCCTGCAACGCCGAAAGGTCGGGTGCAGCGCGGGCGGCTGCTTCGGCTTCGGCGACAGGATCGATCTCTGGCGCGGCCTGCACGGGAACGGTTGGCGCAGCGACACCGGGACCGACACCCGCTTTCGGCGGTGGGGCCACCTGCTCGAAACGGTTGATGGGCGTTTCCGAGATCGCCTCGGTCACACCCATCTCAAGCTGCCATTCAAGGGCAGCGCGCGCCGCATGCCAGTCCATTTGCGAATCCATAAGACACTCTATCCCGGCATTCTGTCGCGCAAAAGGGAACACGGTCTTGCCGCGAGACAGTGCAGTTTCTATAAGCAGCCGACCACTCCGAAAAGGCCAGATGATGCGTTTCG
>JAUIBL010000004.1 GCA_030428355.1 Alphaproteobacteria bacterium | reverse complement strand
GCGCTGGTGTCTATAATCTTGTTCATGGCGTGATCTCCTCTGGCGGTGCCAGCCGCCGGTTGGGTGGTTCAGGATCACCCGGAGATTACGCCACCTTCAAATTTCCACCAACTTCGCGACACGACCTCCTATGGCGGCAGCGACACTTACGAAGAGACCACTTTGGCCCTGTCAAAACGCCTTGGAGACGGTCCAATGATCCTGCGGGGTGGCTACAAGTTCGTCTCGGATGTCGCGTTCCTGGGCATTGCAATCAACACCTTCTGACATCGCGGACCTAAGGCGGACCGGGTCGTTCGCACCGAACAGTCGCGGCTCAATGCCCGTAAAGCGCGGACGCAATCCCGAACCCGCCCACGACGACAAGGCTCAGCGCCCAGACGATGTCGAGGTTGAACCACGTGCGCGACAGGAACTTGATGCCGAGCCAGAGATAGATCACCACGGCGAGCACCGCACCGGCGAGGGTCATGGCCCCGGTATGCACAAGCGCCACCAGAAACGCGGTGGCGATGTTCTGGGTCATGAGCGCGCCCGCTGCCGCGTGCCCGTCGCCGCCCACGTCGATGCCGCAGATCCCGAGATAGATCGGCACCAGCATCAGCCCCGCGCCATGCGCCATCGCGGCAAGGAACGACCAGAGCGCCAGACGGGCAGGGTGGACGCGGGCCAGAAAGCGGGGATGGCGGCGGTTGATCAGGAGGTAAATGCCCATCGCGATCACCAGCGCCCCGGCACCGATGCGGATCTGTGTCTCCCACGTGACCAGCGCGCTCATCACCGAAAACGGCAAAAGGATCGCCGTCATGGCAAGGAAATGCCCGACCGCCAAGGCAACCAAGGCCCGGCCCATCGCGCGGGGGCGGCCCTCCATCAGGGCTGCGGATACGGCAAGCGGCCAGCCCATGCCGGGATTGATGCCGTGGTAGATGCCGGACAGAATGACGGCCCCCCAGAGGGCCGTCACCGTGATTGGATCGAAGCTCATTCAGACGGTCAGACGTTCGGGTAACAGAAGCTGTCGGTCGAGCAATCGCCGCCTTCGAGCCGGATCTGGTGGGATCGCAGGCCCTTGGGGAACTGGACATAGAAATCCTTGTCCAGCGTCAGACCACCGCTTTCGCCAACCCGCGCCATCACCATCTGGCCGCCATCCTGACCGGGGTAGAACTGTTCGTCCCATGTCGAATAGAGCGAGTTGGTCCAGTAGACGCGCTTGCCGTCGCGGCTCACCTCGACCATCTGCGGGCCAAAGGCAAACTCGCCGCCGCCCGGATGTTTGGTGTTCCGGGCAATTCCGCCGATTTCCACCTTGCCCGCCAGCTTCGGGTTCATCGGATCGGACACGTCGTATTGGTGCATCTCGCCGAGACCCCAGCACGCGACATAGAGATATTTGTCATCAAGGCTGAGGTCGATGTCCGTCACAAGTGGTGGGACCGCACCAAACCCCTGCAAAAGAGGCGGCAGGTTGGCCGGGTCTTCGGGGCGCGGGTCGATAGTGATCGTTTTCTTCGCCTGCCACGTGCCATCGTCACCGCGCCACCAGGTGAAGATCGCGCCTTGCAGGTTGGTGGTGTCGACAACGACGCCGCAGAAGCCGTAGGATTTCTTGGGGTCATGCGCGGGCCGGATTTCCAGCGCCATCTGGTGATTGGCGCCAAGGTCGATGGTCTGGATGTTCTTGCGGCGGCGCAGGTCCCAGAAATGGATCGAATGGCCATACTTGTTGGACAGCAGGTCTTCTGCCACCAGCCCGTTCTCGAATTGCGGCGGCAGGCCCCATTCGGAACTGACCATGTAATCCTGCGGCAGGTTCCACCAGAAATCATAATGCTTGTCCTGCGGACCGCGATCCATCTCGTACTGGCCGATGATCTCGAAGGTTTCGCAATCCATGATGAAAATGCCCGGAGGGCCGTCGGTGCCGTCCTTGCCACCGCCACCAAGGGTGGAGACATAGATGCCTTCGGGGCCGCAATGGATGGTGTGCGGCCGCGAATAGCCGGTCTTGGCGAACACTTCCTCGGGTTCGATGATCTTGTGGATCTTCGCGTTCAGCGGTTCCTTCACGTCGATCACATAAATGCGCGACGACCGGATGCCCGGCACGATCAGGTAGCGACGTTCAAGGAAGGCATGCCCGGACAGCGGCGACAGGGACGAGGAACAGGCGTTCCAGCCGAAATGGTGAAACTCGTCGCCCTTGTAGGGCATCATGACCGTGTGAACGATGGTGCCATAGGTGTCGGATTTCGGGTCGAGATCGACAACCGCCAGCCCATCGGGCTGTGATCCGTCGGGGCTGAGCATGACGGTAAAGCCATAGGTCTCCACGGGGGCTTGCATGGCAAGCTGGGCCGTGGCGTGGAATGTTGGATCTGGTCGTAAGTTCATGTGGTCCTCCCTTGAAATTCAAACCCTTGGCGGGTCGGTTATGAAAAAGTCCTTCTGTCGTGATGCTGGACCCGAAGCCTCCTCAAACCTCGGGCACGTTGCACAGTTGAATGGCGCCGCTGACGCGCTGGGCCAAGTCTATCAGATTCTTGCCGATGTCTGCCCGGTACGTGGCCCCGAACCGCCGGATCGGCCCAACCGCGCCGACGCTGAACGTCGCGCCGATATTGCCGATAGAGACAGGGGCCGCGACGCTGGCGATGCCGATGTCGATCTCCTGATCGCAATCGGCAAAGCCGCGTTTGACGATCTCGGCAAACTCGCGGCGCAGGTCCGCTTCGGTAGTCTTGGTGAACTCGGTATAGGCGCGCAGCGTGCCGGTGATGATGCTGTCCTGAAAGGTGGGTTCGGCAAAGGCGGCAATCGCCTTTGAGCAGGAACAGGCGTGCAATGGGCGCACGCCCAGACCGGGATGGATATAGGCGCGCGCCGGATCTTCCGGGGTTTCGACATGGATGATCTCGACCTGTTCGTTGCGGAACCGCGACAGGAACACCGTTTCGTTGAACTTGACCGCCGCCGCTTTGAGCAGGGGGGCCGCTGCCTTGCGCACATCCACATCCGACTTGCCCAAAAGCGCGATGCGGATCAGTCGTTCACCGATCACCACGCGGCCGTCCTCGGCAGGGCTTTCGATCAGGCCGTGATCCAAGAGTGTCTGTACCAGCCGGTAGCTGGTGGGTTTCGGCAACCCCGTCGCCTTCTGAATATCCGCCGCCGTGACCGGTCGCCCCGCAACGGCGACAAGCTCCAGAATGGTGGTCAGGCGGTCGAGAAGCATCGCGCGAGAATCTCATGATTAGAGACTTGGTCTCACGCTATGACGTCATGTGTCCGCGAGGCAAGAGAATCTCTTGCTGCACCGCGGAATGCCGGACGCATTGCAAAAGTGGCCTTCGTCGGATCGGTCGCAGTCAGAACGGCGGTCCGCATCCCGTGCGAACAAACCTGAGCTGTCGACGGGCCAGACGCCGTCGCGCGGGCACGGCGGTTATGCTTCTGCCTGTCATTATTGTATACATAATCTGGATAATTTCACCAAAACACCGCTCAAAATTCCAAATTGACAAGATAATGTATACATAATAGCTCTCTCTCACCAAGCCGCCATAGCGCGCGGCGCAGTGATGAGGGGGGTCATGTCCGATCGTGCGACACAGTTCGACAAGGCGCTGCTTGGCCTGCGATCGCTTGTGATGAGCGGCGAATTCTCTGGCTCCGCGCGTCTGCCCGAAGTGGCCTTGTCCGAACGGCTGGGCCTGTCACGCACACCGCTGCGGCAGGCGATGGACCGGCTTGTGGCCGAAGGACTGCTGGAACGGATCGAGACCGGGGGGTGTCGGGTGGCGCGGTTCACCCTCGATGACATCAGCGATGCCATCGAACTGCGCGGTGTGATCGAAGGCACGGCAGTGCGTCTTGCTGCCGAGCGGGGGGCGGACCCGAGTGCCCTGTCCGAGGCCGAGCGTGTTCTGGAGCGGATCGACACTGCCTTGAGGCATCCCGATCATATCGACTTCGACGCCTATATCTCCGAAAACGCGGCGTTCCATCAAATCCTTGCCCGTCTTGCCGGAAGCCCGTTGATCCAGCGCGAGGCGGATCGCGTCAGCCGCCTGCCGCTGGCGTCGCCCAGTGCATTTCTTGGGGGGCAGGAATTGATCCCGGATTTCAACGCGTCGCTGCGGCGCGCGCAGGATCAGCACCGCGCCATCATCGAGGCGATCCGCGCCCGCGAAGGCACCCGAGCCGAACATCTGGCGCGCGAACATGCCAGACTTGCCCGGCGCAACCTTGACCACCTTGCCAATGCCGGCCCGGGGGTCGCAAACCGCGTTCCCGGTCTTTCCCTGCTCACCACAGACTAACGCCTTAGGAGGAGAAAACGTCGATGCCCAGCTTGTCCGACAAGATGAAGGAATGGGGAAACCCCGTTGAAATGCTTCGGAATTCCCAGATCGGGATGTATGTCTACCCGGTCGTGACCCCGGAATTCCGCAACTGGCGTGTCGAACAGGAAGCCTGGCGCAAGACCGCCGTGCTGTTCGACCAGTCGCACCACATGGACGAGTTGATTGTCGAAGGCCCGCAGGCCGAGGAATTCCTTGCCTATCACGGCATCAACGCGTTCCACAATTTCGACCTGAACCGCGCCAAGCATTACGTGCCCGTCACGCCGAACGGCCACGTGATCGGCGACCACATCATCTTCCGCGAACGTCAGGACAAGTTCATCCTCGTGGGCCGCGCGCCCACCTCCAACTGGCTGATGTTCGCCGCTGCCTGGGGCAAATGGAACGTCCGGATCAAGCATGATCCCCGCTCGACCTCGCGCCCCGAGGGCGAACGCGTGTTGCGCACCCATTACCGCTACCAAATCCAGGGTCCGGACGCGCCGAAGATCTTTGAAAAGATGAACGGCGGCCCGATCCCGGAGATCAAGTTCTTCCATGTCGACTGGATCAATATCGGCTCCAAGAAGGTGCAGGCGCTGCGACATGGGATGTCCGGTGCGCCGGGTCTCGAAGTGTGGGGGCCGTATGAGGACAAGCACTACATCCACTCGACCATTCTTCAGGCCGCGCGCGATGCAGGTGTCGATCTGGTGCAGTGCGGCAGCCGCGCCTATTCGACCAACACACTCGAGTCGGGCTGGATCCCGTCGCCTCTGCCGGGCATCTACACCGGCGACGGCATGCTGGCTGATTACCGCGACTGGCTGGGCACCGACATGTACGAAGCCGCTGGCGCTATCGGCGGTAGCTTCATCAGCGACAACATCGAAGACTACTATGTCAACCCGTTTGAACTGGGTTACGACTTCTACATCGGCTGGAAGAAGGACGACTTCATCGGCAAGCAGGCGCTTCTCAAGATGAAAGAGAGCGGCACCAACCGCAAGAAAGTCACCTTCGAGTGGAACAAGGAAGACGTGCTCAAAGTCATCGCGTCGGCCTTCGAGGATGGTATCCCCTACAAGTGGATCGACTTCCCGCAGCCCAACTACGCGTCGTCTTCGGCGGATATGGTCATGCATGGCGACAAGATGGTCGGCATGAGCATGTTCAACGGCTACAGCTACAACGAACGCTGCGTGCTGTCGCTCGGCGTCGTGGATCAAAGCGTCGAGGTGGGCGACATCCTGACGCTGCGCTGGGGCGAATCCGACGACACCGCGAAAACATCGACCGAGCAGCACAAACAGGCCGAAATCCGCGTTCGCGTGTCGCCGACACCCTATTCGAACGAGGCCCGGTCCAGCTATGCCGAGAACAGTTGGCGGACCAAGGCGGTCTGACATCCGCACGGCAAAGGCGGCTCCGGGGAGGGGCCGCCAGTTGCAAATTTTACCAATTGGTCAAAAAACCGCCAGCCCGGCATTGGTGTTGAGCAGGAACTGCGCAAAGATCGGCGTGCTGGCGGCCCCGATGGCCCGGGCGTTGCCGCCGATGCTGCCCGGCTCGATCCGGGGCGGGATCAGGCCGCGCGTGTCCTGATTGACCAGATAGCGCCGGACACGTTCCACAAGCTCTGTCCGCACCGCAGGCGGGAAGGCCCCGTCGATCAGAACCGCCTCGAAATCGATCACCGCACAGACCGACAGCGACGCCTTGGCCAGCTCCTGCGCCGTTTCCCCGATCCAGGGCTCCACATGGCGGCTGAGATCGGTCCAGTCCTGCGGTTGATGCCAGAGAACGCGCGGGTCGACCCCGGCTTGGACCAGACGCCCTTCCAGCAAATGGATCGACGCCACGTCGATCAATTGCTGGCTTTCCCCCAAAGGCCCGGTGCTGCGCAGCGCTCCCAGCGCACCCGCGTTGCCCTGATTGCCTTCGAACACCGTATCGTTAAGCACGACGCCGCCACCGACGAAGGAGCCGATGAAGAAATAGGCCCAGTCCCGGAAATCATGGGTGTGACCGTAAAGATGTTCCGCGCGACAGGCCGCGGTGGCATCGTTCACCACAAAGACCGGCAGATCGCTGAACCGGGCGACCTGTTCCGCGAAATCGAGATCCTTCCAGGATTTGAACCTTTGCGACGGAGCGCCGATCAGGTCGTTCCATTTCCAAAGCTCGAACGGGGCGGCAATGCCAATGCCGCACACCCGATCCAGCGCGTCTTCCGACAGGTCCGCAAGCAGCGATGCCATGCCGTCTTCGAGAAAGGCGAACACCTCGTCGGGCAGGGGGTAGGGGTAGGCCGTGCTGACCTGCGCCCGCACATTCCCGGTGAAGTCGAGCAACAGCAGGTCGGCGCTGCGCCGACCGATCTTGAGACCCAGCGACAGAACGCCGTCGGGCGACAGCTCCATCGGGATCGACGGTTTGCCCACCTTGCCACGCACCGGATCGCCCCGTTGCAGAATGCCGTCCTGTTCCAGCTTGCGAAAGATCACGGACACGGTCTGCGGTGACAGCCCGGTCACGCGGGCAAGGTCGATCCCGGCCATGCCGCCCCGGCGCTGCAACAGGGACAGAAGCAGGCGTTCGTTATGGTTGCGCACACCGCTCTGGTTGACGCCGCCACTTGCCCCTTTGATTTTTCCACCGTCCATAGCCGGGACCATAATCAACCCGTCGTTCCGCGCAATCATGGCAGAGCTTATTTAATAAATAAAGTTTATTTATTTATTGACAGGCCCCATAGAATCTGGCCTTTTCGGGCGCAACCTGCAGCGGAAAACGTCGGCAGGGAGGGCGGCCTGAACGCGGTCCGCAGGATTGAAAAGTCAAGATTTCTGGGAGGAAACCATGAAGAAACTATTGCTGAGCTCGGCCATTGCACTGGCCTCCATGTCGGGGGCAGCCTTTGCTGCAGGTCACGGCGTGAGCGCCTGCCTGATCACCAAGACGGACACCAACCCGTTCTTCGTGAAGATGCGCGAAGGCGCCGAGGCCAAGGCTGCGGAACTGGGCATCACGCTCAACAGCTATGCCGGCAAGATCGACGGTGACCACGAAACACAGGTCGCCGCTATCGAGACCTGCATCGCCAATGGTGCCAAGGGCATCCTGCTCACCGCGTCCGACACCTCGTCCATCGTTCCGGCCGTGCAGCAAGCACGGGATGCGGGCATCCTGGTGATCGCGCTCGACACCCCGCTTGATCCGATCGACGCCGCAGACATGACCTTTGCCACCGACAACTTCCTTGCCGGTCAGCTTATCGGTCAGTGGGCGCGTGCCGCTCTGGGCGACGACGCAGCAAATGCTAAGATCGCAACGCTCGACCTAAACGTGAGCCAGCCGACCGTGGACGTGCTGCGCAACCAGGGCTTCCTGCAGGGCTTCGGCATCGATCTCGCTGACCCGAACGTGATCGGGGATGAGAGCGATCCGCGTATCGTGGGCTCTGACGTGACCGACGGCAACGAAGAGGGTGGCCGCCGCGCGATGGAGAACCTGCTGGCGAAAGACCCGATGATCAACGTCGTGCACACCATCAACGAACCCGCCGCTGCCGGTGCCTATGAGGCGCTCAAGGCGATTGGTCGTGAAAACGACGTGTTGATCGTGTCGGTCGACGGTGGCTGCCCCGGCATCCAGAACGTCAAGGACGGTGTGATCGGCGCAACCTCGCAGCAGTACCCGCTGCTGATGGCCTCCAAGGGCATCGAGGCCATTGCCGCCTGGGCCGCGGACGGCACCAAGCCGTCGGCCACCGAAGGCAAGGACTTCTTCGACACCGGTGTGGCGCTTGTCACCGACAAGCCGGTGGACGGGGTCGAGTCCATCGACACCACCGAAGGCACCAACCTCTGCTGGGGTTGATCCGGGGCGCATCTGACTGAACAGTCATGAAAAGGGCGGGGCACGACCCGCCCTTTTCACAAGCACGACCCGTTTCTTCGTGAGGGAGGATTCAATGCCATCATCAGACAATTATGAATCGGTTGTCGGCAAGGCGAGCGGTGAGATCGCGTCATTCGGAGGGCGCGACAAAACCCTGATCGACCGGTTCCACCATGCCCTGCACACGACCCCGGCACTGGTGCCGCTGATCGTGCTTGTCTCGGCGATCATCATTTTCGGCCTTCTGCTGGGGACACGGTTCTTTTCGCCCTTCGCGCTGACGCTGATCCTGCAACAGGTGCAGATCGTCGGCATCGTCGCCGCCGCACAATCGCTGGTGATCCTGACCAAGGGCATCGACCTCAGCGTCGGGGCCATCGCGGTGATCTCGTCGGTGGTGATGGGGCAGTTCGCCTTCCGCTACGGCCTGCCGCCGGGCCTTGCGGTTCTGTGCGGTCTGGCACTGGGCACCGCCATCGGGGCGCTGAACGGCTGGCTGGTGGCGCAGATGAAACTGCCGCCCTTCATCGTGACGCTGGGCATGTGGCAGATCGTGCTGGCGGCGAACTTTTTGTACTCACAGAACGAAACCATCCGCTCGCAGGAAATCGCGGAGCAGGCACCGCTGCTGCAGATCATGGGCTCCAAGTTCGAAGTGGGCGGCGCCGTCTTTACGCTGGGCGTTGTGTTCATGGTGCTGCTCGTGCTCGTGCTCGCCTTTGTCCTGCGCCACACCGCTTGGGGCCGCCATGTCTATGCCGTGGGTGACGATCCCGAGGCGGCGGAACTGGCAGGTGTCAACGTCAAGCGCACGCTGATTTCCGTCTATGCTTTGGCCGGTCTGATCTGCGCTTTCGCAGGCTGGGCCCTGATCGGGCGCATCGGGTCGGTGTCGCCAACCTCGGGTCAGCTTCTCAACATCGAAAGCATCACCGCCGTGGTGATTGGAGGCATCTCGCTCTTTGGTGGGCGCGGTTCGATCCTCGGCACGTTCTTCGGTGCGCTGATCGTGGGTGTGTTCACTCTGGGCCTGCGTCTGGCCGGAGCGGATGCGCAATGGACCTTCCTCTTGATCGGTGTGCTCATCATCGCCGCCGTGGCCGTGGACCAGTGGATCAGAAAGGTGGCAGCCTGATGGAACCGATTTTGAAAGGCCGTGGCCTCGTCAAACGCTACGGACGTGTGACCGCTCTGGACAATTGCGATTTCGATCTGATGCCGGGGGAAATCCTCGCGGTGATCGGAGACAACGGGGCCGGGAAAAGCTCGCTCATCAAGGCGATCTCGGGTGCGGTGATCCCGGACGAAGGCACTGTGACGCTCGAAGGCAGGGAGGTGCGCTTTTCCTCTCCGATCGAGGCCCGGGAAGCTGGGATCGAAACCGTCTACCAGACCCTCGCCATGTCGCCCGCACTGTCGATTGCCGACAACATGTTCATGGGCCGGGAAATCCGCAAACCCGGCTGGCGCGGCAAGTGGCTGCGCCAGCTCGACCGTCCGGCGATGGAAAAGATGGCGCGCGACAAGCTGTCGGAACTGGGGCTGATGACCATCCAGAACATCAATCAGGCGGTGGAAACCCTGTCGGGTGGTCAGCGTCAGGGGGTGGCCGTCGCCCGTGCGGCGGCGTTCGGGTCCAAGGTCATCATCCTTGACGAGCCGACAGCGGCGCTGGGGGTGAAGGAAAGCCGCAAGGTCCTGGAATTGATCCAGGACGTGAAATCGCGTGGCATTCCGATCATCCTGATCAGCCATAACATGCCCCACGTTTTCGAAGTGGCCGATCGCATCCATGTGCACCGTCTGGGTAAACGGCTCTGCGTGATTGACCCCAAGGACTACACCATGTCCGATGCGGTGGCGTTCATGACTGGTGCGAAAGAGGCCCCCGAGGCGGCCTGACACGACGGACCTTTGAAAGAACGGCCCGGGGTGTACCTCGGGCCGTTTTTTTACCGGATGGTCAAATTCCCGATGCGCCCTTGCGGAACCCATCGGCGCGTCACGCGTTGCATCAGTCGACCGTGGCCGCGCGCCGCGCAGAACGTATGCCAGATGAGGACTGATCCGCATGGAAGAAGTTGAAGCCGTCGCCACCAGCGTCTGGGACCAGATCGCTGCCATTTTCACGATGGAGATCTACAATGGCCGGTCCTTTGCCGACCTTCTGACGCTTGAAGCGATGCTGTCGCTGCTGGGCAACACCATTGCGGCGACGCTGATCCTTGTCATCGGCTTCACCATCTCCAGCGTTCTCAGCCGCCGGATCACCCGGATCGGGTCGATGCATGCGAGCCTTGACGACACGCTGTTCGTGTTCTTCGGCAACATCGCGCGATATACGATCCTCGCCTTTACGGCGCTGTTTGTCCTCAACACTTTCGGCGTGCGGACCACCTCGGTTGTTGCGGTCATCGGTGCGGCGGGTCTGGCGATTGGTCTTGCCCTGCAGGGCACGCTGTCGAACGTCGCGGCGGGGGTGATGCTGATCCTGTTCCGGCCTTTGAAGAACGGCGATTTCGTGCAGGTCAACGATGTGGTCGGCACCGTCAAGGAGATCACCCTGAACTATACCGAGATCGCGGATATCGGGAACGTGAAGGTTGTGGTCCCGAATTCCGAGGTCTGGGGCAACACCATCAAGAATTACTCCGGCTACAAGACGCGCCGCGCGGAATGGGAGTTCGGTGTGGGCTATGGCGCCAATCTGGCGGATGCCGAGCGGGTGATCCGCGACACGATCATGTCCGACCCCCGGTCGCACAAAGACCCTGAGCCGTTCATTCAGGTCAACAATCTCAACAGCAGCAGCGTCGATTTCCTTGTCCGGGTCTGGTGCGATGCGTCGGTCTATTTCCAGTATCAGGCCGACATGAAGCGCAAGGTGAAAGAGGCGCTGGACAAGGCAGGCGTCGACATCCCGTTCCCGACGCGGACCCTCGTCATTCAGAAGGACGACGTTGACACAAGGTCCAAGGCCAAACCTGTCGCCGTTCAGTAACGTCCGGACATGGGGCTACGTTCGCTGTTCAGGCGCTACTCCCCATTGCGATGCACATGCACCGCACAAGGCGCGTGGCGCACGACGCGGGCGGCAGTGGAGCCGAGGAAAAAGTCACTCAGTCCCGGTTTGTGCGATCCGATGACGATGCAGTCGATGCCGTGCTGCGCAGCATAGTCGATGATCGTGCGGGCCGAATGGCCTTTGACCAGCGCAGGGGTGATGCCGTCCAGACCTTCAAGCTTTTCGTGCAGACGTTCGCGGGCGCGCTCGAACCCGGCCTTCATGACCGCGTCATCGACATACGCGCTGACCGTGCCTTGCGGCGCTTCGTAGACATGCAGGGCCGTGATCTCGGCACCCTCCGAGGCCAGAACCCGCGCAATTTGCAGCGTCAGGGGGGAAATGCCGTGATCCAGAGCCATGGGAACGAGGATCTTCTTGTACATGTCTGGTCTCCTATTGGGGGCGGGTCAGGCCCAGGGGTCGAGGATGATCTTCGGCGTGGCAACCGCGCCGTGGCGCAGATCGTGAAAGGCGGCCGCGCCGTCGGCCAGTGGGCGGGTCTGGAACCAGTCGAGCGGGCCAAGCCGTCCGTCAAAGATCGCCTGCGCGGCGTCGCGAAAATCCTGTGCAGTGTAGGTGTAGGTGCCGATGAAGGTGATCTCCTGCAGCGTCATGCGCCGCACATCGAGACCGCCGGTGTCCTCGCCAAGACCGACATGACCGATGACGCCGCCGGGCTGGACATGGGCCGAGGCCGCCGCGCGGGTGGCGGAATAGCCGACCGCGTCGATGATGAGGGGGTACATGCCATCAGGGTCGGCCAGTGCGGTTTCCCCGCAGGTGTCGGTCAGGAAGGCGCGGCGCGTCGGGTTGGGTTCGACAATCGTGACGGCCTCAACCCCCATCGCCTTGAGCGCGAGCGATGCCGCCAGCCCGATGGCACCTCCACCCAGCACAAGCGCCCGGCGCTCCATCGACGGATGCAGCGCCGCCAGGGCCAGTCGGGCGGTGTGCCAGCTTACGGCCAAGGGTTCGGCCAATGCCGCCTTGTCCAAAGGAACCGCGTCCGGCACGGTGACAAGGTTCGATGCGGGCATCGAGACGTATTGCGCAAAGGCACCCGGTCGCGGCTCCATCGAGATGATCTGGCGCGTGGGGCAAAGGTTCTCCCGCGCGCTTGTGCAGGCGGGGCAGGTGCCGCAGGTCACCAGCGGGTTGATCGTCACGCGCGTGCCATCCATCGGCCCGCCTTGAACCACACCTGCCGCCTCATGCCCGAGGATCAGCGGGGCAGGACGACGGGCATCGTGGCCCAGATAGGCGTGCATGTCGGACCCGCAGATGCCCACCGCTGCGATGCGGATCAGGTGTTCACCGTCGCGCTCGGTGATGTCAGGCACGTCCCGATAGGCCAGCGTTTCAACACCTTCGTAAATGAGCGCCTTCATTTTGCGGTAAACCCTCCATCCACCATGAGAACCTGCCCGGTGACATAGGCCGAAGCGTCTGAACAGAGGAACAGGATCGGCCCGTCGATATCCTCCATCCGGCCATTGCGCCCGATGCAGGTCTGCGCCGCGTTGCGGGCGGCGCGGTCGGGGTCCGCAAACACCGCCTGCGTAAGCTCGGTCGGGAAGAAGCCCGGACCAATGGCGTTCGCCGTGATGCCGTGCGGCGACCACGCCTCGGCCATGGCGCGGGTCAGTTGCGCGATACCGCCTTTTGTGGCCCCATAGGCGATGCCGCCCGGAAAGGCGCGGGTGGATTGGAGCGAGGCGAAGTTGACGATGCGCCCCCAGCCTTTTTCCTTCATCGCGGGCACGAAGGCTTGGCTCAGGAAAAATGGTGCCGACAGGTTCAGCGCCAGTGTCACGTCCCAGCCCTCTGGCGTCACATCATCCGCAGCTTGGCGCGTGTTGATGCCCGCCGCATGGACCACGATGTCGGGTGGGCCGAACGGAGCAGAGACTGCCGCAACCAAAGCCGGCAGGTGTTCGCGGTCGGTCACGTCACCCACAACGCCGGTGGCCGCAAAGCCGATCTCGCGGCAGAGGCTTTCAAGTTCGGCCTGACGCCGGGCCACGCCGACCACCATCGCGCCCGCCGCTGCAAGCGTGATCGCGGCCCGTCGCCCAAGGCCGGAACTGGCCCCGGTGACGACGGCCACCTTGCCGCCAAGGTGAAACAGGTCTTCGATATCAGCCATCTGCGGTCAGGTCGAAATTCACGCCGGGGAAGTATTTGGCCAGACGCACATCCGCCGCGCGGGCGTGTCCTTCCATGCCTTCCAGGCGCGAGATACGCGCTGTGGCTTCCGCAATTGCCTTTGAACCTTCGCGGGTGGCGCGCTGCCAGGTGACGATCTTCATGTATTTGTGGACCGACAGACCGCCCGTATAGCTGGCCGCGCCGGAGGTTGGCAGCACGTGGTTGGTGCCGGTCGCCTTGTCGCCGTAGGACACGGTGGTTTCCTCACCTAGGAACAGCGAGCCATAGCAGGTCAGACGGTTGAGCCACCAATCCAGATCCTCGGCTTGCACCGTCAGGTGTTCGGGCGCGTAGTCGTCGGAACAAGCGGCCATCTCTTCGCGGTCGGAGCAGAGGATCACCTCGGCATAGTCGCGCCATGCGGCGGCAGCGTTCTGGCTGTTCACTTCGGGCAGATCGGCGATCAGGCCGGGCACCAGCTCCATCACCTTTTTCGCCAGCGCGCGGTTATCAGTGACCAGCCAGACCGGCGAGTTGTAGCCATGTTCGGCCTGACTCACGAGGTCGGTTGCCACGATATGCGGATCGGCGGTCTTGTCGGCCAGGATCAGGCTGTCGGTGGGGCCCGCGATCATGTCGATGCCAACGCGGCCAAAGAGGATGCGCTTGGCTTCGGCGACGAACTGATTGCCGGGGCCGACAAGGATGTTGGCCTTGGGCAGACCGAACAGACCAAATGTCATGGCAGCGACACCCTGCACGCCACCCATCGCCATGATCTTGTCCGCGCCGCAGATATGCGCGGCGTAGACGATGGCGGGCGCAATGCCGACACCAGGGCGGGGCGGGGAACAGGCGGTGATGTGACGGCAGCCCGCAACCTTGGCGGTGGTCACGGTCATGATGGCGGACGCAATGTGGCTGTAGCGCCCACCGGGCACGTAGCATCCTGCCGCATCCACCGGGATCGCCTTCTGACCGGCGATCATGCCCGGCACGATTTCCACCTCGACATCCGACACGGTGGCCTTTTGCGCCTCGGCAAAGCGTTTGACGTTGTCATGGGCGAACTGGATGTCGCGCTTGAGCTTTTCCGGCACCAGCGCGCAGGCCGCGTCGATGTCGTCGGGCGTCAGCAGGACATTGCCTTCGTCCTGGTCGAACTTTCTGGCGTACTCCATCGCCTTTGCGTCGCCACCGGCCTCGATGTCGGCAAGGATGGTCTTGACCGTTTCATGCACTTCCGACGCGTCCGATTTCGCCGTCAGGGTCGCTTTTTTCAGGTAGTCTCGTGTCATCGTCGGGGTGTCCTGTTCGTTGATGTCCGGCGTCGGTGTCTCTGCGCGCCCGTTGTGCCCCGGCCCTTGGGCTGTCCTTTCGGGGGACAACCAGAGCCGTCGCAAGGACGGTATACATGCTGCGAGGTCCCACTCGAAACTCGGACGGCGGGTGTGATTCTGGGGTTAATGTAAGCGCTTGCATTTACGCAATGCAATCGCTTACATCTTGTGCAAAGCGGTTTTTCGGCTTTGTCTGGCCAGCAGTCGACGCCGTTCAGCGCAGGAAAGGAGATCCATGGCGGACGCGAGCACCGTGCCCACCCTCGACGACGTGGCCCGCGCGGCTGGCGTGTCGACGGCGACCGTGTCGCGCTGCCTGAATTCGCCCGAACGCGTGGTCGAACAGACCCGGAACCGGGTCATGGCCGCGATCGAGGCGTTGGGCTACACGCCCAATTTCGGCGCGCGGGTCATGGCGGCCAAGCGCACCTTCACCATCGGCGCGATCATCCCGACCATGGACAACGCGATCTTTGCGCGCGGGCTTCAGACCTTTCAGGAGGAACTGCACGCGCGGGGGTATACCCTGCTGGTGGCAAGCTCGGCCTACCAGCCGCAGATCGAGGAAGAGCAGATCCGCGCTCTTGTCGCGCGGGGGGCGGATGGGTTGCTGCTCATCGGCCATGACCGCGATCCGGCGATCTACGACTATCTCCGCGCCCGGTCCATTCCGGTGCTGGCGTCCTGGGTCTACCGGCCCGACGGCACACAGCCCACCGTGGGGTTCGACAACCGCAGCGCCATGCGCGCGCTGGCGCGGCAGGTCATCGCCTTCGGTCACCGGCGCATTGCCATGATCTCGGGGATCACCGATGGCAATGACCGGGCGGCTGCGCGTGTGGCGGGGCTGCGCGAGGCTTTGGCCGAGGGGGCGCTTGATGCTGACGCCCTGCGCGTGATCGAAACCCCCTACGAGATCGACAACGGGGCTGCGGCGCTGCGCACCCTGATGCAGGCCGAAACCCCGCCCAGCGTGATCATGTGTGGCAATGACGTTCTGGCCGTCGGGGCGCTGCGCGGCGCGCGCGAGATGGGGCTTTCGGTGCCCGAGGATGTCTCGATAACCGGGTTCGACGACATCGAACTCGCCCGGATCGTCACGCCGCAGATCACCACCGTGCATGTCCCGCATCGCGACATGGGGCGCAGGGCGGCCGAAGCGCTGATCGACATGGTGGAAAAACGCAGCGCGGGCGTGTCTCTTGAACTGGAATGCAGCGTGCAGATGCGCGGCTCTCTGCGCGACCTGCGGACGTGATCCGACCCATCGACACGCCGCCGCGAACACAGTACGCGGGCGCAGCACAGAAGGCTTGAGGGCTGCGCCATGACCACCACGACCACCGGACCCCGCGCGCTGATGATCCAGGGCACGGGGTCGAATGTCGGCAAGTCCATGCTGGTGGCCGGGCTCTGCCGTGCGGCGCACCTGCGCGGGCTTTCCGTGGCGCCGTTCAAGCCGCAGAACATGTCGAACAATGCCGCCGTGACCGCCGATGGGGGCGAGATTGGCCGCGCGCAGGCGTTGCAGGCAATCGCCTGTGGGCGCGATCTGTCGGTGCATATGAACCCGGTTCTGCTCAAGCCCGAAAGCGACCGAGGATCGCAGGTCATCGTGCAAGGACAGGTGCGCGGCTGGCTTGAGGCACGCCGCTTTCGTGAGGACCGGGGCGTCTTGCTGGACGTGGTGCTGGACAGCTTTTACACCCTTGCCCGGACTGCCGATCTGATCCTAGTCGAAGGCGCGGGCAGCCCGGCCGAGGTCAACCTGCGGCGCGGTGACATCGCCAATATGGGCTTTGCCTGTGCCGCGGATGTGCCGGTGATCCTTGCCGGAGACATCGACCGGGGTGGGGTTATCGCCCAGATCGTCGGAACGCGCGCGGTGATGACCGACGAAGATGTGGCGCAGGTTGCCGGGTTTCTGGTGAACAAGTTTCGCGGGGACGTCTCCCTGTTCGAAGACGGCTACCACGCCATCGAAGACCACACCGGCTGGACCGGCTACGGCGTGCTGCCCTGGTTCGACGCGGCGCATCTGCTGCCTGCCGAGGACGCGGTGGAACTGGCCGAGGCCAGCGGCGGGCGGGGGTTCCATATTGCCTGTCCAATGCTGTCTCGGATCGCCAATTTCGACGATCTCGACCCGCTCAAGGCCGAACCCGACATCCGGCTGACCATGGTGCCACCGGGGCAGGCGCTGCCCGGTAATGCCGATCTGATCGTGCTGCCCGGCACCAAATCCACCCGCGCCGATCTGGCCTTCCTGCGCGCGCAGGGATGGGACATCGACATCCTCGCTCATCTGCGGCGCGGTGGTCGGGTTTTGGGAATTTGCGGGGGATACCAGATGCTTGGCACCCGGATTGACGATCCCCAAGGATTGGAAGGGGATGCAGGGTCCACACCCGGACTGGGGCTTCTGGACGTGACAACTACGATGCAGCCGCGCAAGACGCTGACCCGCGTGGATGCCGTGCATGTGCCGACGGGAGCGGGCTTTGACGGCTACGAGATCCATATCGGCCAGACGGCGGGCCGGGACACTGACCGACCCTTCGCCCGGATCGGCGATGCACCCGATGGGGCGGTGTCCGGCAATGGGCGGGTGATGGGGACCTACCTGCACGGGCTCTTCGCCAATGGCGGGTTCCGGCAGGCCTTCCTGCGCCAGATGGGCCATGCGTCGGGTGGGGCGGATTACACGCGCACGGTGGACCGGACGCTCAATGACCTTGCCGCACATATGGAGGCACATCTCGACATCGACGGCCTTTTCGCAGCGGCCCGTCCGATCAGGGCTTAAGGCCGGGCAACCACCACTTCGGTGTCCCATGCCGCGCATTTTTCGGGCAGATCGGCGGGCAGGGGGGCATCGGTGAACAGCGTGTCGATCTCGGACAGCGACGCGATGCGGGCGGGTGCGTTGCGTTTCAGTTTGGACGCATCGGCCACAAGATAGGTCTTGCGCGATTGTTGCAGGATCGCCTGGCTGACGCTGACCTCCTGAATGTCGAAATCGAGCAGATCGCCATCCCGATCCAAGGCCGAACAGCCGATGATCGCCAGATCGAACTTGAACTGCAGGATCGTCTCGGTCGCCAGTTTGCCCACCAGCCCGCCATCGGCGCGACGCAGGTTGCCACCGGTCACAACAACTTCGCATTCCTGCGTTTCGGCCAGAATGTTGGCCACGTTCATGTTGTTGGTGATCACCAGCAGGTTGCGATGGTTGCGCAATTCGCGGGCCACGGCTTCGGTGCTGGTGCCGATGTTCAGAAACAGCGAGATATTGTTCGGGATGCGCTGGGCGCAGGCCCGTGCCATCGCGGCCTTGGCCTTGGCGTTCAGGGTCTGGCGTTGTTCATAACCGATATTGCTGGTGCTCGACGGCAACATCGCCCCGCCATGCACCCGCTCCAACCGGCCTTCCTCGGCCAGATCGGACAGGTCACGGCGGATGGTCTGGAGCGTCACGCCGAAATGCTGGGCCAAACCTTCGACCGTGACCTTGCCCTCCTTGCGCGCGATTTCGAGGATGTCACGGTGGCGGAAGGCGTGGGACATAGGGTGTTCGGTCCTGTCAAGTTTCAGGCAGGGCGCCGGGGCGATTCCGTTACGTCACTTCGCGCCAGTGCCGGTTTTTCGATCATAACGGCGTTGGGTCGGAAAACCCTAGTGTCAAATTTCTTTTACTTTCAGGGAGATAGTAAAAAGCGAACATAAACGAAAAAAATCGCCTTGCGTGATCGCGACTCAATCCGCATACATTGCCTGTGGTTTACGTGGCCTTGGGAGGTGGCGCGCGGTGATCGACCAGAACGTCGAAGCAACTGATCTGTTCATCATCGGTGGTGGCATCAACGGCTGCGGGATCGCACGTGATGCGGCCGGTCGTGGGCTGTCTGTTACGCTTGCCGAGATGAACGATCTGGCCTCCGCGACCTCGTCAGCGTCGACCAAGCTGTTTCATGGCGGATTGCGCTATCTCGAATATTTCGAGTTCCGTCTGGTCCGCGAAGCCCTGGTCGAGCGTGAAGTTCTGCTGCGCGCGATGCCGCATATCAGTTGGCCGATGCGATTTGTTCTGCCTTATCATAAGGATATGCGGTTTGAATCCGACACGCCGACGTCTCGCCTGCTAAGCTTCATCATGCCGTGGATGAAGGGGCGGCGTCCCGCATGGCTGATCCGGCTTGGGCTGTTTCTGTACGACAATCTGGGCGGGCGCAAAATCCTGCCGGGCACCCGGACACTTGATCTGCACGGTGCTGCCGAGGGCGCGCCGCTCGAAGATCGGTTCGCAAAGGCTTACGAATACTCGGATTGCTGGATCGAGGACTCGCGCCTCGTGATCCTGAATGCCCGCGATGCCGAGGCGCGGGGGGCCACGATCCTGCCGCGCACCAAGGTTCTGTCGGCGGCGCGAGAAGGTGATGTCTGGCGCATCGAAACGCAAAATTCCGAAAAAGGTGAAACACGCACACACCACGCGAAAATGCTGGTCAATGCCGGTGGCCCATGGGTGGGCGACATCATCCAGACCAAGGTGCGGCTGAATTCCCGCGAAGGTGTGCGTCTTGTGCGCGGCTCCCACATCGTGACGCGCAAGCTCTACGATCACGACAAATGCTACTTCTTCCAGGGCACGGATGGGCGCATCATCTTCGCCATTCCTTATGAGACCGATTTCACCCTGATCGGCACCACTGACGCCGAACATGATGATCCGTCGAACAAACCGGTCTGCACCCCGGAAGAGCAGGCGTACCTGCTGAACTTCGCCAACCAGTACTTCAAGCAGGACCTGACAGACGCCGATGTGGTCTGGACCTATTCCGGTGTCCGCCCACTTTACGATGACGGTGCCAGTAGTGCGACGGCGGCCACCCGCGATTACACGCTGAAGGTCGATGCCAATGGCGGTGCGCCGGTGCTGAACATCTTTGGCGGCAAGATCACCACCTACCGCCGCCTGGCCGAAAGCGCGCTTGAAAAGATCGCTGAGCAGTTGCCGAACGTCAAAGGCCCTTGGACCGCAGGCGTCACGCTGCCCGGTGGCGATTTCCCGGTCGACGGGTTCGAGGCTCAGGTCGCCAAACTGCAGGACGCCTTCCCTTTCCTTGACGCCTTTTGGGCCCGTCGCCTTGTCCGCGCCTATGGGACAGAGGCTGCGTCGATCCTCGGCACCGCGAAGGAGCCTGCTGATCTGGGCCGCGATTTCGGCGCGACCCTGACCGAAGCCGAAGTGCATTGGCTGATGACCCACGAATACGCCCACACCGCCGAAGACGTCGTGTGGCGCCGGAACAAGCTTGGTCTGCGACTGAGCGCTGAACAGATCACCGCGTTGGACGAGTGGATGGCGGATCATCGTCGCTCTCTGTCCAAGGCTGCAGAATAAGGGGCTGGACATGACACTCGAGCTTAAGGGCGTGTCCAAGGTCGTTGAGGGGCAGACGCATATCTACCCCACCGACCTGACGCTGGAAAAAGGCACGATGAATGTGCTGCTGGGGCCGACCCTTTCGGGCAAGACATCGCTGATGCGGCTGATGGCGGGGCTGGACGTGCCCGCGACCGGCCAGATCATCTGGCAGGGCAAGGATGTCACCGGCATGCGCGTGCAGGACCGCAAGGTCGCAATGGTGTACCAGCAATTCATCAACTACCCATCGATGTCCGTCTACGACAACATCGCCTCACCGATGAAGCTGATGGGGGTCGACAAGGCCGAGATCGACCGCCGCGTGCGCGAAACAGCCGAGTTGATGAAGCTGACGCCAATGCTGAACCGCAAGCCGCTGGAACTGTCCGGTGGTCAGCAACAGCGCTGTGCCTTGGCGCGCGCGTTGGTCAAGAACGCGGGGCTGGTGCTGCTGGACGAACCGCTGGCCAACCTCGACTACAAGCTGCGTGAAGAGCTGCGTATCGAGATCCCCAAGATTTTCGAGGAATCCGGTTCGATCTTCGTCTACGCGACCACCGAACCCGAAGAGGCGCTGCTTCTGGGCGGCAACACCGCGACGCTCTGGGAAGGGCGGGTCACGCAGTTCGGCCCGACGCCCGAGGTCTACCGCCAGCCGGTGGATGCAACGACCGCGCGGGTGTTCAGCGATCCGCCGATGAACTTTCTGCCCATCACCAAGTCCGGTGCGCAACTGACCTTCGGCAACAATCAGTCCACGCAGGCCAAAGGCAGGTTGGCCGATCTGCCGGATGGCAGATACACGGCAGGCTTCCGCCCCAACCATCTGGAGATCGGTCAACACGCGGCGGACGCGATGTCCTTCACCACACGCCTGACCGTGACCGAACTCACCGGATCGGAAACCTTTGTGCATCTGGATCACCACGGCCAGCGCTGGGTCGGTCTGATCCACGGGGTCCATGACCTCACACTGGACGAAGACCTGATGGTCTGGCTTGACCCGCGTCATGTCTATGTCTTCGACGAAGAGGGCAAGATGATCGCCCCTGCAGCCTATGCGCTGGCGGCCTGAGGGGGAAACGACATGGCAAAAATCACACTCGACAATCTGGCGCATTCGTATCTGCCCAACCCGACCTCCGAAGACGACTTCGCGCTGAAGGAGCTGAACCACGATTGGGACGACGGCGCGGCCTATGCCTTACTAGGGGCGTCCGGATGCGGAAAATCCACACTTCTCAATATCATATCGGGCCTTCTTCACCCATCGCAGGGCCGCATCCTGTTCGACGGGAAAGATGTGACCCATGCCCCCACCGCAGAGCGCAACATCGCGCAGGTGTTTCAGTTTCCGGTCGTCTACGACACGATGACCGTGCACGACAATCTGGCCTTCCCGCTGCGCAATCGCGGACGCGACGAGGCCTATGTCGCGCAGCGCGTGCAGGAAATCGCCAAGATGATCGGCATGGAGGACATGCTGAGGAAAAAGGCCCGTGGCCTGACGGCGGATGCCAAGCAGAAGATCAGCCTTGGTCGGGGCATGGTCCGCAAGGACGTGAATGCGCTGCTGTTCGATGAACCCCTGACCGTGATCGACCCGCACATGAAGTGGGAATTGCGCACGCAGTTGAAAAAGCTGCACCACGATTTCGGCCACACGATGATCTACGTGACCCACGACCAGACCGAGGCGCTGACCTTCGCTGACAAGGTGGTTGTAATGTATGACGGGCGCGTGGTTCAGATCGGCACACCGGAAGAACTGTTCGAACAGCCCGAACATACGTTTGTCGGTTATTTCATCGGCTCGCCCGGCATGAACGTGCTGCCTGCACAGGTCGAAGGCACCACAGCCAGGGTCGGGTCGCAGACGCTCCAACTCGCGGGCGGTTACAAACCCTCAAGCGGCAAAGTCGAGATCGGTGTCCGCCCGGAATTCGCAAAACTCAGCCAGACCGAAGGTCTGCCCGTCAGCATCCGCCGCATCGAAGATGTGGGCCGCCACAAGATCATCCGCGCGACGTTCGAAGGCCACGACATCAACATCATCGCCGGTGAGGACGACCGCGTCAGCGCCGACATGAACCGCGTCAGCTTCGATCCGGGCCATGTGAACGTCTACGTCAACGATTGGCGCATCGCGCCCGATCGCTCGCAATCCGTGGGGGAGGCCGCGTAATGGAGAAGACAGTCAACCAGAAGGCGTGGTTTCTTGTCCTGCCGGTTCTGATCCTCGTGGCGTTTTCGGCGGTGATCCCGCTGATGACAGTGGTCAACTACTCGGTGCAGGACACGTTCGGGAACAACCAGTTCTTCTGGGCGGGGCTCGAGTGGTTCGAGGAAATGCTCAACGACGACCGGATGTGGGACGCGCTGGGGCGGCAGTTGATGTTCTCGGGCATCATTCTGCTGATCCAGATCCCGCTGGGTGTGTTCGTGGCGCTGAACATGCCGAAAAAGGGCTTCTGGGCCAGCTTCTGCCTTGTCTTCATGTCGCTGCCCTTGCTGATCCCGTGGAATGTGGTCGGCACCATCTGGCAGGTCTTTGGCCGGGTCGACATCGGCCTTCTGGGGCACACGCTGGCGGCACTTGGCATCGACTACAACTACACCAATGATCCGTTCGCGGCGTGGGTCACGATCATCGTGATGGATGTCTGGCACTGGACGTCGCTGGTGGCGCTGCTGGCCTATGCCGGTCTGCAATCCATCCCGGACGCCTATTATCAGGCGGCCAAGATCGACCAGGCGTCGCGCTGGAAGGTGTTCCGCTTCATCGAATTGCCCAAGATGATGGGCGTGCTGATGATTGCCATCCTGCTGCGCTTCATGGACAGCTTCATGATCTATACCGAGCCGTTCGTTGTCACTGGCGGTGGCCCCGGCAGCACCACCACGCTTTTGTCCATCGACCTTGTGAAGATGGCCTTGGGTCAGTTCGACCTTGGACCGGCGGCGGCGTTCTCGATCATGTACTTCCTCGTGATCCTGTTGATTTCGTGGGTGTTCTACACCGTGATGACCAACCTCGACAAACGGGAGGGCTGAGATGAACAACGCGTTTTCCCGTCCCGTCATCCTCGGGCTTGTCCCGAGGATCTCCGGATCAAAAGATCACCGGGTCACACCCGGTGAAGACACCAAATCCGAGGGAGTGCATCCATGACCGACGCAACCACCACCAGCATTCCCGGCGATCTGACCGCAGGCGGCACCAAGAAGCGCGTCAAGGTCAACGGCTCCGCCATCGTGATGGGGCTCTACCTGCTGTTCCTGATGCTGCCGATCTACTGGCTGCTGAACATGAGCCTGAAGACCAACACCGAGATCCTCAACGATTTCACTCTGTGGCCGAATGATCTGACGCTCGACAATTACCGCACGATCCTGACGGACCCGAGCTGGTACATGGGCTACGTGAACTCGCTCATCTACGTGGTGATGAACACGGTAATTTCCCTCGCCGTGGCCTTGCCCGCCGCCTATGCGTTCAGCCGCTACCACTTCATGGGCGACAAGCACCTCTTCTTCTGGCTGCTGACCAACCGCATGGCCCCGCCCGCCGTTTTCGCGCTGCCGTTCTTCCAGCTTTACTCATCGGTCGGCCTCTTCGACACGCATATCGCGGTGGCCCTGGCGCATTGCCTCTTCAACGTGCCGCTCGCGGTGTGGATCCTCGAAGGCTTCATGCGGGGCGTGCCGAAAGAGATCGACGAGACCGCCTATCTGGACGGCTACAGCTTTGGCCATTTCTTCACCCGCATCTTCATGCCCCTGATTTCCAGCGGCATCGGTGTGGCGGCGTTCTTCTGCTTCATGTTCTCGTGGGTGGAGCTGCTGCTGTCTCGGACGCTGACCACGGTGGACGCCAAACCCATCGCCGCCATCATGACCCGCACACAGGGTGCGTCGGGCATCGACTGGGGCGTGCTGGCCGCCGCTGGTGTGCTGACCATCGTGCCGGGGGCCTTGGTGATCTACTTCGTCCGCAACTACATCGCCAAGGGCTTTGCCCTGGGACGGGTGTGATGAAACGGGTCGTTAACCATTCCAACGTCATCCTCGGGCTTGACCCGAGGAACTCAGGCCACCGAGGTCCTCGGGTCAAGCCCGAGGATGACGGGCACACGACAAACAGGAGGACCCTCTAATGGATCTCTCATGGATGGCATGGACATGGCCGACCGCGATTTTCTTCATGGTCATCGCCAGCCTGCTGATCGTCTTCACGATCCTCGCCATCAAATTCCCAGAGACGCCCCGCGTGGGCATCCTGCGGATCGAAACGACGCGTGGTGACCGGTTGTTCATCACGCTTCTGGGCAGCGCCTTCATCAATCTCGCGTGGCTGGGTCTGGTCGGAGAAAACCAGCCCTGGGCGCTGGGTGTCTGTGCGCTTTACGCCGTGGCGGTGTTTCGCTGGGTGTAACGGAAGACGCATGTGTGTTCCCGGATGCGGGGGCGCTTTTTCTTAATCCAAGTTCTGAACAACAGGGAGGAACCTTATGAACTTGAACCTGAAATCCTCAACAGCGGCATTGCTGATCCTTGCGGGTCCGGCCTTTGCCGACATGGACGCCGCCCGTGCGTTCCTGGATGCCGAGATCGGCGATCTGTCGTCGCTCACCCGCGCCGAGCAGGAAGCCGAGATGCAGTTCTTCGTCGATGCAGCGGCACCGTTCCAGGGCATGGAAATCAAGGTCGTGTCCGAAACGATCACCACGCATGAATACGAAAGCCAGGTGCTTGCACCGGCCTTCACCGCCATCACCGGCATCAAGGTCACCCATGACCTGATCGGCGAAGGTGACGTGGTCGAAAAGCTGCAGACGCAGATGCAGTCGGGCGAGAACATCTATGATGCCTATGTCAACGACTCCGACCTGATCGGCACCCACTGGCGGTACCAGCAGGTGCGCAACCTGACCGACTGGATCGCGGGCGAAGGTGCGGATGTGACCCTCCCGACGCTGGATCTCGATGATTTCATCGGCCTCAGCTTCACCACCGGACCGGACGGCAAGGTCTACCAGATGCCGACCCAGCAGTTCGCGAACCTCTACTGGTTCCGCTACGACTGGTTCAACAATCCCAAGAACCAGGAAGATTTCCGCGCGGCCTATGGCTATGACCTTGGCGTTCCTGTGAACTGGTCCGCCTACGAGGACATCGCGGAATTCTTCACCGGCCGTGACCTGAGCCATATGGGTGTCGAAGGCGAAGTCTTCGGCAACATGGACTACGGCAAGAAAGACCCCAGCCTTGGCTGGCGTTACACCGACGCGTGGATGTCGATGGCCGGCATGGGCGACGTGGGTGAACCCAACGGTCTTCCGGTCGACGAATGGGGCATCCGCGTGAACGAGAACTCGCAGCCGGTCGGCTCCTGTGTCGCCCGTGGCGGCGCGACCAACTCGCCTGCGGCGGTCTATGCCGTCACCAAGGCGATCGAGTGGCTTGAAAAGTACTCGCCCCCCGCGGCGGCAGGCATGACCTTTTCCGAAGCGGGTCCGATCCCGGCGCAGGGCAACATCGCACAGCAGATGTTCTGGTACACCGCCTTCACCGCCGACACGGTCAAGGAAGGCCTGCCGGTGATGAACGAGGACGGCACACCCAAGTGGCGCATGGCCCCCAGCCCGCATGGCGTTTACTGGAAAGAAGGCCAGAAGGTCGGCTACCAGGACGCGGGTAGCTGGACGCTGATGCAATCGACCCCGGTGGACCGGGCGCAGGCCGCGTGGCTCTATGCCCAGTTCGTCACATCCAAGACGGTGGACGTGAAGAAATCCCACGTGGGTCTGACCTTCATCCGTGAGTCCACCGTGCAGCACGACAGCTTCACCGAGCGCGCACCGCGTCTTGGCGGCCTCGTCGAATTCTACCGTTCCCCGGCCCGCGTGGCATGGTCGCCCACAGGCACCAACGTGCCCGACTATCCGCGTCTGGCGCAGCTCTGGTGGCAGAACATCGGCGATGCCATGTCCGGTCAGAAGACTGTACAGGAAGCCCTTGATGCGCTCTGCGAAGCCCAGGAAGACGTGATGCAGCGTCTCGAGCGGGCAGGTGTGCAGGGCGATCTGGGTCCGAAGCTGAACGAAGAAAGCGATGCCGAATACTGGTTCGCCCAGCCGGGTGCCCCGTTCCCCAAACTCGAGAACGAGGACGAGGAACCGCAGACCATCGCCTATGACGAGCTGATCAAGTCCTGGCAGTAAGCCTGATACCACGTCGTCCTCGGGCTTGACCCGAGGACCTCTGAGCGTAGAGATCACCGAGGCAAGCCCGGTGAAGACGGGACACACTCGGACCACCCGGTGACATCGGGTGGTCCTTTGACAAAAGACAAAGGGAGGCCCGCCGCACATGACCCACATTCTTGCCATCGACCAGGGCACGACATCGACGCGCGCCATCCTGTTTGACGAAACCCTGACCGTTGTTGCCTCGGCGCAGGAAGAATTCACCCAGCATTACCCGCAAAGCGGCTGGGTCGAACATGACCCGTCGGACCTCTGGTCCACCACCGCTGCCACCTGCCGTGCCGCCATCGAAAAAGCGGGCAGGGGCACCGCCGACATCGCCGCCATCGGCATCACCAACCAGCGCGAAACCACGCTGGTCTGGGACCGCGCCACCGGCAAGCCGGTGTTCAACGCCATTGTCTGGCAGGACCGCCGCACATCCGAGTTCTGCAAGGGGCTGAAGGCGGAAGGGTTCGAAGATGTGGTGACCGACCGCACCGGCCTGCTGCTGGACCCGTATTTCAGCGGCACGAAACTGGCGTGGATCCTCGACAATGTGGACGGTGTCCGCGCGCGGGCCGAGGCTGGAGAGCTTGCCTTTGGCACCGTGGACACATGGCTTGTGTGGAACCTGACGGGGGGCAAGGTGCATGTCACCGACGCCACCAACGCCGCGCGCACCATGCTTTATGACATCCGCAAGGGGCGCTGGTCCAAGACCATCTGCGACAAGCTGGGAATCCCCATGTCCCTGCTGCCCGAGGTCAAGGACTGCGCCGCCGATTTCGGCGAAACCCGCCCCGATCTCTTTGGCCGCGCCATCCCGATCTGCGGCATCGCGGGCGACCAGCAGGCGGCAACCGTGGGGCAAGCGTGTTTCAAGCCGGGGATGCTGAAATCCACCTATGGCACGGGCTGTTTCGCGCTTTTGAACACCGGCGACACGCCTGTGACCTCGACCAACCGGCTACTGACGACCATCGCCTACCAGTTGGACGGCAAACCGACCTACGCGCTGGAAGGCTCGATCTTCATCGCGGGCGCGGTGGTGCAATGGTTGCGCGACGGGCTCAAGATCATCCGCGAGGCGAAAGAAACCCAGCCGCTGGCAGAAAAGGCCGACGACACGCAGGAAGTGATGCTTGTGCCTGCGTTCACGGGCCTCGGCGCGCCGTATTGGAACGCCGAATGCCGCGGCGCGATATTCGGCCTGACCCGCAATTCCGGCCCGGAGGAATTCGCCCGCGCGGCACTCGAAAGCGTCGGCTACCAGACCCGCGATCTGCTGGAAGCGATGAAAGCCGATTGGTCGGGCCAGTCCGAAACCGCTTTGCGCGTAGACGGCGGAATGAGCGCGTCCGATTGGACCATGCAGTTCCTGTCCGACATCATCGACGCGCCTGTCGAGCGGCCGAAGGTGCTGGAAACCACGGCGATGGGGGCTGCGTGGCTTGCAGGCTACAAGGCCGGTGTGCTGCCGGACATGGAGGCCTTCGCTGCGCAATGGGCCGTCGATGGCAGGTTCGAGCCGGACATGCCGTCAGAGGCCCGAGACCGAAAATATGCTGCATGGAAGCGGGCGATTGATGCGACCATCGGATTTGCAGGCTGACGAAGACATCTTGCGATCAAATTCTGTTTTCAGAATGTAATTGATGCAGATCAAGTCCTCAGTTGCACTCCTTTGATATTCCGGATCGAGAATATGAAGGAGCGCAAAAGATGGTACTCAACTGGAAACTCGGAGGACTGCTGCTCGGGCTGGTGTTTTTCGCCGCCGTGCTGCTGGTCAAACCCATCGGGGTGTCGACGCAATTCGTCATCCTGAACGGCGTGGTCGCGGATTTGGTCTCCCCCGATTTCATCACCAAGACTGACGACGCCTACACCTCGACCAACGCCTACATGGCCAAGTCGAATGGCAGCTACGCCAAGAACGCCGCCAACCCGTTGAACTACAGCTTCGTTTTCGTTCTGGCGATGGCGCTTGGTGCCTTCCTGTCCGCACGGCTTAGAGGCGGCATCGACGCCGCAGAACGGGCCGCCCCCGAAATCTGGCGCGCCAATTTCGGCGACACGCCGGTCATGCGTTACGCTGTGGCCTTTCTGGGCGGGTTCATCGTCCTGTACGGTGCGCGACTGGCAGGAGGCTGCACTTCGGGGCACATGATGTCCGGCATGATGCAGACCGCGCTGTCGGGCTACATCTTTGCCGCTGGCGCTTTTGCGGCTGCCATTCCCACCGCCATGCTGATGTACAAAAGGGGCTGAGCCATGACCTCCATTCTTCTTGCTATCGTGATCGGTGCGGCCTTCGGAGCTGTTCTGGACCGGATCGGAGCCACCAACCCCAATTGGATCGGCGGCATGCTGACGCTGCGGCGACTGCACCTGATGAAGACCATTCTCCTGGCCATCGGTACGGGGTCGATCCTGATGTTCGGGGGACAGATGCTGGGTCTTGTCGATGTGGGCCACATGTCGGTCAAGGCGGCCTATGTCGGCGTTTTCATCGGTGGTCTCATGCTGGGCGCAGGCTGGGCGGCGTCGGGCTATTGCCCGGGCACTGGTGTCTGTGCGGCGGCCTCCGGGCGCAAGGATGCGCTTTTCTTCATCGCGGGCGGTTTGTTTGGGGCAGCGGCGTATATGGCGACCTATCCGGCGTGGAAAGCGTCTGGCCTGCTCGACGATCTAGCGGGCGGCAAGGTGACCTTGGGGTCGGTGCCCGGCGCGTCCTATGACGGGCTGATGGCGATGTCGGGGGATCTTCTGGGCATCGTTCTGGGCGCGGTTTTCGTGCTCGTCGCCTTCGTCCTGCCCGACAGCCTTGTTGGTGAACGCCAACCGGTGGAAGTGCCTGCGGAGTGATCCGTGCCACGACCTGAACAGAAAACGCCCCGGTCGGCGCCGGGGCGTTTTTGTGTCTTCGACCCGATTTTGCGTCAGCCGACCTTCAGCACGATCTTCCCGATATGGGTCGACCCTTCCATCCGCGCATGGGCTTGTGCCGCATCCGCCAGCGCAAATTCGCTGTCCATCACCGGGGCGATGCGGCCTGAGGCCAGATGCGGCCAGACCTCGGCCTCCAGATCGCGTGCAATGGCGGCCTTGGCGGCAACGGACTGGGGCCGCAGGGTCGATCCTGTGAGGGTCAGCCGCCGGGTCATCATCTGGGTGAAATTCATCTCGACCTTCGGGCCTTGCAGGAACGCGATCTGCACCAGCCGCCCATCATCGGCCAGCGCCTTGACGTTGCGCGGCAGGTAATCCCCGCCCACCATGTCGAGGATCACATCCGCACCGCCCATCGCGCGCATCACATCGACGAAATCCACCTCTCGGTAGTTCCAAGCGGCCTCGGCCCCCAGCGCCAGACAGGCGTTGCACTTGTCCGCCGACCCGGCGGTGGTGAACACCCGCGCGCCGCGCAAATGCGCCAGTTGGATCGCCGTCGTGCCGATGCCGCTCGATCCGCCATGCACAAGAAACCGCTCTCCGGCCTGCAGGCCACCGCGCCGGAACACATTTGACCAAACGGTAAAGAACGTCTCGCAGAGGGCGGCCGCCTGATCCATCGGCATGCCCTCGGGCACCGGCAGGGCGTGATCGGCATGGGTGGTGACATACTCCGCATAGCCGCCACCGGGCAGCAGGGCAGTCACCGCATCACCCACGCTCCAGCGCGCAACACCGTGGCCAACCGCCGCCACGGTTCCAGCGGCCTCTAGCCCGGGCAGGGCCGAGGCATCGGGCGGCGGGTTATAGAGCCCCGCGCGTTGCAAGGCGTCGGGGCGATTGACCCCGGCATAGGCGACCTTGATTAGGATTTCCCCCGCCTTGGGTGTCGGCACGGGAACGGTCACGGGCTGCAGGACCTCGGGTCCGCCATGGGTGGTGATCTCGACAGCGGTCATGGAGGGGGGAAGCGTCATGGCGGGGCGGGCTCCTGTCTGGTTGACCTTCCTTGTGTCGCAGAATGCGCCTGCTCTGCAAGGTCGCGGGACAGAGTTTTGCACCAGCGTCGGAAATCGAAACGCCGTTCTTCGATCCTTCGCCACATGCCGGGCCATTGTCCTTTCGCGCAACCCAACAGTTGTGAGCCGCACGGTGTTGCCCTAATCCTGTGCGCAACCAATCAGTTCCAAGGGGAGAGAACCATGACAGACGGACCGAGCTACGGTTTCGACACGCTTCAAATCCATGCCGGCGCACGGCCCGATCCGGCCACCGGCGCGCGGCAGGTGCCGATCTACCAGACGACCGCTTACGTGTTCCGGGATGCCGATCACGCGGCGGCGCTCTTCAACCTGCAGGAAGTGGGCTACATCTATTCCCGCCTGACCAACCCGACCGTGGCCGCGTTGCAGGAACGCATGGCGACGCTGGAGGGCGGTGTCGGCGCGGTCTGCTGTTCCTCGGGCCACGCGGCGCAGATCATGGCGCTCTTCCCGCTGATGGGGCCGGGCAAGAACATCGTCGCCTCGACACGTCTTTATGGCGGCACGATCACGCAGTTCAGCCAGACGATCAAACGCTTCGGCTGGTCGGCGACCTTTGTCGATTTCGACGATCTCGACGCGGTCAAGGCCGCGATCAACGACGACACCCGCGCGGTGTTCTGCGAATCCATCGCCAACCCCGGTGGCTACATCACCGATCTCGACGCAATCTCGGCCATCTCTGACGCGGCCGGTATCCCGCTCATCGTGGACAACACCTCGGCCACGCCGTACCTCTGCCGCCCGATCGAACATGGCGCGACATTGGTCGTGCACTCGATGACCAAGTACCTCACGGGCAATGGCACCGTGACCGGTGGTGTCGTGGTGGACAGCGGCAAGTTCGACTGGTCCGCCAATGACAAGTTCCCGTCGCTGAGCGCGCCCGAGCCCGCCTATCACGGCCTCAAGTTCCACGAGACCTTCGGTCCGCTCGCCTTTACCTTCCACGGCATCGCCATCGGTCTGCGCGATCTGGGCATGACGCTGAACCCGCAGGCGGCGCATTACACGCTGATGGGGATCGAGACCCTGTCCCTGCGCATGCAGAAGCATGTCGCGAACGCGATGGAAGTGGCAAGCTGGCTGGAGACGCAAGACGCGGTCGAGGCCGTAACCTATGCCGGTCTGCCGTCCTCGCCCTATAACGACCGTGTGGCACGGATTTGCCCGAACGGGGCGGGCGGCCTCTTCACGGTGCGGTTGAAGGGCGGGTACGAGTCCTGCATCAAGTTTGTCGATGCCCTGCAGATCTTCAGCCACGTGGCGAACCTTGGCGACACGCGCAGCCTCGTGATCCATTCGGCCTCGACCACACACCGGCAATTGACTCCCGAGCAGCAGGAAGCGGCGGGTGCGGGTCCGAGCGTGGTGCGGATTTCCATCGGGATCGAAGACCCGGCGGACCTGATCGCGGATCTGAACCAGGCGCTGAACGCGGCCAAGTAAGGCGGAAGGCCCTTCGAAGGGCCTTTCCCGCATTCTGAAAAATGCGGCAAGCCCGTTCGAACGGGCTTGTCGCCAGTTCAGACCGTGATCGCCTGCATCACCTGCGGCTCGATCACATCGACTTCCGGAAGCGCGCGGATCAGCCCTTCGGCAGATTGCTCCAGCGCCGGGAACGTCCGGTAGTGGCAGGGGATCAGCGTCGTGAAGTTGAAATACCGCTTCGCTGCGTAAGCCACGCCGGCCATGTCCATGGTGTAGTAGCCACCCGCTGACAGAATGCCGATATCCGGTTTGTAATAATCCCCGATCCAGTCCATGTCGGCCATGATCGACGTATCGCCCGAGAAATAGAGCGTCTTGCCATCGCCGCGCAGGATGAAGCCCGTTTCCATGCCCATGTAGCGTTTTTCGCCGTCGACCTGCATCGACGAGGAATGGGACGCCGGCACCAGCGTCACCGCCACGTTGCCCAGCGTGATCGTGCCGCCCTTGTTGAAGGCATGGCCTTCCACAGCCCCCATGCCATGCAGCGCCTGCGCAAGTTCCACCATGCCCGACACCGGCGCGCCGGTTTTTCCGGAGATGTCCACGACATCCGTCGTGTGGTCAAAATGCCCGTGGGTCACAAGGATATGTGTCGCGCCCGCAATCGCTGCGTCCTTGTCCTGTCCCTCCATCATCGGATTGCCGTTGAGCCACGGGTCGATCAGCAGCACCTGATCCCCGATCTCGATCCGGAACGATCCGTGCCCAAGCCATATGATGTTCATCTGAGAACCTCCCTCCTTGTTCGGGCCAAGGCTAGCACAGCGGGCGCTGCGGAAAAGAGGTCAGGGCATTTTGATCTATGTCAATCAAAGCGGACAAATAAACTGTCAGGATAAGTTTACACACACGGGGAGAGTCGCCATGCGCATTTTGTTTGTCCATCCCAACTACCGCTCCGGCGGGGCCGAGATCGCGGGCACCTGGCCGCCGGCCTGGGTGGCGTATCTGTCGGGCCATCTGCGGCAGGCGGGATTTGACGACATCCATTTCATCGACGCCATGACCGACAACGTGTCGGATGCCGATCTCGCCAAGCGCATGGAAGAGCTGGACCCCGACGTCGTGGGTGTGACCGCGATCACCCCGTCGATCTACCGCGCCGAGGACGTGCTCAAGGTTGCGAGCGAGGTGGTGCCCAACGCCGTGCGGATGCTGGGTGGGGTTCATGCCACCTTCATGTACAAGCAGGTCCTGTCCGAAGCGCCCTGGGTCGACGTGATCGTGCGCGGCGAAGGTGAAGAGATCTGCACCGAACTGATGCTTGCCATCGAAGACGGGCGCTGGCCTGCGGACAAGCACAAGATCAAGGGTCTGGCCTTCATGGAGGGCGATCAGATCGTCGCGACCCCGGCGGCGAGCACGGTCAAGGACCTGTCCAAGATCAAACCCGACTGGACCGTTCTGGAGTGGTCGAAATACATCTACATCCCGCTGGGGACGCGCGTGGCGATTCCCAACCTTGCGCGCGGCTGTCCGTTCACCTGTTCCTTCTGTTCGCAATGGAAATTCTGGCGCGACTACCGCGTGCGCGATCCCAAGGACGTGGTCGACGAGATCGAGGATCTGGTCGAAAATCACGGCGTCGGCTTTTTCATCCTTGCCGACGAGGAACCCACCATCAACAAGAAGAAATTCGTCGCCTTCTGTCAGGAGCTGATCGACCGGGGCCTGCCGGACCGGGTCAAATGGGGCATCAACACCCGCGTGACCGACATCTACCGCGACCGCGATCTGCTCAAGTTCTACCGCAAGGCGGGGCTGGTGCACGTGTCGCTTGGCACCGAGGCCGCCGCGCAGATGAAGCTCGACATCTTCAACAAGGAAACCAAGGTCGACGAGAACAAGACCGCGATCCGCTTGCTGCGCGAGGCCGACATCCTGGTCGAGGCGCAGTTCATCGTGGGGCTGGACAACGAAACGCCGGAAACGCTGGAAGAGACCTACCAGATGGCGTGGGACTGGCAGCCGGATCTCGCCAACTGGTCGATGTACACACCGTGGCCCTTTACGCCCTTGTTTCAGGAGTTGAAGGACCAGGTCGAAGTCTTTGATTTCAGTCGCTATAACTTTGTGACACCCATCATGAAACCAGCCGCGATGGAGCGAGGGGAATTGCTCGATGGCGTGATGAACAACTACCGCCGGTTCTACATGAAAAAGGCGCTGTTCCACTATCCGTGGCGCGGCACCGGGTTCCGGCGGCGGTACCTGCTGGGCTGTCTCTATGCCTTCCTCAAGGCGGGTGTGGGCCGCACGTTCTACGATCTGGGCAAGGTGGGCTACACCGGGCCGCAATCGAAGAACAAGCTCGACTTTCATTTCGACGACAGCCGCACCATCGCCGAGGCGCAGATGGAGGATTGGGAGGCCTCCGCCGACAAGGCCGCGGCCGCCAAGGAACGCCGCGAGGCGGTCAAGGCGCAGATGAAGGAACGCTCGGCCGAACGCACGCAGGACTTCAAACTGCCCAACGGGGCCGAGATCAAGGCCTGTGGAGGCGGATCGCAGCAAATGGAGGACGTCTGAGGATGCCCGCGCAACCGGCCATCACGGCGCGCTGATCGGGCCCAACGCCATCCTGCAGCTTCTGCCGCAGATCGAACGGATCGGCGGCGAGGCGCGGGTGGTGCAGATGCTGGCCGAGGCGGGGGTGTTCGAGGTGCCCGACGGCACCCAGATGATCCCCGAAGGCGATGCCGCGCGGCTGCATCAGGTGTTGCGCCGGGATGAGCCCGAGATGGCGGCCGAACTTGCCGCTCGCGCCGGGCGGGGGACGGCCGAGTACATCCTTGCGCATCGCATCCCCAAGCCGGTGCAGGCCCTTCTGCGCCTCTTGCCCGCGCCGCTGGCGGCGCGCGCCTTGACAGCAGCCATCGGCAAACACGCCTGGACCTTTGCCGGATCGGGCGTCTTTACGGCGCGGACACCGTGGTTGTTCGAAATTGCGCACAATCCCATCGTGCAGGGCGAACACAGCGATGTGCCGCTCTGCCACTGGCATGCTGCGGTTTTCGAACACCTCTACCGAACCTTGGTGCATCCGCGGGTGCGCTGCCGGGAAACGGCCTGTTGCGCGATGCCCGGTCATGCCGTCTGTCAGTTCGAGCTGACAATTGCAACGCGCTGAAAACGCTTGGCTTCCCGCGAAATCTGACATTCCTGCTTTGCCTGCGCCGCGATGCGCATTATCCTGAGTCGCAGATGCAGCTTCAGCTATAGGAAGCGACCTGTGTCCGGGGTGGGATGCAGCGGTATCTGAAACACGATCGGGCGAAAATCGCGTCACCGGGGGGCCGCGCGCATGAACATGCAGGACAAAAGCGGCGCGGCAGCGTTTCCGAACAGGGCTCTGCCGGACCATCAGGACCGCCTGTCGGATCGCGCCCGTCTGTCTGCGCTGGCAGAGACCGGCGTGATGGACTCGCCCGCCGATGCCGAATTCGATCGCATGACGCGGCTGGCCAGCACCTGTCTTGGCGTGCCCGTGGGTCTTGCATCTTTTGTCGATGCCGGGCGTCAGGTGTTCAAGGCGCAGTGCGGGCTGGAGGGCAAGGTCGCAGAGACCCGCGAAACGCCTCTCCGCCTCTCCTTTTGCCAATATGTCGTCGCGCATGACCGTACGCTGGCCGTGTCGGATGCCCGCGATCATGCTTTGCTCCGGTCGAACCCGGCGATTTCGGAACTGGGTGTCGTGGCCTATCTCGGCGTGCCGATCCACGCACCGACCGGCGAGCCGATCGGATCGTTCTGCGCCATCGACAGCCAGCCGCGCGGCTGGACATCTCGGGACGTTTCCGTGCTGACCGACCTTGCGGCAATGGTCGAAACCGAACTGCATCTCCGGCACGAACGCGACGCCATGCAGCGGTTGGCCCGCGAGATGAACCACCGGGTCAAGAACCTGTTTTCCGTCGTCGGCGGCATGATTGCACTGACCGCCCGCAGCGCGGACAGTCCCGCAGACATGGCGCGCCGCCTTCAGGGCCGGTTGTCCGCGCTCGATCTGGCCCATGCGCGGATCAGTCCGGCGCTGTCCGACGGCAGGCGCAGCGCCGAAGCGGTCGACCTGGAGGAGCTGGTACAAAGCCTTGTCTCACCGCACCTGACGACCGGCCCGCAGCAACTTGATCTGGACCTGCCCGATCTGCGGCTCGCCGGGCGCAGCGTCACCGATCTGGCGCTGATGATCCATGAACTTGCGACCAACGCCGCAAAATATGGCGCCCTGTCCACGCCGGACGGGAAAGTCACGCTGCAAGGACGGGTCGACAAAGACAGCGTTCGCCTCGACTGGCGCGAAACCGGCGGCCCTGCGATTGACGGCGTGCCGTCGGACAGCGGCTTTGGCAGCCGGCTGATCTCGGCCACGGTCGACCGGCAGATGAACGGCACGCTTGAAACCACATGGGACCGCAGCGGCGTGACCCATGCCCTGACGCTACCACGCCCGGTCTTCGAGACCTGATACCGGCGATGCTGCCGCTTCCTTGGGCAGGGCTGCGCTGCCCGGGATCACAGCGCGTTGACAGGGCGGTTGCGCCACTTGAACCCATCCCCGGCAAGGTCTAAACGCTGCGACAGATCCGCAGACCGCAAACCCGGGGGGACCCCGCCGCATGTCCATTGATATCGAAACCGCCGCCCGCGTGGCCAAGCTTGCGCGCATCAGCGTCGAGGAGGATGCGCTGCCCGCGCTGGCACAGGAATTCAGCAATATTCTCGGCTTCATCGAGCAGCTGAACGAGGTCGATGTCGAGGGCGTGGAGCCGATGGTCAGCGTCGAGCCGATGCGCCTCAAGCGTCGCAAGGACGGCGTCACCGATGGGGGCATGCAGGACAAGGTTCTCGCCAACGCCCCCGATGCCCGCGAGGGCTTTTTCGCCGTGCCGAAGGTGGTGGAATAATGACCGATCTGACCAAGCTCAAAATCTCCGAGGCCCGCGACGCGCTGCGCAAAGGCGACGTGTCCTCCGTAGACCTGACCGAAGCTTGCCTTGCGGCGATCGACAAGGCCGATGCGCTTGGCGCGTTTGTGCACAAGACGCCCGAAATTGCCATGGCGCAGGCCAAATCCGCCGACGCCCGGATCAAGGCCGGGGACGCGCCCGACCTCTGCGGCATTCCCCTCGGGATCAAGGATCTCTTCTGTACCAAGGGCGTGCCGTCACAGGCCGCCAGCGCCATCCTCAACGGGTTCAAACCGGAATACGAAAGCACCGTCACCAGCCAGCTTTTCGATGCCGGCGCAGTCATGCTAGGCAAGCTCAACATGGACGAGTTCGCCATGGGCTCGTCGAACGAAACCTCGACCTATGGCAACGCCATCAACCCGTGGCGGCGCGGCAATGACGATACTGCTTTGACACCGGGCGGCTCCTCCGGTGGCTCGGCCTCTGCCGTCGCCGCCGACCTCTGCCTTGGCGCCACAGGCACCGACACCGGCGGCTCCATCCGCCAGCCCGCCGCCTTCACCGGCATCACCGGCATCAAGCCCACATACGGCCGCTGCTCGCGTTGGGGCATCGTCGCCTTTGCGTCCAGCCTCGATCAGGCCGGGCCGATGACCAAAGACGTGCGCGACGCCGCGATCATGCTCGAAGCGATGTGCGGTCACGACCCCAAAGACAGCACATCCGCCGATCTGGCCGTGCCGAATTTCGAGGCGATGCTGACCGGCGACATCAAAGGCAAGGTGATCGGCATCCCGCGCGAATACCGCATGGACGGCATGCCCGACGAGATCGAGGCGCTCTGGTCCGAAGGGCGCAAGATGCTCGAGGACGCAGGCGCCACCATCAAGGACATCAGCCTCCCGCACACCAAATACGCGCTGCCCACCTATTACGTGATCGCGCCTGCCGAAGCGTCGTCGAACCTCGCCCGCTATGACGGCGTGCGCTACGGCCACCGCGCGAAACTGGCGCAGGGCGACGGCATCACCGAGATGTACGAGAAGACCCGCGCCGAAGGCTTCGGCCCCGAGGTGCAGCGCCGCGTCATGGTCGGCACCTACGTGCTTTCTGCAGGCTTCTACGACGCCTATTACAACCGCGCGCGCAAGGTCCGCACCCTGATCAAGCGCGACTTTGAAGAGGTCTTCGCCCAAGGTGTGGATGCGATCCTGACACCGGCCACGCCGTCCTCGGCGTTCGAGCTGGGCAAACAGCACACCGATCCGGTCGAGATGTATCTCAATGACGTCTTCACCGTGACCGTGAACCTTGCCGGTCTGCCGGGGATCGCTGTGCCCACCGGGCTTGACAGCCAGGGCCTGCCGCTGGGTCTACAACTGATTGGCCGCCCCTGGGAAGAGGGCGATCTGCTGAATACCGCCTACGCCTTGGAGCAGGCCGCGGGCTTTGTGGCGAAGCCCACCCAATGGTGGTAAATTCGCGCCGAACGAGGCAGGACATGACCCAGACACACCGCATCATCCGCGCATTGGCCGGGGGCGCTGCCCTTCTGGCCCTGACCGCCTGCAGCCCGGCCATCCCCGACAGCGCCGTGGGCTTTGACCGCATCGACGGTTACCAGCAGCAGCGCGATGCGGTGCTCGAAGGCCGCGCAGCCCCCACCACCATCGGCGCACCCCCCACCGTCACAGGCGCACCGCTCTCGGCCACCGGCCCGCTGGATGCCGCCGCACTCGAGGCACGCCGCGCCAATTCCGGGATCGACCCGGTGCAGGCGTCGCCCAGCAACCCGGCCCCGCAGATCGTGGAGAACGCCGCCGGGATTTCGGCGGAAAACGATTTCGACGCGGTCTCCAACACCCGCAGCATCGAAGGCGATGCCGCACTCATCGCGCAGAACCGCGCACGCTATCAGATCATCGCGCCCGAGGCGCTGCCGACGCGTCCCGGCACCAACACGCCCAACATCGTGGCCTATGCGCTGCAGACCAACAATCCCAAAGGCGCGCCGATCTACCGCCGCTCGGCCTTTGCCACGGAAAACCGCCACCTGCGCAACTGCGCGGCCTTTGCGTCCGCCGATCTCGCGCAGGAGGAATTCCTCGCCAATGGTGGCCCCGAGCGCGACCGCCAGAACCTCGATCCCGATGGGGACGGCTTTGCCTGCGGCTGGGATCCGGCCCCGTTCCGCGCGGTGCGCAACTGACGCCTCTCTGGCATCCCTCGCCAAATTGCGGGCCGCGCCGCGACGGTGCGCGGCCTGACCTGATCGTCCTGCACTACACCGCCATGGACTGCGCCGAAAAGGCGCGCGACTGGCTCTGCAACGCCGACGCTCAGGTCTCGGCGCATTACGTGATCGCACCGGATGGCAGGGTCTGGCACCTTGTCGACGAGGCGGACCGCGCCTGGCATGCCGGGGCAGGGGCGTGGGGGCCAGTGACGGATGTCAATTCCCGCTCCATCGGCATCGAGATCGCCAACACCGGAAGCACGCCCTTCGCGGCCAGGCAGCTGGACGCGCTCGACGCTCTGGTCGCGGGTATCATGGAGCGCCACGCCATCCCGCCGGAACGCGTGATCGGCCATTCGGACATGGCGCCGGGCCGCAAGATCGACCCCGGCCCGCGCTTCGATTGGCAACGCCTTGCCCGGCAGGGGCTGGGCATCTGGCCGGACGCACAGGGCGATGGCGATTTCACCGAAAACGCACGCCGTTTCGGCTACACCGCCGACGTGCCTTTCGACACACTCCTGCAGAGCTTCCGTCTGCGCTTCCGCACCGGCGTGACAGGCCCTCTTGATGACACCGACCGCGCGATCATGGCCAATCTCGCCGAACGCTGGCCTGTCGCCGCGTCCTGATCTTCTCTGGTTCCGAAATACTTCGGGGGTCTGGGGGCTGGCCCCCAGTGTTTCCGTCAACGGAAACAGGCGATGCGTCGACGCATCGCCCGCGCTCAACTCAACTCATACGGCAGGATTCCCCGCCGATGCGTCTGGATCGTCAGCTTCCGCTCAAGGGGCGGGACGGACCTTTGATGACAGTTCGACCGCTCGCAGATGCGGCAGGAAATCCCGATGGGCTCGAACGCCCCATCCCGGGTGAGGTCGAGCCCATCCGCATAGACCAGCGCGCCGGCATGTTTGACCTCACATCCCAGACCGATGGCATATCGCCGGACCGGCGCGCCGAAATGACCACCTGTCTTGGACACATCCCGCGCGAGGCTGATATAGCGCACCCCGTCCGGCGTTTCCGCCAATTGGCGCAGGAACCGCCCCGGTGTCTCGAACGCACGGTGCACGTTCCACAAGGGACAGGCCCCGCCGAAGCGGGCGAATTGAAGCCGCGTGGCGGAATGGCGCTTGGTGATGGTGCCCGCCTGATCGACGCGCACAAAGAAGAAGGGAATGCCCTTGGCACCGGGCCGTTGCAGCGTCGAGAGGCGATGTGCCACCTGTTCGATGGACGCCCCGAAGCGCCGCGCCATCAGTTCCAGATCGTGCCGCGTGTCATGGGCCGCCTGCAGAAACTGGCCATAGGGCATCACGGCAGCCCCGGCAAAGTAGTTCGCCAGCCCCAGCCGCGCGATGGCGCGCGCGGCGTCGGATTGAAACCGCCCCAGATCGAGCGTCGCATCCAGCAGCTTGCCATGCCGCGTCAACGCGAGTTGCAGCATCATCTGGAAAGTCTGGGTTTCCGGCGCGGCCAAAGAGGACAGCGTCACCTCCTGCCGCAGCTCGTCAAAACGGCGCAGATCGGGCACGTTGGCAAAGCGCACCTGCAACCCTTCGTTTTCCAGCCCGCGAATGGCGGCGCGCACGCGGTCGGTGCCCGTCAGCTTGGTCGCCACATGTTCGGCGGCCTTGTCGACCGCGTCGATGTAGTTGTCGCAGTAGTGAAAGAAGTCGCGCACCTCTTCCCAAGGGGACGGCTGAAGCTGTGCGCCTTCGCGGCCCAAAGCCTCGTCCAGCGAGGCAAGCCGCTCGTGGGTCTGCCGATAGGCGCGGTGCAGTTCCAGAAAGGCCCGCGCCAGCCCCGGCGCGTTCGAGGCCGTCAGGCGCAGATCGGCGATCGGGGGGGCGGCGTCGGCAAAGACCGGATCGGCCAGCGCCTCGCGCATGTCCGAGATCATGCGCTCTGCATCGCCCTGTCCCAGCTCGGTGACATCGACGCCGAATTCCTGCGCCAGCGCCAGCACCACGGTGGTGGAGAGAGGGCGCTTGTTGTTTTCCATCTGGTTCAGATAGGGCAGGGACACGCCCAGCTTGGCGGCGAAGTCGCGCTGGGTGATGCTCAGCCGGGTGCGGATCTCGCGCAGCTTGGCTCCGGCATAGAGTTTCTGGGTGGGCATGGCATCCTCGGGCTTTGCAGGTTTGCAAACAGTCAGGACCGAGTTTGCAAATTCACCCCGCGCTGTCCAGCCCCGCAAGCCGCCGCGACCGCCAGATCACAAGCTGGATGGCGACGATGGCGCAGATCGCCGTCGCCAGCATGATCCACAGAAGCGGCCACGCTCCTGTGCCGGGCACCAGCAATGCGCCGGCCAAGGCTGACAGTCCCGCGCCACCGCCCAACATGATCGCGCCGCCAAGTCCGGACGCCGTGCCCGCCAGATGCGGGCGCACCGAGAGCATGCCCGCCGTCGCATTGGGGATCGTCATGCCATTGCCAAGGCCCACAAAGGTCATGAAGCCGAAGAACGTCCATTCCGACCCAAGGCCCAGCCAGAAGACCAGCATGGACAGCAGAATACCGGTGCAGTTGATCAGCGTGCCGAGCAACACCATGCGGTTCACCCCGATCCGTGCCGAAAACCGCCCTGAAATGAAATTGCCAAGAAAATAGCCGATGGCCGGTGCGCCGAAGAAAAAGCCAAGTTCGGCAGGCGACATGCCGAACACTTCGGTGCCGACATACGGCGCGCCGCCCAGATAGGCAAAGAACGCGCCCGAGGACATGCCCGAGGCGATCGCGTAGCCCCAGAAGCGCGGGCTGGTCAGCAGTTCGGGGTATTGCGCGAATTGCCGTCCAAGGCTCAGCCCGCTGACTTTGGCGGTCTCGCCCAGATCGCTCCATGTCAGCCAGAACAGCCCCAGCCCCAGCGCCAGCAGCAGCCAGAAATTCGCCTGCCAGCCGAAATACTGATCCAGCACGCCGCCAAAGGCCGGGCCGATCATCGGCACCACGGCCATGCCCATCGTCACGTAGCCGATCATCGAGGCCGCCTGATCCTGTGGCACGCAATCGCGCACCACCGCGCGGCTGAGCACCATCGCTGTGACGATGACGGCCTGCGCCATGCGGAAGCCGAGGAAGGTGTAGATGTCGGGCGCGTAGATGCAGCCCAGGGTCGCCACGCAGAACCCGCCGATTCCCCAAAGGATCACCGGGCGGCGGCCCAGCTTGTCCGAGATCGGGCCGATCAGGATCTGCAGGATCGCGTTGACCCCCAGATAGACCGCGACGGACAGTTGCATCAGCCAGTATTCGGTCTGGAAATAGGCCGTCATGTTGGGCAGGGACGGCAGGAAGATGTTCATCACCAACGCCGAAAGCCCTGCGAGCAGGATCAGTGTGACAATATGCGGCGGTGTGGAGCGGTCGAGAAAACGGACCTTGGAGGCGTAACTCATTACCTATCGCTACGCCTGCGGTTGAAGATTGTCCATATTCCAAGGCGTAACGATACAATTTGCAGATTTGCAATTTGCAAAGTCGTCTATTTCCAAAGTTTGCAAATTTGCTCAATAACGCTTGAGACAAGGCCGCGCCTCAGTATGTTCGCCGCAAAGCGACAAAGGGACGGTCCATGAAAGATATTCTGCAAGAGTTGGAAACCCGCCGCGCCGATGCCCGTCTGGGTGGCGGGCAGAACCGCATCGACGCGCAGCATGCGCGCGGCAAGCTGACGGCTCGGGAACGGGTGGAACTGCTGCTCGATGAGGGCAGCTTTGAAGAATACGACATGTTCGTCACCCATCGCTGCACCGATTTCGGGATGGAAAAGAACCGCCCCGCAGGTGATGGCGTGGTCACCGGGTGGGGCACGATCAATGGCCGCATGGTCTATGTGTTCTCGCAGGACTTCACGGTTCTGGGCGGGTCGGTGTCGGCCACCCATGCGATGAAGATCTGCAAGATCATGGATATGGCGATGCAGAACGGCGCGCCGGTGATCGGGATCAATGACTCGGGTGGCGCGCGCATTCAGGAAGGTGTGGACAGCCTTGCGGGCTATGGCGAGGTGTTCCAGCGCAACATCATGGCATCGGGCGTGGTGCCGCAGATCAGTGTGATCATGGGGCCGTGCGCGGGTGGGGCGGTCTACAGCCCCGCGATGACCGACTTCATCTTCATGGTGAAGGACAGCTCTTACATGTTCGTGACCGGCCCCGACGTGGTCAAGACCGTGACCAACGAGCATGTGACCGCCGAGGAACTGGGCGGCGCGTCCACCCATACCAAGAAATCCTCGGTTGCCGATGGTGCGTTCGAGAACGATGTCGAGGCGCTGGCCGAGGTGCGCCGTCTCGTGGACTTCCTGCCGCTCAACAACCGCCAGCCCAGCCCGACACGGCCGTTCTTCGACGATGTGGACCGGGTGGAGGAATCTCTCGACACGCTGGTGCCGGAAAACGCCAACACGCCTTATGACATGAAGGAGCTGATCCTCAAGATCGCGGACGAGGGCGATTTCTACGAGATTCAAGAAGACTTCGCCAAGAACATCATCACCGGGTTCATCCGCCTTGAAGGGCAGACCGTGGGTGTGGTTGCCAACCAGCCGATGGTGCTGGCCGGTGTTCTGGACATCGACAGCGCCCGCAAGGCGGCGCGGTTCGTGCGGTTCTGCGACTGCTTCGGGATTCCGATCCTGACACTGGTGGACGTGCCGGGCTTCCTGCCAGGGACGTCACAGGAGTATAACGGCGTCATCAAGCACGGCGCGAAATTGCTCTTTGCGTATGGCGAGGCGACAGTGCCGAAGGTGACGGTCATCACCCGCAAGAGCTATGGCGGGGCCTATGTGGTGATGGCGTCCAAGCACCTGCGCGCGGATGTGAACTATGCCTGGCCGACCTCGGAAATCGCGGTGATGGGGGCCAAGGGCGCCACCGAGATCATCCACCGTGCCGACGCGGGCAATGCCGAAAAGATCGCGGCACACACCAAGGAATACGAAGACCGCTTTGCCAACCCTTTTGTGGCGGCAGAGCGCGGCTTCATCGACGAGGTGATCCAGCCGCGCAGCACGCGCAAGCGGGTGGCACGGGCGTTTGCCGCGCTGCGGTCCAAGCAGCAGTCGATGCCGTGGAAGAAACACGACAACATTCCGCTGTAAGAGGGATGCCGGGTCAAAGCCCGGCCTGCGAGGAGGTCATCGGTGGCGATTGGAGGAGCTTGGCGGATTTGCTTGGCGGGCGCATGCGCTCTTCTGGCGACGTCTGTGGGCGCTTCCGATGATCTTCTCGACGTGCCTTCGGGCCAGCCGGTGACGTTTCAGGAAATGCTCTGGGACCGGCCGGGCGGGGGGCTGGTGTACCGGTTCCGGTTCGTCGCGCCCGAGATCGGGCAGGACGGGCGCGAATACGAGGATGTGGAGATCGACATGCAGTATCTGTGCGAAACCTTCGCCATCCCGCGTCTGGCGCAGACCGGGCCGCAGCCGCGCCAGATCGTGATTTCCCTCAGCCAGCAAGAGACCGAATTCGGCGTCGCCTATGACGATGTCACCCAGTTTTTCGAGGCCTATCGCATCGAAGACGAGACCTGCATCTTGGAGTTTTTCTGATGCGTCCACAACATGTTGCGACCGTCCGAACAGGCCGCCAAAGGTTTGAGTCTTTTGCGCCACAGGACCGCATTGTTGCGGGTCGTGAATATCTTTCTGCCATGTTTTCAGGGTATTCTGAGGCGGACTGCACCCAAGCAGTCATTACCTCGAACCGAGGACAGGCAGGACCAGCAGGTCTTGTTGGGTCCTTTGAACCTGACAGGAGTCACAGATGTCAAAGAGCATCAAGCTTCTTGCCGCAGTCGGTCTGTTTGCCGTTCTGTCCGCATGCGGACACAAGCAGGCCGAAGAAGAGTTTGTGGTTATCGACCCCGAGCCGATCAGCCACGAGCCCATGCACACAGGCAAGTACAAGTAACTTAGAAACGGGGCGGGCAGAGGCGTCCGCCCCCTTTTCGCCGATGCTTTGCGGGGGTGTCCCATGCTGAAGCATCGCGGCTTTCCGGGGCGTCTTCCGGGCACCGATTTCCAGTTCGTCATTCGCAGGCCCAACCCCAAGGGCGTCACGCCGCTGATCAAGCGCGAGCGGTACCGTGACCGCAAGGCAGTCGACCGCAAGGCCGACACCGCGTTCATGGCGGCGCTCTGGGCGCATTTCGGGGATGAACCGTTCGAGCGGGGCAATCTCGATGCGGGACGGCTGAGCTGGCTTTTCGGGCGCGAGGTGCTGCCTTACGACGATCCGTTCGATCCCGAAAGCTACGAGGCGCTTCTGATCATCAACGAACCGGTGGCGCGCGCGTCCTTCCCCGAAGCCCTCGATGACCCCGAGGATTGGGCATGATGCCGCTCAGTCAGGACCAGTTTGCGCGGGAAAAGGCCGATACCTTGGGTTGTATCGATCTTTTTGTTGACGCCTTTGGCGGTTGTGGCAGTCTTGAGATGTTCCTAGTGACATGGCGTTGGCAGATTGCGCCATTTGTTCACCGTTACCCTTCCCCTGTCGGGCGCCTTGGTCACACCCCATGCCAAGCGCCCGACTTTTTCCATTTTGGATCAAAGTGTTACAGAGACGGGCAAGGTTTTGCCCAAAACCCGTCCGGGGACGCGAAAGGCTGGAACCACGGCGCGATCCGGGGTGTTACTGCTTCACAGGCAAAGACCTGCAAAGGAGCAGACACATGGACACTCACTCATTCAAACCGGCGTCCGTTTTCGCCCTTGTCGCGCTGCTGGGCCTTGCGGCCTGCGGTGACACGCTGGGCGAACAGGCGCTGCTGGGCGGGGCGGCCGGTGGCGGCACAGCCGTTGCAACCGGGGGCGATCCGCTCACCGGGGCGGCTGTCGGGGCTGCGGCCAACATCGCCTATTGCCAGACCTATCCGGAACGCTGCTGACGCTTCGGCACGTCCCGATCACTCACGGAATGCGACCGTCGTGGCCCTGCGCTGCGGCGGTCTTTTTCATGCCATCGCTGCGGGATGCGTCCCCGGCCAAGAAACGACTGACGGAAAGGGACAGACATGTTCGACAAGATCCTGATTGCCAACCGGGGCGAAATCGCCTGCCGGGTGATCAAGACCGCCCGCAAGATGGGCATCAAGACCGTGGCCATCTATTCGGATGCCGACAAACACGCGCTGCATGTCGAGATGGCGGACGAGGCCGTCCATATCGGCCCGCCGCCCGCGAACCAGTCCTATATCGTCATCGACAAGGTGATGGACGCGATCCGGCAGACCGGCGCGCAGGCGGTGCATCCGGGCTATGGCTTCCTGTCGGAAAACCCCAAATTCGCCGAGGCGCTCGAGGCCGCTGGCGTCGCCTTCATCGGGCCGCCGGTCAAGGCGATCGAGGCGATGGGCGACAAGATCACGTCGAAGAAGATCGCGCAGGAAGCGGGGGTGTCGACGGTGCCCGGCTATATGGGGCTGATCGAAGACGCCGAAGAAGCCGTGAAGATCTCGAACGAGATCGGCTATCCGGTGATGATCAAGGCCTCCGCCGGGGGTGGCGGCAAGGGCATGCGGATCGCGTGGAACGACACCGAGGCCCGCGAGGGGTTCCAGTCGTCCAAGAACGAGGCTGCCAACAGCTTTGGGGATGACCGGATCTTCATCGAGAAATTCGTCACCCAGCCGCGCCACATCGAGATCCAGGTGCTGTGCGACGCGCATGGCAACGGGATTTACCTGAACGAACGCGAGTGTTCGATCCAGCGCCGGAACCAGAAGGTTGTGGAAGAGGCGCCGTCGCCCTTCCTTGACGAAGCCACCCGCAAGGCGATGGGCGACCAGTCGGTCGCGCTGGCCAAGGCGGTGGGCTACACCAGCGCGGGCACCGTGGAATTCATCGTCGATGGCGACCGGAATTTCTACTTCCTCGAAATGAACACCCGACTTCAGGTGGAACACCCGGTGACCGAGCTGATCACCGGCGTCGATCTGGTGGAACAGATGATCCGCGTCGCCAATGGCGAGCCGCTGACGATCACGCAGGATGACGTCAAGATCAACGGCTGGGCCATCGAGAACCGTCTCTACGCCGAAGACCCCTATCGCGGCTTCCTGCCGTCGATTGGCCGTTTGACCCGCTACCGCCCGCCAGCCGAAGGGCCGCTGGGCGATGGCATCGTGCGCAACGACACGGGCGTGTTCGAAGGCGGCGAGATCAGCATGTATTACGACCCGATGATCGCCAAGCTGTGCACCTGGGGCCCGGACCGCGCCACTGCCATCGAGACCATGCGCAACGCGCTGGACAGTTTCGAGGTGGAAGGCATCGGCCACAACCTGCCCTTCGTTGCGGCGGTGATGGACCATCCGAAATTCATCTCGGGTGACATGACCACAGCCTTCATCGCCGAGGAATATCCCGAAGGGTTCGAAGGCGTGACACTGGGCGATGCCGCGCTGCGCAACATCGCGGCGGCCTGCGCGGCGATGAACCGGGTGGCAGAGATCCGGCGCGCCCGCATCTCCGGCACGCTCGACAACCATGAACGCCGGGTGGGTGAGGATTGGAACGTCGCGCTGCAGGGCGTGGATTTCAACGTCACGATTGCCGCCGATCACGATGGGTCCACTGTCCGCTTTGCCGATGGGGCCGAAATCCGGGTGAGCGGCGACTGGACGCCGGGCGACCAACTGGCCCGCATGACGGTCAATGGCACACCGCTGGTGATGAAGGTGGGCAAGGTGTCGGGCGGCTTCCGTATCCGGTCACGCGGGGCCGAACTCAAGGTCCATGTCCGCACCCCGCGTCAGGCCGAGCTTGCGCGTTTGATGCCCGAGAAAGTGCCTGCCGATACCTCGAAAATGCTGCTCTGCCCGATGCCCGGTCTGATCGTGAAGATCGACGTGGCCGAAGGGGACGAGGTGCAGGAAGGTCAGGCGCTTTGCACCGTCGAGGCGATGAAGATGGAAAACATCCTCCGCGCCGAGCGCAAGGGCGTGGTGTCCAAGATCAACGCGGCGGCGGGCGACAGCCTCGCCGTGGACGATGTCATCATGGAGTTCGAATAAGGCCGTGATCGCTGCTGCGCGCATATCTGGCTTAGACCCGGTGCGGACTGACCGCACCGGGTGGGAAAAGGCCTATCCGCGCGGCAACCCGTCGGTGCGTTCCTGGATTTCCTGCTGGCGGGTCGGCATCTTGTCGATGGCGCGGCTGATCTCGCGGACGTCCCAGGGCAGGGGCTTGCGGTGTTTGACGCCGCCGTCCTTGTCGATGATCGCCAGCATGAACCCACGCGGCCGCAGGGCGGTGCGGGCCGGGCTGCGTTCGGCGGGGTTGGTGTCGGTGATGATCACCACATCCCGCAGATCGAGCGCGTTCAGATCGCTGGTCAGATACTGCATCTGCTGCACGTATCGCGGATCGGCAGCGCTGTCGGCGAAGACGACGATGGGGCGCTTGATCCAGAGGAACTCTTCAAGCGTGACGGTGTCGGCGGACCGGATCAGGTCGACCGACAGATCGGGTGCGGGGGCTTCGGATTCCTGCGCCTGCCCGATGACCGGGGCCGACAGCAGAAGAGATGCAAGCACGGCTGACAAGACTTTGTTCATGAACGGCAACATAGGGCGCGCCTTGCGCAATGCGAAGGCACGAACCGCCGCGACACGCAAAAAAGTGACCGCCGCCGCGCGGCGCCGCTTTCGACCCATTCCACAATCGTCCCTGACCACAACCGGCAGGGTACGGATGACGACAAGAGGAACAGACAGAAGATGACGTCCAAGACAGACACATGGCGCGCGCTGGCCGAAAAGGAACTGCGCGGGAAATCGGTCGACACGCTGACCTGGAAGACGCTCGAAGGGATCGAGGTTCAGCCGCTCTACACCGAGGACGACATCAAGGACCTGCCGCATCTGGGCACGCTGCCGGGTGAAGCGCCGTTCACGCGCGGGGTGAAGGCCACGATGTATGCGGGCCGTCCCTGGACGATCCGGCAATATGCGGGGTTCTCGACCGCCGAGGAATCGAACGCGTTTTACCGCAAGAACCTGGCGGCCGGTCAGCAGGGGGTGTCGGTGGCCTTCGATCTGGCCACGCACCGAGGCTATGACAGCGACCATGAGCGCGTTGTGGGCGACGTGGGCAAGGCTGGTGTGGCCATCGACTCTGTCGAGGACATGAAAATCCTCTTCGACGGGATCCCGCTGGATCAGGTGTCGGTGTCGATGACCATGAACGGCGCGGTCATTCCGATCCTCGCCAGTTTCATCGTCGCGGGCGAGGAGCAGGGCGTGGATCGCGCGCTGCTTTCGGGCACCATCCAGAACGACATCCTCAAGGAGTTCATGGTCCGCAACACCTATGTCTACCCGCCGGAGCCGTCGATGCGGATCATTGCGGATATCATTGAGTACACCTCGAACGAGATGCCCAAGTTCAACTCGATCTCGATTTCCGGCTACCACATGCAGGAAGCGGGCGCGAACCTTGTGCAGGAGCTGGCCTATACGCTGGCGGACGGCAAGGAATACGTGCAGACCGCGATGGCACGCGGCATGGATGTGGACAAGTTCGCCGGGCGTCTGTCGTTCTTCTTCGCCATTGGCAAAAACTTCTTCATGGAGGCGGCGAAACTGCGCGCGGCGCGTCTGCTCTGGCACCGGATCATGACCGATCTGGGCGCGAAGAATGACCGCTCCAAGATGTTGCGCACCCATTGCCAGACCTCGGGTGTGTCTTTGGCCGAGCAGGACCCGTACAACAACGTGATCCGCACCGCCTATGAGGCGATGAGCGCGGTTCTGGGCGGCACCCAGTCGCTGCACACCAACGCTCTGGACGAAGCGATTGCGCTGCCGACCGAATTCTCGGCCCGAATTGCGCGGAACACGCAGTTGATTTTGCAGGAAGAAACCGGCGTGACCAAGGTGGTCGACCCATTGGCGGGATCCTACTACGTCGAAAAGCTGACCCATGATCTGGCCGAAGCCGCATGGACCCTGATCGAAGAAGTCGACGAAATGGGCGGCATGACCAAGGCCGTGGCCTCCGGCATGCCCAAGCTGCGGATCGAGGAAACGGCGGCGCAGCGGCAGGCGGACATCGACCGGGGCACCGATGTGATCGTGGGTGTGAACAAGTACCGGCTCGCCAAGGAAGACCCGCTCGACATTCTGGATGTGGACAACGTCAAGGTGCGGCAAAGCCAGATCGCCCGGCTCGAAAGCATCCGCAGCACCCGCAATCAGGCGGCCTGCGACGCGGCGCTGGCCGAGCTTGAGAAACGTGCGGCCGAAGGCGGCAATCTGTTGGAAGCGGCGGTTGAGGCTTCCCGTGCCCGCGCCACGGTAGGAGAGATCAGCATGGCGATGGAAAAGGTGTTCGGCCGTCACCGGGCCGAGGTGAAGACATTGGCGGGCGTCTATGGCGCGGCATACGAGGGTGACGAAGGCTTTGCCGCGATCCAGCGGTCGGTCGAGGCCTTTGCCGAGGACGAAGGCCGTCGTCCGCGCATGCTGGTCGTGAAGATGGGACAGGACGGCCATGACCGGGGCGCGAAGGTGATCGCGACGGCGTTTGCGGACATCGGTTTCGACGTCGATGTGGGGCCCTTGTTCCAGACCCCGGCCGAGGCGGCACAGGATGCCATCGACAACGATGTGCATGTGATCGGGATCTCCTCTCAGGCGGCCGGGCACAAGACGCTGGCGCCGCAGCTGGTGCACGAGTTGAAGGCGCAGGGCGCAGGCGACATTCTGGTGATCTGCGGCGGGGTCATTCCGCAGCAGGATTACCAGTTCCTCTATGATGCCGGGGTCAAGGCGATCTTCGGTCCGGGCACCAACATTCCCGAAGCCGCGCAGGACATCCTGCGGCTCATCCGCGAAGCGCGCGGGTAAGGGCCGGGCAGGCGGACGCGTTGACGCGTCCGCCGTTTTCCGTTGACGGAAAACCCGCCGCGTGTGTCAATGTTTGTATGAAACTCGAACTGGATCACATCGCGGTTGCGGGCGAAACGCTGGAGGATGCCGTGCGCCACAGCGAAGAGGCGCTGGGCGTGACGCTTGGCGCCGGTGGCCAGCACGCGCATTACGCCACGCATAACCGGCTGCTTGGCCTTGAGAACGACCTCTATTTCGAGGCCATCGCCCCCGATCCGTCACAGCCCAGACCGGACTATCCGCGCTGGTTCGGGCTGGATGATTTCGACGGTCCGGCGCGGCTCGACAAATGGATCCTGCGCTGCGACGACATCACCGAGGCGCAGCGGATGTTCCCCGAGGCCGGAGAGCCGGTGCATCTGTCGCGCGGAGACCTGAGCTGGACCATGCTCGTGCCACCGGATGGCCGGCTGCCCTTTGGAGGCCAGTTCCCGGCGATCATCCAATGGCACACCGAAACGCCTCCGGGTGTAAGCCTGCCCAGTGCAGGACTGCGGCTCGAGGCGCTGACGATCTGCGGACCGGATGTGACGGATCTGCAGAACCGGCTTGCGCCCGTCTTCGACAACGACCGGGTGCTGTTCCAGAAAATGGCCGACCGGATGATGCAGGCGGTGTTTCTGACCACCAGCGGGCGGCGTATCCTGACATGATCATCCGCCCCGCGCGCGCCGGTGACGCCGAGGCGCTGACGGTGCTGATCAATGACGTGATCGACACCACGACGATCACCTTCACCTCCCAGCGCAAGACGGTGCAGATCGTGCGCGACGACATCGCGGCACGCGGGCCGGCGTTTCTGGTGGTCGACAGCGGTGGTGTGGCCGTGGGGTATGCCAGTTACTTTCCCTTCCGCGCCGGGCCGGGCTATGCCTGGACCAAGGAACATTCCATCGCCCTTGCCGCCGGGACGCGCGGGTCGGGGGTGGGCCGCGCGCTCATGGCCGAGCTGGAAGCGGTGGCCCGCACCGAAGACGTGCATTCGCTGATTGCAGGGGTCAGTGGCGAAAACCCGGCGGGCCGTGCCTTTCATGCCGCCATCGGGTTTGCCGAGATCGCGGTCCTGCCCGAGGTCGGGTTCAAGTTCGGGCGCTGGATCGACCTTGTGCTGATGCAGAAAAAGCTCTGATGCCGCACTGACAGAAATGGGGTTTTCCCCTAAACTGCGCCCATGTCGATCTGGTTGCGCATCACCGAAGCCTTGTCGGCCCTTGCCTCGGGCGAGGGTCTGGCCGCGGTGTTCGACCGTCTGCGCACGCCCCCCGAAAAGACCGTCGCCTTCACCATCGCCGTGATTGCCCTGTCTGCCAAGATGGCCAAGGCGGATGGCCTTGTGACGCGGGACGAGGTGATGGCCTTCCGCGAGGTGTTCCATATCCCGCCCGAGGACGAGGCCGGGGCGGCCCGTGTGTTCAACCTTGCCCGGCAGGACGTGGCGGGTTTCGAGGAATACGCAAAACGCATTCGCGCGATGTTCGGACAGGATCAGGGCACGCTCTGCGATCTCATGGAAGGGCTGTTTCACATCGCGATGGCGGATGGCACCTACCATCCCGGCGAAGATGCGTTCCTCCTGCGCGTGGCCGAGATTTTCGATCTTCCCGAAGGCTCGTTCCGCCGGCTGAAGTCGCGTTTTGTCCCGGATGCCGACCCCGATCCCTATGACGTGCTTGGCGTCGATCCCGAGATGCCCCTGGATCAGATCCGCGCCACATGGCGGCAATTGGTGCGTGACAGCCATCCCGACCGCATGATCGCGCGGGGCGTGCCGGAAGAGGCGATCAAGCTGTCGGAACGGCGGCTCATCGACATCAACCGCGCCTGGGAAGAAATCGCGGCGCGCGAACACGCGTGACGCCACGGGAATGAGACTGGCCACCTACAATGTCGAATGGTTCGATGCGCTGTTCGATGACGCGGGCGGTCTGATTGCGGATGGCTCCTGGTCGGCGCGGCACGATATCACCAAGGCCATGCAGACAGACGCCCTCGGCATCGTGTTCACGGCGCTCGATGCGGATGTGGTCATGGTCATCGAAGCGCCCGACACAAATCGCAAGCGAAACACGCTGCGCGCCCTTGAAGCCTTTGCCGCGACCTTTGATCTGCGGGCGCGCAAGGCGCTGATGGGGTTCAGCAATGACACCCAGCAGGAAATCGCGCTGATGTACGATCCGGATGTCGTGACCGCGCGGCATGATCCAAGGGGACAGGCGCCGGTGCCCGGTGCACCGCAGGTCGCGGGGGCCCCTCGGTTCGACGGCACGTTCCGCATCGATCTCGACATTGATGCGACCGAGGACAAGGTGCTGTTCTCGAAACCGCCGCTCGAGGTCGAGATGACGATCCGGGCCACGGGTGAGGTTCTCCGGCTCATCGGGGCGCATCTGAAGTCCAAGGCACCGCATGGCGCGACCAATCGGGACGAGGTCATGCGCCTGACGATCACCAACCGGCGCAAGCAACTGGCGCAGGCGATCTGGCTGCGTGCACGGGTGGTCGAACACCTCGACGCCGGCGACCCGCTGATCGTCATGGGGGATCTGAATGATGGTCCGGGGCTGGATGAGTACGAACATCTGTTCGGGCGCAGTTCGGTCGAGATCATCCTCGGAGAGGGCGATCATGGTCTTTACGACCCACATGCGTCCAAGGCCCTGCTGCGGCGGCTTGGGGCGCAACCGACGACGGCGCGCTTCTATATCCCGCAGGAGGACCGGTATCTTCAGGCTCTGCTGGACTACATCATGGTCTCGCGCGATCTGCGCCCCAAAGCGCGGCGCTGGCGCATCTGGCATCCGTTCGACGATCCGGTCTGCTGGCGGACCCCGGAACTGCACGAGGCCCTGTTGACCGCATCGGATCATTTCCCGGTGACACTGGATCTCGATGTGCAGGTGTAATCCGCAAACACATCGCTTATATTGGCCGCATGAAACAGATCCCTGCATATGCTCTGGCCTTGGCCGTCACCGCCTCGGGCGCGATGGCGCAGGAGGACGACAGCACCAGCCTGATGGAGGAGGGGGCCAAACTGTTCTTCCGGGGCCTGCTTGAGGAAATGGAGCCCGCGATCCGCGAACTCGAAGGATTGGCGGACGAGATCGAGCCCGCCATTCGCAGCTTTGCCGAGGAAATGGGGCCTGCCCTGCGGGACCTGATGGAGCATGTCGAGGATTGGTCGGCCTACGAGCCGCCCGTGGTTCTGCCGAACGGCGACATCCTGCTGAAGCGCAAACAGGATGCGCCGCCGCTTGAGGGTCTTCCGCCGCCCGAGGACGGCGAAATCGACATCTGAAGGTTATTCCGCCGGTTGTGCGTAGGCGCTCTGGCGCGACGGCTTGAGTGCTGCATTGGTCAGAAGCGCACCGCCTGCGATGGACAGGATCGCCAGGATGGCCGCGACGGACAATGTCGGCACACCCGCCAGACCCGCACCCACGGTGCAGCCCCCGGCCAGCACGCCCCCGATCCCCATGAGGACCGCGCCACCTGCATAGCGCCCCGTTTCAGCCGGTGTGGTGAAGGATTGCCATTGGAAGCTGCCGAACACCAGCGCGGCCACCAGCGCCCCGATGAATGTGCCGCCGATCAGGCCGACGCCGAAATTCGCCGGGATCGAGGTCGAGGCAATGGACCAGAACAGCGTGTCGGCATAGGGCGCGGTGAAGGACAGGCTTTGCAAAGCGATCGGGTCGAAATCGTCATAGAGGACAAAGCCCGTTCCGATCCATCCGGCGGGAACCAGCGCGCCCAGCAGGGCCGCAAGGATCAGGGCACCGGGGCGGTTGCCCGACCGTGCCGCGATGGCAAGGCCGACCAGCGCAAGCAGCACCGACCAGACCAGCGCACCGCCGGGCAGGGCGGCCAGCGTGACCATGTCGCCCAGAGGCACCGTCACCGATCCCAGTGTCGTGCGGACCGGGGCAAGCACACCTTTGAGCGTGGCATGTGCGGCGATGGCGAACACCAGCAGCACGAACACCGCACGCAGATTGCCGGTGGCGGACAGAACGGTCAGACGCGATGCACAGCCGCGTGTCAGCACCATGCCCGCGCCGAACATCAGCCCGCCCAGCACAATCGCGAGGATCGGCAGATCGGCTGACAGAAAGCGGTGGTCGTCGAAGGTGATCAGACCCGCCAGAACGCCGGCCTGCGTGCCAAGAACGGCCACCGCCAGAGCGGTCAGCCAGACACCCAGGGCCTGCCTGCGGTCTTCTCCGACAAGGCTGCGACGGAAACAGAACTGTGTGCGCTCGGCCAAGAGGCCAAAGGCAGCGCCAAGGATCAGCGCCAGACCCACCGCCACTTGCGGCGCGGTGTAGGTTTCAAAGCCAAGGGATTCGAACATGGGTCGCTCCTTCCGTCACATCGGAAGGCAGATGGAGGGAAAGTTTCCTTCTGACAAGATCACGAACCGCTCAAAAAGCCGTGTTCGGCGGGATCATACCGTCGAATTTGGCCTGATCTTGGAACGTCGTCCCGATTTTTCCCGAAAAATCAGGGTCGACGTTCAGGCAGGGCCGTGTTGGCCGTGCCGTTTGCTCTTATTTTGGGGTCACCGTCCCCGGATGCGGGGATCCAGCGCGTCGCGCAGGCCATCGCCCAAGTAATTGACGCTCAGCACTGTGAGCGAAATCGCGATGCCGGGCAGGTAGACCCGTTCCGGGAACTGCTGCATCCGCTGCACGGCATCGGCCAGCATCTTTCCCCAGGTCGGGAAGTCCGACGGGAAGCCGACGCCCAGAAAGCTGAGTGCGCTTTCGGTGATGATGGCAGTGGCCAGACCCAGCGTGGCCGAGACCATGATCGGTGACAGCACGTTGGGCAGCAGATGGCGTTGCACGATGCGGAAGGGTGTTGTGCCAATTGACCGTGCGGCCAGAATGAACTCGCGTTCCTTGAGCGCAAGAATGTCGCCACGCACGATCCGCGCCGTGGGCATCCAGCTTGTGATCGCGATGATGCCCACGATCAGAACGAACATGCCCCCCTCGGGGCCGAACGCCTCGCGCAGGGGCTGGCGGAACAGCGTCACCGCCACCAGCAGCAGCGGCAGGATGGGCAAAGACAGGAAGAGGTCGGTGAGGCGCATCAGCAGCCCGTCCGCTTTGCGCACGAACCCGGCGAGAACACCCACGGTGGTGCCGATGATCAGGCTCAGGATCATGGCGGCCCAGCCCACGGCCATCGACGTGCGACCCCCCTGAATGATCTGGGCCAGTTGATCGCGGCCAAGCTGGTCGGTCCCAAACGGGCGGTTCCAGGCGGTCTTGGCGGTCCCGTCCCACAGGGCCACCCAGATCGGGCGCAGGTCCTTGTTGCGGATGTCGAGTTTCTGTGCGTCTACCTGCCAGATATAGGGACCAAGGATCACCGCGAGGGTGATGAAGACAAGGAATCCCCCGCCGAACATGGCCCCCTTGTGTTTGCGCAACTGGTCCCAGACATCGCGTAACTGGCTGCGCGGCGGGGCCATCGGGCCCTTGTCCGCGAGGGCTTCGATCGGGGTCGGGGTGGCGTTCACGGGCTCAGTCATAGCGGATCCTCGGGTCGAGAAGGCCGTAGAGGATGTCGGCAATCAGGTTGAACAGAACGATGAGCACCGCGAAGATGAAGGTGAGCGTCATCACCATCGGCAGGTCATTCGCGAACAGCGCCGTGATCAGCAACTGTCCGATCCCGTTCACCTTGAACACGTTTTCGGTGATGATCGCACCGCCGAAGATCGACGGCACGTTGAGCGCGATGACGGTGATCACCGGGATCATCGAGTTGCGCAGCACGTGAACACTGACCACCACGGCCTCGCTCAGACCCTTGGCGCGGGCGGTGCGGACGTAATCCTGATTGAGATTGTCCAGCATCGAGGCGCGCATGTAGCGGCTGATCTGCGCGGTGGTCTGCAGCGCCAGAACCATCACAGGCAGGATCATCTGCTGCAATTGCAGTTTGAAGGCGGCCCAACTGTCGACGACAAGCGTCGTGTCATAGATCGACGGGAACCAGCCAAGCTGCACCGAGAAGATCACGATGAGCAGCGGACCGGTGAAGAACGGCGGGATCGAGAAGCCGATCATCGTGATGAACGTACCGGACTGGTCGAAGATGGAATACTGGCGGTAGGCCGAGTAGATCCCGATCGGCAGCGCGATCAGGATGCCCACGACATAGGACAGACCGACCACCCACAGCGTCTGGGGCAGGCGCTGGATGACGATGTCCATCACCGGGCTGCGGGTCTGCCAAGAGATCACGCGCAGTTCGCCCTGATAAAGCTGCGTGTCGGGTAGCCAGCCCAGAAGGGTGCTGTAGTTGGTCAGCCAGTCGATAAAGACTTTGGGCTCGATCCAGAACATCTGAACCAGCCATTTCCAGTATTGCACCAACGGTGGTTCCCCCACCCCCAGAGCCTGCCGCATCAGTTCCTTGACCTCGGCAGGCACGGTCAGGGGCACCTGCGCCATCGGATCGCCGGGGGCAAGTTGCAGCAGCATGAAGATGACAAAACTGATGAACAGAAGCGTCGGGACGGCAAGCACAAGTCGTCGGACGGCAAAGGTCAGCATCGGGGGGCGCCTCGGGTCATGAGTCTTTTTCGGGAAACGAAAAGCAGGGTGGGCACAGGGCCCACCCCGCCATCACAGAGAAACGATCAGTTCGACTTGATCCGGTGCCAGTCGGCCACGTTCCACAGCTCGCTGTCCCACACGTTGAGAACAACGCCGCCAAGGCTGTTGGCATGCGCCGACAGACGGCCACGATGCACCAGCGGGATCATGCCGCCATTGTCGGTGATCATCGCGCTCAGTTCACGACCGATGCGCTGACGTTCCGCCATGTCGGCTGTCTTGGTCAGCTCGTCATGCAGCGCGTCGAATTCCTCCATGCAGAAGCGGCTGATATTCTCACCCTGCCACTGCGTTTCGGGACGCGGTGCGTTGCCGCACAGACCGTTGCCAAGGTAGGATTGCGGGTCGGTGCCGTTGAAGGTGTTGGCGTACATCTGCACGTCCGCGTAGAATTTCTGGAACGTATCGGGCGAGCCTGCATCGCCGCCGAAGAACACGGACGCATCGATGTTGCGCAACTCGACTTCAAAGCCGATCTGTTCCCACCATTCCTTGATCAACGCCTGGAAGTCCTGACGGACGGCGTTTGTCGAGGTCTGGTAGAGGATCGAAAGCGGAACGCCATTGTGCTCGCGCACGCCGTCGCCATCGGTGTCGACGATGCCCGCGCCATCAAGCAGGGCTTTCGCACCCTCGATGTCCTGCACCTCGCAGCCGTCGAAGGTCGAGGCAAAGGCCTCGGGGGCCGGAACCCAGGAACAGCCGACCTTGCCGGCCTGACCATAGCCGATTTCCACCAGCAGCGGACGGTCGATGGCCATCGACATCGCCTTGTAGACCGCCGGTTCCTTGAGGAACGGATGCGGGTGCATCGCGGTCGAGCGTTCGCCCTCGGGCAGGTTCGGGTTCGGGTCGGTCTGGTTGACCATGATGCGCTCCAACAGCGGACCGAAGCCCGCAATCGCAACGCCTTTGCCGCCCGCTTCCATCTGCGCGATCACGTCAGGTGCAAGCTGCAGGTTCCAGGCGTAGTCGAATTCGCCGGTTTCCATCACGGCCTGACCGGCTGCGCGCGCGTCGCCACCACCCTTGAAGGTCACGCTGGCAAAGGCGGGCTTGGCCGGGTCGCGGTAGTTCGGGTTGGCCGACATGGTGATCACGTCGTTCGGCTTGAATTCGTCCACGACGAACGGGCCGGTGCCGATCGGGTTGAAGTTCTGCTCGGTGCAGGTCGACGCGGCGGCACCCAGGCAGTTGGCGAACTGCGCCTTCTGGATGATCGGGCTTTCGCCGCCCACGAACGGGCCGTAGGGGTTCGGTGTCGGGCCTTCGAAATTCACCACGACGGTCAGATCGTCGGGGGTCTCGACGCTGGTGACGCCGTTGAACTTGGTCAACTGCGCGCAGCCGCCTTCGGGATGGGTGCAGTATTCATGGGTGAACGCCACGTCCGCCGAGGTGAAGGGCGTGCCGTCGGACCACAGAAGGCCCGGAGTGATCTTCCAGGTGATCGAGGTCAGGTCTTCGCTCACGCCGCCATTGGCGACGGTCGGGATTTCCTCGACCAGCCAGGGCACCAGTTCGCCCTTTTCGTTGTAGCGCGCCAGCGGCTCGATGATCATCGACGCTGATTCCACGTCTTTCGTGCCGCCCGACAGGAATGGGTTCAGGATCGAGGGCGCCTGCCAGTAGATGATCTTGACTTCGCCATCGGCGCCACGCTCGGCAAAAGCGGCAGGCGCGATGGCGACTGCAGCAGCGGCCCCCAGAAGCAGGGATTTCAGTTTCATTCGTCTCTCCTTGTTGGACACAGTTCCCGTGTGTGTTCCCATGTGTCGTTTTCCTTGGTGGGATCTGCCAACACCTGTTGCGTCCGGTCCGCGACGCGACGTGCCACGAACATGCGTCATCTGGCGCAGGTTTCACCCCCTGTGCGCCCATCGAAACAGCTTTTGAGCAAAATGCAAGTCCCGTGGGAGCGATAACAGGAGCGACGTAGAGACATCGTTTGACTCTGGCCTCGCGTCGGTTAGCGTTTGGGCACAGTCACAAAAAGGACCGCGCCCATGCCGGATGGCAGCATCGCCAAAATCGAAAATCTCCGTGTCGAATTCCAGACCAAGTCCGGAACGGTGGTCGGTGTCGAGGATGTGTCCTTCGAGATCAATCCCGGCGAGACGGTCTGCGTCGTGGGCGAATCCGGGTCGGGAAAATCGGTGTCGTCGCTGTCGCTCATGCGGCTGATCGAATTCGGGGGCGGTGACATCGCGGGCGGGCGGTTGCTGTTTGACCGCAAGGATGCGGGGCAGATCGACCTGTCGGACACCGATCAGGATCTGATGCGCACGATCCGGGGCAACGAGATCGGGATGATCTTCCAAGAGCCGATGACCGCGCTCAATCCGGTGTTCACCGTGGGCCGCCAGTTGACCGAAGGCCTGCGCCTGCACAAAGGCATGAGCAAGGCACAGGCCGAGGCACGCGCGCTTGAACTGATGCGGCAGGTGCGTATTCCCGAACCCGAGCGGCGGCTCAAGCAGTATCCGCACGAACTGTCGGGCGGCATGCGGCAACGCGTGGTGATCGCCATGGCGCTCGCCTGCGAGCCGCGTCTGTTGATCGCGGACGAACCGACAACGGCACTCGACGTGACGATTCAGGCCGAGATTCTCGCGCTGATGGACCGGCTCAAGCGGGAAACCGGCACGGCGGTGATGTTCATCACCCATGACATGGCCGTGGTGGCGCAGATGGCCGACCGCGTGGTCGTGATGTTCCGCGGCAACAAGGTCGAGGAAGGGACGGTCGAAGAGATATTCGAGAACCCGCAGCATCCTTACACACAGGCGCTTCTGGCGGCGGTGCCCAAGCTGGGTGAGATGACCGGCACGGACCTGCCGCGCCCGATGCGCCTTCTGGGGCGGGACGGATCCGAAGTGCCGCCGATCACCGGCTCGGAAGAGGTGCTGCTCGAGGTCAAGCACCTGACAACACGCTTCGAGGTCAAGGGCGGCTTCTTCCGCCGGACCGTCGCCAATGTTCATGCGGTGGAAGACCTGTCCTTCACCGTCAACAAGGGCCAGACGCTCAGCCTTGTGGGCGAGTCGGGCTGTGGCAAATCCACTGCGGGACGGTCGATCCTGCGGCTGGTCGAGCCGATGTCGGGCAGCATCTTTCTGGATGGCAAGGACATCATGGCCCTGACGCAATCGCAACTGCGCGAGGCGCGGCGCGACATGCAGATGGTGTTCCAGGACCCGTTCGCCTCGCTCAATCCGCAGATGCAACTGGCCGATCAGGTGTCCGAACCGATGCGCAATTTCGGCATGGGGACCAGCGCCGAGATGCAGAAGCGCGTCGAGATGCTGTTCGACCGGGTGGAACTGCCGCGCAGCTTCATGCAGCGGTATCCGCACGAACTCTCGGGTGGTCAGCGTCAGCGGATCGCGATTGCCCGTGCGTTGGCGCTGAACCCCAAGCTGATCGTGTCCGACGAGGCCGTATCTGCGCTCGATGTGTCGGTGCAGGCACAGGTTCTGAACCTGATGCTGGAACTGCAGGCCGAGCTTGGGATCTCCTTCCTCTTCATCAGCCATGACATGGCGGTGGTCGAGCGGGTCAGTCACCATGTCGGGGTGATGTATCTGGGCCGGATCGTCGAAATCGGCCCCCGCCGCGCGGTGTTCGAGAACCCGCAGCACCCCTACACGCAGGCGCTGATGAAGGCCGTGCCCATCGCGGACCCGCGTCAGCGCAAATCCGAGAAGGATCTGAACTTCAAGCCGATTCCATCGCCGATCCACGGGTTGGACTACGACCCCGAACCGTCGGTCTATCGTGAGGTGGAGCCGGGTCACAAGGTGTTGGTCACCGACAGCGGGTATTGAACCTGCCGTAAACGGGGGTGGGCGGGCGCATGGTCCGAGTGCTTCGATGGGGTGTCCGCGGCGTGATCGCCTGCGTCGCGCTGCTGACCTTGGTCGCCTGTGCGTTGCATGTCACCCAGACAGAGGGTGACGCGACCGTTTCCCCTCCGGACGGCGCGGCGCTGCGCATCGCGTCCTACAACGTGCATTACATCTGGCTCGACCGCGAAACGGGGCCGTGGTCGGTGGGCGACTGGGAGCGGCGCAAAGAGCCGTTGAACAAGGCGTTTAGGTCGCTGCAGGCCGATGTTGTGGCGTTTCAGGAAATGGAAAGCTTCCAGCGCGGCGATGACGGGTCGGTCAATCTCGCGCGGGACTATCTGATCGGTCAGAATCCCGGCTATGGCGTTGCCGCGACGGGGGATTGGCGGACATTCCCGACGACACAGCCGATTTTCTACCTGAAGGAACGTCTGCAACCTCTTGATCAGGGATGGTTTTTCTTTTCCGATACGCCGGACGTGATCTATTCGCGCACCTTCAATGGCTCGTTCCCGGCCTTTGCGTCATGGGCGCAGTTCGAGGACCGCGGCACGGGGCAGAGGTTCCGCGTGGTGAACGTACATTTCGAATATTCCAGCCGGTCGAACCGGCTTTTATCGGCCGCTTTGGTGCGCGACCGCCTCAAGCCTTGGATCGACGCGGGCGAGACGGTGTTTCTGGTCGGTGACCTGAACGCGCTGCACGGGGCGCGGACGATGGACATCCTCGAAGAGGCGGGTGTCGTGTTCGACCGCACACCGGGGGCCACTTATCATCTGAACCGGGGTGTGCATGTGCTTGGGGCGATTGACCACCTGTCGCGCACGCCGAATGTGACGCTGGACGCCGGTCCGGTGGTCCTGCAAGAGAGGTTTGACGGCGAATGGCCGTCGGACCATCATCCGGTCTACGCCGATTACCTGCTCCCCTGATCCGCAAAGTGAGATTATGCCCAACCGTCTGACCCCGCGCGCCATTCTTGACCAATTGGTAAAATTTCCCACCGTCAGCCGCGACACCAACCTGCCGCTCATCGACTGGGTCGAGGCGTATCTATCCGAGCACGGGGTGCAGAGCCATCGGCATGTGAAATCCGACGATCCGACCAAGGCGGCGCTTTTTGCGCATGTGGGGCCCGAGGTCGCGGGTGGGGTGGTGCTGTCCGGTCACACCGACGTGGTGCCGACCGACGGCCAGCCCTGGAGCACCGATCCTTTCACCGTGACCGAGAAAAACGGCAAGCTGTACGGGCGCGGTTGCACCGACATGAAGGGCTTTGATGCGCTGGCCATCTGGGCACTGGTCGAGGCGCATCACCGCGGTGTGCAGCGCCCGTTGCAGATCGCGCTCAGCTATGACGAGGAAATCGGCTGCACCGGCGCGCCGCCCCTGATCGAGGCGATGCAGGGCGTGGTGCCCAAGGCGGACGCGGTGATCGTGGGTGAGCCGACGATGATGAAGGCGGTCACGGGGCACAAAGGCGGCAACACGTTCTGGGTGCATGTGCATGGGTTCGAGGTCCATTCCTCGATCCTGCACACAGGTGTGAGCGCGATCATGTACGGGGCCAAGCTGATCGAATGGGCCAACCGCATAAACGCGGAAAGCGCCGCTGCGGAACCGGGGCCCATCGCGGCGCAGTTCGATCCGCCTTACACCAACGTGCATGTCGGCCAGATCAAAGGCGGCACGGCGCACAACATCACCGCCAAGGATTGCGAGTTCGGTCTGGGCTTTCGCGTCGTGCCCGGCGAAACGCTCGATCAGTGGGAGGCCTTGCTGCGCGAGGCGGCGGCCGAGATCGAGGCGGAAATGAAAGCGGTGCGCCCCGAGGCGTGGATCGAGATCACGCCCGCGTTTTCCCTGCCGCCCTTCAAGCCGGAGGATGGCGGGGCGGCGGAAACGCTCGTGCGGCAATTGACCGGGGACAACGGTAGGCAATATGTCTCCTACGGCACCGAGGCGAGCCATTTCCAAAGCGCGGGCTATTCGGTTGTTGTGTGCGGTCCCGGTGACATTGCCGTCGCGCATCAGCCGGACGAATACATCACGGTTGACCAATTCAACAAAGGGCAGGCGTTCATGGAGCGTTTGCTGGATCACCTTTCGACATGATCCCTTTTCCGATTTCCGAACAAAGCCCGATTGCCTTTGGCGGGCCGCTTCCGTCCGAGACCGATGTGGTTGTCGTCGGTGGTGGCGTCATCGGCGTCTGCGCGGCGCTGTACCTTGCCCGCAAGGGGCGGCGGGTGGTGCTTCTGGAAAAGGGGCGCATCGCGGGCGAGCAATCCTCGCGCAACTGGGGCTGGATCCGGCAGCAGGGGCGTGACCCGGACGAATTGCCGATCATGGTCGAGGCAAACCGCCTTTGGACGGAACTGGCCAGCCAGACCAATGTCGACATCGGTCTCAAACGGTCGGGTGTGACCTATCTGGCCGAGAGCGACAAGGAATTGCAGGGCTATGCCGATTGGCTGCCGTACGCGACGGCGCAAGGGGTGGATACGATCCTGCTGGATCGTACGGCGCTCAAGACGCGGTTTCCCGAGCTGGCCAAGGCGGGCTTTGTCGGGGCAATCACAACGCCGTCCGACATGCGGGCCGAGCCTTGGGTCGCGGTGCCTGCACTGGCCGGGATCGCGGTGCGCGAAGGTGCTGCGATCGTCGAGGGCTGCGCCGCGCGCAAGCTCGACATCGCGGCGGGGCGCATCGCCGGAGTGTTCACCGAGGCTGGGCGCATAGCCTGTTCCGACGTGGTGGTCGCGGGGGGCGCGTGGTCTTCGCTGTTCCTGCGGGCGCATGGCGTGTCGATCCCGCAACTGTCGGTCCGGGCGAGCGTGGGCGCGACCGAACCCGTGCACCTGCCGCATCAGGGGGCAGCGGCGGGCGGCAAGTTCGCCTTCCGCACGCGGGCGGATGGCGGGGCGTCACTGGCGGCGGGGGGCTTTCACGAGCTGTTCGTCGGGCCGGATGCGTTTCGCGCCCTGCCCAAATTCCGGGCGCAGTTGATGGCCGATCCGTTCGGCACGCGGTTTCTGCCAGCGGCCCCCAAGGGCTACCCGGATGCCTGGGGCACCAAACGGCAGTGGGAGGGGGACGAGGTGTCGCCCTTCGAGGGCATCCGCGTGCTCAACCCCAAGCCCCATGCCGGCAAGCTGCGCAAGGTGGCGGCGGAGGTGGCAAAGCTGTTCCCCGAAGTGGGGCCGATCCGCTATCGCGCGATGTGGGCGGGCATGATCGACACCATGCCGGACGTGGTGCCCGTGGTGGACCGGGTGGATGCGATTCCCGGTCTGACCATCGGCACGGGCATGAGCGGCCACGGGTTCGGTATCGGACCCGGCATGGGCCGTGTGCTGGCCGATCTGGTCTGCGGCGATGCGCCGGGACACGACCTGCGGCGGTTCCGTCTGTCGCGGTTCACTGACGGCAGCGTGATGGAGCTGGGTCCGGCGCTATAAGACGCTTGTCCTTGATGTTAGCGTCGGTCAGTGTGCCGCAAAACACCAAGGGAGCGGATATGCCGGTCAAGAACAGCATCGCCGAACACGCAGGCGACATCACCCAATGGCGGCGGTATCTGCACCAGCATCCTGAACTGATGTACGACGTTCAAGAGACGGCGGCGTTTGTCGTCGACAAGCTGCGCGGCTTTGGTGTTGACGAGATCACCACCGGCATCGGGCGCACCGGGGTTGTGGCGGTGATCAGGGGGCAGGCGGATACAAAAGGCCGGGTCATCGGGTTGCGCGCCGATATGGACGCGCTGCCGATCACCGAGGCTTCGGGTGTCGACTATGCCAGCACCGTGCCCGGAAAGATGCATGCCTGCGGCCATGACGGGCACACGGCGATCCTGCTCGGGGCGGCGCAGTACCTGACCGAGACCCGCAATTTCGACGGCACCGTCGTGCTGATCTTCCAGCCTGCCGAAGAGGGCGGGGCCGGGGGGCGCGCGATGGTCGAGGACGGTCTTATGGACCGCTGGAACATTCAGGAGGTCTACGGTCTGCACAATGCGCCCGGCATCCCGGTGGGCCATTTCGCCATCCGGCCCGGACCTCTGCTGGCCTCTTCGGACGAGTTCGAGATTCGCGTGACCGGGCGGGGTGGCCATGCAGCGGCCCCGCATGAGGCGGTGGACACGACGCTGGTCGCGTCCCAGATCGTCGTGGCGCTGCAATCGGTGGTGTCGCGCAACGTCAACCCGGTGCGGCCTGCGGTGGTGACCGTGGGCACGTTCCAGACCGACAGCAACGCGTCGAACGTCATTGCCCATACCGTGCGCATGGAGGGCACGGTGCGGACACTGGCCACTGAGGTCCGGGGACAGGCGGAGGCGCGGATTCGCGCGCTCTGCGAAAGCACGGCCTCGGCTTATGGCGCAAAGGCCGATGTGATCTGGACGCCGGGCTATCCGGTGACGGTGAACCATCCCGAACAGACCGCCTACGCGGTCGAGGCGGCGCGGGCGGTGACGGATCACGTGGATGACGACACCGATCCGATCCTGCCCGCCGAGGACTTTTCCTACATGCTTGAAGCCAGACCCGGAGCCTATATGTTCCTCGGCAATGGCGACACCGAGATGTGCCATCATCCGGCCTATGTCTTTTCCGATGATGCGATTCCCATGGGATGCAGCTGGTTCGCGGAGCTGGTCGAACGCCGGATGCCGCTCTCGGTCTGACACTCGATGAAAGGAGGCAGTTCATGCCCGTGAAGAACCGATTTGCCGAATTGCAGGACGAAATCACCGCGTGGCGGCGTGATTTGCACGAGAACCCCGAGATCCTTTTCGAGACGCACCGCACAAGTGCCTTGGTGGCGGAACGGCTCAAGGCGTTCGGCTGCGACGAGATCGTCACCGGCATCGGCCGCACCGGCGTGGTGGGCGTGATCAAGGGCAAGACCGACACATCCGGCAAGGTCATCGGCCTGCGGGCTGACATGGACGCGCTGCCGATCCACGAGCAGACGGGGCTGGACTACAAGTCCAAGACCGATGGCGCGATGCATGCCTGTGGGCATGATGGCCATACGGCGATGCTGCTCGGCGCGGCCAAGTACCTGTCCGAGACACGCAATTTCGACGGCACGGTGGTGGTGATCTTCCAGCCCGCAGAAGAGGGCGGCGGTGGCGGCCGCGAGATGTGCGAGGACGGCATGATGGACCGTTGGGGCATTCAGGAGGTCTACGGCATGCACAACTGGCCGGGCCGCCCAGTGGGCAGTTTTGCCATCCGTCCCGGCGCGTTCTTTGCCGCGACCGACCAGTTCGACATCACCTTCGAGGGCAAGGGCGGCCACGCTGCGAAACCTCAGGAAACGGTGGACACAACCGTGATGGCGTCGCAGGCGGTGCTGGCGTTGCAGACCATCGCCAGCCGCAACGCCGATCCGATTGATCAGGTTGTGGTGTCGGTGACCTCGTTCGAGACCTCGTCCAAGGCGTTCAACGTGATTCCGCAGCGGGTGCATCTGAAGGGCACGGTGCGCACGATGTCGACCGGGATGCGCGATCTGGCGGAAACCCGCATCAAGGACATCTGCGCGGGCATTGCCGCAACCTTTGGCGGCTCGGTCGATGTCAAGTACTTCCGGGGCTATCCGGTGATGGTCAACCACGAGGCACAGACCGAATTCGCCGCCGAAGTGGCCAAGGCGGTCTCGGGGGGCTGTGAGGAGGCGCCGCTGGTGATGGGCGGCGAGGATTTCGCCTTCATGCTGGAAGAACGCCCCGGCGCCTATATCCTTGTCGGCAACGGCGACAGCGCGCCGGTGCATCACCCGGAATACAACTTCAACGACGAAGCGATCCCCGCAGGCTGTTCCTGGTGGGCCGAGATCGTCGAACGGCGCATGCCTGCGGCGTAAGCCTTGGCGTCAGTGGGATCGGAACGGCGGGCTGTGGTGGTCCGCCGTTTTGCTCTTCAGTCCTCATACCCGCGTTTGTAGCGGCTTTTTGTGCTCATCGCCTCTTTCACCACCCGGCCAAAGGATTTCTGCCGGGCGCGGGCGGCGGCGATGGTTTCGGAGTTGTACTGATCTTCGCGCCGCAGTTTCTGCCAGCGTTCGAGCCTGTCGGGATCGAGCGTGCCATCGGCCAGGGCGGCTTTGACCGCGCAGCCGGGTTCCGTGTCATGCGCGCAATCGGTGAACTTGCACTGGGCGGCGAAGGTTTCGATGTCGTCGAAGAGTTCCTCCAGACCGTCGCTGGTGCCTGAAAGCTGCAACTCCCGCATCCCCGGCGTGTCGATCAGCCAGCCACCGGCCAGCGTGGGGCGCAGGGCGCGGTGCGTGGTGGTGTGGCGGCCCTTGGCGTCGTCCTCGCGGATGCCTTGGGTCGCTTCTTTCTCGCCGGTGAGCGCGTTGCGCAGCGTGGTTTTGCCGACGCCTGACGATCCGAGCAGGGCCAGGGTTTGCGCGGTGCTGCACCATGCGTTGAGGCGGGCCACATCCTCGGGATCCTTGGCGTTGACGGTGATGGCGGTGACGAGCGGGGACAGGCGTTCGGCCTGCCGTCTGAAGCTGTCGGGATCGTCGCAGAGATCGGCCTTGGTCAGGATCACCAGCGGCAGCGCGTTAGAGGCGAGGGCCAGCGCCAGATAGCGTTCGAGCCGCGCGACGTTGAAATCGGCGTTGCACGAGGTGACAAGGCCCACGGTGTCGACATTGGCCGCGATGCGCTGTGCGCCCACGGCATGACCCGCCGCCCGGCGATGCAGGTCAGTCACAGGGTCGAGCCTGCGGAGCGCGCTGGTGCCGTCGGTCAGCACCCAGTCGCCCACGGCATAGGCCCCGGCGCTGTCGGTGGGGATGAGACGCAGATCGCCCGCCTCGGACAGCGCGATGAGCTGGCTGCGATGCACCTCGGAGATGCGGGCGGGGGTGAGGGACGTGTCGTTTTCAGTGAGTTGACGCGCGAAACGGTCCGACCATCCGAGGTCGGTCAGGGTAAATGTGGTCAAGGGAGTCGTCCTGTCGCTGAGAAACCTGCCCCGATGGGGCGTTCAAAGGGTCCGGGTGCGGCGATCAGCCGGACACCCGCAGGGTGCGCACAATCTCCATCATGTCCTCCTGCATCTCAGCTTCGGTTGATGCGTAGTATAGGCGGCGCAGGCGCGGGGGCCAAGCGGCATCTGGTCATTCGCGCAAACCGTTGCTAAGCGGACGCATGACCATGCCATCTCATGCCACTGTCGCCTGTATCAAATGGGGCACGCTGTTCGGGCCGGATTATGTGAACCGGCTTTATTCCGGCGTGCGGCGCAACCTGTCCTGCCCGGTGCGGTTTTTGTGCATGACGGAACATGCCGAAGGGCTGCATCCCGACATCGAGGTGCTCGATCTGCCGGTCGAGCCGTTTGCCGAGCCGATGGCAGCGGCGCTGAAGGTGGCGAACCGGCAGGGGGCGATGCGCAAGGTGTCGCTGTTCAAGCCGGGACTGATCCCCGATCTGGACGGGCCGGTTCTGGGGTTCGATCTGGACGTGGTGATCACCGGGTCGCTGGATGATCTGCTGACTTTGGCGCCGGAGCATGTGGTGATGCGCCACGACTGGACCGAGGCGCGCAAGGGGCGGCCCACCGGGCACGGGTCGGTGTTTCGCTATGATCCGGCGGTGCACGGGTTTTTGTATAACGACTTGGCGGCAGATGCGTACCGCGAGGTCGAAGTCGCGCGGGGATCAGAGCAGCGCTACACCTCGCACAAGGCGATGGATAACGAGGTTTTCACCTATATTCCAGGGGATTGGGTGGCGAGCTTCAAGTATGACTGCAACCCGTTCCCGGGCAATTACCTGCATCCGGCGCGCCTGCCTGCGGAGGCGCGGGTGGTGTGTTTTCACGGGCGACCCAAGATGCCCGAGGCGGTGGTGGGGTATCGCGGATCGCTGATCCGCTATGCCAAGCCGACGCCGTGGTTGCAGGAGCATTGGATCGACCGGGCCAAGGCGGATCTGGGGGATCGCTGGGGATAGGCAGACGATGCGTCGACGCATCGTCTGTTTCCGTTGACGGAAACAGGGGTTTGGTCGGCGGGTTCCGGTGCAGGATGCGTCGACGCATCCTTTGTTTCCGTTGACGGAAACGGGCGCATGGACATCAGGCAAAGCGGCAAGAATGCCCCGCCATACGGGTGGAGTCTTGCGGGCGCTGGCGCGAACGGGGTAAGAGCGGGCAAGAGCATTCGAGGGAAGGGCAACACCATGCGTCGAGTAGTTGTGACGGGCTTGGGATTGGTGACACCGTTGGCGGACGGGGTCGAGGCGAGTTGGTCGCGCATTCTGGACGGGCAGTCCGGGGCGGGCACGATCACCAAGTTCGACGCAAGCCATCTGGCGACGACCTATGCCTGCGAAGTGCCCTATGGCGACGGGACGGACGGGACGTTCAACCCCGACGCCTATCTGGAGAAGAAAGAACAGCGCAAGGTCGACGAGTTCATCCTCTTCGGCATGGCCGCAGCACAGCAGGCGGTGACGGATGCGGGCTGGATGCCCGAAGACGAGGAAAGCCGGTTGCGCACGGGCGTCATGATCGGCTCGGGCATTGGTGGTCTGAACTCCATCGCCGAAACCGCGCTCTTGATCCGCGACAAGGGCCCGCGCCGGGTGTCGCCGTTCTTTATCCCGGGCGCGCTGATCAACCTGATTTCGGGCAATGTGTCGATCAAGTATGGCTTCAAGGGGCCGAACCATGCGGTTGTGACGGCCTGTTCCACCGGTGCGCACGCGATCGGGGATGCGGCGCGGTTGATCATGTTCGGGGATGCGGACGTGATGGTGGCCGGAGGGGCTGAAGCCGCGATCTCCGAGATCGGGATTGCCGGGTTCAACGCCTGCAAGGCGCTGTCGACCAAGCGTGGCGATGATCCCAAGGCAGCGAGCCGTCCTTACGATGCGGATCGCGATGGCTTTGTCATGGGCGAAGGCGCGGGCATTGTGGTGCTTGAGGAATACGAGCACGCCAAGGCCCGTGGTGCCAAGATCTATGCCGAGGTCTGCGGCTATGGCCTGTCGGGCGATGCCTATCACATCACGGCACCTTCCGAGGATGGTGAGGGTGGCGAGCGGTCGATGCGGGCGGCGTTGAAACATGCGGGGCTGGAGCCTGCGGATATTGACTACATCAACGCGCATGGCACCTCGACCATGGCGGATGTGATCGAACTGGCCGCGGTCGAGCGGATGATGGGGGATGCGGCAGGCAAGGTGACGATGTCGTCGACCAAATCCGCGACCGGGCACCTCTTGGGGGCGGCGGGGGCGATCGAGGCGATTTTCTCGATCCTTGCGATCCGTGATCAGGTGGCGCCGCCGACCTTGAACCTGGATACCCCTGCGGTCGATACGGCTGTGGATCTGGCGCCCAAGGTCAAGCGCGAGCGCGAGATCCGTTATGCGCTGTCGAACTCCTTCGGCTTTGGCGGCACCAATGCCAGCGTCATTTTCGGAAAGGTGGATCGCTAGGTCATGTGGCGTCACATCGCGTCCAATGTGCTGACCTTTCTGGTCGTGCTTGTCTTCCTGCTGGGCGGTGTCCTGATCTGGGCGCAGAACGAATACGTGTCGGAAGGCCCGTTGGAGCAGGCGATCTGCGTGCAGGTGGAGCGGGGCACCAATTTCCGCAACGTGTCCGAAGATTTGGCCGCGGATGGCGCGGTGTCGAGCGCCGCGCTGCTGCGGATCGGGGCGGATTACGCGGGCAAGACGGCGCAGCTCAAGGCGGGGTCGTTCTTGGTGCCGGAAGGCGCGTCGATGGAGCAGATCGTCGACATCGTCACGCGCGGCGGGGCGAGCACCTGTGGCACCGAAGTGGTCTACCGGGTGAGCATCGCGCGGGCGACGGTGCAGGTGCGCGAGCTTGATCCGGCGACGGGACGGTTTGTCGAAGTGGCGGAGTTCAACCCGGCCGAGGATGCGGTTCCCGAAGAGTACCTTGCGGTCAAGGCCGAGGCGGACACGCGGTATCGCGTGGCTCTGGCCGAAGGGGTGACGAGCTGGCAGATCGTGCAGGAGCTGAACCAGATCGACATTCTGGAGGGCGAGATCGCCGAGATCCCTGCCGAGGGTTCGCTGGCTCCGGACAGTTACGAGGTCACTCCGGGCAGCAGCCGGGCAGAATTGCTGGAGCGGATGACCTCTGCGCAGGAGCGTATTCTGGCCGAGGCCTGGGCAAACCGGCAGGACGGTTTGCCTTATGACAGCCCCGAAGAGGCGTTGATCATGGCGTCGATCATCGAGAAGGAAACCGGCACGCCGGACGAGCGGTTCCTTGTGTCGAGTGTCTTCGTCAACCGTCTGGAACAGGGCATGCGGCTGCAGACCGACCCGACGGTGATCTATGGCATCACGCGCGGACAGGGGGTGCTGGGGCGCGGTATCCGGCAGAGCGAATTGCGGGCCGAGACGCCGTGGAACACCTATGTGATCGACGGGCTGCCGCCGACGCCGATTGCCAATCCGGGACGGGCGAGCATCGAGGCGGCGCTGAACCCGGATGACACGGATTACATCTTTTTCGTCGCGAAGACGCTTGATCCGGCGGATGGACACAATTTCGCGGTGACGCTGGCCGAGCATAACGCCAATGTCGCGGCATACCGGGCGCTTGAAGCGCAGCGGGAGAATTGAGCCTGCCCGTCTCTGAAGGAGTGTCCTCGGGATGGGGATGATCGAATTGCTGCTTGTCGGCGCGGTGGTGTTTGTCCTGGCCGGATCGGTCAAGGGGCTGGTGGGCATCGGCCTGCCGACGGCGGCGATCAGCATGCTGACCATGGTCATCGATCCGCGCACGGCGATTGCGCTGGGGCTGGTGCCTATCGTGGTGTCGAATGCCTGGCAGGTCTGGACCATGGGCGACATCAAGGGAGCTTTCCAGCGCTACTGGGTGTTTGCCTTTGCGCTTGGGATCAGCGTGTTCGTGACCGTGATCCTGTCGGCCGAAATGTCGGATCGGGTGATTTTCCTTGCGCTCGGGCTGTCTATCGTGACCTTCGCGGCCTTGAACCTGCGGTTCACCATGCCGCGCCTGCCGGACCGCTTCGACAAGCTGGGACAGTTGGGGTTCGGCACGGCTGGGGGCATTCTGGGTGGGCTGTCCGGCGTCTGGGTGGCCCCGGTCATCATGTACATGAGCGCGCGGCAGGTGCCCAAGGACGAATTCGTGCGCGGGGTTGGTCTGCTCCTGCTGATCGGCGGGGTGCCGTTTGCGCTGGCCTATGTGCAGCAGGGATTCCTGACGCCGGAATTGGGCGCGGTGTCGCTGGCCCTGGTGGTGCCGACATTGCTGGGTTTCACTCTGGGCGCGAAGCTGCGGTCGCGGTTTTCGAACGAAGGGTTCCGCAAGCTGGTGCTCTACGTGTTCCTGATCCTTGGGCTGAACCTGCTGCGGCGGGGGATTTTCTGAGCCGCGGGCGTTGTGGTTAAGAAAAGCTGAATCACTTCAATTTGTGTGTCGTTCATGGGTTTCGTGCCGTCGCGCGCGACAGCTTGCGCATGAGTTAACGGCCCGCGCGGCGCGTTAGGCATCTGTTGGCGTTTTTCCGGTCTATTGCTTCGTGCCTGCTAGGCATCAACAGGTTGCGGTGTGTTCCGTGGCCTGCCGGTGCGTGATGGACGGAGATCCAATCAGCACGAGGAGGCAGGGATCGCATGGTTCTGATCACTGCAGAAGAAACGGGCAGCGCGCTTGAGACCGAGCGCGAGGCCATTGCGCAGGAGTTGCGCACCATCCGCGAGATGGTGGCAGCCTTGCGCAGCAAGGTGGAGGCCGGAGAAACGGGCACGGCAACGGAGGCGGCCAAGGCGCTGTCCGAGCTGCGGGCCTGGCTGAAACACGCCAAGGAGACGGAGGTTCAGATTGAAAGACATCGCCGAGAACATGCCGCAATTGAAGGGGCTTACGGGCTTGACCTCGATGCGGCGCGGGTTGCGGTCGGGTGCCGACTTGATCGCCTCCGCCAGTGTTGCCGAGAAGGACGCGTTCCTGAGCAGTCTTGAAGAGGTGGACGGGGCGCTGTTGGCGCTGCCCTATCTGTTCGAGTTCTGGGCGCATCCGCACCAGTTGCCCCCCGAGGGGGACTGGCGGTCATGGGTGATCCTTGGTGGGCGCGGCGCGGGGAAAACCCGCGCCGGTGCCGAATGGGTGAGACAGATGGTCGAGGGATCGCGGCCAAAGGACAAGGGCGTGGCCCGGCGCGTGGCGCTGGTGGGCGAGACGCTGGATCAGGTGCGCGAGGTGATGATCTTTGGCGACAGCGGGATCATGGCCTGTTCGCCCCCCGACCGGCGGCCCGAATGGCTTGCCACGCGGCGGATGCTGCGCTGGCCCAACGGGGCCGAGGCGGTGGCCTGTTCGGCGCATGATCCGGAGTCCTTGCGCGGGCCGCAGTTTGACGGCGCGTGGGTGGATGAGTTGGCCAAGTGGAGGCGCGCACAGGAGGCGTGGGACATGCTGCAGTTCACGCTGCGGCTGGGCACGCATCCACGGGTCTGCGTGACGACAACGCCGCGAAATGTGGGCGTTTTGAAAGATTTGCTGGCGGCCCCATCAACGGTGGTGACACGCGCGCCGACCGAGGCGAACCGGGCCTATCTGGCCTCGTCGTTTCTGGATGAGGTGCGGGCGCGCTATGCCGGAACGCGGCTGGGGCGGCAGGAGCTGGACGGCGATCTGCTGGATCAGGCCGAGGGTGCGCTGTGGTCGATGGAGGCGCTGGAGCGGTCGCGCTGCGCGGTGCTGCCGGTGTTCGACCGGATCGTGGTGGCGGTCGATCCGACAGCGTCGAGTGGCAAAGGGTCGGATGCCTGCGGGATCGTCGTGGCCGGGGTGGTTACGGAGGGGCCGCCGCAGGACTGGCGCGCGGTGGTGCTTGAGGATTGCACGGTGCAGGGCGTGTCGCCGCTGGTCTGGGCGCGGCGGGCAATCACGGCGATGGAACGCTGGGGGGCTCATGCGCTGGTGGCCGAGGTCAATCAGGGCGGCGACATGGTGGAGGCTGTGCTGAGACAGGTCGATCCGATGGTGCCTGTGGTGCGGGTGCATGCGTCGCGCTCCAAGGCGGCGCGGGCAGAACCGGTGGCGGCCTTGTACGAGCAGGGGCGTGTGGCGCATTACGGTGCGTTTGACGCGCTGGAGGACGAGATGTGCCAGATGACGCGGCTGGGCTACCAGGGGGCGGGGTCTCCGGACCGGCTGGATGCGCTGGTCTGGGCGCTGACGGATCTGGTGATCGCGCGGGCGGCGGAGTGGCGTGTGCCACGGATCAGGACGTTGCGCCGATGAGCGTACGCTATGGTTTCCAGCCGTTAACCTTTGCCGGTTAGGTTGGTTTCATCGACAGGCGCGGTCGGGAGCGCGCCACGGAATTTGACGGAACGGTGATTTGGGAGCGGGGCCCTGCGATGCGGCGGGCTGCGGACGAGGGAGCCGTGTCTGGGGACGCCAGAGACCTTGGGGCGTTGGGTCTTTGGCACATGGCCGGTCGGGACGGTTCGAGAGCCTGTCCCGGCCGCGCCGGAAACGAAACGGATTTGCGGGGAGTGCTGCAACATGGTGTGGGACATCTTTCGGCGAGGGCGCGACGAGGCGGCCGGGATCGAGGCCAAGGCCAGTGCCACCGGGCCGGTTGTGGCGTGGCAGAACATGGGCCGCGTGGCCTGGTCGGCGCGGGACACGGCGTCTTTGACGCGGACCGGCTTCACGGGAAATCCGGTGGGGTTTCGGGCGGTCAAGCTGATTGCGGAGGCGGGGGCGGCGGTGCCGCTTGTGCTTCAGGACCAGGCGCAGCGCTACGAGGTGCATCCGCTGTTGGACCTGTTGCGCCGTCCGAACCCTGCGCAGGGGCAGGCGGAGTTGTTCGAGGCGTTTTACGGGCAGCTTCTGTTGTCCGGGGACGGGTATTTCGAGGCGGTCGGCGCGGGCGGTGTGCCGGGTGAGCTGCATGTGTTGCGGTCGGACCGGATGAAGCTGGTGCCGGGGCCGGATGGCTGGCCGGTGGCCTATGAGTACGGGCTTGGCGGCAAGGCGCATCGGTTCGAGATGGGGGACGGTGCGCGGCCTGTCTGTCATGTGAAAGCGTTTCATCCGCAGGACGACCATTACGGGTTAAGCCCGATGGTGGCGGCGGCGCAGGCGCTGGACGTGCACAATGCGGCCTCGCGCTGGTCCAAGGGGCTGTTGGACAATGCGGCGCGGCCGTCGGGGGCGATTGTCTATCACGGCACGGATGGTGTGTCTGGAATGGGAGCCGAGCAATACGACCGGCTGGTCGAGGAGATCGAGAGCCACCACATGGGCGCACGCAATGCCGGGCGGCCAATGTTGCTGGAAGGCGGATTGGACTGGAAACCGATGGGGTTTTCGCCGTCCGATATGGAGTTTCAGAAGACCAAGGAAGCGGCTGCGCGGGAGATCGCGGTGGCGTTTGGCGTGCCGCCGATGCTGCTCGGGATTCCCGGTGAGGCGACCTTTGCCAATTACGCCGAGGCGCATCGGGCGTTCTACCGCCTGACGGTGCTGCCGCTGGTGGCGCGGGTGACAGCGGCGCTGAGCGTGTGGCTGTCGGAACATGTGGGCGCGGCGCTGGTGCTCAAGCCGGATCTGGACCAGGTGCCCGCATTGGCGGCGGAGCGGGATGCGCAGTGGGCACGGGTGGCAAGGGCGGAGTTCCTGACGGCGGCGGAGAAGCGCGCGCTGCTGGGATTGCCGGTGCTGGCCGATGAGTGAGGCGCGCGGGGGATACGAGCCGTTCGATTGCGCGCCTGCGTTGAAGCTCGAGGGGCATGAGCGGGTGACGCAGTTGCGGTTCGAGGGGATCTCGGGGCGGCTGGACCGGATCGAGGCGCTGATCGAGCGGTTGGAGCGGCGGGTGTGGCTGGCGGTCTATGGCGTCGCGGCGGCGGTGCTGGCGGATGTGTTCCTGAAGTTCGTTCAGGTGACGCCATGAGGGAGATTGGGATGGATTTGGAACGGAAGTTCTGCCGGTTCGATGCGGATGTGACCGTGACGGATGGCTGCGTGATCGAAGGCTACGCATCGCGGTTCGGTCAGTGCGATCAGGGGAATGATGTTGTTGCGTCAGGCGCTTATGCGGCGTCGTTAAAGCGGTTGGCCGAGGGTGGGCGTGCCGTCAAGATGCTGTGGCAGCATGATCCGGCGCAACCCATCGGGGTGTGGGACGAGGTGCGCGAGGATGGGACCGGGCTTTATGTGAAGGGCCGGTTGCTGGACAGCGTCGCACGGGGTCGGGAGGCGGCGGCATTGGTGGCGGCGGGGGCGATTGACGGGCTGTCGATCGGCTATCGCACCAAGGCGGCAACAAAGGATAAGCAGGGCCGCAGGGTTCTGACGGAACTGGAGCTGTGGGAGGTGTCGCTTGTGACCTTCCCGATGCTGCCCAGTGCGCGGGTGGCGGCCAAGGGGGAGACCCCGATGGAGGCCGACCTGCGGGAGATGGCACGCCTGATCGAAGAGGCGCGCCGGACATTGGTGGATGGCTAGGGCCACCCTTCAGAGACGGGAAAAACGGGATGAGTGAGACCGGGACAATGTCGCGGAGCGGGGAAGATGTGTCTCCGTTCACCCAGGTGGGTGCCGCCTTGGCGGGACTGGTGGGCGATATGCGCCGACAGCGCGACGCCTTCGACAGAAAGCTTCAGGAACAGGAAGAGCGAATGACAAAGATCGAGACGAAGACGGGGTTTGCCGGGCGACCGGCCCTGGCGGGTGGTGTGTGCGGCGATGACCTGCATTATCAGGCGTTTGACGCCTATCTGCGCACCGGTGATGATGACGGGCTGCGCGGGTTGGAGATGGATGTGAAATCCATGTCCACGGTGGTCAACGGCGATGGCGGGTTCCTGATCGACCCTGTGACCTCGGACACCATTCAGGGTGTGCTTAAGAGCAGCGCGTCGCTTCGGGCGGTGGCCACGGTCGTGCATGTCGAGGCGTCGAGCTATGATGTGCTGATCGACCAGGGCAATGCGGGTGCAGGCTGGGCGGACGAGGTTGCCTCGCGATCGGAAACCGGGACGCCGACCATCGACCGTATTTCGATCAAGCTGCACGAGCTGAGTGCCATGCCGAAGGCGAGCCAGCGGTTGCTGGACGATACGGCGTTCGACATCGAGACCTGGCTGGGCGGCAAGATCGCCGAGACGTTCTCGCGGGCCGAGGCCGGGGCGTTCATTGACGGCGATGGCAACAACAAGCCGCGCGGAATTCTGAACCATGGTGCCGTGGACAACGATGTCTGGACCTGGGGCAATCTTGGCTATGTGCCAACGGGTGTGGATGGGTCCATCGGCAATGGCGATGCGCTGATCGAACTGGTTTATGCGTTGGGGGCGGAATACCGCGCCAATGCGAGTTTCGTGATGAACTCCAAGACGGCGGGGGCGCTGCGCAAGCTGAAGGATGCGGATGGGCGTCATCTGTGGTCGGACGGGTTCACCAGTGGAGAACCGGCGCGTCTGCTGGGCTATCCGGTGCTGATCGCCGAGGACATGCCGGACATTGCGACCAATGCGGACGCAATTGCCTTTGGTGATTTCCGCGCGGGTTACACGATTGCGGAACGCCCGGATCTGCGTGTGCTGCGCGATCCGTTCAGCGCCAAGCCGCACGTGCTGTTCTACGCGACCAAGCGCGTGGGCGGCGACGTCAGCGATTTTGCGGCCATCAAGCTGCTGCGCTTCGCTGTCGCCTGATCGGTGATGGCGGACATGGGGAGGGCGGTGCGGGCCGTCTTCCTCATGGGGCGCGCGCCGGAGTGCCGGCGTTGTCTAGCCGCTCCCTCCGTCCGAGCAGCGGCGGCGGCGCGCGTCCGACAACTCACCGGGCTCTGAACGCGGGACAGGTTTGCGGAGAAGACGAGATGTATTTGATTGAAGAGAGCCAGATCCCCGAGGCGGCCCTGCCGGTGGCGCGGTTGCGGGACCATCTGAGGATGGGCAGCGGGTTTGTCGAGGACGGGCTTCAGGATGGCCTGCTGGGCGGGTTTCTGCGGGCGGCGATGGCGGCGGTCGAGGCGCGGACGGGCAAAGCGCTGTTGGTACGGGATTTTCTGTGCAGTCTGCACCGCTGGCGGGATGTGACCGGGCAGGTGCTGCCGATTGCGCCGGTGCGTGTGGTGACGCAGGTGACTTTGGTCGATGCATTTGGTGCCGGGGCGGTTGTGGATGCAGCGCGTTATGCGCTGGTGGCGGATGGCGATGCGCCGAAGCTGGTGCCGATGGGTGGCTGTCTGCCGTTGATCCCGGAGCATGGCAGCGCCGAGGTTCGGTTTCGCGCCGGGATGGCCGAGGTGTTTGGCGAACTGCCGGCCGATCTGGCGCAGGCGGTGATGCTGCTGGCGGCGCATTACTACGAATACCGCGACGAGACCACGCTGGGACAGGGGTGCATGCCATTTGGGGTGACGAGCCTGATCGCGCGCTATCGCCCGGTGCGGCTGGGGTTTGGTGCATGAGCGGGCCGAGGCTGACATCGAAGCTGGTGCTGGAGCGTCTGGACGCGGTGCCCGATGGCGCGGGCGGGATGCACGAAAGCTGGGTCGCGCTGGGCGTGCTCTGGGGTGAGGTAAAGCCCCGGTCCGGGCGGGAAAGTGTCGGTGAGGCCGGGCAGGTGTCGGTGACCGGGTTTCGGGTTCTGGTGCGGGGTGCACCGCAAGGCCATTCGGCGCGGCCTTTGCCGGAGCAGCGGTTCCGCGACGGCGCGCGGGTGTTTCGGATCAATTCGGTGACAGAGGCCGATCCCGGCGGGCGGTTTCTGATCTGCCTCTGCGACGAGGAGGTGGCGACATGAGCTATGCGGTGGCGGCGGCGTTGCAGGGGGCTGTGTATCAGTGCTTGCAGAGCGACGCGGGGCTTTCGGTGCTGGTGGGTGACCGGGTCTATGACGCAGTGCCGAAAGGGCGGTTGCCGGACCTCTATGTGGCGCTGGGCCCGGAGAGGGCGGTGGATGCCAGCGACAAGACCGGGCGCGGGGCGTGGCATGAATTCGTGGTGTCGGTGATCACGGACGATGCGGGGTTTCAGGCCGCCAAGGAGGTGTCGGCGGCGGTGTGTGATGCGCTGATCGACGCGGAAATGGTGTTGGAGCGGGGTCGGTTAGTGGCGCTGAATTTCAAGCGGGCGGTGGCGCAGCGCGAAAAGGCGGGACGGCGCAGGGTCGACCTGACCTTCCGGGCGCGGGTCGAGGATGACGCCTGAGGGCGTTGCGGATTTCCAGAGAATTTCCAGACAGGGAGTGTGGGCGATGGGTGCTCAGAACGGGAAAGACCTTTTGATCAAGGTCGATGTGGATGGCAGCGGCACGTTCGAAACGCTGGCGGGGCTGCGGGCCACGCGGATGAGTTTCAATGCGGAAGCCGTCGATGTGACCTCGCTTGAGAGTGAGGGCGGGTGGCGCGAATTGCTGGCCGGTGCGGGCGTGCGGAGCGTCGCGATCTCGGGTGCCGGTGTGTTCAAGGATGCCAGTACAGATGAGCGGGCGCGGCAGATCTTCTTCGACAGTCAGACGCCGGCGTTTCAGGTGATCATCCCGGATTTCGGCGTGGTGCAGGCGCCGTTTCAGGTGACCGGACTGGAATATGCCGGGTCGCATAACGGTGAGGCGACGTATGAGCTGTCGCTGGCCTCTGCCGGTGTTGTGGCGTTCACGGCGGCGGCGTGACGATGGCAAACCCCTGGCGCGGAGAGGTGACGCTGGTGATCGACGGCGAGCCGCATGTGCTGCGGCTTACGCTGGGGGCGCTGGCGGAACTGGAGGCGGGGATGGGCGCTGACACGCTGGTCGATCTCGTGGCGCGCTTCGAGGGCGGGGGCTGTTCGAGCCGGGATGTGCTCGCGTTGATCGTCGCCGGTTTGCGCGGCGGGGGTTGGCGCGGGACGGCGGCGGATTTGCTTGCGGCGGAGATCGAGGGCGGGCCACTGGCGGCGGCGCGGGTGGCGGCGGAATTGTTGGCGCGGGCGTTCACACCGGTGGGTGAGGCGTGAGCCGCTTTGACTGGCCCGCGCTGATGCGTGCCGGGGTGCGCGGGTTGGGGCTGCGTCCGGACGAATTCTGGGCGCTGACGCCGGCGGAGTTGCATCTGCTTCTGGGGAGCGGGGATGTGCCACTGGGGCGGAGCGGGCTGGACGCGCTGATGGCGGCCTATCCGGACACACGGGGGGAACGGGATGATTGAGTTGGACGGTATTGACGGCTTCGAGGCGCAGGTGAGTGCTTTGGAAGAGGCGCTTGCGGGGGCGTCGAGCATGGCGGGTGGCTTTCAGGCCGAAATGGCGAAAGTGCGGGAGTCGTTGTCGGAGACCGGTAAAGGGGCGGCCAAGCTGGAAGGTGCGCTGAACAGCGGGTTGAGCCGGGCGATTGATGGGATCGTGTTTGACGGGATGAAGCTGTCGGACGCGTTGGGCACGATTGCGCAGTCGATGATCGGGGCGAGTTACCGCGCGGCGGTGAACCCGGTGAAAGAGCATCTGAGCGGTATGGTGATGAAGGGGATCAGCAACCTGCTGCCGTTTGCCGATGGGGCGTCGTTTTCGCAGGGCCGGGTGATGCCCTTTGCCGATGGTGGCGTGGTGCATGGGCCGACGACATTTCCGATGCGGGGTGGTGTCGGTTTGATGGGTGAGGCCGGACCGGAGGCGATCCTGCCGCTGGCGCGCGGGGCCGATGGCAAGCTGGGTGTGCGCGCGGGCGGTGGTGGGCGTGCAGTCAACGTGGTGATGAACATCTCGACCCCGGATGTGCAGGGGTTCCGGCGGTCTCAAAGCCAGATCGCGGCGCAGATGGGCCGGGTGCTGGGCTCGGGTCAGCGGAACCTGTGAGGAGGGCTTGCGATGCAGTTTCATGAGGTGAGGTTTCCGACGGCGCTGAGCTTTGGCTCGATCGGGGGGCCGGAGCGGCGGACGGATGTGGTGACGCTGGCGAGCGGGTTCGAGGAGCGGAACACGCCGTGGGCGCATTCCCGCAGGCGGTACGACGCGGGGATCGGGCAGCGGTCGATGGACGACATCGACACGCTGATCGCGTTCTTCGAGGCGCGGCGCGGGCAGATGTACGGGTTTCGCTGGAAGGACTGGGCGGATTTCAAGTCGTGCAAGCCGTCGGCGCAGGTCTCGGCCACCGATCAGGTGATCGGGACCGGGGATGGCGTGGTGACCGAGTTTGCTTTGCGCAAGGCCTATGCGTCGGGAGATGCGGTTTATGCGCGTCCGGTGGCCAAGCCGGTGGCGGGGTCCGTGCTGGTGGCGTTGGACGGGGTGACGCAGCTCGAAGGGGCGGATTTCTTGGTCGATGTGGTGACCGGGGTGGTGTCGTTCTTTGTCGCGCCTGCGGCGGGTGTCTCGGTGACGGCGGGGTTCGAGTTTGACGTGCCGGTGCGGTTCGATACGGATCGTATCCAGACCTCGGCTGCGACATTCCAGGCGGGTGAGGTGCCGGATGTGCCGGTGGTGGAGCTGCGGGTATGAGCGGGGCAGAGGCGCTGGCGGCGCATCTGAGCACAGGTGTCACAACGGTTGCGCGGACCTGGGAAGTGCGGCGCAGGGATGGGCGGCGGTTCGGGTTCACGGATCATGATCTGGACCTGCAGTTTGACGGTCTGGTGTTCCGCGCGGACACCGGCATGAGCGCGGCGGCGGTGCAGCAGGGCACTGGGCTGTCGGTAGACAACAGCGAGGCGGTTGGCGCGCTGTCGGATGCCAGTGTGACCGAGGCGGACATCGCGGCAGGGCGGTTTGACGGGGCCGAGGTGACGGCGTGGCTGGTCAACTGGGCGGATGTGTCGGCTCGCAAGGTGCTGTTTCGGGGATCGCTGGGTGAGATCACACGGAGCGGTGGCGCGTTCACGGCGGAGTTGCGGGGGCTGACGGAGTGGCTCAACCGGCCTGTGGGTCGGGTGTACCAGGCGCCGTGTCTCGCGGTGCTGGGGGATGCGGCCTGCGGGGTGGATACCGAGGCGGCGGGCATGTGGGCCGAGGCGGTTGTCACGTCCGTGACGGCCAAAGGCGGTATGGTTCTCTCCGGGGCAAGCGGGTTTGCGGCGCAGTGGTTTCAGCGGGGTCGGTTGACGGTGCTGGACGGCGCGGCGGAGGGGCTTTGGGCCGTGATCAAGCGTGATGTGCTTTACGAGGACGGCGTGCGCGAGGTCGATCTGTGGGAGCCTTTGCGGGCGGCCGTCGCCGTTGGAGATCGGGTGAAGCTGATCGTGGGCTGCGACAAGCGGTTCGAGACCTGTCGGATGAAGTTCGACAATGTGATCAACTTTCAGGGGTTTCCGGACATTCCGCAGGAAGAGTGGGTGTTGATCCATCCGACGGCCACACGGTCGCGCGGTGGCGGGAGCTTGCGGTGAGGGGCGAGGCTGTCGTCGCAGAGGCGCGGCGCTGGATCGGGACACCTTATGTGCATCAGGCGAGTGTGCGCGGGGCTGGCACGGATTGTCTGGGCCTTCTGCGGGGCGTTTGGCGGGGGCTTTATGGGTGTGAGCCCTGTGCTCTGCCTGCCTACACGCCCGACTGGTCGGAGCCGCAGGGGGATGAGGTGCTGTGGCGGGGGCTTTCGCGGGTGCTGCGCGGCAAGGCGATTGAGGATGAAGCACCCGGCGATGTGATCCTGTTTCGCATGCGGGACCGTTCGGTGGCAAAACATCTGGGGCTTCAGACACGGATCGGGGCCGAGGCGCGGTTCCTCCATGCCTATTCGGGGCATGCGGTGGTGGAAACGGCGCTGAGCGCACCGTGGCAGCGCCGCATCGTGGCGCGGTTTGCGTTCCCCGACATTCAGGAAGGATAGAACGATGGCGACACTGGTTCTTTCGGCGGCGGGCGCTGCGCTGGGCAGCAGCCTTGGCGGGTCGGTGCTTGGGCTGTCGATGTCGGCGGTGGGCCGGTTCGCCGGGGCCACCCTGGGGCGGGCCATCGACCAGCGGGTGCTGGGCGGCGGGGCGCGGAGCATCGAGACCGGGCGGTTGGACCGGTTGCGGCTGAGCACGGCGGGCGAGGGGCAGCCGATCCCGCAGATCTTTGGCCGGATGCGGGTGGGTGGACACATCATCTGGGCGACGCAGTTCAAGGAACACGTTTCCAAGTCAGGGGGTGGCAAGGGGCTGTCCGCGCAGCCGACGATCAAGGAATACAGCTATTCGGTGAGCCTTGCCGTGGCCTTGTGCGAGGGCGAGATCACCAGCGTGAACCGCGTCTGGGCGGATGGGGCCGAGGTGTCGGTGCCTGATCTGAACATGGTGGTCTATCCGGGGTCGCGTGACCAGTTGCCGGACCCGAAGATGGAGGCGGTCGAGGGCGTGGGGGCTGTGCCGGCCTATCGAGGCACGGCCTATGTCGTGTTCGAGGATCTGGACCTGAGCCGGTTCGGCAACCGGGTGCCTCAGTTCTCGTTCGAGGTGACGCGGCCGGTGCAGGACGATCCGGAGGACGTGCCATTTGCGATCCGGGCGGTGGCGATGATCCCCGGAACGGGGGAGTATTCGCTGGCCACGGAGGCCGTGTCGCTGGATGCGGGCGCGGGCAAATCCAACGTGGTCAATGTGAACAGCCCGTCGGATCGGCCGGATTTCGTCACCTCGCTCAAGCATTTGCAGGACGAGGTGCCGGATTGCGGAGCGGTGTCGCTGGTGGTGAGCTGGTTCGGCAGTGATCTGCGCTGTGGCGCGTGCGTGATCCAGCCGAAGGTGGAGCAGACCGAGGCGGACAGTGCCGGGATGCCGTGGAGGGTGAGTGGGCTGGCGCGCGCCGATGCCGGGCTGGTGCCTGTCGAGGACGGGCGTCCGGTCTATGGCGGCACGCCCTGCGATGCGTCGGTCGTTCAGGCGATCCGGGACATGACCGCCAAGGGGCTGGAGGTGCTCTATTATCCGTTCATCCTGATGGAGCAGATGCCGGGGAACGGATTGCCGAACCCGTGGACCGGAGAGGGAGAGCAGCCTAAGCTGCCGTGGCGCGGGCGGATTACGGCAAGTGTGGCGCCGGGGCAGGTGGGGGACCTGACCGGGACCAGTGCGATGGACGCCGAGGTGGCGGCGTTCTTTGGCGGCGCTCAGATTGGCGATTTCATTGTTGAGGAGGGTGTCGTCCTTTACGCGCCCGGTGGTCTGATGCCCGGCGACGACCCTGAGGAAGAGGTACTGCAGGATTGGAGCTATCGGCGATTCATCCTGCATCAGGCGCATCTCTGTGCCGTTGCAGGCGGTGTGACCGCGTTCTGTATCGGGTCCGAGATGCGGAGCCTGACGCAGTTGCGCGGCGCGACAGGATTTCCTGCGGTCGAGGCGTTGCGGGTGCTGGCGGCGGAGTGTCGGGCGATCCTCGGGCCGGGGGTGAAGATCGGCTACGCGGCGGATTGGTCGGAGTATTTCGGGACACATCCGCAGGATGGCAGCGGGGATCTCTATTTCCATCTTGATCCGCTTTGGGCCGATGCGAATATCGATTTCATCGGGATCGACAATTACATGCCGCTTTCGGATTGGCGGGATGGCGAGGATCACGCGGATGCCGCCTGGGGCGCGGTGCATGATCTTGACTACCTCAAGGCCAATGTGGCCGGGGGTGAGGGGTATGATTGGTACTACCCGTCGCAGGAGGCGCGGGACCTGCAGCAGCGCGCGCCCATTACCGATGGGGCTTATGGCGAGCCGTGGGTCTGGCGCTACAAGGACATTCGCAACTGGTGGTCGCAGCCGCATCACAACCGGGTGGGCGGCGTGCGGCAGGCTGTGCCGACGGCCTGGGTGCCGGAAAGCAAGCCGATCTGGTTCACCGAGATCGGCTGTGCAGCGGTCAACAAGGCAACGAATGAGCCGAACAAGTTTCTCGACCCCAAGAGTTCGGAGAGCACGTTGCCCGCCTATTCGAACGGGTTGCGGGATGAGTTGATCCAGCACCAATATCTGCGCGCGATGCTGAGCTATTGGGGCGATCCGGCGAACAATCCGGTGTCGGGTGTTTATGCCGAGCCGATGATCGACATGGGGCGGGTGTTTGTCTGGGCCTGGGACGCGCGCCCTTATCCTTGGTTTCCGAACACTGACGAGATGTGGTCGGACGGGCCGAACTACCGGCGCGGGCACTGGATCAACGGGCGGGTGTCGGGGCGGACATTGGCGTCGGTTGTGGCCGAGATTTGCGAACGGTCGGGGCTGCAAGACCATGACGTGAGCGGGTTGTACGGTTTCGTGCGCGGCTATCTTGCGCCGGATGTATCGGATGCGCGGCGGGTGTTGCAGCCGCTGATGCTGGCCTACGGGTTCGATGCGATCGAGCGGGACGGTGTGGTGGTGTTCCGCAATCGCGATGGGGCGCGGGCGGTGTCTCTGGGGATCGACCAGCTTACCGCGCATGGCGATCTTGGGTCCGAAGTGGTGCAGAGCCGCAGCTCCGAGGCGGATATGTCGGGGCGCGTTCGGCTGAACTTTGTCGAGGCGGATGGGGATTACCGCAACATCGCCGAGGAATCGGTGCTGCCCGACGAAGCAACTCATGCGGTGGCCGAAAGCGAGGTGCCGCTTCTGCTGACGCGGCCCGAGGGGCGGCAGGCGGTGGAACGTTGGCTGAGCGAGGCACGGGTGTCGCGCGATGCGGTGCGCTTTGCCCTACCGTTGTCACAACACGCGCTGGGCGCGGGGGATGTGGTTGCGCTGCCGGTGGAAGCAGGCGACATGACCGTGCGCATCGACCGGGTGGAGCAGACGACCCATCAGTTGATCGATGCGGTGCGGATCGCGCCCGAGGTGTATCACCCGGCGGATTTCCCGGATGATCCGACACCATCCCGGAGGTATGTGACCTCGGGGCCGGTTCTGCCGCTGTTCCTTGATCTGCCGCTGATCACCGGCGATGAGGTGCCCCATGCGCCGTATCTGGCGGTGACGGCGGATCCGTGGCCGGGGGATGTGGCGGTCTATGATGCGGTCCAGGACGCGGGCTATGCGCTGAACGGGCTTGTCGGAGTGGCGTCGACCGTCGGTGTCACGTTGACACCTGTGCCACGTGCGCCATCCGGTCTGATCGACCATGCCACCGTGATCGAGGTGGCGTTGACCTCGGGCAGCCTGTCCTCGGTCAGCGACGCGGGGCTGTTGGCGGGGGCGAACCTTGCGGCGCTCGGGACCGGTGATCCGGCCGCATGGGAGCTGGTCCAGTTCCGGACGGCGGATTTGGTGGCACCGGGCGTCTGGCGGCTGTCGGGCCTGCTGCGGGGGCAGTTCGGGTCGGATGCTGCGATGCCGGATGTCCTGCCGAGTGGTGCGTATATCGTGCTTCTGGACGGCACCCCGCGCCAGATTGCGCTGGCGGCATCGCAGCGCGGGTTGGTGCGGCATTACCGGATCGGGCCGGCGGACAAGGCCTATGATCACGCCGCGTATCGGCACGAGGTTCATGCCTTTGCCGGGATCGGTTTGCGGCCCTTGCGGCCTGTGCATCTCAGGGCACAGCGTGTCGGCGAAGACGTGACGGTGTCGTGGGTGCGCCGGGGGCGGATCGCTGCGGATGGCTGGGATCTGCCGGAGATTCCGTTGGGAGAAGATCGTGAAGCCTATGGTTTGCGGGTTCTGTCCGGTGGGACGGTGCTGCGGCAGTTCGAGCTTGGGGCACCGAATTGGACTTATACGCGCGGGATGCAGTTGGCCGACGGGGGTGCGGGCCCGGTCGAGATCGAGGTGGCCCAGCTTTCTGACCGGTTTGGGCCGGGGCCGGGTGCACGGATCGGGATCAGCCTGTGAGACCGGTGATCTACAACGATGTCCTGGCCGCCGTTTCGGTGGTGGCAGGACACCCGCCGGAGTACCGGGCAAATGTGGCCACGGCATTGATCCGTGAGGCTGATCTGGCCGACGCGTACCGGCAGGCGCAGGGTGCGGCACATCCGGTTTTCGGGGATGGCAGCCTTGTGACAGCGGCGCTGCGTCACGGGCGCAGAGGAGCGGTGTCGTTTCAGTGCCCCTGCGGGCTTGCGGCGTGGATTGCCGTTCTCGAGGCTCTTGCGGCGCGGGCTGCCCGGAGGTCCGATCAGGACCGGATATGTGCCTGCGGCGGGCCGTGTGGTCATTCCATCCCGTGAACGCTGTCATAACAGCTTTGCGTTTTTGATCTTTGATCCTATCTGCTACACTCTGCAGGTCAAAGGAGAGATCGCATGGCTGAAACACGCGCAAAACTCGCGGCGGTGGACCCGGTCTGGGCCCGTATCGTCAAGGAAGCGGACGAGGCGGTGGCCAAGGAACCGTTGCTGGGCGGGATGATTCACTATTCGGTGCTGCACCATCCCAGCGTTGAGCGGGCGCTGAGCTACCGGATTTCGCTCAAGCTGGCGAATGGAGAGATGACCGAGCAGATCCTGCGCGAGATCTGTGACGAGGCCTTTGCCTCGGATCCGAGCCTTGCGATGGCGGCCCGCGCCGACATCGTGGCGGTTTACGAGCGCGATCCGGCCTGCCATCGGTTCCTGCAACCGCTGCTGTATTTCAAGGGATTCCAGGCAATCCAATGCTACCGCGTGGGCAACTGGCTCTGGCGGCAGGGGCGGACGGATCTGGCCTATTTCGTGCAGATGCGCTGTTCCGAGGCGTTTGGCGTCGACATCCACCCGGCGGCGAAGATCGGGCAGGGGATCATGATCGACCATGCCCATTCCATCGTGATCGGGGAAACGGCGGTCGTCGGCGACAACGTGTCGATGCTGCATTCCGTGACGCTGGGCGGCACCGGCAAGGAAGAGGAAGACCGTCATCCGAAGATCGGCGACGGTGTGCTGATCGGTGCGGGCGCAAAGGTGCTGGGCAATATCAAGGTCGGCAATTGTTCGCGCGTGGCGGCGGGATCGGTGGTGCTGGAAGAGGTGCCGCCCTGCAAGACCGTGGCGGGTGTGCCCGCGCGGATCGTGGGTGAGGCGGGATGTTCGCAGCCTGCGATCAGCATGGATCAGATCCTGCGCTCCGGCGCGTAATGTTGGTGGGCGATGCGGTGACGCATCGCCCGTTTCCGTGAACGGAAACTTGGGGGCGCTGCCCCCGTCGCCCGGTGGGCGACTCCCCCGAAGTATTTCTGAACCAGAGAAGACCGGATCAGGCCAGCATGGCCATCGGGTTTTCCAGATTGTCGACAATGGCTTGCAGAAGTTCCGCGCCAAGAGCGCCGTCGATCACGCGGTGATCCACTGACAGCGTCATGGACATGACCGTTGCGACTTTGACGGTGCCGTCTTCGCCAACCACCGGTTTTTTCAGACCTGCCCCAACCGCAAGGATTGCGCCATGGGGTGGGTTGATGACGGCGTCGAAGTTTTCAATTCCGAACATGCCGAGGTTCGAGATGGCAAAGCTGCCGCCCTGGTATTCGTGCGGGGCCAGCTTGCGGTCGCGGGCGCGGGTGGCCAAATCCTTCATCTCGGCAGAGAGGGCGGACAGGGATTTCTGGTGTGCGTCTTTCAATACGGGCGTGAAGAGCCCGCCTTCGATGGCGACGGCCACGGCCACATCCGAGGGCTCCAGTTGCAGGTTGCGATCACCGGCCCAGACGGCATTGGCGGCGGGCACCTGTTGCAGGGCCAGCGCGCAGGCCTTGATGATGAAATCGTTGACGCTTAGTTTGACGCCGCGCTTTTCGAGCTGGGCGTTGAGTTGGGCGCGGAAGGCCATCAGCGGGTCGAGGGTGACGGACCGGCGCAGATAGAAATGCGGGATCGTCTGTTTGGCCTCGGTGAGCCGGGCGGCGATGGTCTTGCGCATGCCATCGAGCGGCAGTTCGGTATAGGCGCGGCCTTCGTACATTTTGGCAATGGCGCTGGCGTCGACCGGTTTTGCCGCCGGAGCCGATGCGGTGGGGGCTGCGGCTGGGGCCGGGGCGGCGGCGGGCTGCGATTCGGCCCCTTCGACATCGGCTTTCACAATGCGTCCGCGCGGGCCGGAGCCTGTGATCTGGCTCAGATCCAGACCTTTGTCGGCGGCGATGCGGCGCGCGAGGGGCGAGGCGAAGACGCGGTCACCGGTTTTGACCGGCGCGGGGGGCGCGGCGGCGGCGGCTTCTGCGGGTTTGGGTGGGGCTGCTTGCGGGGCGGATTCAGGGGTTGCGCCCAGATCATCGACGCTTTCGCCGTCTTCAAGCAGCATCGCGATGGGCGTGTTGACCTTTACGTCCGCGGTGCCTTCGGCCACGAGGAGCTTGCCGATCACGCCTTCGTCCACGGCTTCGAATTCCATTGTCGCCTTGTCGGTCTCGATTTCGGCGATCACATCGCCCGAGGACACCGTGTCGCCTTCCTTGACCAGCCATTTCGCCAGCGTGCCGTCCTCCATCGTGGGCGACAGGGCGGGCATGAGGATTTCGATTGGCATGTCAGGTCTCCTCGATCAGGGTGATGAGGTCGTAAGGGTCTTTGGGCGTTTTCCCGGCTTTCAGCGCGGCCACGGCCGTGGTGATCTGGCGCTTGTGTGCGCCGATCCACTCATAGGCCGATTGATGCGAGGGGCGGGACTCGTTCGGGAACCTGTCCATCAGGCATTCCGGAACGAAGGCCGCGCCTTCGGGTGTGACCACGTGATAGGCCTCGCGGGCGACGTCGCGGGTGCGGACGGTCAGGTCACCACTCATCTGTAGCAGACCTTTTTCGCCGCCTCGACCACTTCTGCCGTGGTCACCAGCGCGTGTTTTTCGAGGTTTGCGGCATAGGGCATGGGCACGTCCTTGCCGGTCAGGTTCAGCACCGGTGCGTCGAGATAATCGAACGCGCGTTCCATGATGACGGCGGAGAGGTGGTTGCCGATGGCCCCGACGGGAAAACCTTCTTCGACCGTGATGCAGCGGTTGGTTTTCTGCACGCTTGCGATCACCGTGTCATAGTCGATGGGGCGCAGGGTGCGCAGGTCGATCACCTCTGCCTCGATCCCGTCTTTTGCAAGCTTTTCAGCGGCGTCCAGCGCGTATGTCATGCCTATGCCGAAGCTGACGATGGTCAGGTCCGCGCCTTCGCGCCAGACACGGGCCTTGCCGAAGGGGACGGTGTAATCCTCGATCTCGGGGACCTCGAAGGTTTTGCCATAGAGGATTTCATTTTCGAGGAAGATGACCGGGTTCGGATCGCGGATCGCGGTTTTCAGCAGGCCTTTGGCATCGGAGGCCGAGTAGGGCATCACAACCTTGAGACCGGGGATATGCGCGTACCAGGCGGCGTAGTCCTGCGAGTGCTGCGCGCCGACGCGGGCGGCAGCACCATTGGGGCCACGGAACACCATCGGGGCGCCCATCTGGCCGCCGGACATGTAGAGTGTCTTGGCGGCGGAGTTGATAATTTGATCAATGGCTTGCATCGCGAAGTTGAACGTCATGAATTCGACGATCGGACGCAGGCCGCCGAAAGCGGCACCCACAGCAATGCCGGCGAAACCATGTTCGGTGATAGGTGTGTCCATCACCCGGCGCGCGCCAAATTCGTCCAGCAGGCCTTGGCTGATCTTGTAGGCACCCTGATATTCGCCGACCTCTTCGCCCATGAGGAACACGTCCTCGTCGCGGCGCATTTCTTCCGCCATCGCGTCGCGCAGGGCTTCGCGTACGGTCGTTTGCTTGGTCTTGGTGCCCTCGGGCCACGGGGCTTCGGCCTTGGCGACCATCTTGACCGGGTCGGGGTGTGCCATGCCAGCGGCGGGCTGGTCTTCGGAGCTTTGCGCCTTGTCGGCCGGGGCAAGTACCTGTGCGGGGGCGGTTGGTGCCGCATCGGAGACGCTTTCGCCCGCTTCGACAAGCACCGCGATGGGGGTGTTGACCCGGACGCCTTCGGTGCCTTCGGGGATCAGGATCTTGCCGACGATGCCTTCGTCTACGGCTTCGAATTCCATCGTCGCCTTGTCGGTCTCGATCTCGGCCATGATGTCACCGGCCGAAACGGTGTCGCCTTCCTTGACCAGCCATTTGGCCAGCGTGCCTTCTTCCATGGTGGGCGAGAGGGCGGGCATGAGAACTTCGGTCGCCATTATTGATCCCTCAAAGCAAGTCGGGCCTCGATCCGTTCGAGGCGGTCGTAGATTTCCGCGATCCGGCCATCCTGCAGCGCGTCGTCCGAGATGATGGTGCCAAGCATGGACTTGTGGGACCGCAATTCGCTTTGGATATCGCGTTGGCCGCGATCCAGTTTACCAAGTTTGTCCTGAATCGATTTGAGATGTTCGAGGATGAGTTCGTTGGTGACGTCCGCCATCACACGGCCTCCTCTGCGTAGATGTCGGTCCATAGTTCATCGAGGCTCGGTTCCGGACTTTCGCGGGCGAAATCGGCGCTGGCGTTGACGATGGCCTTGATCTCCTTGTCGATGGCCTTGAGGTCGTCTTCGGTCGCGTGGCCGCCCTGCAGCAGCATCTCGCGGACATGTTCGATGGCGTCGCGTTCCTCGCGCATTTTCTGCACCTCTTCGCGGGTGCGGTACTTGGCCGGGTCCGACATGGAGTGGCCGCGATAGCGGTAGGTTTTCACCTCGAGGATGTAGGGGCCTTTGCCGGATCGGCAGTGTTTGACGGCTTTGTCGCCAGCGGCCTTGACCGCCAGCACGTCCATTCCGTCCACCGCTTCGCCCGGAATGCCGAACGCGGCACCGCGTGTATGCAAATCAGGGGTCGAGGTTGACCGACGCTGTGCGGTGCCCATGGCGTACTGGTTGTTTTCAATGACGAAAATCACCGGCAACTGCCAAAGTGCCGCCATGTTGAAGGTCTCGTAGACCTGTCCCTGATTGGCCGCACCATCGCCGAAATAGGTGAAGGTGACGCGGTCGGTGCCTTTGTACTTGTCGGCAAAGGCAAGTCCGGCACCCAGCGGCACCTGTGCGCCGACGATGCCGTGGCCGCCGTAAAAATGTTTCTCTTTCGAGAACATGTGCATGGAGCCGCCCTTGCCCTTGGAGTAGCCGCCCTCGCGGCCCGTCAGTTCGGCCATGACGCCGTTCGGGTCCATGCCGCAGGCCAGCATGTGCCCGTGATCGCGGTAGGAGGTGATGCGCTTGTCGCCTTCGCTGGCCGCCGCTTCCAGCCCGACGACCACGGCTTCCTGACCGATATAGAGGTGACAGAACCCGCCGATCAGGCCCATGCCGTAAAGCTGGCCTGCCTTTTCCTCGAACCGCCGGATCAGCAGCATGTCGCGGTAATAGGCCGTGAGTTCCTCTGCCGAGACATTCGGCAGGCTCGTGGCCTTGGCCGATGATTTGCGTGCCGCCATGGGCGCCTCCCTGCAAGAAGTTTAGCGTTAAACTTTTTGCCTGAGCCTACGATCAACATTCCGGCAAAGGCAAGGGGCGATGTGCGCGCGCCTTGCGGTGAATTCAGGCGATTCGGCCACTTTTCCGCAAACCGGCCTCTGAACTGGCAAGACAATTGCAGCAGGTCGGTACGCACTGTTCAGGCCAACTGTACAATAACGGCGAAAATGGGGCGGATTTTAACAAACCTAGAGACATCTGGGCAAAAATAGGGAGAAATTATGATCACCTGCTCAGTCGGATGCCACAAATATGCCTGAAATCGCCGCATATGGATTCATGGGAACAGAGGCCACACAAGGCCTCTTTGGTGCAAACGTGCTTGCCACCCGCTCGAGCCTTGTGCAGGGCGGCAACTATGACCGCCTGATCGAGGAACTGGGCGTCGGATCGTTCCGCTATCCGGGCGGGTCTTTGACCGAACGCTATTTCGACATCACGGACCCCAATGCGTCGGTCGTGTCCGACCGCGACACCGGGGAGCTGCGCGATTTCATCCCGCTGAACGAGGCGCTGGCCTATGCGGTTGAGGAAGGCCTGTCCGTCACCATCGTGATCCCGACGCGCAACCTGCTGTCGGACGCCACCGATGCCAATGGCGACCGGTTTGCCGCCATCGACGAAGACGCGCTGCGCGGGTTTGTGCGCGATGTGGTCACCGGTGTGCATGGCACTGCCGAGATCGAAGCGTTCGAACTGGGCAATGAATACTGGGGCAGCGGGCAGATGTCCTCAGTCGAATATGGCCGGCTGGCCAGCGAAATGGCCGTGATCGTGAATGATGAGCTCAGCCTGCTGAACTCGGATGCTGAAATCATCGTGCAATCGGGCACCAATTTCGACTTTGCGCGCCTGTCGGACGACTACGGCGCCGACATGACCAGCGCCGAGATCCTGGCCGATCTGAACGCGACCTATGATCTGAACCTCGGTGAAGACAGTCTCTACAGCTCGGGTGCGATCAACTGGACCCATGTCGCCAATGAAATGATCCTGTCCGAATTCGACACCGAAGCGGAGCGCGCGGCGGTCGATCAGGTTGCCGTCCACGTCTATTCCCGCGGTCAGGTGAACGAAGGCCAGCGCACGTTCTTTCTGAACAACACTGACGAAACCTGGGGCGACGTGATCCCCGATGCGCAGATCGCGGTGACCGAATGGAACACGGCGGGCAACACCGACAGCCTTGACCGGACCAGCGATTACGGTCTCTTCCAGTCGCATGAGATGATCAACATCATGGAAGAGTTCATGCGCTATGACGTCGAACAGGCGCATGTCTGGCCGTTGATCCAGAACACCCCCAACACGCTGAGCGTGGATGACGGTCAGGCTGACCTGACGCCGGGCGGCGCGATGTTCAACATGATGCAAGAGGCTTTGCCGGGGAAGGTGGCGCTGGATCTGACGCCCGAATCCGGAGCCGATACCGAAGTGCAGGAAGATGGCATCTCGCTGCATGGGTTTTGGGAACCGGACGAGCTGTTGTTCTACATCGCCGCAACCGCTGAGGAGGGGGCTGACACCGAGGTCGATTTTTCGGGATTGATCAGCGATGCGGGCCGGGTCGAAATCTCGGTTCTGGGTGTGGCCGATGGTGCGCCGATCGGCAGCAACAGCTCGGATGCGGTTGTGGAAACCATTGATCCCGCGCTGCTGATCGACGGGACAACCCTGTCGGTTCAGATGGATCAGGGCGAAATCATGCAGGTGCGCATGTTCGGCTTCACCCCGTCGCAGGATTTCCAGGATGTCATCTCGGACGACGCCCCCGATGCGCTGCCGGATCCGATGATCGACGATTTCGCCGACCAGACACCGCCTGTCGAGGCGGCCCCGGCCGAGGCCACGCAGACCCCCGACATCGCCGATGCACCCGTCGCGCCCGAACAGACCGAGGTTGCGCCGGAACCGGATGCCACCGTGTTCCCGACGGTCGCCGCCACGGCAGGTGTCGCGGAAACGCTGGCCTTCGAAGAGGTGCAGGCCGCCGAGGATGACGACACGGACGAGGGTGACGATGCGGGCGGCATGGCTGACCTGATGATGTTCCTGCCGCTGCTCGGCCTTCTTGCGGCGTTTATGTAAACCGGAATGCGGGACCGCTGCGGTCCCGTAGGTTCAGCGCACGACGATTTCGTCGGTGCGGATCATGCCCAGCATGTCGCGGGCGCGTTCGTCCAGCAGATCAAGATCAAGATAGGTGTCCGACAGGCGGCGGGTGAGGTTTTCCATCCGCGCGACCTCGGCTTGCAACTCGTGCAGTTCCGCTTCGAGCGTGCGCGTCTCGACGACGATTTCGGCGCGGCGGAACACGCCGTAATCACCCTGTACCGCGGCAAAGATGAAATAGGCACCCACACAGAACGAGCCTGCGAAATACACAAGTCCCCCAAGGGCTGGTCGTGTGCGGTGTTGCGTCATCATCTGCCTCTGATCGCACCTCTTTCCGGGCGCGTGCGGGAAACATGGCACAGGGACCTTCGCGATGGAATTCCCCGTGATTCAAAAATGCGCGGCAAGCGGCGCAGTGTTGCTTTCCGGACTCGCCCCCGGCGCGGATCAGCCCAGAGCGGCGACACCCGGCAGGGTCTTGCCTTCCATCCATTCAAGAAAGGCACCGCCCGCGGTCGAGATATAGGTAAAGCTTTCCGACGCATCCGCCTTGTTCAGCGCCGCCACCGTATCGCCGCCGCCTGCAACCGAAATCAGCTTGCCCGACCGGCTGAGACCCGCCGCATAGGCGGCTGCGGCATTGGTGGCCGCATCGAAGGGCGGAATCTCGAACGCGCCCAGCGGGCCGTTCCAGATCAGCGTTTTTGCACGGTCGAAGGCCTGGCAGATATGCGCCACGCTGTCAGGACCCGCGTCGAGGATCATGGCATCCGGCGGGCAGTCTTCGGTCTTGACCGTCTGCGCCTCGGCCCCCGCCTTGAATTCGCGCGCCACAACCACGTCGCGCGGCAAGAGCAGTTCGCAGCCTGTGGTGGTGGCCTTTTCGGCGATGGCGCGGGCGGTGTCGGCCAGATCGTGTTCGCAGAGCGACTTGCCCACATCCACGCCCTGCGCCGCAAGGAACGTGTTGGCCATGCCGCCGCCGATCACGAGGATGTCCACCTTTTCGATCAGGTTCGACAGTAGGTCGAGCTTGGTCGACACTTTCGCGCCGCCAACCACGGCAACGACGGGGCGCTGTGGATTGCTTAGGGCTGCCTCGAGCGCGCGGAGTTCCGCCTCCATCAGGCGACCGGCGCAGGACGGCAGAAGATGGGCCACGCCGGTGGTTGACGCATGGGCGCGGTGCGCGGCGGAGAAAGCATCGTTGCAGAAGACGTCACCAAGCGAGGCGAGGAACTCCGCCATCTTGGGATCGTTCGCCTCTTCCATCGGGGTGAAGCGGGTGTTTTCGACCAGCACCACCGCATCGGCGGGCAGGGCGTCGATCTGGTCGCGCGAGGGTTGCTCCATGAACGTCACGCTGCGCCCCAACGCCTCTTCCAGCGCAGGCTGCACAAGACGCAGGCTCATCTCTGGGTTCGGCTTGCCCTTGGGGCGGCCGAAATGCGCGAGCAGGATCGGCGTGCCGCCCTTGGCCAGGATGTCGGTGATCGTCGGCACGATCCGGGTGATGCGTGTGGCGTCGGTGACCACGCCATTTTCCAGTGGCACGTTGATGTCCACCCGCGTCAGCACGCGTTTGCCAGAAAGGTCCATGTCGTCGAGCGTTTTCCAGGCCATCTGCCCCTCCTGATCCGAGTCAGCCCCGTGATGGCGTTGTCATGCGCAGAGGTCAATGCAGTCCTTGGCAATCTGACACCTGCGCTTTAAGTCTTGCCGCAACTTTTTATCTGAAGGAGCACGGCATGGCCGAGATCAAAGACCCCGAGAACACCATCCTGATCGAATTGAAGGACGGCACCGTCACCATCGAACTGCTGCCCGATGTGGCCCCCAAACATGCCGAGCGCATGAAGGAACTGGCGCGGTCGGGTCAGTATGACAACGTGTGTTTTCACCGGGTGATCGACGGCTTCATGGCGCAGACCGGCGATGTGGAACACGGCGACATGGAAGACGGCTTCAACCTGCGCCGTGCGGGCACGGGTGGGTCTGACCTGCCGGATTTGCCGGCGGAATTCTCAAAACTGCCGCATGACCGGGGCACGCTGGGCGCGGCGCGGTCGCAGAACCCGAATTCGGCCAATTCGCAGTTCTTCATCAACTTCAAGGACAACCATTTCCTGAACGGTCAGTACACGGTCTATGGCCGCGTGATTTCCGGCATGGAGCATGTGGACGCGATCACCCGTGGTGAGCCGCCTGCGAACCCGGACCGGATGATTTCCGTCAAGGTGGCCGCAGATGCGTAAGCTGGCGATTGCCCTTTCCCTGCTGGCGTCCCCGGCGCTGGCGACCGGCCTTCAGATCAATATCGAAGGTGAGGCCAATGGCACGGTGACCATCGACCTTTTCGAGGACGTGGCCCCGCAGCATGTGGCGCAGATCACCGCTCTGGCAGAAGAGGGCGCCTATGACGGCGTTGTCTTTCACCGGGTGATCGACGGCTTCATGGCACAGACCGGAGATGTCGAATTCGGCAAGATCGACGGCGGCGACATGCGGATGGCCGGTCGTGGCGGCTCCAGTCGCCCGGATCTGCCGGCCGAGTTTTCGGACCTGCCGTTTGACCGGGGTGTCGTGGGTATGGCGCGGTCGCAGAACCCGAACTCGGCCAATTCGCAGTTCTTCATCATGTTTCAGGAAGGCTATTTCCTGAACGGTCAGTACACGGTGGTCGGCGCCGTGACCGAAGGCATGGATGTGGTCGACGCGATCAAGCGCGGTGAAGGCCGCAATGGCGAAGTCACGGGCCGTCCGGATGTGATGAGCACGGTCACGGTCACCGAATGATCCGAGTGTGCGTGGCCCTGCGGGGCCACGCGCAACACCCGCCGGACCGGTTGATACGGGGTTTGGCGACCTGCACGATTTGCAAAACCGTGCGGTGTCTCAGATGGTTTGCAGTTTTGCAAACCAGTTTTGCAGAACTGCAAACAATTGACACGCAGGATCGCGCCCGGTCACGGTTGCGTGTGATGGGCTGTGCAGAGTGATCGCTTTACGTTACGGTAATCTAGGCTCGGGGGGGGGGTGCGGTGCGTCGCTGGTTTCTGTCGTTCTTTCTGTCAATGAGTTTGGCGACATCCGCTGTGGCCAGCCCCGAGTTCTGGCGTCACGAATGGCCGGACACCAATTTCGAAACCACCTCTGTGACCAACTGGGTGGAAATCCTGTCCGGTGGACCGCCCAAGGATGGCATCCCTGCACTGGACAACCCGTCTTTCGTGCGTGCCTCGGGCAAGACCGGGATCGACCCGACCGAGCCAGTGATCACTTTGGAGATGGGCGGACAGGCGCGGGCCTATCCGATCCGCTATCTCACCTGGCATGAGATCGTGAATGACGTTGTGGGCGGTGTGCCCGTGGCGGTGACCTTCTGTCCGCTGTGCAATTCCGCCCTGACCTTTGACCGGCGGGTAAAGGGCCGTGTTCTGTCCTTCGGCGTGTCGGGCAAGCTGCGCCATTCGGACATGATCATGTATGACCGCGAAACCCAAAGCTGGTGGCAGCAGGCGATTGGCGAGGCCATTGTCGGTGATCTGACCGGGGCCGAGTTGAAGACCCTGCCAAGCTGGATGGAAAGCTGGGCCGAGTTTGTGGCGCGGCATCCCGATGGGCTTGTGATGGCCGAACCGGGCTACAACCGCGATTACGGTCGCAATCCTTATGAAGGCTATGACAGCTCCGGGCGGCCGTTTCTTTATTCCGGCGAATTGCCGCCGCACGGCATCGACGCCTTGGCGCGCGTGGTGCGGGTTGGCGACCGGGCGTGGCCGATGGAGCGGCTGGCCCGCGAGGGCGAGCTGCGCGAGGCGGGTGTCGTGATCTCGTGGCGGGCGGGGCAGGCCTCGGCCCTCGACACGGCGCGGATCGGTGCGGGGCGCGATGTCGGGTCGATCCGGGTGCGCGACGGGCAGGGCCGCGACCTGCCGCATGACGTGATGTTCGCCTTCGCCTATCACGCCTTCTGGCCGGACGGGCAGTGGATGCTGGGGAATTAGACCGGCGCGCAGGACGCCGGTCTGAACTCAGGCGAGTTTGACCAGCGCGTGCCGCTTCTTGCCAGCGCTGAGCTTGATCGGGTTGGCCAGGGCGCTGGCGTCGATCATCAGCCCGGCATCGGTGAGCGGCGCATCGTCGATCTTGGCACCGTTCTCTGCGATCAGGCGTTTGGCCTCCTTGCCGGTCTTGGCAAGGCCCGAGCGCACGATCAGTTGCACGATTGAGATGCCGTCACCGATTTCCTCCGAAGTGAGCGCCACGGTTGGCAGGTCATCGCCCACACCGCCCCTTTCGAACACCTCGCGCGCGGTGGCCTCGGCTGCCGCCGCAGCATCTGCCCCGTGGCAGAGCGTTGTCACTTCGTTGGCGAGGATGATCTTGGCGTCGTTGATCTCGGACCCGGCAAGCGCGCCTAGACGGTCACATTCCTCGACCGGCAGTTCGGTATAGAGCTTGAGGAACCGGCCCACGTCGGCGTCGGTGGTGTTGCGCCAGAACTGCCAGAACTCGTAGGGGCTCAGCATGTCGGCATTGAGCCACATCGCGCCACCCTGGCTCTTGCCCATCTTCTTGCCGTCGCTGGTGGTCAGCAACGGCGAGGTCAGGCCGTAGATCTCGTGATCCAGCACGCGGCGGGTCAGGTCGATCCCGTTGACGATATTGCCCCACTGGTCCGAACCGCCCATCTGCAGAAGACAGCCATAGCGGCGGTTCAGTTCGAGGAAGTCGTAAGCCTGCAGGATCATGTAGTTGAATTCGAGGAAGGACAGAGATTGTTCGCGATCCAGCCGCGACTTCACGCTCTCGAACGACAGCATCCGGTTCACGCTGAAATGCCGCCCGATGTCCCGCAGGAATTCGAGATAGTTCAGCCCGTCCAGCCATTCGGCATTGTTGAGCATGATCGCATCGGTCGGCCCGTCGCCATAGTCCAGGTACTTGGCGAAGACCTGCTTCATGCCCTCGATATTGTCGTCGATCTGTTCCGGCGTCAGCAGCGGGCGCTCGTCGGCGCGGAAGCTGGGATCGCCCACCTTGGTGGTGCCGCCGCCCATGAGCGTGATCGGCTTGTGCCCGGTCTTCTGCAGCCAGCGCAGCATCATGATGTTGAGCAGATGCCCCACATGTAAAGACTTCGCCGTTGCGTCATAGCCGATATAGGTCGGCACCACCCCGTTGATCAGCGCCTCGTCAAGGCCCTGATAATCGGTGCAATCGGCCAGAAAGCCACGCTCCATCATGACGCGCATGAAGTCCGATTTGGGATGGTAGGTCATGGGGTTGCCTCGTTATAGAATGATGCGGGCAGCTATACGCAGGGCAGGGCAAAAGGTGAAGGGCAAGTTGGCAGAACCGATCTGGGCTTTGGGCGCGATGTCGGGCACGTCTCTGGACGGGGTCGATGCGGCACTTGTGCAGACGGATGGGGTGACGATCTCCGAGTTCGGCGCGTCGGGCTACCGCGCCTATACCGAGGCCGAGCAGGCGATGCTGCGCGCGGCGCTTGGCAAATGGCCGGGGGATGATCTGGACGACGCGGCGGCTGTTGTCTTGCAGGCGCATATCGAGGCCTTGAGCGGGTTCGAGGCGGATGTGGTGGGGTTTCACGGCCAGACACTGGCGCATGACCCGAAAGGGCGCGGCACGCACCAATTGGGTGACGGCGCGGCCTTGGCGCAGGCGCTGGGGCGGACGGTTGTCTGGGATTTCCGGTCGAACGACGTGGAACTGGGTGGCGAAGGCGCGCCGCTTGCGCCCTTTTTTCACTGGGCCTGTGCGAAAAGGATTGGGGCCGATGCGCCCTTGGCCTTCCTGAACCTGGGCGGTGTGGGCAACCTGACCTGGGTTGATCCCACGTCACCCGCACCCGAGGCGGAAGGCGCGCTGCTAGCCTTCGACACCGGTCCCGCCAATGCGCCGATCAACGACCTGATGATGGAACGGCGCGGCCTTGCCTATGATAAGGGCGGCGCTCTGGCGGCACAGGGGCAGGTCGTGGACGGTGCTTTGGAGCTGTTCCTCGAGGAAGGGTACTTCCGCAAGATGCCGCCGAAGTCTCTGGATCGGAACGATTTTTCCCTGATGCTGGATCTTGTGCGCGAGTTGGATAATGCCGATGCAGCGGCCACGATGACAGCGATGGCGGCGGCTGCTGTGATGCAGGGGATGGAGCATTGCCCTGTGCCGCCAGAGCGCCTCCTGGTGACCGGTGGCGGGAGGCATAACCCGGTGATGATGGCCATGCTGGCCTCGGCGCTGGATTGCCCGGTCGCGCCGGTCGAGGCGGTTGGGCTCGATGGCGATATGCTCGAGGCACAGGCCTTTGCCTATCTCGCAGTCCGCGTAATGCGCGGCTTGCCGACCTCGGCTCCGGGCACGACAGGGGTCCGGGCCCCGGTGGGCGGCGGGCAGATTTCGCGGGTTTGACCCGGCCTTTAACCAAAGAACGCGTGCTGGCTCATTGAACGGCGAAATTGCCGCAGCCCTTTGCTGATCTTCTCTGGTTCAAAAATACTTCGGGGAGCGCGAGGGATCGGGAATTGTTCGCCATTGGTTCAAGAACAATGGACGATCCCCTCGCTTACACCGCATCAGCCGCCGGTATGGCTCATATGGCGCGACACGCGGCCATCCACGGTCTGCCGGGAATAGTCGAAATCGTGCCCCTTGGGTTTGAGCGAAATCGCGTTGCGGATCGCCTCTTCCAGGGGTGCGTCACTGTGCGGATGATTGCGCAGCGCCGCGCGCAGATCGGCGTTGTCTTCCTGACCGAGGCACATGAACAGCTCGCCCGTGCAGGTCAGGCGCACGCGGTTGCAGCTTTCGCAGAAATTATGCGTGAGCGGCGTGATGAAACCGATCTTCTGGCCGGTTTCTTCGATCCGGACATAGCGCGCGGGTCCGCCGGTGCGCTCGGGCAGGTCGGTCAGGGTGTAGCGCTTGCGCAGCTCGTCGCGCAGATCGCTGAGTTTCCAGTACTGGCCCAGACGGTCCTCGTTGCCGATATCGCCCATCGGCATCACCTCGATGAAGGTGAGATCCATGTCGCGGCTCTTGCACCATTCGGTCAGGGTGAACAGCTCGTCCTCGTTGAAGCCCTTGAGCGCCACGGTGTTGATCTTGATCCGCATGCCCGCCTTCTGCGCGGCATCAATCCCCTTGATCACCTGCGGCAGACGGCCCCATCGGGTGATGTCGGCGAATTTTTGGTCGTCCAGCGTGTCGAGCGAGATGTTGATGCGGCGCACGCCAGCGGCGAAAAGGTCGTCCGCAAAGCGGTCGAGCTGAGAGCCGTTGGTCGTCAGCGTCAATTCCTTGAGCGTGCCGGCATCCAAGTGCCGTGTCATTGATCGGAAAAAGGTCATGATGTCCCGGCGCACGAGCGGTTCCCCGCCGGTGATGCGCAGCTTTTCCACACCCAGACGGATAAATGTCGAACACATGCGGTCCAGCTCTTCCAGCGTCAGAAGTTCCTTCTTGGGTAGGAAGGTCATGTTTTCGGACATGCAATAGACGCAGCGGAAATCGCAGCGGTCGGTGACGGAGACGCGCAGATAGGTGATCGCGCGCTGGAAAGGGTCAATCAGCGGTGTCATGCCGGGGAGCCTAGCGTTTCGGTCCGGACTGGGCAAGTATGGTGCAACACCGGAATGCAGGACGAAGGTCGGAGGCCAGGATGCGAAAGACGGTTGGAATTGTGGGGCTTTGCGGGGTCCTTGCGGGCTGCGGTCAGCTTGCTCTGACACCCTCGCCAAATCCTGCGACCAGCGATGGGCAGACACGACCGCAGGCGCGGCCGGAGAGCGCGCAGATCCAACGGCGTCCCCCTGCGACCGCGCGGACCGAAGAACAATTCGACACCACAACGGTGGCAGAGCGCGCGGCGGCCTCGGCCCCGGTGGTGGCATCTGCAGAGCAAGACCTTGGGGTAACGATCGTCTCGCTGGGCAACCCGGCGCAACCGGGGTTCTGGCTTGAGACTCCGCTTGTGTCGGCCCCTGCAAAGGGGCGGGTGCTGTATCCCGCGACAGGCGAGTCGGTGCAGGTCGATCTGATTCCGATCAGCGACGGCGGCAGTCGCATGTCGCTTCCGGCGATGCGCTTGCTGGAGGTCCCGCTGACCGATCTTGCCGAAGTTCAGGTGTTCTCAGGCGGGTAGGTGCCGCGCTGCTTCTTTCCGGGCAAACGCCTTCATCATGCTGCCGTGGGCGGCCAGAAAAGCGCGGGTCCGGTCGGGATCGTGTTTCGACAGGTCGCGCAGCCACCACGCCACCGCTTTCTGGATGAACCAGTCCGGGTCTGACACGTAACCGGCGGCCCAGCCGAGGATGCGGTCGCGGGCGGACTCTTCGTCGGGGCCTGGGTGGTTCTGCTTGGTCCAGGGAAGGGTGATCACCAAAGCGGCGCGGCGGGTCCACATGTGTTCGCTGGTCGTCCAGCCTGCGACCGTGTCGAGCCGCGACGGATCGGCCATCAGGCGGCGTTGCCCGGCCATGCAGGCGTGATCGGCGATGGCCCAACTGTCGAAATCGGGCACCCAGCTTTGGATCAACTGCCATGCCTCGGCGTCGGATGGTTTGATCCGGGCTTGGGTCAGCAGTTTTGCAGCCGCCACACGCGCTTCGAAAATATTGGTCTGCCAAAGCGCGTCCGCGAGCGCGAGACGGGTCTCCAGGTCCATGGCCTGTCGCCAGTCGCGCACCAGTGCGTCGGTCTCGGGGTTGGCGACACCAAGATAGGGGCGGTCGACCTTGTGATAGGCGGCCATCTGGTCTGCACGCCCCGGCTCGGCCTTGGCGCGCAACTGGTCAAGAGCGTCGTCCAGTGTCATTCCACGGTGACGGATTTGGCAAGGTTGCGCGGCTGGTCCACATCGGTGCCTTTCGCGATGGCCGCGTGATAGGCGATCAGTTGCGCGGGTAGAGCATAGAGCAGGGGCGACAGCACCGGGTCGACGGCGGGCAGGATGATGGTCCGCCAGACATCTCCACCGGCCGCCTCGGCCCCGGCGGCGTCGGTGATCAGGCAGACCTTGCCGCCCCGTGCCATGACCTCTTGCATGTTCGACACCGTTTTCTCGAAGAGCGCGTCGCGGGGGGCCATGACGATCACTGGCACGGTTTTGTCGATCAGCGCGATTGGGCCATGCTTTAGTTCGCCCGATGCATAAGCTTCGGCGTGTATGTAGCTGATTTCCTTCAGCTTAAGCGCACCTTCAAGCGCGATGGGATACATCAGTCCGCGCCCGAGAAAGAGCACATCCCGCGCCTCTGCGATCTTGTGTGCGGCGTCGGCCATTGTCGGATCGCGGTCGAGCGCAATGTTGAAGAGCCCGGGTAGTCCGCGCAGTTGGGTCAGCTTTTCGGCAAGCTCTTCACCGGTCATCACCCCCCGTGTGACAGCCGCATGCAGCGCCAGCAAGAGCAGCGTGTTGAGCTGACAGGTGAAGGCCTTGGTCGAGGCGACACCCACTTCGACACCGGCATGGATCGGCAGCGCCACATCGCTTTCGCGCGCGATGGAGCTTTCGGCGACATTGACGACCGACATGATGCTGTCGGCGCGGCCCTTGCAATAACGCAGCGCGGCGAGCGTATCGGCGGTTTCGCCGGATTGGGACACGAACAGCGCCACGGTGCGCGGTGTGATCGGCGGTTCGCGGTACCTGAATTCAGAGGCGATGTCGACTTCGACCGGCACCTGCGCAAGCTGTTCGAACCAGTATTTCGCAGTGAGGCAGGCGTAGAAGGCGGTGCCGCAGGCCACCATGGTCAGACGGTCGATCTTCGAGAAATCGGGCAGGGTGTCAGGCAGGACAATCCGGTTGCCGCTCAGATAGGCACGCAGGGCATCGGCCAGAACCGTCGGCTGTTCGGCGATCTCCTTGGCCATGAAATGCTTGTACCCCGCCTTGTCGACGCGGGTGGCGTCGGTGTTGATGATGCGGCTTTCGCGGGTCACGCGGTCACCGCTTTCGTCAAATATATCAAGCGTCTGACGGGTCAGAACGGCGCAATCGCCCTCTTCGAGATAGGTGATGGTGTCGGTCATTGGCGCAAGCGCGATGGCGTCCGATCCGACATACATCTCGCCATCCCCATGACCGATGGCCAGCGGACTGCCCTTGCGGGCGGCGACGATCAGGTCGTCTTCGCCGTCAAAGAGAAAGGCCAGCGCAAAGGCCCCGTCCAGACGGGCCAGACAGGCGCGTGCGGCATCGACATGGCTCATGCCCTGCGTGACGTAGTGATGGGTGAGCAGGGCCACGGTTTCCGTGTCGGTGTCGGTCTGGGGCGTGATCTGGTGTTGGGCCAGTTCGGCGCGCAGTTCCTTGTAGTTTTCGATGATCCCGTTGTGGACCACGGCCACCGGCCCCGACTGATGCGGGTGCGCGTTCTTGGTGTTGGGTTCGCCGTGAGTTGCCCAGCGGGTGTGGCCGATGCCGGATTTGCCGGGCAGGGGGTCATGCACCAGCAGGTCTGACAGGTTCACCAGCTTGCCGACAGCACGGCGACGGTCGAGCTTTCCGTCATTGACGGTCGCGATCCCGGCACTGTCATAGCCCCGATATTCAAGCCGCTTGAGCGCCTCCACCAGAAGCGGGGCTGCTTCGTGTTGTCCCAGAACGCCGACAATCCCACACATACCCTAAACCTTTGCCTGTTTGGCTTTCTTGGCACGCAGCATGCTGAAAAGCTTGCGCGCGAATCCCTGTTTGTTGGTCTGTTCCGTCCGAGCGATGGCCATCGCGCCGTCGGGCACGTCCTTGGTCACTACGGTTGCGGTGGCGGTCATCGCCTCGTTGCCCACGGTGACCGGGGCCACGAGCATCGTGTTCGATCCGATGAACGTGTCGCGTCCGATGGTGGTGCGGTGTTTCATGACGCCGTCATAATTGCAGGTGATGGTGCCCGCGCCGATATTGGTCCGCGCTCCGATTTCGGCATCGCCGATATAGGTCAGGTGATTGACCTTGGCGCCCTCGTCGATGCTGGCATTCTTGATCTCGACGAAATTGCCGATATGCACATCTTCGGCCAGTTCGGCACCGGGGCGCAGGCGGGCGAAGGGGCCGACGATGGCACCGCGGCTGACATGCGCGCCTTCGAGATGGCTGAAAGCCCGGATGCGCGCGCCGGACTCGACGGTCACGCCGGGGGCGAACACGACGTTGGGTTCGATCTCGGCGTCGCGGCCGATGATTGTGTCGAAGGACAAGAACACCGTGTCGGGGGCTTGCATCACCACACCGTCCTCGATCAGATCGCGGCGTTTGGCCTGCTGGAAAAGCGCCTCGGCTGCGGCCAGTTCCAGCCGTGAATTGATGCCAAGGGTTTCCGCTTCCGTGCAGGTGACCGCGGTGGCGGTCAGCCCGCGGGCCGTGGCGATGCCGACGATGTCCGGCAGATAATATTCGCCCGCCGCATTGTCGTTGCCGACCTCGGTCAGCAGATCGAACAGTGTTCCGGATTCAGCGCATATAACGCCTGAATTGCAGAGGGTTATGGCCTTTTCTTCGTCGGTGGCTTCCTTGAATTCCACGATCTGTTTCAGGGATGGACCGTCCATGATCAAGCGGCCATAGCGGCCCGGATCGGCGGCGTTGAAACCGAGGACAACAACATCATGCGCCGCCCGTGCGGCGATCATCTGTTCCAGTGTTTCCGTCGTGATGAAGGGCGTGTCGCCGTAGAGCACGATCACATCGCCGTCAAAGCCGTCAAGCGCATCTCTGGCCTGGAGAACAGCGTGGGCGGTGCCAAGCTGTTCGGACTGTCTGACAGCGACGGCATCGGGGTCGAACTCTTTGGCGGCGGCTTCGACAGCGTCCGCGCCGTGGCCGGTCACCACGATGCAGCGTTCCGGCTCGAGCGCTGAGGCCGAGAGCATCGCATGATGCAAAAGCGGTGCGCCGCCGATCTTGTGCAGGACTTTCGGAAGGTCCGACTCCATGCGGGTGCCCTTGCCTGCCGCAAGAATGACCAAAGCTGTGCTCATCAGGTTTCTCTTTGTGTTTTGCCTGTGGTCCTTTTATCGGTCTGGTTGAACGCCGCAAGGCGGCTCATTTCACACATGGTTGCGACTTGTGACAGGAGACATGCAGTGCGGACAGTGATTTTCGACCTCGACGGCACGCTGGCCGATACAAGTGGCGATCTGATCGCCGCCGCCAATCACTGTTTCGACCTCATGGGATGTGACACCCGGCTTGATCCGGTGGCCGATGCCGGCACGGCGCTGCGGGGCGGGCGGGCGATGCTGACCCTTGGGCTGGAGCGCGCCGGGCGGTATTCCGAGGACCTGATCACCCAGTACTATCCGGTGCTTCTGTCCGCCTATGGCGATGCCATCGATACGCATACGGTGCTGTATCCGGGGGCGATGGAGGCGGTCGACGCGCTCAAGGCGCAGGGCATGGCAGTGGGGATCTGCACCAATAAACCTGAGGGCTTGGCCGAAACCCTGATGATGCGGCTTGGGGTGCGGCAGGCCTTCGGGTCACTGGTCGGAGCCGACACGTTGCCCACGCGCAAGCCGGATGCCGCGCCCTATATCGCAGCGGTTGAACGTGCCGGTGGGGTTGTGGCGCAAAGCTGCCTGATCGGAGACACGGTGACGGATCGTGACACCGCCCGCGCGGCGCAGGTGGCCTGCGTCCTCGTCGGCTTTGGCCCGGCGGGTGGCGATATGGCGGCGCTGGAACCGGACGCGATCATCCAGCATTTCGATGAACTGCCCGAGGTGGCGTTGCGGTTGCTGGGGTAGCATGGTGTGTCATCCTCGGGCGCATTGAGCCTGAGGTCCTCGGATCAAGCCCGAGGATGACGGTCACATCTGATGCGTACCGTTCTCACTCCGAACCGTAAAGGGGGACTGTCGACATCGACACCTTTGCCGATCCATCCGTCAGTTCTGCCGCGTGGGCGACATAGATCAGGGTCTGGTTCTTTTCGTCGAAGATTCGCTTCACCCGCAGCGATTTGAGGATGATCGACCTTGAGGCGCGGAACACGTCTTCGCCGTCTTCATCGCGGTCGATGTCGCCGATCACGATGGGTCCGGTCTGGCGGCACGAGATCGAGGCGTTTGACGGGTCCTCGAACCAGTTGCCCTTGCTCAGCCGGTCGAACATGCCCCGTTCAAAATAGGCGATATGGCAGGTGACTCCGCTGACGTCGGGGTCGGCGATCGCTTCGATGATGATGTCGTTGCCCACCCAGTCGACCCCGACTTCTCCGACCTGTTCGGCAAAGCAGGGCGCGGCGAGCGCGACAAGGGCGGCGGCGAAAAAGGAACGCATGGTGGTCTCCCTGGCTGGTGGCCGAAGTGCTGAGACAATTCGACCAAGCTGCACGCAGTGCTTGACCGAAGACTTAAGTTATCGTTAGGATTTGAACAAGTGTTCAATAAATCCGCTTGGGGAGAGGCGAATGTTCAACGCGACCATGCAGTTCGATCTTGGGGAAGACGTCAATTCCCTGCGCGAGATGGTGCATCGCTGGGCACAGGAGCGGGTGAAGCCGATGGCGGCCGAGATCGACCGCTCCAACGCTTTTCCGGCCGAGCTGTGGACCGAGATGGGTGAGCTTGGTCTTCTGGGGATCACAGTGGATGAGGAATACGGCGGTGCGGGCATGGGATACCTTGCGCATACCGTTGCCGTGGAGGAGGTGGCTCGGGCGTCTGCCTCGGTCTCGCTGTCCTACGGCGCGCATTCCAATCTTTGCGTGAACCAGATCAAGCTGAACGGAAATCCTGACCAAAAGGTAAAATATCTGCCCAAGCTGGTGTCCGGTGAGCATGTCGGTGCATTGGCGATGTCTGAACCCGGTGCCGGGTCGGACGTGGTGTCGATGAAGCTCCGCGCGGAAAAGCGCAACGATCACTACAAGCTGAACGGCAGCAAGTACTGGATCACCAACGGGCCGGATGCGGACACGCTGGTGGTCTATGCCAAGACCGATCCCGATGCCGGCTCCAAAGGGATCACGGCGTTCCTCATCGAGAAGACGATGAAGGGGTTCAGCACGTCCCCGCATTTTGACAAGCTGGGCATGCGCGGGTCGAACACGGCGGAGCTGGTGTTCGAGGATGTCGAGGTGCCCTTCGAGAACGTGCTGGGCGAAGAAGGCAAGGGCGTGCGCGTTCTGATGTCTGGCCTTGATTACGAGCGCGTGGTGCTGGCGGGCATCGGCCTTGGCATTATGGCCGCCTGTCTGGACGAGATCATGCCCTACATGGCCGAGCGCAAGCAGTTCGGCCAGCCCATTGGCAGTTTCCAACTGATGCAGGGCAAGATGGCGGATATGTACACCGCGATGAATTCCGCCCGCGCCTATGTCTACGAGGTCGCCAAGGCCTGCGACCGGGGGGATGTGACCCGGCAGGACGCCGCCGCCTGCTGTCTCTATGCCAGCGAACAGGCGATGGTGCAGGCGCATCAGGCGGTGCAGGCGATGGGCGGCGCGGGCTTCCTGTCCGACGCGCCGGTCGCGCGGATTTTCCGCGACGCGAAGCTGATGGAGATCGGGGCGGGTACGTCCGAGATCCGGCGCATGCTGGTCGGGCGCGAGATGATGGCGGCGATGGGCTAGGGTCGTGCCGCATTGGGTCTGGTGGGTGCCTCTCGGACTGGCCACACTGGTCGGGGCCTTGGTGGCGTTCCGCTATGGCTGGATCGCGGCGACGATAACGGAGACCGATGTGATCAATGCAATGGCCAACCGATACGTGACGCAGGATGGCGGTCCCAATGCGACCGCCGGGGACTGCGTGGGATTGGCGGGGCAGGTGCGCGATGCCTGGATCACCGTGCGCTGTGGCGACACCGTCTACCATGTGAACCGCTTCGGGCGGCTGATCTCGACCGGCGCTGCCGACGGATTTGAAAGGCCCTCCATATGACGATGCGTCCGATGCTGCGCCCCGCGCCCTATGACAGCCTGTGCAAGCGATTCGACTGGGACCTGCCCGCGTCGCTGAACATGGCGCATCAGGTCTGCGATGGCTGGGCAGCGACCGAACCTGACCGCGTGGCGATCCTCGAAGTCACGCCAGAGCGCGTGCGTCGGATCAGTTACGGCGATCTCTGGTATCGGTCGCGGCAGGTCGAGGTCGCGCTGATCGAACGCGGGGTCATGAAGGGCGACCGGGTCGGCGTGCTGCTGTCGCAATCGCCGCTTTGTGCCGCCGCGCATATCGCGGCTTGGCGGTTGGGCGCGATTTCCGTGCCGCTGTTCAAGCTCTTCCGCACCGACGCGCTGAAGTCGCGGATCGACGATGCGGGGCTTGGCGTTGTCGTGACCGACCTCGAAGGGGTGGTGCAACTGACAGGTCTTGGGGTGGCCACGGTCACCCGCAGCGATCTGGGGGCGTCATCCGGCACCCGCGCGATTGTCGACACCGGCCCCGAGGATGCGGCGGTGCTGATCTACACCAGCGGCACCACAGGATCGCCCAAGGGGGCGCTGCACGGGCATCGCATGCTGACCGGTCATTTGCCGGGGGTCGAGATGAGTCACGATTTCCTTGGGCAGGAGGGCGACGTGATCTGGACGCCCGCCGACTGGGCGTGGATCGGGGGGCTTTTCGACGTGCTGATGCCGGGGTTGGCACTTGGGGTACCTGCGGTGGCTGCGCGGATGCCGAAGTTTTCGGTTGATGAATGCCTGAGGATTTGCCGGGAAGGCACTGTGCGCAATGCGTTTTTCCCGCCGACCGCACTGCGGATGCTCAAGGCGGCGGGTGCAAGGATCGAGGGCCTGCGCTCGGTCGCCAGTGGCGGCGAGCCGCTTGGGGCCGAGATGCTGGCCTGGGGCCGCGAGGCATTTGGCGTGACGATTAACGAATTCTACGGACAGACCGAATGCAACATGATCGTGTCCTCCTGCGGCGCGTCCTTTGAGGCGGTGCCCGGATCGATGGGACGCGCCGTCCCCGGCCATCAGGTGGCGGTGATCGGGCCGGATGGTTTGCCCTGCGAAGGTGAGGGCGACATCGCCGTCCGGCGCGGATCGGCGTCGATGATGCTGGAATACTGGCGCAAGCCCGAGGCCACGGCCGAGAAGTTCCGCGGCGACTGGATGGTCACGGGGGATCGCGGCATCAAGGACGGTGACACGATCACCTTTCTGGGGCGCGAGGATGACGTGATCACCTCGGCAGGGTATCGCATTGGCCCGGCCGAGGTCGAGGATTGCCTGCTGACTCATCCGGCGGTGGCGACCTGTGGTGTGGTGGGCAAACCCGACGCGCTGCGGACCGAAATCGTCAAGGCCTATGTTGTGCTTAAAGACGGTGCCGAGGTCTCGGGCGAAGAGCTGCAGGTCTGGGTGAAGGAACGCCTCGCAAGCTATTCATATCCCAGAGAAATCACATTTCTTGATGAATTGCCGATGACCGTAACGGGCAAGGTGATCCGAAAAGAGCTGAAGGCGCGGGCCGCACAGGAGAGCCAGACATGAGACACGCCCTGATCCTTTCCGTCCTGCTGTCCCTGCCGCAGGCGGGTACGGCGCAGGAGCTTTCGGTCGATCCGCAGATCGTGCGCGACTGTTTCGAGAATACCGAGATCGGTGCGCTGTATCCCTCCTGTCTGGGGCAAGCGTCGGGGCTGTGTCAGGAGCAACCCGGCGGGTCGACCACCATCGGGATCGCGTCCTGCATTCAAGCGGAAACCGCTGAATGGGATGTCATTCTGAACGAGGAATACAAGTGGACCCAGATGGCCAATGAAACCGCCGACGAACAGGGGCTGTCGCAGGTGATGGACCGCTCGGATGCCCTGCGCGATGCGCAACGGGCGTGGATCGCGTTTCGTGACGCCGATTGCGCGGCGCGCTACGCGATGTGGCAGGACGGGACGATCCGCACGATCGTCGGCGCGAATTGCCACCTGACGATGACAGCGCAGCGCACCATCGAGCTGCGCGACATGCGGGGGCAATAGGATGAAACTTCGGTCACAGGCGATTTCCTCGTCGGAACAATTCAAGGCGAACATCGCGGCGCATGAAGAGGCGCTGCGCGTTGTGCGCGAGGCGGCGGACCTCGCGGCCGCGGGTGGTGGGGAAAAGGCGCGGGAGCGGCATGTGTCGCGCGGCAAGATGTTGCCTCGGGACCGGGTGGCAAACCTGCTTGATCCTGGCTCGCCCTTTCTGGAGGTGGGAGCCACGGCAGCACATGGCCTTTACGACGGGGCGGCACCCTGCGCCGGTGTGATCGCTGGTGTGGGCCGGGTGATGGGCCGTCAGGTCATGGTGGTCTGCAACGACGCCACCGTGAAGGGCGGCACCTATTACCCGATGACGGTCAAGAAACATCTGCGCGCACAGGAGATCGCCGAGGAGAACCATCTGCCCTGTATCTATCTGGTCGATAGCGGCGGTGCGAACCTGCCCAATCAGGATGAGGTCTTCCCCGACCGCGACCATTTCGGGCGCATCTTCTACAATCAGGCGCGGATGAGCGCCAAGGGGATTGCGCAGATCGCTGTCGTGATGGGGTCCTGCACGGCAGGCGGCGCGTATGTGCCCGCGATGTCGGATGTGACGATCATCGTCAAAGAGCAGGGGACGATCTTCCTTGCCGGTCCGCCTTTGGTGAAAGCGGCGACGGGTGAGGTTGTTACGGCCGAGGACCTTGGCGGCGGTGACGTGCACACGCGTCTGTCCGGTGTGGCGGATTATCTGGCCGAGGATGATGGGCATGCGTTGGCGCTGGCAAGGCGGGCGGTGGGATCGCTCGGGAGTGCCGGGATGAAGCCCGGCCCAAGGCAGGCGGCGGAGGACCCGGCATACGATCCGGACGAGATCTTCGGGGTGGTGCCGGGGGATCTGCGCACGCCGTATGACATCCGCGAGGTGATCGCGCGGGTGGTGGACGGTTCGTATTTCGACGAGTTCAAACCGCGCTTTGGTGAGACCTTGGTGACCGGCTTTGCCCATGTCGATGGCTGGCCGGTGGGCATTGTTGCCAATAATGGCGTGCTGTTTTCCGAGGCCGCGCAGAAAGGCGCGCATTTCGTCGAGCTTTGTTCGCAACGCAAGATCCCGCTGGTGTTCCTGCAGAACATTACCGGTTTCATGGTCGGGCGGAAATACGAGAACGAGGGCATTGCAAGGCATGGGGCGAAGATGGTGACGGCGGTGGCCTGCACCTCTGTGCCCAAGATCACGATGCTGGTGGGGGGATCGTTCGGAGCGGGCAATTACGGCATGTCGGGCCGGGCCTATCAGCCACGGTTCCTCTGGACCTGGCCGAACAGCCGGATCTCGGTGATGGGTGGAGAACAGGCGGCGGGGGTGCTGGCGACGGTGAAACGCGACGCCATCGAACGCGGTGGCGGGACGTGGTCGGCCGAGGAAGAAGCGGACTTCAAGCGCCCGACCATCGAGATTTTCGAGGAACAGTCGCACCCGCTCTACGCCTCGGCGCGGCTCTGGGATGACGGGATCGTCGACCCCCGCAAGACCCGCGCCGTGCTGTCGCTGTCGCTGGAAGCGGCGTTGAATGCGCCGATCGAGGACACGCGGTTTGGCGTGTTCCGCATGTAGTTGGGGGCCAGCCCCCCAAACCTCAGGTCACATTGGGGGCCAGCCCCCAAACCCCCGGAGTTTACGGGCAAGATGAAGAGAAGCGGTGGTGCGAGATGTTTGACACGATCCTGATAGCCAACCGGGGCGAGATTGCCTGCCGGGTGATCGACACCTGCCGCCGTCTGGGCGTGCGCTCGGTGGCGGTGCATTCCGATGTAGACGCGCAGGCGCGCCATGTGGAGATGGCGGATATGGCGGTCTCGCTTGGCGGTGCGTCGCCCGCCGAAAGCTACCTGCGTGGGGATGCAATCATCGCAGCGGCGCAGGCGACGGGCGCGCAGGCGATCCATCCGGGGTACGGGTTTCTGTCGGAGAACCCGGATTTTGTGGACGCCGTCGAGGCAGCCGGGCTGGTGTTCATAGGCCCGTCGGCCAAGGCGATCCGGGCGATGGGTCTCAAGGATGCCGCCAAGGCGCTGATGGCGGAGGCCGGCGTGCCCGTCGTGCCGGGCTATCAGGGTGACGACCAGTCGCCAGCATTGCTGGCGGCGGAGGCTCAGAAGATCGGCTATCCGGTGCTCATCAAGGCGGTCGCGGGTGGAGGCGGCAAAGGGATGCGGCTGGTGGAGGCGCCGAAGGCGTTTGCCGATGCGCTGGCCTCGGCGCAGTCTGAGGCGAAAACGGCGTTCGGCAATCCGCATGTGCTGATCGAGAAATACATCACCAGCCCGCGCCATATCGAGGTGCAGGTGTTCGGGGACGGCACCAAGGCGGTGCATCTCTTCGAGCGGGATTGCTCGCTTCAGCGGCGGCACCAGAAGGTGATCGAAGAGGCACCTGCGCCCGGTATGACACCCGAGATGCGCGAGGCGATGGGGCAGGCGGCGGTGCGGGCGGCAGAGGCCATCGGCTACAAGGGCGCAGGGACGGTCGAGTTCATCGTGGATGGCTCGGACGGGCTGCGCCCTGACGGGTTCTGGTTCATGGAGATGAACACGCGGCTGCAGGTGGAACACCCGGTGACCGAAGCCATCACCGGGGTCGATCTGGTGGAGTGGCAGTTGCGCGTGGCGGCGGGCGAGCCTTTGCCGGTTGCGCAGGCGGATCTTTCGATCACCGGGCACAGTTTCGAAGCGCGGCTCTATGCCGAGGATGTGCCTGCGGGGTTCCTTCCTGCCACGGGGCGGCTGGCGCATCTGGCGTTCCCGGATGGCGCGCGGGCCGATACCGGCGTGCGAAGCGGCGACGTGATCAGCCCGCATTACGATCCGATGATTGCCAAGGTGATCGTGCATGGGTCCTCTCGCGCGGTGGCCCTGCGGAAGCTGCGGCGGGCTTTGGCGGAAACACAGGTGGCCGGAACCGTCACCAACCTCGCGTTTCTGGGTGCCTTGGCGCGGCACGACGGGTTCTCCGTTGGGGATGTGGATACGGGACTGATCGGTCGCGACCTTGCGGTTTTGACGGAGGTGCCGGACCTGACGCCTGCAGTGACAGCGCAGGCGGCTCTTGCGCTGGTCGGCTTGGACCGGGTGCCGATGCCTTTGGACGGGTTTGCGCTCTGGTCCCCCGTGGCGCAGGATGTGGCGGTGGCCTGTGGTGAGGAGGTGTATACCTGCCGGATCACAACACGCGCGCCGGGGGAGATCGACGTGGCTGTGAACGCTCAGGTCGTGGCTGCGCGCTTTGGTGCAAATGGCTGGCGCTTTGATGGGCAACCGGGAGCGGCGGTGTTTGTTGAGGAAGCCGTTGCAACGGTGTTCGGCGATCCGACCTATGTGGTGCGGCGGGTTGACCCTCTGGAGGTGGAGGCCGGGGCCGGCGCGTCCGGCGATCTGATCGAAGCACCGATGCCGGGGCTGGTGCGACAGGTTTTTGTCAGCGCAGGGGCGTTGGTTGCCAAGGGGGATAGGCTCGCCATACTCGAGGCGATGAAGATGGAGCATGCGCTGCTTGCTGCGCGTGCTGGCGTCGTCGCCGAAGTGATGGCAGAGGCCGGATCACAGGTCGAGGCGGGCGCGGTGCTGATCCGTCTGGAAGAGGAAGAGACATGATCCGACTGCATCATTGCCCGCAGACCCGCTCCATGCGGACCCTCTGGCTGCTCTACGAGCTGGAGGTGGACTTCGAGGTGGTGCTGCACGCCTTCGACAAATCGCTGCGGGATCCGGAGTACCTGTCGCTGTCCCCTGCCGGGCGGGTTCCCGCGCTCGAGATTGATGGCGAGCGGATGTTCGAGACCGGGGCGATCACCGAATACCTGTGCGAGCGGTTTCCCGAGGCCAATATGGGGCGCGGGCCAGACGACCCGGACAGGATGGCGTGGCTTGTCTGGGTGCATTTTGCCGAAACGATCAGCCAGCACGCGGCGGCGCTGACCCAGCAGCATATCATGCTCTACGAGGATGCGATGCGGTCACCCATCGTGATGAAGCTCGAAGCGGCGCGGCTGGGCAAGTGTTACGACGCGATCGAGGCGCGGTTGTCCACGCCGGTTGAGAACCGGGATTACCTGCTGACCAGCGGGTTCTCGGCAACGGATGTGTCGGTCGGGCAGGCGGTCTACATGGCGCGGCACTTTGCCAACCTGGATCGACATCCGGCGGTGGCCGAGTGGTACGCGCGGATCACCGAACGGCCGGAGTTTCAGAAGTCCCTGCCTGAGGCGGGCGCGGGTATTTACACGCAGGACTTTTACCCGGCTTGGGAGACGGGTGGCTGATGGTGTGCCGTGCGTATTTGAAAAGAGAAGAAGCAAAGGGGCGCTGCTTTGGCTGAGCGGGTCGAGATTTTCGAGGTGGGGCCGCGCGACGGATTGCAGAACGAGGCGCGGCTAATCCCGGTCGAGGAAAAGATCGCGCTGGTCGATTGTCTGTCGCGCGCCGGGTTCCGGCGGATCGAATGCGCCAGTTTCGTCAGCCCGAAATGGGTGCCGCAGATGGCGGATTCGGGGGCGGTGCTGGCTGGGATCACGCGGATTCCCGGGGTGACTTACGCGGCGCTCACGCCGAACATGCGCGGTTTCGAGGACGCGTTGGCCGCCGGGGCTGATGAAGTGGCCATTTTCGGATCGGCCTCCGAAGGGTTTTCCAAGGCAAATATCAACGCGACAATCGCGGAGAGTCTGGAGCGCTTTGCGCCGGTGGCGGCGGCGGCTCAGGAGCATGGCGTGCGCGTCAGGGGCTACGTGTCCTGTGTGGTGGAATGCCCCTATGACGGGCCGGTCGCGCCGTCCGAGGCGGCGCGCGTTGTGGCGGCGCTCCGCGACATGGGATGTTACGAGGTGTCCCTTGGGGACACGATCGGGCGCGCGACGCCCGAGGGGATAATTGCCATGTTGAAAGCGGTGCTGGAGGAGATGCCTGCAGAGCGTCTGGCCGGGCACTACCACGATACGGGCGGACTGGCCTGTGACAATGTCGAGGCGTCACTTGGGCTTGGGTTGCGGGTGTTCGACGCGGCGGTTGGGGGTCTGGGCGGCTGTCCGTACGCGCCGGGCGCTGCGGGGAACGTGGCGACCGAAGCGGTGGCGGCACGGGTGGCGTCGCTCGGGTATGCGCACGGGCTGGATATGGATGTGGTGGCCGAGGCTGCCGATATGGCGCGGAGGGTGCGGGGATGAGTTTGATCCGGGTGGATAAGGACGCGCGCGGGGTGGCGACGCTGACGCTGGCGCGGGAAGAGAAGCACAATGCGCTGTCGGCTGAAATGATGACGGAGCTGGAGCAGGCGGCACGCGATTTGGCGGCGAACGCGGCGGTGCGGGTTGTCGTGTTGGCGGCAGATGGCAAGACGTTCTGCGCCGGGGGGGATCTGGCGTGGATGCGGGCGCAGTTCGATATGGATGCCGACACGCGCCGGGTGGAAAGCCGCCGGATCGCGACGGTGCTGGGGGCACTTTATGAATTGCCTCAACCACTTATCGGTCGCGTGCAGGGAAATGCGTTGGGCGGCGGCGTGGGCCTTGTGTCGGTCTGTGACGTGGCGATCGGGGTTACGGGTGCCAAGCTGGGGTTCACGGAAACGCGGCTGGGGCTGATCCCCGCGAATATCGGGCCCTACGTGCTGGCGCGGATGGGGGCCACGCGGGCGTCCGAGGTTTTCATGTCGGCGCGGGTGTTCGACGCGGATGAAGCCGTACGGTTGAACCTGCTGAGCCGTACGGTTGATCCGTACGGTCTTGACGAAGCCATCGAGTCTGAGGTTCAGCCCTACCTGTCCTGTGCGCCCGGGGCGGTGGCCGAGGCCAAGGCGCTGATGCGCGATCTGGCCGGGCGGGTCACGCCGCAGCAGGTCGACATGGCCATCGACGCGTTGGCGCGGCGCTGGCAGTCGGACGAGGCGCGCGAAGGGGTGGGGGCGTTTTTCGACAAGCGCGCCCCGAGCTGGCAGTGACGGTCCAGATCGCACATCTTTATGCGACCGCCATGCTGGCGATTGCGTTCTTCCAGGTGGCATTGATCCTTGGCGCGCCGCTCGGGCGCTACACGCAGGGTGGTCAGCACGAGGGGGCGCTGCCGCTGTCGGGCCGGATCATCGCCGCGGTGTCGATCCCGGCGGTGCTGTTTCAGGGATTGGCGATCCTGTCGGCGGCCGGGTTCCCCGGTCTGGGCTGGCCGCGCTGGACGGGATGGGTTGCGCTGGCCGTGACGGTTGTCAGCACGGTTCTGAACTGGATCACGCCGTCGAAGCCCGAACGCGCGGTCTGGGGGCCGGTCATGCTGGTCCTGTCGGCGATGGCTCTGGTGGTGATGACGGCATAGCTATGGCTACACCCCACCGCGACGCAACCGCGCGGTGCGATTTGGGCCTGTGAACCGGCGTATTGCCGCATCTGCATAAAAACATGCGAAATTCCACGTGATGCGACTGTTTTCCCAAAGATATTCGTTGCGTTGAAGGTGTCGCCCTGCGGTTGACCCTTGGCTGAGACGGGAGTAGATCAGCCTCAAGTCAACCTCGCCACTTGACGGCGCGTCTTGGTGCGCGATGGGAAAAGGAGCCTCGTCTTGGAAGACATGCTGCGGGAATACCTGCCAATCCTCGTATTTTTGGCCATTGCCATCGGTCTGGGCCTTGTCCTGATCCTTGCCGCCGTCATCATCGCGGTCCGCAATCCCGATCCGGAAAAGGTGTCGGCTTATGAATGTGGGTTCAACGCCTTTGACGATGCCCGGATGAAGTTCGATGTGCGCTTCTACCTCGTGTCGATCCTCTTCATCATCTTCGACCTTGAAATTGCGTTCCTGTTCCCCTGGGCCGTCGCGTTCCAGGACATCAGCATGACCGCCTTCTGGTCGATGATGGTTTTCCTTGGTGTGCTGACCATCGGCTTTGCGTACGAATGGAAGAAGGGGGCGCTCGAATGGGAGTGATGACCGGAGCCAATACTGCGGGCGCGGACAAGGAACACGCAACGCAGGCGCTGAATGCAGAGCTTGCGGACAAGGGGTTCCTGCTGACCTCGACCGAGGACATCATCAACTGGGCGCGCACCGGGTCGCTGCACTGGATGACCTTCGGTCTGGCCTGCTGTGCGGTCGAGATGATGCACACCTCGATGCCGCGCTACGACCTCGAGCGGTTCGGCACAGCACCGCGCGCGTCGCCGCGCCAGTCGGACCTGATGATCGTGGCGGGCACGCTGACCAACAAGATGGCCCCGGCGCTTCGCAAGGTTTACGACCAGATGCCCGAGCCGCGCTACGTGATCTCGATGGGGTCCTGCGCCAATGGGGGCGGGTATTACCACTACAGCTATTCCGTCGTGCGGGGCTGTGACCGGATCGTGCCGGTTGACGTTTACGTGCCGGGTTGCCCGCCGACCGCCGAGGCGCTGCTCTATGGCATCATGGCGCTGCAACGGAAGATCCGCCGGACAGGGACGATTGTACGATGAGCGAAGCCCTTAATGACCTTGGCCAGCATATCGAGCTGAAGCGTCCGGATTGCGTGATCGCGTGGGATGTGACCCATGGTGAATTGAACGTCGATGTTGCGCCGTCGAACATCGCGGGGTTTGTCGAGTTTCTGAAGACCGACAACACCTGCAAGTTCTCGTCGCTGGTGGACATCACGGCGGTGGATTACCCGGACCGGCCCAAGCGGTTCGATGTGGTCTACCATTTCCTGTCGATGTACCAGAACCACCGCATCCGCCTGCGCGTCAGCATACGCGAAGACGAGATGGTGCCGTCGATCACAGGTGTACACCCCAGTGCCAACTGGTTCGAGCGCGAAGTGTTCGATATGTTCGGCATCCTCTTCTCGGGGCATCCGGATCTGCGCCGCATTCTCACCGATTACGGCTTCCGGGGCTATCCGCTGCGCAAGGATTTCCCGACCACGGGCTATACCGAGGTGCGCTACGACGAAGAGAAGAAGCGCGTGGTCTATGAGCCCGTGAGCCTGGTTCAGGAATACCGGCAGTTCGATTTCATGTCCCCCTGGGAAGGCGCGCAATATGTGCTGCCGGGGGATGAGAAGCAGGACGCCAAAGCATGATGGGCGGCGGTGGCGGTCTTCTCTGGTTCGTGGTGATCGGCGTGTTGATCGTCGTGCCCTTCTGGAAACTGCTGCCTCGCTACGGGCTGCCCAGTTGGGCAGCGCTTTTGACAATTTTCCCTCTGGTCGCCTTGGTCTTTCTCTGGATCATGGCTTTCAAGGACAACGGTGACGGAGGACGGTCATGATGGACGGCTCCAAATTCGACGATGGCAGCATCGACGCGGTTTCTGGCGAACAGAAAATCCGCAACTTCAACATCAACTTCGGCCCGCAACACCCTGCGGCACACGGCGTTTTGCGTCTGGTGCTTGAGCTGGACGGCGAGATCGTGGAACGCTGCGACCCGCATATCGGCCTGCTGCACCGTGGCACCGAAAAGCTGATGGAAAGCCGGACGTATCTGCAGAACCTGCCGTATTTCGACCGCCTCGACTACGTGGCACCGATGAATCAGGAACATGCGTGGTGTCTGGCGATCGAAAAGCTGACCGGCGTGGAAGTCCCGCGTCGGGCCTCGCTGATCCGGGTTCTCTATTCCGAGATCGGCCGCATCCTGAACCACCTGCTCAACGTCACGACGCAGGCGATGGACGTGGGTGCGCTGACGCCGCCGCTTTGGGGCTTTGAGGAGCGCGAAAAGCTGATGGTGTTCTACGAGCGGGCCTGCGGTGCGCGTCTGCACGCGGCCTATTTCCGCCCCGGCGGGGTACATCAGGACCTGCCCAGCGATCTGATCGATGACATTGACCAATGGGCGGATGAATTCCCGCGCGTGTTGGCGGATATTGACGGGCTTCTGACCGAGAACCGCATCTTCAAGCAGCGTAATGCCGATATTGGTGTTGTGACCGAAGAGGAAATCCTCGATTGGGGCTTCTCGGGTGTGATGGTGCGCGGGTCCGGCCTTGCGTGGGATTTGCGCCGGGCGCAGCCTTACGAGTGCTACGACGAGTTCGACTTCCAGATCCCCGTCGGTAAGAACGGCGACTGCTATGATCGCTACCTTGTCCGCATGGAAGAGATGCGCCAGTCGCTGCGGATCATCAAGCAGGCCATCGAAAAGCTGCGTGCGCCCGAGGGGCAGGGCGACATCCTTGCCCGTGGCAAGGTCACGCCGCCGAAGCGGTCCGAGATGAAGACATCGATGGAAGCGCTGATCCATCACTTCAAGCTTTATACCGAAGGCTTCCACGTTCCGTCGGGCGAGGTTTATGCAGCCGTCGAAGCTCCGAAAGGCGAATTCGGCGTGTACCTCGTGGCCGATGGCAGCAACAAACCCTACCGCGCCAAGCTGCGCGCGCCGGGCTATCTGCACCTGCAGGCGATGGACCATGTCGCCAGCGGTCACCAGTTGGCCGACGTTGCGGCCATCATCGGGACGATGGACGTGGTGTTCGGAGAGATCGACAGATGAGTGTGCGTGTTTTCGCCCCGCTGGCAGGCATTGCCCTGCTGAGCGCGTGTGCTGTGCCGCCCGAGGGTGTGACGCAGGTGGACTTGGTGGCCTTTGACGAGGCCGTGGCGTCGATCGGCTGCGATCTGGTGGGAGAAAGCGACTATCTCCCGGTCGAGCTTCAGACCGGGTTGACGCGCGAGCAGGTGGTGCAGACCGCCGCGTTCCGGGTTGCGGCTGAAGAGGCGGTGCGGCTTGAGAACGGTGGTGTGCGTCTGATCACCGGGGCCTGTGCGCCGGCATGATCCGTGCGGCTGTCATAGCTGTTCTGGCAAGTGCCGGATCTGCTGCGATGGCGTATGAGCCGGGGCAGTCGGATTACGTGTTTTCGTCCGATCTGAGTGCGCAGGGCTTTACGCCGTTCGGCACGGGCGGGTCCGGCAATACGCTTTATGGCATGACCAACGGCTCGGACATCTATCTCTGCTTTCTGTTCGACACGCCCGAGGATCAGGCCGCGCGCCAGACAGCACTCCTCGCGGAACTGGCTGGTGAGGCCGGCAGCCGCACCATACCGAACATTCCCGTTGTCTGCGTGATGACGCAATAGGACCCGACATGCTACGACGCCTTCATTCCGAACAACCCGCAAGTTTCGCCTTTACCCCCGCCAACCAGGCGTGGGCGGAAGCGCAGATCACCAAGTATCCTGAAGGCCGTCAGGCCAGCGCGATCATTCCGCTGTTGTGGCGCGCGCAGGAACAGGAAGGCTGGCTGACCCGCCCGGCGATCGAGGCGGTCGCGGATATGCTGGGCATGGCCTATATGCGGGCGCTGGAAGTGGCGTCATTCTACTTCATGTTCCAGTTGCAACCCGTTGGCAGCGTTGCACATATCCAGATTTGCGGGACCACGTCCTGCATGATCTGCGGGGCCGAGGATCTGGTCGCCGTCTGCAAGGAAAAGATCGCACCCAAGCCGCATATGCTGTCGGCGGATGGCAAGTTGAGCTGGGAAGAGGTGGAATGCCTCGGGGCCTGCGCCAACGCGCCGATGGCGCAGATCGGCAAGGATTATTACGAAGACCTCACCGCCGCACGGTTTGGCGAGATCCTGGACGAACTGGTGGCTGGCAAGGTGCCGGTGCCCGGCCCGCAGAATGGACGCTATGCGGCAGAGCCGAAATCCGGGCTGACCAGCCTGACTGAGTTCGAAAGCGGGCGGCATCAATACAATGCGTCGGTCCAACTCGCGACCGACATCGGCGACACCGTCAAGCGCATCGATGGCAGCGAAGTGCCGCTGCTGCACCCTTGGGGGGATGCAGGCGGGCGTCCGCAGACCGTCGCCAAAGCGGCCAATGAGGTGACCCAGCCGTCGCGTCCTGCAGCGGAAGCTGCGCCCAAGCCGGAAAAAGCCCCTGCACCGGAACAGACATCGGTGATCAAACCCTCGGCAGAGCTTGCCGGTGAGGCGGAACTGGCGGCGCGCAAGGGCACATGGAAATACGCCAAGGCGACGACAGCGACGCAGATCGCCCGCGAAGAGCCTTCGACGTCGGCCCCGCGGGCCGCTGAAGGGCCGGGCACCAAGCCCGCGACACTCAGCGCGGCGCGTGATGGGCAGGGCGACGACCTCAAGCGGATCAAGGGGATCGGTCCGAAACTGGCAGACCTGTGCAATCGGCTCGGGTTTTACCATTTCGATCAGATCGCAAGCTGGACCGCCGAGGAAGTGGCCTGGGTCGACCAGAACCTAGAAGGGTTCAAGGGCCGCGTAAGCCGCGATAATTGGGTCGAACAGGCCAAGACACTTGCCTCAGGCGGCGAGACAGAGTTTTCTGCACGTGTCAAGAAAGGTGATGTCTACGATCAGTGACATCGTGAACACGGACAGGGAGAGTACGAATGCAACAACAGAAATCCGGCATTGGGTGCCAGCTTGGGTCATGGGCCCTCGCCGCAGGGGTGGGCCTTTTGGTCTTCATTCTTCCGCTTGTCATTGGAGGCTGGGGTCTGATCGGAGCCATCTTCATGGCCGGTCTGGCATTCGTTGTCCTTGGGGTCGCGTTCAGTTGGATTTTCTGCCGCGATTTGCCACCGGCACGCGGTCCGGGGAATATCGACACATCCGGAGCGCGCGAAACATCCGCGCCCGCACCGAAGGCGGCGGCTCCTAAAGCGGCATCGCCGAACGCGCCGCCGGTCTCCGTGCCGCCCGCGCCGACTGCCAATGAAGCCACCAGCCCGGCCAAGGCTGCACCGGTTGGATCATCCGCAGCGGCGGCTGCATCAGGTCCGGCCACTGCAGAGGCACCGGCAAAGGCCAAACCGGCCCCCGCCGCCAAGGCAAAGCCGGCAGAGCCTGCAGGCCAGATCAAACCGTCGACCCGTCTGGCGGGTCAGGAAGAACTGGCGGCCAAGAAGGGCGAGTGGAAATACGAAGCCGAGCCCAAGGCGGACACGACGCCCGATTATGACGGCGACGGCAAGCAGGAAGGCAGCGAGGAAGGCACCAAGCCCGCAACGCTGACAGCCGCTCGTGAAGGTGGCCCGGACAACCTCAAGGAAATCAAGGGCGTCGGACCGAAGCTGGAAAAAATGCTTCATACGATGGGCTTTTATCATTTCGACCAGATCGCGAACTGGACGGCGGACGAGGTGGCGTGGGTCAATGCCAATCTCGAAGGGTTCAAGGGTCGCGTGACCCGCGACAACTGGGTCGAACAAGCAAAAATTCTCGCCTCGGGCGGGGAAGCCGAGTTCTCAAAACGGGTGGACAAGGGCGACGTGTACTAACGCAGATCGGAACCGGACATGGATCGCGACGCAGAGTTGAAAAAGCGGGGGCAGAAAATCGCTCTCTTCATCGCTGGGGTCGCGGTCTTCTGGTTCCTGATCATCAAAATCGGAGAGGCCTATGCGTGGCCGCAGCGCACGCGGGCCCTTTTCGATCTTGTCGCTCTGGCCGGGTTTGGCGTGGGAATTTGGAAGTCACTTCAAATTTGGCGTGCGCGCCAAGCGGACAAGGAATGAGCAATGCTGAGCGATCAGGACCGGATCTTTACCAATATCTACGGGATGCACGACCGGACCCTCAAGGGCGCGCAGGCGCGCGGCCATTGGGATGGCACGGCAGACATCATCAAGAAGGGTCGTGACTGGATCATCGACGAGATGAAAGCGTCGGGCCTGCGCGGCCGAGGCGGGGCGGGCTTTCCGACCGGTCTCAAATGGTCCTTCATGCCCAAGGAAAGCGACGGGCGGCCCAGCTATCTGGTTGTGAACGCCGACGAATCCGAGCCGGGCACCTGCAAGGACCGCGAGATCATGCGCCACGATCCGCACACGCTGATCGAAGGATGTCTGATCGCGTCCTTCGCGATGCAGGCGCATGCGTGCTATATCTACATCCGCGGAGAATACATCCGCGAGAAAGAGGCGCTGCAGAACGCCATCGACGAGGCCTATGACGCGGGGCTTCTGGGCAAGAACGCCGCCGGGTCGGGCTGGGATTTCGATCTCTATCTGCATCACGGCGCAGGCGCCTATATCTGCGGCGAGGAAACCGCGCTTCTGGAAAGCCTTGAGGGCAAAAAAGGCATGCCGCGTATGAAGCCGCCGTTCCCGGCGGGTTCGGGGCTCTATGGCTGCCCGACCACAGTGAATAACGTTGAATCGATTGCAGTTGTGCCGACGATCCTGCGGCGCGGCGGGCAGTGGTTCTCGGGCTTTGGCCGTCAGAACAACGCGGGCACCAAGCTGTTTGCCATTTCGGGCCATGTGAACAACCCTTGTGTTGTTGAAGAGGCGATGTCGATCAGCTTTGAAGAACTGATTGAAAAGCATTGCGGTGGCATTCGCGGCGGTTGGGACAACCTCAAGGCGGTGATCCCCGGTGGATCGTCCGTGCCTTGCGTGCGCGGCGAAAACATGCGCGATGCGATCATGGATTTCGACTATCTGCGCGGTGAGCTGGGTTCCGGCCTTGGCACGGCAGCGGTGATCGTGATGGATCAGTCGACCGACATCATCAAGGCGATCTGGCGGCTGTCGAAGTTCTACAAGCATGAAAGCTGCGGCCAGTGCACGCCCTGCCGTGAAGGCACCGGCTGGATGATGCGCGTGATGGACCGTCTGGTACGGGGCGAGGCCGAGGTCGAGGAAATCGACATGCTGTTCGACGTGACCAAGCAGGTCGAAGGCCACACGATCTGTGCGCTTGGCGATGCGGCGGCCTGGCCGATCCAGGGTCTGATCAAGAATTTCCGGGACGAGATCGAGGACCGCATCAAGGCGCAGAAAACCGGTCGGGTCAGCGCGGTTGCGGCGGAATGATAAAAAGAAGCGTCGTAATTGCGGCGCTTTTTTCCTCTGCCTTGGAAGCAGACGAACTTCCAGAGATGCCATCTGCCTTGAAAGATCTGAAATGGACGACAGATTTTGCAGCGCTTATCGCATTGAGATGTGAAGGTTTCTCACTTTCACCAAGCGGTGAAACAGTGAACGTTCCTCATGTGCAAGCTTATCTGCGAAACTTAGAGCAGAGCGGTGTCGATCTTGAAAAATGGCGACTTCAATACCAGGAACCAGAGGCTCTAGACGGCGAAATTGCGGTTATGCTTTTGGAGAAAGGTGGGGTTGAGCTCAACCCGGATTGGCATCTTTGTGAGATTGCTGAAGAAGTCATGTCGTCTGAAATGCTATTGAAATACTTCCTGACGCGAAATTTCTAGGAACGTCTGATCTACCGTCTTGGCTGCGCCGATTTCCGTGCAATCGGGCTTTGATTGAGCAGACAGGAACCGATTTTGGGCTCGTAGCGCCAGAATTGGCTGTTCTGAGGCCCCCAACGCCTGA
>JAUIBL010000078.1 GCA_030428355.1 Alphaproteobacteria bacterium | reverse complement strand
CGCTGAACAGTGAGGGCAACAAGGTCCGCACACAGGTGCGGCGTGCGCTGAGACAGCAGACCGGCGCAAAGGCCGGGCTGATCAACAGCGAGACGCGTACGATCCGATCCAGCTTCGCGAACCTGTCTTACACGATCGAGGCCCGCGGCGACTATCTGGGCTTGTCGCATTTCAGCCCCCGGCAGTTTGGCTACGGTGTGCGCGCCAAGCCCTGGGGACGCTGGCAGCGCTTCGAGAGTGCGTTCCTCGTGGGCTCGCTTGCGAACAACGCCTTCGTGCGTGAAGGCAAGGCGCGACTGCCGATCAAGAAGATGTTCGGCCCGGCAATCCCGAAGGAGATGGTGCGAGACGCAACCCGCGACGCCTTCGAGGCTGCGCAACCGGAAGTGTTGGCCGAGGCGACGCGTCGGATCGGGCATTTGTTGAATTTGTGAGTGTGCTGGTGCGCGTGGCGGTTTGCAAAGCGAGGCTTGCAGAGGATCATGTTGCCGGGATAGGTGGACTGCCCTGGCAACGCTGATCCTGCTGAGACCTGTATGATTGATCTGATATGGCGCAACAAAACGGGTCGCCCCACGAAGTTTTACCGGTTGGACATTGTGCCTGGCCTCTTTGGTGACTGGTCTCTGGTCCGCGAATGGGGAACCATCGGGGAAGAGGCGCTGACCCGCGTGGATTGGTTTCAAACAGAAGAGGAAGCCAAGGACGCAAGGTTTGCCGTCCATATGGAAAAGGCCATGGCGGGGTACGAATAACCACTGCGTTGCACCAGAAAACCGCGCTGGATCAATCGGGTGAAAGAAAAATCACATTGCGCGATTTTTTTGTTGGACAGCGATTCGCGAGGTGTGTAGAAAGCTTGCAATAGGGCAAATCACCGCATCGAGGCGCCCACGCAGAAACCGACAGGTGACCCCTTGGGTCCCTTTGAGCGTGCTGTCTTACGCGGGGCCGTCGCCTCGCAGAATACGCGGCTTTTTTCTTTTTTCAAAAACCCGATAGAGTTGGCTGGAAACGGCTTTTGGCGCCCTCTGCGAAATTGTCGAAATCCCCCTAAGACACTGTAATTGCGAGATAATCCTGCACTGCGCCAGTCGGCCGATTTGCGCAGAAATACCGTTTCCACTCTATTGGACCCCCATTGGGCTCGATAGAGTTGGGCTGGGCTTGTGGGCCTTCCGGGCCGATGCGTGAATTCCGCTAAGTCGTTGTGAAGAAACAAAAAACCAACCCATTGGCATCTGGCCTAATGGTTCAAAAATGCCAGTCCCACTCTATTGGACCCCGTTGGACTCAATGGAGTTGGGCTTGGCGCGCGTGCCGGGCTGATTGGGCCGGGGCAGGGTGGTGCCACCCATAGGCAGCCGCCAGTCAACTGCATTCAACGAAAGACAGGTCGTTCATGAAAGACGCTGCAATGCAATCGCCCAGGTCCTGGCCTGCGGCGCAGGTGGAGATGTGGCAGGTGGCCGATTTGGTCCCCTACACGAAAAACGCCCGTCAGCACCCGCCGGAACAGATCGACCAGATCGCGGCATCGATGGAGCGGTTCGGCTTCACGATCCCGATGCTGGTGGCTGAGGACGGCACGATCATCGCGGGCCATGGCCGGCTGATGGCGGCTGCGCAGCTGGGGCTGGCAGAGGTGCCGGTGATGGTCGCCCGTGGCTGGTCGGAAGAAGACCGGCGGCTTTACACGCTGGCCGACAACCGCCTCGCGGAAATCGCCGAGTGGGACCCGGAAATGCTGCGGGTCGAGATCGACGAGTTGCGGGATGATTTTGGGATCGAGGATTTCGATCTGGTCGGGTTCAGCGCGGAGGACCTTGCGGACATTCTGCCCGATGCCCTGATCGATACCACCGGTGGTTTGACAGACCCGGACGATGTTCCGGAGGTTCCTGACACCCCGATCACCCGGCCGGGCGATGTCTGGCTGATGGGGCCGCACCGTCTGCTCTGTGGCGACAGTACGGTGGCGACGGATGTGGAGAAGGTTCTCGGCGATGTGAAAGCCGATCTCTGCTTTTGCGATCCACCTTACAACGTGGACTACGCCGGTGGTGTTGGCGCTGAAAAGGCGGGCAGGGGACGTCGGATCAAGAACGATGCCCTGGGCGATGGCTTCGGTCCGTTCCTTTATGACGCCTGCGTGCTGATCAACGCACACACCGACGGCGCCGTTTACATCTGCATGTCGTCAAGCGAATTGCAGACGCTGCAGGCGGCATTCAAGTCCGCCGGTGGTCATTGGTCGACCTTCATCATCTGGGCAAAGGACCGCTTCACGCTGGGCCGTGCCGATTACCAGCGGCAATATGAGCCTATCCTCTACGGCTGGCCCGAAGGTGTGAAACGCCACTGGTGTGGCGATCGCGACCAAGGCGATGTCTGGAACATTGAGCGGCCGCACAAGAACGATCTGCATCCAACGATGAAGCCGGTGTCTCTGGTCGAACGGGCAATCCGCAATTCAAGCAGAAAGGGCGATCTGGTCTTTGATCCCTTCGGCGGTAGCGGCACAACGCTGATTGCTGCTGAAAAGACCGGGCGGCACGCGTCCCTGATCGAGCTCGATCCGAAATACGTCGATGTCATTGTCCGCCGCTGGCAGGACTTCACTGCTGAGGCGGCGGTTCTGGAAAGTAGCGGGAAGAGTTTCGATGACGTGAAAGCGCAAGACGGCTGCGGGTAGCATGACCTCGCATTTGCGGCTTGCCCTGTCCGGTGTATATCGTCGGCTATGGCATCGGATGAAGCAAAACAGGGCGATCTTTGGTCGGGGGCAGATCAGCGGGACGCGCCGAAGCGCGATCCTCTTCGTCGGCTGTTGCCGCATGATCTCGATGTGGCGCTCAAATATCTGACGGATGGGGAACTGACGGCGCTGTCGGTTGCGGTTGGGAAGGAACAGGCGCGTCGTGGACATGGTGCTGAGCCGAAATCGGTTGTGGCGTCCGAACCTGTCCCAGCCGCTCGGACGTCGTCGGACCTTCCGGAGGTGGAGGGATTGACGCGCGCGCAGGTGAGCCTGATCCGCGCGTCCATCAAGGCGGGCGTGAAGCCCGGAGCGCTGTCCCGTCAGTTTGGTATCAGCCAGGCGCAAATCCGTGCGGCTCTGAAGTCATGAAAAGTGGGCCAGCACAAGGCTGGCCCAAGTCTGGTGCTGCCGGAATGGCCGGTGCTGCCACTCGTGCGACTGAGGTCCAGTACAGGCAAAACCTCACGACGAGAGGGGCCAAACTGAACGGGAACTGCAAGGGAAAACGCTACATAATGGAGAGTTTTTGCCTGTTTACGCCAGATTTGGCGCGTCGATCTGGTACACACGCCCTCTTTCGGCGACTTTTTTCGAGGTGATTGTCAGCCCGAGTCGTTTCTTGAGTGCGCCGGACATTGCCCCTCTGGCGGTGTGGGGTGCCCACTCCAATGCGGTTGCGATCTCTTCGATCGTTGCCCCTTCCGGTGCGCTGAGCATCTTGATCAGCGCGTCCTGCTTGGTGCCGGTCCGGTAGCGCGCAGGGTGAGCTGCGGCGGAGGTGGCCTCAGTCGACTCGTCCGGCCGCTGCTCTGGGCTTTCAGTGATCCCGATGGCGTCGAGCCCCGCTTTGGTTGCGATCAGTGTGACGCCATGGCCATCGCCGGTTTTGCGCCAGATGAGTTCGCGCTTGCGCAGGTCCGCATCGACCTCTTCAAGCAGGCCTTTGGCGAGCATGGTGCCAACCACCTTGGTGGCGGCACCGCCGCGCAGGTTTGGTGGCAAGGGCAGAGCGATGTGGCCCGCCCGTTGGGCGGCTGCGCTGAGAAT
>JAUIBL010000044.1 GCA_030428355.1 Alphaproteobacteria bacterium | reverse complement strand
GGCGTTGGGGGCCTCAGAACAGCCAATTCTGGCGCTACGAGCCCAAAATCGGTTCCTGTCTGCTCAATCAAAGCCCGATTGCACGGAAATCGGCGCAGCCAAAACGGTAAATCAGACGTTCCCTAAGTAGCCTAGAAAGAGTATTTCTTCTTCGCCACGAATTGGTTCACAACCCGAAACAAGACTTCCGTCTGACCGCAGAAATTCTCAAGGACATAGATAACGCTGATGGCCTGCTATTGGCGGTAGATGTCGTACTTTGCAAGATGCTAACCGACCAGCTCGATCCAGAACTGATCAAGTCGGATGAGGCAGAAAGCTAACGATCAGCGGGTACTTGGCTTAGAAGCGATTGTGTCAAGCTATCTCTGTAGAGCAGACCGCACCGCGTCGTACGTCTTGCGTCATACTGGCCATTCGCACACATCGCAGCATCGGTCGAAAAGGGCTCACAGCCGACTTTCGTTACGCACAAGCAAAAAACCCGATCTGCGCCCAAAATCTGCCTTCAGCAGTGCAAATGTAAAGGGCACTCACAGACACGGGTCGACCCGGGCCGACCCCGCCAGGCATCACCCTGCCCTTGGCCCGTTGTAATCGGCGTCCGACACGTGCTCCTGCCAATCTGCCGTCTTGCCCTCGACCGCCGTCTGCACGGCAAGATGGGTCATGGCGCAGTCAGGCGACGCACCGTGCCAGTGCCGTTCACCGGGCGCGAACCACACCGTATCGCCGGGGCGCAGAACCTGCACCGGCTGCCCTTCGGACCCGGCCAAACCCAATCCCGATACGATATGCAGCGATTGCCCTGCCGGGTGCGTGTGCCACGCGGTCCGTGCGCCGGGCTCAAAGGTCACCATCAGGATTTTGACGGCGGACTCGTCGTCGCCCGACACAACCGGATCCATCCGGACGGTTCCGGTGAAATAATCAGGGCTTGGCGTTTGCGAAGGACGGTCCCCGGCGCGGTGGATTTTCATGGCAGGCTCCTCTGGATGTTTTCGCCAAAGATAACGCGACCAAGCCGCATGGAAAGCAGGTTCCCCTACAGAACCCAGCCGGTGCCCGACAAAAATCTATCGTCGCTCAAGCGCCCGTGCCGCAGGCCCCTGTCAGACCATACCGGTCTTCAACCAGGCTTCCGCTTTATCCCGCTCGTCCAGATCGAAGGCCTTGATGTCGAAACCGGGAATGAACGCCCCCTCCACCTCGGCGGCGGTGCGCAGCCACGCGGCATCGCTCAGGACAGCGCAGCGGTCGAACCTCCCCAGCAGACCAAAGAGCTTGGGCAGCCGCGCCATCTCGACCGCAATCGCGCCAAGATCGGGAAAGGCGAAAGAGGTGATCGTGTACAGCATCGTGCCCTTGTTCACATCCTGCGACATCTCGAGCAGGTCATCGAGCCCCTTGGCCATTTCGTCCGACGAAATGCGCCCGGACAGTTCAATATCGACGCGATTCTCTTCCGGTTTGGTGATGGTCAGCATAATCCCCTCCTTTGGCTGGAGCTCGACTCCACACCAAAAGCCACGATCATGCCATGACGCAGGTCAACCTAGGCAAGAAACCGCTTCATGAAAACGGCGGGAAAGGTGACCCCCGGGCGCAGGTCGATGTCAGTCTCGCCCTCCGCGACAAAGCCCATGGATTCGTAGAAAGGCACAGCCGTCCGCGTGCTCTGGCAATGCAACTGCATCATGCCGCAGGCATGGGCGTGCAGAATGATGTGCTCCATCAGCCGCCGCCCTATCCCTTCGCGGGTGCGGCGGTGGTCCGTCACGACATGGCGGATATGGCCCACCCCGCGCGTGCCGGGCTTGCCGCCGGGCGCTTGCATGGTCCAGCCGCCAGCCCCCACGATGTCGGGCCCGTCACAGATGACGAAGAACGTGCCAGACGCGATCAGTGCAGGCTGCGCCTTCGAGATCAGTGGCACCGCCGTCACCAGAACCGAGGGCGGGTAATCCGCCTTGAGCAGGATCGGATAGCTTTGCCCGAACAACCGATCCAGTGCTTCGGTGTCCGCCGCCTCAGCCGGGCGCAGGGTCAGGGTGTCTTGGGTCATCCGGGCCTCCGCTCTGGGTGTCTGGCGGTCAACCTAGCGCTGGACACCCAAGCGGCCAGTCAGGCGGCTTTCCAGGTCGGCCCTGCCGGATCGTCCGTCGACCGCACCCGGTACATCGACGCCTCCCCGGTCATGGCAGGCACAACACTGTGCGCCAGCCCCGGCGGCACCGCGACCGTATCGCCGGGGTTGAGCGCGGTAGTGCCACCGTCCCAACTCAGCCGCCAATGCCCGCGCATGGGCATCAAGACCTCGTGGCTTGCGACCGTATACATCTCTTCCGGGATCGACCCACGCGTGATGAAATCCACGTCAAAGCCCGGACGGTCCTTCAGCTTGCCCTCCGGTCCGATCACCCGTGCCGGCTGCCGGTCGGCCAGCGCCATCAGATCCCAATACCGCGCGACGTAGCCCGGGATCACATCTGCCGTGCTGGGTTCGGGAAAGGCCTTCAGCTCCTCATCCGTGAGCAGCGGCATCGGCTTGACCCCCTCGGGCAGCGATTGCCCCTTCTTGGTGTCGTAAAGCTTGCCGTTCTCGCCCAGCACCAGCCCGTGATCCTTGGCATCCTCGATCACCTGCGGCGCCCAGATCACGCCGCCCCCGGCATCGTCGCCGCCAAGGATCGCCATGATCATCCCGTAATCAGTGCCGATATTCTCGAACCCGCGAAAGATGCCCGTCGGGATGTTGAAGATGTCGCCCTCCTCTAGCACCACCTCACCCGCGTTGCCCCAGCGCCCCCAGAAGAACCTCCAGCGGCCCTTGAGCACGAAGAACACCTCGGCCGTGCGATGGCTGTGCAGCGAGTTGCGGCACTTGGGCGGCTGGCCTGCCGCGCCGATGTTGAACCCCGGTGTGTCCGTGATGTGGACATGCTGATCGGCGCTTTCCGACACGCCACCACCGATGATGGTAAAGTTTTCCTTCTGGTTGCTGCCCGGCGTGTGGGCGTCGATGAAGGCGGTGCGACAGGGGCGCAGATCGCCATAGCGGACGATGCGGGCTTCCATCTCTTGCGGGGTCATTGGTCAGTTCCCTTGGTGTTGTTAGCCCTGATGGGCCAGAATTTGCATCCAGATCGCGGTCTCGTCGTACAGCGTCCATTCGCGGCGCAACCCGCGCGGGCCGAACTCGGCATGGGAGATGCCCATGACATGCACCTCGGCCCCGGTGGGCGCACCGAACGTGCCCCAGCCCGCATGTGTTCCGGTCAGCGACCAGCGCACCGCCGCACGGGGCGGCATGCGCGGCTCATCCAGACCGATCTGGTGGTGAACCTCGAACCGGGCCGTTGGAAAGGCCGACCGCAGGCCCAGCCAGAAGGCATCGACGCCCGTTGTCCCGTGCACGGTCTGCCCGCCGGGATATTCCGCCTGCACCGCGCGGTCGTATTGCGCCGGAATGACCGAGAATTCGGCCTCCATGATCCGGGTCAGCAGCGACGCAAAGGCCGCACCCCATTCGTTGTCATTGCCACGCCCGGTATAGGGCCCCTGCACATCGACCGCCGGGCGGAAGGGCTGGCTTTCGGGATCCAGCCCCGCGACACGCGCCTGCGCCCATTCCTTCGGATCAAACCCCAACTGCCGCACAATCGCGCCATTGTCACGGATCAGCCATTCGTCGCTGATCATGTTGTTCTTGGCATAGCAATCTGCCATCGCCCTTGTGGCGATCCTGCGCCCCGTGGCCGGGCCGAACTGGCCATCGTTTACATGGGTCGCCGTCGACAGGATGCGGTGCGACGACAGCATGCCAACTTCGGGCGTGCCCGACCAGATCACGTCCTCGCCCAAAAGCTGCCGATCCGGAAACTCGTGACAGGTCGCCATCGTCGCCGCCGTCATCGCAGGCTCGCCAAAGCCGATGCCACCCGGCGTGCGGACGATCACCTCGGGGTGGTAATAGTCCTTCATCCGCGCCCCAAGCCCGCGATCCTCCCAGATCTCCTTGGTGATCCCGAGGATGTAGTCGGGGAAATCCGTGAAACGGTTGTCGAACCCTCTCATGCGAAGCCTTCCGGTTTGCGGGCCGATCCGCGCAGCATCAGCGGCCCGTCGATTTCAGTCACCTCCGCTTGCGCGGATTTGTCTTCGATTTGGTTAATGAGCGCCGCAACAGTAGTCTTGACCATACGGCCAACAGGCTGCCGCACCGTGGTCAGGTCATAGGCCGCGAAGGCTGCCATTGGCACATCGTCATAGCCCACCACCGACACGTCCTTCGGCACCGACAGCCCCAGCGTACAGCGCAAATGGTCCATGACCGCAAACGCCATGTGGTCGTTCCCGACGAACAGCGCATCGACACCCTTGGCCAGCAAAAGGTCCGTCACCCGCACCGCCTCGGCATGGTCATAACGCCCGTCCTCGACGCCAACGCAGTCCTGCCCCAGCTCGGCCAGCCGCGCGACGAACCCCTCGGTCCGGTCGCGCCCGGTGGAAGACCCTTGCCAGCCTGCGACATGGCCGATGCGGGCATGCCCCCCCGCCACCAGAAAATCCGCCACCTTGGCCCCGCCCAACCGGTTGGCCGATGTGACCTGCGCCAGACCGCTGCCCGCCTGCCCCCGGTTGAAGAGCACCACCGGGATGCCCGCCGCCTCGCAGCGCGCCGCCAAGGCATCGCCCAATCCCACACTGGCCAGCACGATACCATCCACCTGATGATCCAGCATCTGCTGAATGATCCGGTCCGTATCGGTGTCCCCAGCCCCTTCGGGCACGGTAAAGACCAGCGTGTGATAGCCCTCGTCCTGCAGATCGCGGCTGAACCGCTCAAGCGCATCCGGGTAGAACGGGTTTCCCAGATAGGCGACCACCAGCCCGATGATCCGGCTCCGCCCTGTGATCAGCGACCGCGCCAGGACGTTGGGCCTGTAACCCAGCGCCTCGGCAGCCTCGCGCACCTTGTCCACCGTCGCCTTGCTGGCCGAGGCACCCGAGAACACCCGGCTCACCGCCGACTGGCTCACCCCGGCGCGGGCCGCCACGTCAAAGGAGGTGACGCGCCGTGTCATCCTGCCGTCCATCCCCCGTCGATCAGCAGGGAACTGCCCGTCACCAGCGCACTCGCGTCCGACGCCAAAAAAAGGCAGGCCCCCATGATGTCCTCGACCTGACCAACGCGCGGCAGTTTGATCTTGCTTTCAATCCAGGCGCGCTTGTCGGGGTCGTCAAATGTCGGTTTGGTCAATTCGGTCAGGATGAAGGTCGGACAGATCGTGTTGACGCGGACCTGCTCCGGCCCCCATTCGATCGCCATCGCCTTGGTCATCCCTTCAACCGCGTGTTTCGTGCCGCAATAGACCGCCCGGTCGATCCCGCCCACATGGGCCATCTGGCTGCTGATCTGGATGATCGAACCGCCGCGCCCGACCATCTGCCGCGCCACCGCCTGCGCCAGAAAATACGCCGCCTTGATGTTGATCGCCGCCACCGCATCGAAATCCTCGGGCGTGGTCTCAAGTGCGGGACTGTGCCGGGCAAGCCCCGCCGAGTTCACCAGAATGTCGAGCGGTGCCAACCCCGCCACCGCGTCGCGCATCGCGTCGGTCTCGGTCACGTCGAGCACCAGCGCCTCGGCGCTCATGCCCTCCTGCGCCATCTCGTTGACAGCCGCCTGCACCTGCGTCGCGTTCCGCGCAGCGACGATCACATGCGCGCCCGCCTCGGCCAGTGCCACGGCACAACCCAGCCCGATCCCGCGTGACCCACCCGTGACCAGCGCCCGTTTGCCATCAAGCCGGAAAGACGGGGTTCTGGGCAGGGGCATGAGGGGGACTCCGTCACTTTGCATAGGTGTGCAAAATCACGCTACTCCGGGCAGGACCCTCTGTCCAGCCCCAGCGTTACGGGTGGGAAACTCCGCGAAACGGCGGGAAATCGGCATAGCGTTTCGCACGCATTTCCAAAGGCTCGGACGGCTCCTGCCCAGCGCGTACCAACGTCCCCTTCGGCGCGATATAGCTGTCGATCCGCCGCTGCGGCTCCGGTCGCCACGCGATGTTGAACGCACAGAGCTTGGGAAAGAACCACGCTTCGGCAAAGGGCAGATGGTCATACAGCCACCACGCCAGATCGCGCCAGTCCCGCCCCTGATCATACTGATCCGCAAACCACGGGATCACGATACTGGCCCCCGCCACCTCGACATCGGGCAAATCCCAGATATGGCACTCCAGCGGATAGTCATTGCGCGCGCAGTTCAGCCCGTTCTCATTGCCGAACCGGTTGAGCGCAGACGACCGAAACCCCGACCGCACCGCGATCCGGCCAAAGGTCTCCTGCAAAGGATCGAGCAGGGTCTCGCAAAACGCCCGCCCCCGCGAGATGGCCAGATCCGGATGGTCGGGGATGTTCTGAAGCGCGTGAAAATTCCCGATCTCGGAATAAAGAAACTCCCGCATGTAGAAATGCTTCGACAACCGGACCCGGCCCAGCGTCTCAAGGCTCCACATGCTTTGCGGGCGTCTCAATACCCGTTCCAGCGAAATGCGCCATCGCCCTCGCGCAAGTGCGAAAACGGATTGTGCGCCACTTCCCAGATATGGCCCTCGGGGTCACTGAAATAGCCGTGATAGCCACCCCAGAACACCTCCTGCGGGGTTTTCAACACGGTCCCACCGACACCCTCGACCCGGCCCATCACGTCATCCACACCCGCCCGGTCCCGTGCATTGTAGCCCAGTGTCAGCGCCCCACGCCCAAGCTGCGCCACGTCGATGCCAAGGTCCTCGGCCAGCTTTTCCAAAGGATAAAGCCCCAATGTCTGCCCCAGCAGATCATAGGCGATCACCCCGTCCTGAGTCTCGACCCTCTGCCAACCCAGCGCGTCATAGAACGCCGCCGCTTTCTCCGCATCCGTCACGCCCAGCGTGATCAGCGATACCCTCTGCTCCATGCCAGCTCCTTCATCCGGGCGAACACATCCACCCCGATCTGAGCGTACACATCCAGAAGGTCCACGAGAACCCAGTTTTCCCGGATCAGCCCGTCCTCCAGCCGCCAGAAATCCAGACTGCGCAGGGTGATCCTCTGCCCCGTCGGCGGCAGGCCGAGCCATCCATCGCCCGTCAGCGTCTGCTGCATGTTGGGCCAGCCGGTCACACCCACATATGCGCCTTCCGCCATGAAGTGGTGCACCGTGCCCTCGGGGTGCTGCCCCCGGTCCGGCATCGCGTTCAGGAACGGGATCTGGTGGAAGCGCCGGAACTCCTCCACCCCGCGCGCCGTGCCGATGCCCGCTGGCCCGTACCACATGAAGTCCGGATGCCAGAACCGCTCAAGCTCCATCACCTCAGGCCCACCCTGCGACGGATGCCGCACCATCGCGGTGAGCATGTCGATCACATGGCTCCCACTGACCGCCGACGCAGACGGATCATGCGGCCCCAACCCGTCCTGCGTCATGGGTGCGGGCGCATGCTGAAACCGCCCCAATTGCGGCACCATCGGCCAGACGCCCGCCTGCATCATCATCTCGGGAATGTCCCAGATCGCCTGCATCTCGACGCAGGCGTTGCCTTCGATCCGGTAGAATTCATGAAACCGCATCACCACGCTGCGCCTGGTCGGCGGGATCCCCAGCCAGGGTGCCACCCACCGCCCGGCATAAGACCCACCCGAGCCAACCCAAAGCGCGCCCTCAGCATCAAAGCCTGCGATGCGAATAAACTCCTGCCGCTCCAGATCCGGCAACGCCACCTGCAAAGGAGCGATGACCTCGCCGACAAAGGCCTCCGCCCCGCGCAGATCGCCAAACGGATGGCACATCCGGAACAGCGCCTTCGGCGCAACCCGCGCCAGCGCCCCAAATCCGCCGGATCGCATCGCCGCAAACACCGGCGCCATCACCGCCTTGGCGCGCTCTACTTCAGGCACGAGACTCCCCTGCTTCTCTGGTTCCAAAATACTTCGGGGGGTTTGGGGGGCTGGCCCCCCAAGTGTTTCCGTCCACGGAAACAGACGATGCGTCACCGCATCGCCCCGCGCCGCAATTCACTCCGCCGCGTCCCGATAAGGCGCACCCTGCCCATAGGGCACATTCACCCCGCCATAGCGGCGTACCCGCACGTTGCACTGCTCGGCATGGCCGACAAACCCCTCCAGCATACACAGACGCGAGCCATATTCGCCGATCAGCGTCGCCGCCTCGTCGGTGGTGATCTTCTGATAGGAATGGGTCTTGAGGAACTTGCCCACCCAAAGCCCGCCGGTATAGCGCCCCGCCTTCTTGGTGGGCAGCGTGTGGTTCGTCCCGATCACCTTGTCGCCGTTCGACACGTTGGTCCGCGCCCCAAGGAACAGCGCACCGTAGCAGGTCATGTGCTCGAGATACCAGTCGTCCCGGTCGGTCATCACCTGCACATGCTCGGAGGCGATGTCATTGGCGACCGCCAGCATCTCGTCATGGTCGGCGCAGAGGATCACCTCACCATAATCGCGCCACGACACAGACGCCGTGTCCCGTGTCGGCAGGATCTCCAGCAGCCGGTCGATCTCGGCCAAGGTCTCTTCCGCCAGCTTCTGCGAATTCGTCACCAGAACGGCGGGCGAATTGTAGCCATGCTCCGCCTGCCCCAGCAGATCCGTCGCGCAAATCTCGGCATCCACCGTGTTGTCGGCGATCACCATGGTCTCGGTCGGCCCGGCAAAGAGGTCGATCCCCACCCGCCCAAACAACTGCCGCTTCGCCTCGGCCACAAAAGCATTTCCCGGCCCCACCAGCATATGCACCGGGTCGATGGTCTCGGTCCCGATCGCCATGGCCCCCACGGCCTGAATGCCGCCCAGCACATAGATCTCATGCGCCCCACCCAGATGCATCGCGGCGATCACCGCCGGGTTCGGCTTGCCCTGCCAGGGCGGCGTGCAGGCGATGATGCGCGGAACCCCCGCGACAGACGCCGTCGCCACCGACATATGGGCCGAGGCGACCATCGGGAACTTTCCCCCCGGCACGTAGCAGCCCACCGACTGCACGGGGATGTTCTTGTGGCCGAGGATCACCCCCGGCATCGTCTCGACCTCGATGTCCAGCATCGAGTCGCGCTGCGCCTGCGCAAAATTCCTCACCTGCTCTTGGGCGAATTTGATGTCCGCCAGTTCGCGCGGCGAAAGCTCCGCGATCAGCGCGTCAATCTCGCCTTGGGTCAGGCGGAAGCTCTCGGGCGTGTAATTGTCGAACTTCGCCGCGAGGTCCCGCACCGCCGCATCGCCGCGCGCTTCGATGTCGGCCAGCGTCGCCTCGACCACCGCGCGGGTCTTGGCATCGTCCTCGGCACGTTCGGTTTCGGGTTTCCCCCGCTTGAGATACTCGGCCATCGCCACCTCCCCAGATCCTCTGTCCGGCTCAGCATAGCGGGGCGCGCGGGCCTCTCAAGCGGTTTTTGCATACGATTGCAAAATCCTGCGATCAGGCCAGCACCTCGAGGATTGCATCTTCGATATGGCGCAGGTTCTGCGGTTCGGAAAAGCGGTGATCGGTGCCTTTGACCAGCGTCAGCCGCAGATCGGGGCTGTCGATGTGGTCGAGCAGCTTCAGCGCCGTTTCCCGGCTGACGGCAGTGTCCTCGGTCCCCTGCACCAACCGCACCGGATAGGGCATGTGCAACGGCGAGCGAAGGACAAGATGATCGCGCCCGTCCTCGATCAGCCGTCGCGTGACGATATAGGGATCACCATAGTCAGACGGCAAAGCGACCTGCCCGTCTTCCATGACCTTGCGCCGGTCTTCCTCAGAAAACCCGGCCCAGAACCCGTCCTCGGTGAAATCGGGTGCTGCGGCGATGCCGACAAAGCCCACCACGTGCTGCAAGCGCTGCGTCATCAAAGACGCGATCCAGCCACCCATGCTTGATCCGACCAGCACCACCGGCCCCTCGCAGGTCGCTTCGATCACCGCCTGCGCATCCCGCGCCCAGTCGCCGATGCAGCCCTCCTCGAACACACCGCCCGAGATGCCATGCCCGGAATAGTCGAACCGCAGGAAGGCGCGTCCGGTCAGCTTGGCCCAGGCTTCCAGATGCACCGCCTTGGTGCCTTCCATGTCGGACTTGTAGCCCGACAGGAACACGATTACCGGCCCCTCGCCCTCGGTCCTGGCATAGGCAAGTGTGTGCCCGTTCGGCCCATCGAGATGTCTGATTGCGGTCATGCCTGCCTCCGTTCCGGTTTGGCACGACTTTACGCAAAGCCCGCCGGAACCCAAGAGGCGTCAGCCCTTTTCCACCTCATCCAGCCGCAGCGCCAGCAGCCCGCCCGCCAGCGACAACGCCGCAAAGCCGATCAGCGACGCCACCGGCCCCGCCAGCGCCAGCAGCCCGCCGAACGCCCCGGTGATCAGCAGAAGCACGCCAATCGCGGTGTTCGCCAAAGCGGCATAGGACGACCGCGCGTCCACGGGCGACATGTCCACCAGATAGACCGACCGCGCAGAGCGGACGCCCTGATAGGACAGCATGAAGAAGAACAGGATCCCCGGGATCACCCAGGCTGTTCCGGCCCAACCGCTCAGTTCCGCCAACACCGCCAGCGTGGCGAACCCGGCAGCCAGCATCCCCGACAGGAACAGCACCTTGCGCGACGACCGATCCGACAACCGTCCCCAGACATAGGACCCCGCAAAGGCCGCCGCCGCCGAGGCCAGAAGCAACGCTCCCAAGCCCTGCAACGCCGATTGCCCCCCGCCCAACAGGACGAAATAGGGCGGCGCCAAAGCCGTCACCGTCAGCAACCCGCGCACGGCGATGAACAACCGGAACTGCCGGTCTTCCTTCAACGGGGTGAAATCGAGCGACGTATCCTCTGTGTCCTCGGACGCCTTTTCCTCGAGAAACGAAAACAGGATCGCCGCCGCCCCCCACAGTGCGGCCGCCAAGGTGATCGCCACCACGACCGGCATCACGTCGCGCAAAAGCCCAGACATCAGCAGCGCCGCAAAGACGATCACCGCGACCGAGGCCACCGACCCGGCAACCCCCGTCACCGCGCCCCGGCGCGTCTTGCCGACCGTCTTGCCCAGAATGTCCTTGTAGCTGACCGAACAGGCCGCCCGCGCGACGGCCAGCACAGCCAAAGCGGCACAAAGTGCGACCCCGGCGGCAAACCCCTCCATCGTCAAAGCGACAAACACGATGGCCAGCGCGGCGATCCCCTGCCCGGCCGAGCCAATCACCCAGGCCCATTTGCGATGCCGCAGGGATTGAACGCACCCCGCGAACACGATCTGCGGCAGAAGCGCTCCTGCCTCACGGATCGGCACAAGAAGCCCGGTCACCGCGGCCGGCGCGCCCAGGGCACCGGCCAGCCAGCTTAACACCAGCTTGGGGTCGATCAGCCCATCCGCCACCTTGGTCATCGACAGGCTGATCATGTGCCGCAGCCCGTTGCGCGCCTCCCGGTCCCGAACCGAATCGTCCGCACCGGTGATGTCTTTATAGGCGTCGGTAACGGGATGGGTCATGCGGCGACTCCTGTGGCTGTGAACGACCGCAGGCAAACGCGCCGGGGCGCAATTGGTTCCCGTCATCTCCAAACCCTCAATGCGATCAGAGGCTTGGCACCAAATCCAAAGCCAATACGTTACTCTATTGTCACGTGACTAACGAATCACCTATAGTCGCCACCATGGACACGATCTTCAAAGCCCTCAACGACCCCGCCCGCCGTGCGCTGCTTGACAGCTTGCGGCGCAAGGACGGGCAGTCACTCAGCGAACTGGAAGAGCAGCTCGACATGAGCCGGTTCGGCGTGATGAAGCACCTCAAGGTTCTCGAAGACGCCCATCTTGTCATCCCGCGCAAACAGGGACGGTTCAAATACCACTACCTGAACGCCCTTCCCCTGCAGGAGATGCTCGACCGCTGGGTCGCGCCCTTCCTGCGGCCCCAGGCGCAGATGATGAGCGATTTGAAATCCCGATTGGAAAGAGAGACCCGCATGGGAAAACCCGATTTCATGATGCATACCTTCATCCGCTGCTCGCAGGATGCGCTTTGGGATGCGCTGACCAAGGCCGACCAGATGGCCGCCTATCATTTCATGTGCAACGAGGTGCGCGGCGACGCGCGCCCCGACAACGTGACCGAATTCATCAAGCCCGATGGTGAAGCGATGCTGCGGCAGGTCACGACCGAGATGGACCCCAAGACGCGCATTGCCATGACGTTCGAGCCGCTCTTCATGGGGCCAAACGCCCCCGCGTCGCATATGGTTTATTTGATCGAACCGCAGGGCGAGACCTGCAAGCTGACCATCGAACATTACGACATGGCCCCGGGTCAGGAAGGCTTTGCCGAGGGCTGGGCGCGTCTGGCGGCTTCTCTCAAGTCGTATCTGGAAACGGGCACCGCGCTCAAGATGGCAAGCTGAAGGACCGTCACCATGACCAAACCAGATTTCATGATGGAAACGTATATCCGCTGTACGCAAGATGCGCTGTGGGACGCGCTTACCTCGGCGGACGCGGTGGCGAATTACGACTTCCTCGGCCAAAGCGCGCGGCGCGAAGGCGACACGCTGATCTACAGCACGCCAGACGGGTTCGAAACCTTGCACAGCCGCGAGATCACGCTCGACCCAAAGACCCGGATTGTCACGACATTCGAACCCAAATGGGAACCCGACGCCAAGACCAGCGAGGTGACCTATCTGATCGCCGTCGAAGGGGAATACTGCAAGCTGACGGTCGAACATCGCGGCTTGGCGCATGATCCAAGTGACGGCACGGCCGATGGATGGGTGCGCACCTTGTCAGGTCTCAAAACCTGGCTGGAAACCGGTCAACCGATGCATTTCGGCGGTGACCATCTTTGGGACGCGCAGGAAGGAGAAGAGGCATGACCTTCCCCACCGAACTCGGCATCCTCACCTGCCTGATGATCCTCGCGGCGAGCCTGTGGATTCCCTACATTGTCGGCGTCAACAAACACGCCATTGCCGGAACCGACCCGTTCGTCCGCCCCACCCCACTCGATCAATTCCCGGCTTGGGTGCACCGCGCACATCGGGCGCATCTGAACCTTCTGGAACAGGCACTGCCATTTTCGGTTCTGGTGCTGATCCTGAACGCGATCGACGGGTTTTCCGGGCTGACCTACTGGACCGCCATCGTGTTCTTCTGGGTGCGGGTGATCCATGCCGTCGGCATGATCTCGGGCTTCGCCAAGATGCCGCTCCGACCGACGCTCTTCATGATCGGCTGGGCGTGTTGCCTGCTCATGGCCTACGCGGTCTTCGCCGCGCGGTTCTGAAACGGCGTAGGGTGCGTGCTTGCACGCACCTTCGCTTACCCGCCGATATAGGCGCCATTCTTGGGACGGTAGAAATTCTTCTGGTTGTGCAAACGGCCCAGCAGATCATTGATGCGCTTCATGGAGGCATCCACCTCGCGGGTGTTTTCGCACGGGCGCAGCGGGTCGGCGTCCTGGCTCAGAACAGCCGAATTCAGCGACCGCTTGGTGGTGCGCAGCGCGTCCTCGATCAGTTCCATGTCTTCGACGGACAGTTCGAATGTCTTGTTGTAGCCGGGCATTGTCTGCTCTCCCGTGTCGTATGACGCAAAAAGTTTCCGATAGTGGAATGTCGTTATACATAGCAATTGCGTCGCTTTCGTCCATAGGGAAAGAAATCCGTAACCCATTGTTTATAAAAGATTTCCAATAATACATTGGTATACCGCGCAAGAATCTTGCGCGCCCAACCGCAAAAGCCCCGACTCAGGGGGTCGTTTCCGGCCCGCCCTGTCTTGACGTGCCGCGCCCCCCCTGCCAAAAGCCGCGCACGATACATAACCCGCAACCGGGCGTTCCGTGGGCGCCAAACTGACGAGGAGCTTGGCCGATGAGCCAGATTTCCCTGACCTTCCCCGATGGCAATGCGCGCGATTTCGATGCAGGTGTGACCCCTGCCGAAGTGGCCGAGAGCATTTCCAAATCGCTGTCGAAAAAAGCCATCTCCGCCACCGTGAACGGGGCACATTGGGATCTGCAATGGCCGATCCAAAGCGACGCGCAGATCGCCATCAACACCATGGCCGACGACGCGCCCGCGCTCGAACTGATCCGGCACGACCTTGCCCATATCATGGCGCGCGCGGTGCAAGAGATCTGGCCGGACGTCAAAGTCACCATCGGCCCGGTCCGCGACAATGGCTGGTTCTACGACTTCGACCGCACGGAGGCCTTCACGCCCGAAGACCTTGGTGCCATCGAAAAGCGGATGAAAGAGATCATCAACGCCCGCGATGCCGTGCGGACCGAGCTCTGGACCCGCGATCAGGTGCGGCAGTACTACACCGACAACAACGAGCCCTATAAGGTCGAGATCCTCGACAAGATCCCCGAGGGCGAAGACATCCGCATGTACTGGCACGGCGACTGGATGGACCTCTGCCGCGGCCCGCACCTTCAGCACACCGGGCAGGTACCTGCGGATGCGTTCAAGCTGATGAACGTGTCGGCGGCCTATTTCCTTGGCGACAACACCCGCCCGATGCTGCAGCGCATCTATGGTGTGGCGTTCAAGAACCGCGATGATCTGAAACAGTACCTGACCTTCCTTGAAGAGGCCGAAAAGCGCGATCACCGTCGCCTTGGTCGCGAGATGGATCTTTATCACATGCAGGAAGAGGCCCCCGGTCAGGTGTTCTGGCACCCGAATGGCTGGCGCATCTACACCACGCTACAGGATTACATGCGCCGCCAGCAGCAGCGCGGCGGCTATGTCGAGGTGAACACCCCTCAGGTCGTGGACCGCAAGCTGTGGGAGGCCTCGGGCCACTGGGAGAAGTACCAGGAAAACATGTTCATCGTCGAAGTGGACGAAGACCACGCCCGGGAAAAGGCGATCAACGCGCTCAAGCCGATGAATTGTCCCTGCCATGTGCAGATTTTTAACCAGGGATTAAAGTCTTACCGCGATCTTCCATTGCGTATGGCCGAATTCGGCTCGTGCAATAGATATGAACCCTCCGGGGCCCTGCACGGCATCATGCGCGTGCGCGGATTCACCCAGGATGACGCCCATATTTTCTGTAGAGAGGACCAGATCGAAGATGAAACGAAACGCTTTATCGACTTCCTATCAGAAATCTACCGCGACCTCGGCTTTGAAAGCTTCAAGGTCAAATTCTCCGACCGTCCGGACACACGCGCCGGATCGGACGAGGTGTGGGACAAGTCCGAAGCAGCCCTCAAGTCGGCCACGACTGCCGCGGGTTGCGAGTTCGAGCTGAACCCCGGAGAAGGCGCGTTCTACGGACCCAAGCTGGAATTCGTTCTGACCGATGCGATTGGCCGCGACTGGCAGTGCGGCACCCTTCAGGTGGATTTCGTGCTGCCCGAACGGCTGGACGCCACCTATATCGGTCAGGACGGCGCACGCCACCGCCCGGTGATGCTGCACCGCGCCTGCCTTGGCAGTTTCGAGCGGTTCATCGGCATCCTGATCGAAGAACACGCGGGCAAACTGCCTTTCTGGCTGGCCCCGCGTCAGGTGGTCGTTGCCTCCATCGTGTCCGAGGCCGATGACTACGTGCAAGAGGTTGTGGCCGAGTTGATCAAGGCAGGTGTCCGCGCCGAGGCCGACATCCGCAACGAAAAGATCAACTACAAGGTCCGCGAACATTCCGTCGGCAAGGTGCCTGTCATCCTTGCCATCGGCCACCGCGAGGTCGAGGAACGTACCGTCACCGTGCGCCGCCTTGGCGAGAAGCAGACTTCTGTAACATCTCTGGCGGAGATCGTGAGCAGCCTCGGAAAAGAGGCGACGCCGCCGGATCTTCTGTAACATTCCAGCGCCGGACAGTTTCGAAAAGGCCCCGTTTTGTTACGGGGCCTTTTTTATTTCCTCGTAATTGCAGGAAAAATTCCCAACACATGGTTCACCCGGCGTCACGCACGCGTGAAACACAGCGCCGTGAATAGCGCGGCAGCCCGCCGCGGGACATGCTTGGTTCATCGGCGATGCAGATGCGTCGTCGACCGAGTTCAACTTGTTAGGTAAATCAAAGGACCATCTCATGTCGAAAGCTCTCAAGACCGTTGCAATCGTTGGCGCCGTTGCAGCAAGCCTCGCGGCACACACAACCACAGCATCGGCCCAGGCCAAGGAAAAGTGCTACGGGATTGCTCTTGCCGGTCAGAACGACTGCGCCGCAGGCCCGGGCACAACCTGCGCCGGCTCCTCGACCGTCGACTATCAGGGCAACGCCTGGAAGCTTGTTGACGCAGGCACCTGCGTGACCATGGAAAAAGACGGCAACCGCATGGGTTCGCTGGAGCCGCTCGATCGCGACCTGCCGCAGGGCTGATCCAACACGACGTTCCCTCAAGGCGTAAGCCGGGCGATTGCCCGGCTTACCCCCCACAAGAGACAGACCATGCCCGACGCAACGCACGCTTTCCCGCATCTGCCCACCCTGCCCGGTGTCGGCTACAAGCCACAGCATTTCGCGGACATCATGGCCGATCCCTCTCCGGTCGGATGGCTGGAGATCCATGCCGAGAACTACATGGGCGACGGCGGCCGCCCGCTTGCGCAACTGCGTGTCCTGTCCGAACGCTTTCCGATTTCGGTCCACGGCGTGGGCCTTTCCATCGGTGGCGAAGGCCGGTTGGACCCCGACCATCTGGCCCGCCTCAAGCACCTCTGCGACTGGTTGAACCCGGCCAGCTTTTCCGAACATCTGGCGTGGTCGACCCATGACAGCCACTTCCTGAACGACCTTCTGCCGCTGCCCTATACCAACGACACGCTGACCCGTGTCGCGGACCATATCGACGAGGTACAGAGCGTTCTCGGGCGCAAGATGCTGCTTGAAAACCCGTCCTCCTATCTGGCCTTTGCGGAAAGCACTTGGTCGGAAACCGATTTCCTGGCCGAGATCGTGCGCCGCACCGGCTGCGGTCTGCTGCTTGACGTGAACAACGTCTTCGTGTCGGCCACCAATCTCGACTATTCCCCGCAAGGCTATATCGACGCCTACCCGCTTGAGGCTGTTGGAGAAATCCACCTGGGCGGCCATGACGAGGACGAAGACGATTTCGGCGCACCGCTGCTGATCGACAGCCACGGGCGCGAGGTGGTGGATCCGGTCTGGGCGCTCCTGGACCATACGCTTGGCCGATCAGGCCCGAAGCCCCTGCTGGTCGAATGGGACACCGATGTGCCCGAATGGCCGGTTCTGGCCGACGAGGCCCGCCGCGCCGCGCGCGCCCTCACGCGGGTGCTGGCATGACCTGCCAGACACTGTTCCGCAGCGGGCTTCTGAACCCCGCCGCCCCGGTCCCTGACGGTTTGACCGACGCACAGGCCCGCCCGGCCGGACGCCGCTATGGCGTTTACCGCAACAACGTCACCGTCTCCCTGCGCGAGGCTTTGGCACAGGGCTTTCCGTCGCTTTTCGGACTGATCGGGCGCGAGAATTTCGACCATGTCGCGCGCGCCTATCTGCGGCAGTCGCCGCCTGTCTCTCCGCTGATGATGCATTACGGAGCCACGCTGCCGGAATTCCTCGCAACCGTCGACCAGCTTGGGCACCTGCCCTATCTCGGCGATGTCGCGCGCATCGATGTGGCCATGCGCCAAAGCTATCACGCCGCCGACAGTACCGGGATCGACGCAACCGCGCTTCAGGCGCTGGACGAAGAGACGCTGCTGGCCACCCGGTTCCGCTTTGCCCCGTCGATGATCCTGCTCCGGTCGCGGTTTTCCATCGGCTCGATCTGGCAGTACACCCTGCGCGGCGGTGCCAAACCTCAAGGCGCGGCCGAAGACGTTCTGATCCTGCGCGCCGAATATGACCCGGAGCCATACGTGTTAGGCTCCGGAGCCGGCGACGTGGTGCAGGCGCTGCAGGCCGGCGCCCCCTTCGGTGCCGCCCTCGACGCCGGAGGCGAGGCGTTCGACCTCTCTGCACTGCTTCATCTGTTGCTGTCGCATCAGGCGATAACCGGCCTCGACACATGACTTTTTCAAACTGAAAGACCCGCACCATGGACCGCCTTGCCCAACTGCACGACACGATCTTTTCCGCCATCTCCCGTCATTTCGACGGTCTGGTCCCGCTGCTGGCGCGATTTGTTTTTGCGGCAACGCTGCTGATGTATTTCTGGGCGTCAGCCCTGACCAAGTTGGGCGATGGTGTCATGGGCATTTTCATCCCGTCCACGGGGGCTTACGCGCAGATCTTCCCCAAACAAATGGAAGCGGTGGTGTATGACGTGTCGCAGCTTGGCATCTTTCACTGGGCCGTTGTGGTCGCGGGCACATGGGCCGAGTTCATCCTGCCGCTGTTGATCGTGATCGGTCTGTTCACGCGGCTGGCCGCTCTCGGGATGATCGGCTTTGTGGTCGTGCAATCCCTGACCGACCTTTATGGGCACGGCGGCATCGCCCATGCCGAAACACTGGGCGCATGGTTCGACAAGGTGCCGGACAGCGCGATCCTCGATCAGCGCGCGTTCTGGATGCTGATCCTCGTCACTCTGGTGATCAAGGGCGCAGGCGCGTTGTCCCTCGACCGTATCCTGTCGCGCCAGATCCTGGGCGCACCGGCCACCGCCTGACCCCTTGCACAGCCCCTGAGGACCGTTATCTCTGTCAGGGCAACGGCAGGGGGACAGGATGACGGACCGGACAGTTCTCAGGATCAGTGGCGCGGATGCCGCGCATTTTCTGCAAGGGCTTGTGACCAACGATGTCGCGCGGCTGGATCAGGGGTTGGTGTATACCGCCATGCTGACGCCGCAGGGCAAATACCGCGCCGATTTCTTTCTGGTTCCCGACGGCGAGGCCATTCTGCTTGATGTGGACAGCACCCTCGCGCCCGGTCTGAAACAGGCGCTCATGATGTACAGGCTGCGCTCGAAGGTCGAGATCGAGGATACGGATGGCAATGTGACGCGCGGCTTGGGGCCAGCGCCGGATGGCGCGTTTGCCGATCCGCGACACCCGTCGCTGGGCTGGCGCGGCTATGACGGGCAACCGGGCGATTCGGATGTCGATTGGGACGCACTGCGGGTCGCAGCCTGTGTGCCGCAAACGGGCATCGAGCTGACCCCGGACAGCTTCATCCTTGAAATGGGGTTCGAGCGCCTCAACGGCGTCGATTTCCGCAAGGGATGTTATGTCGGCCAAGAGGTCACCGCACGGATGAAGCACAAGACCGAGCTGCGCAAGGGATTGGCACAGGTCGCGGTCACCGGCACCGCGCCGGTGGGAACCGAGATCGAGGCCGAGGGCAAGCCCGCCGGCACGCTTTTCACACAGGCGGGCGGGCGCGGTCTGGCCTATCTGCGCTTTGATCGGGCGCAGGGCGCCATGCTGGCCGGAGACGCCGAAGTATCGCTGATGGCCGAACCCGTCTGACAGCACAGAGGTCCAACGGACGCGCGATACCGTCATCCTCGGGCTCGACCCGAGGATCTGTCAGACACGCAATACCGTCATCCTCGGGCGTGACCCGAGGATCTCTGTGAGCTGAGGTCCTCGGGTCACGCCCGAGGATGACGTCAATATCGGAGAAGAAGCGGCGCCGCCCTGTTGGGCCTGACGGCTCTCTCATCTGCCGGGGTGTCCCCCGGGACCTGTGCCCGTGCCAAGGGCCTGATAAACCGGTTTCTCATGGTCGCCCCTGACGGGGATCAAGAGAGTGTCAGTTCAAGTGTCGCGGCCTGGGAGTGACCCTGCCCGCTCGATGCGCATCGTGGGCAGGG
>JAUIBL010000077.1 GCA_030428355.1 Alphaproteobacteria bacterium | reverse complement strand
GGAAGGACAGACCCATGTTCGAATCCCTTGGCTTTGAAAATTTTACCGCGCCGCAAGTGGCTGTGGGTCTTGCGCTGGTCCTTGGCGCCGCGTTTGGCCTGCTGGCCGAGCGCACCAAGTTCTGCTTCCGTCGCGGGCTTGTCGGGGACGATCGCCGTCAGGCAATGGGCGTCTGGCTGACCGCGCTGGCGGTGGGTGTTCTGGGCACGCAGGCTGGCGTTCTGTCGGGTCTTATCACCTTCGACGAGCACCGCTTCATGGCAGGCGACCTGCCGGTGCTGGCCATCTTCCTGGGCGGTCTGATGTTCGGTGCGGGTATGGTTCTCACCCGTGGTTGTGCCTCGCGCCTGACCGTCCTGTCGGCCACCGGCAACCTGCGCGCCGTGTTCGTTCTGATGGTCTTCGCGATCACCGCGCACGCGACACTGAAAGGCGTCTTGGCCCCTGTCCGCACAACACTGGGCGCATTCACCGTGCCTTTGGGCGACACCCTGTCCCTCGCTTCCCTGCCCGGCGGCGCAGTGCTGTGGTCGCTGGTCATCGCCCTGGCGACGCTGGCCTTTGCCGCCCGTTCGGGCAACCGCGCAACGACCCTGATCATGGCAGCCCTGCTGGGCGCTCTGGTCCCTGCGGGCTGGATCGGTACCGGTTTCGTGCTCTATGACGATTTCGACCCAGTCGCGCTGCAAAGCCTGTCCTTCACGGCACCCTTTGCGGACACGCTCTTCTGGTCCATCGCTTCCACCTCCATACCGGCGAATTTTGGGGTTGGCCTGATCGGAGGCGTGCTGGTCGGTGCATTGGTCTCGTCGCTGCTTTTCGGCAGCTTCCAGTGGCAATCCTTCCACGCGCCCGCCGAAACCGGTCGCTACGCGGGCGGTGCAGTCCTTATGGGCGTCGGGGGTGTTCTGGCCGGAGGATGCACCGTTGGCGCAGGTCTGGCGGGTGTGCCGACGCTGTCCATCGCAGCACTTCTGGCGATCCTGTCGATTGCAGGCGGCGCAATGCTGACCAATGCGGCCCTTAAGCCGTCACGCCAAAACGCCTACGCCCAACCGGCAGAATAATCAGATATCGATCTCGCCGTCTTCGGGCGGCGGGAGCGCTTCGAGCGGCGGCGCATCCTGTTTTCGTTTCAACAGGATATCCCCGTTGGGCAGAACGACCGGCGGCTCATACGCCGACCAATCCTCGACCTGTTCCATCAGATCGCGCAAGGCAGGGCCCATTTCCTCGGCAAAGCTGCGGATGGCAGGTTCGATCTCTTCAGCCAGACCTTCCAGCTCGCGCAGGGCGGGCTCCATCTCTTCCATAAGCCCGCGAAAGAACAGCTTTGCGCCTTCTTCCATCAGGCTTGTGCCCTCTTCGGCAGAGGCGGCAGAGGCCGACAAGGCGGCCACTAGAACATATGCGGGTATCTGTCTCATGTGACCTATATAAGCATGCTCCGCAGAAATTTCACCTAGAGTTCCAGATCCAGCGTCACCGGGAAGTGATCCGACGCTGTCAGCAACGCCTCGCGCAACTCGGGTGTGTTCCAACAGACCGGATCATCGAAGGGGTGCCAGATGCGCCAGCGTTTGGCCTTGGACCGCAGGTCGCGCGACACCATGATGTAGTCGAGCAACGCCTGCAGATACCGTTCCTCGTGCGGGATGTAGAACCGCGCCGTGGTCGGCTGCGCCCCGATCCGCCGCAACAAGGCCTTGGATGCATGGGGATCGTAGAGCGCCGCATCCCCATCCCCCAGGATGATCTCGACCGAACTGCGCCCGAAAAGATGCTCGTACTCATCCAGACCGGGACCGTCGTTCAAATCCCCCATAACGATCAGTGGATCGCCTGCCTCCAGATGTTCCGCCACCCGCGCCCGCAGCCAGATCGCCTGCGCCAATTGCTTGCGCCGGTTGGCAATCGACAACCGCATCACCGCATCGCGGTTGGTGGCTCCATGTGGCGCTTTCGACTTGAGATGCGCCCCGATCAGGCGGATCACCTGCCCGGTCGCCAACACCGTCATTTCGACCTCGAGCGGCGGTTTCGAAAACACCACCTTGTCCTCGGTCGCGTCGATATCGAGGTCGATGCGGAACGTCCCGTCAAACCGCGGTGCGCCCGCCACCTGCGGCGCGCCGGGCACAGGCGCCTGTCCCTTGGGATCATGGCGTATATCCACGACATAGGGATCGTACATCACCGCGATTTCCTGCTGGGTGTCATTGCTGAAGCCCATCACGGCGCTGTGCGCCCGCAGATCAAACGCCTTGGCAAAGGCTTCCAGCGCCCGCACCGTGTTACGGCTGCGGCTGGTGTCCGGCGCTTCAATCACCATGATCACATCCGCGTCCAACGCCGTGAACACGATCCCCAACGCTTCGGTCTGCATGGCCTTGGTCACGTCATGCCGCGCTGACCACGACCCATCCGCAATCAGGAGACCCGTGTCATCGAACAGCGCGTCGAACCATTCGACATTGTAGGTGGCAAGTCTCATCTGCGCCGCGTCATATCGGCATCAGGCGTGTTCGCGCGCCGCGATCTCTTCCCAGGCGCGGTTGATGTCGATCAGCCGCCGTTCCGACAGCTTCACCGCTTCTTCCGGCACGCCTCGGGCGATCATGCGATCCGGATGGCTTTCGCGCACAAGCTGCCGCCAGGTTGCGCGGATCTCGTCAAGTGACATCCCCGGCTCGACACCCAGCACATCATACGGGTCAGGCTCTGCATCCGGGACAAACCGCGACTTCAAGCGGCGGAACGACCCTTCGGGCAATTCGAAAATCTCGGCCACCCGCAGCAGAAATGCGTCTTCACCGGGGTGATAGGTCCCGTCCGCCATCGCGATATGAAACAGCCCCTCCATCAGGTCACACAAGGTCCCCTGATCAGGCCCGAACATCGCGCGGATGCGCTTGGCGTATTCCTCGAAACCGGCCACGTCCTGCCGAGCAAGGTTGAACACGCGGGCTGCGCCCGACTCGTCTTCGCGCGGGATGTGGAACACTTCGCGGAACGCCATCACCTCGTCACGGGTCACAAGACCATCCGCCTTGGCCATCTTGGCCGACAGAGCAATCACGGCAATGGTGAAGGCCACGGTCTTTTCCGGCGGCGTCCGCAGGCGGTCAAACACCGTTGCAAGACCCTCGCCCGAGGCAAGGGCGGAAAGAGCATCCGCAATGCGCGACCAGATCGACATAGCCGCATCCTACGGCAAACGCCCGGTTTTGTCAGTGCGGCATCAGAGCTTTTTCTGCATCAGCACAAGGTCGATCCAACGCCCGAACTTGAACCCCACCTCGGACAGCGTCGCCACCTCGGTAAAGCCGATTGCGGTGTGGAAGGCACGACCCGCCGGGTTTTCCGCACTCACACCCGCCCAAAGCGAATGCACCCCCTCGGCCCGCGCCACGGATTCCAGCGCCGCCATCAGCTTGCGCCCGGCCCCGGTGCCACGAGCCTCGTTGGTCAAAGCAATGGAATGCTCCTTGGTCCGCGCATAGCCGGGACCGTTGCGAAACGGAAAATAACTGGCATAGCCGACAGCCACCCCGTCCGTCTCGGCCACCAGAAACGCAGGCCCCTTGGCCGCGATATCGTCGCGCACATAGTCGATGGTCTTGAGCTCCGAGGTGAAGGTGATCGTCGTGTTCGCGATCACGTCATTCAGGATCACCGTCAACGCCTCGGCATCGTCGGCGCGCGCGGGTCGGATGATCATGTGAGGATACGTCGCCCGCTGGTGGTCAGGAACACGGCCTGCATCATCCGGTCGGCCATGGTGCGATAGATCACCCGGTCATCATCCAGAACCGGGGCCAGCCGCGCCTGAAGTTCAG
>JAUIBL010000076.1 GCA_030428355.1 Alphaproteobacteria bacterium | reverse complement strand
GGGCGGATAGTGAAGGAGAAACCATGGCCAAGGAAGACACGCTCGAATTTCCCGGTGTCGTCAAGGAACTCCTGCCTAACGCGACATTTCGGGTCGAGCTTGAAAACGGCCATGAGATCATCGCGCACACGGCAGGCAAGATGCGTAAGAACAGGATTCGTGTTCTTGCAGGCGACAAGGTGCAAGTCGAAATGACGCCCTACGATCTGACCAAGGGTCGGATCAACTACCGCTTCAAGTAAGCGATTCATGAAGCTGATCCTTGGCTCCGGCAGCCCCCGGCGGCGGGAGCTTTTGGCTCAGATCGGGGTGGAGGCGGATGACATCCGCCCGCCCGATATCAACGAAGATCCCCGTCCCGGTGAGTTGCCGCGCCCTTACTGCGTGCGGCTTGCGCGTGAAAAGGCATTGGCGATTCACGCAAGTGACGACGAGATCGTTTTGTCTGCCGACACCACGGTTGCCCTGGGGCGGCGCATTCTGGGCAAGCCAGCGGATGCAGCCGAAGCCGCACAGTTCCTCTATGCGTTGTCCGGGCGCAGGCACCGGGTGGTGACGGCGGTGGCTGTCCGGCGAGGCGACAAGCTTTGGGAACGGGATGTGGTCACGCAGGTGAAGATGAAATCGCTCAGCGATGCCGAGGTGAACGCCTATCTGGCCAGTGATGATTGGCGCGGCAAGGCGGGGGGCTATGCCATCCAAGGGCCTGCTGGCGCGTTTGTGCCGTGGATCAGCGGCAGCTTCAGTGCCGTGGTTGGCTTGCCGCTGGCAGAAACCGCGAACCTGCTCGTGGCTGCAGGTTATCCGCTATACGGGGTCTCGGAATGAAAGGTCGTCTCATTGCGTTGGATCACGTCGGAGACCGCGAGGCCGCGGCGCTGATGGTCGATGGAGTGGTCGAAGATCTGTTCTTCGACACCGACCAGCCCGCACCGGGCACGATCTACCGCGCGATTTGCGAACGTCCGATGAAGGGGCAGGGCGGGATGTTCCTGCGTACGCCCGATGGGTCAGCCTTTGTGCGGCAGGTCAATGGCTTGTCGCCGGGTCAGGCACTCTTGGTGCAGGTCACCGGCTATGCCGAGCCGGGCAAGGCAATTCCCGTGACGAACAAGGTACTCTTCAAAAGCCGCTACGCCATCGTCACGCCGGACGCGCCGGGGATCAACGTGTCGCGCCGGATCAAGGACGAGGATGCGCGCGAAGACTTGTTGGCGATTGCGCATGAGATCATGGATGCCGATGGCTTCGGCCTGATCCTGAGGTCCTCGTGCGAAGGGGCGGATGCGGACGAGATCGCCGACGACATCGCGGCGATGGCTGATCTGGCCGTAAAGGTGATGGCCGATGCCACGGGCGACGCGGAAACGCTGACCCTTGGTGACGGGCCACATCTGCTCGCGTGGCGCGAATGGACGGACAAGGCCGAGATCGACAGTGCCGATGGCAGTTTCGACCGACACGGCATTCTGGATGTGCTCGACGGTTTGAAGGCGCGGGATGTGCCCTTGGGCGGATCGGCGTCGATGGCCATCGAGCCGACACGGGCGCTTGTGGCGGTGGACGTGAACACCGGCGGTGACACCAGCCCGGCGGCGGGTCTCAAGGCGAACCTTGCCGCGGTTAAAGACCTGCCGCGCCAGTTGCGGCTGCGGGGCCTTGGCGGGCAGATCGTGATCGATCCGGCCCCCACAGCGAAGAAAGACCGCCGCCAGATCGAAAGCGCTCTGCGCTCGGCGCTCAAGCGCGACAGCGTGGAAACCGTGTTCGTGGGGTGGACTCCGCTGGGGCATATCGAGTTACAACGCAAGCGTGACCGACTTTCCCTGAGCGAGGTGCTGACATGAGCTGTCCCATCTGCGGCAAAGAGACAAACCCCGACGCCCGCCCGTTCTGTTCGAAACGCTGCGCAGATGTCGATCTGGCGCGGTGGCTGAACGGGAACTATGCGGTGCCGTCGAACGACCCCGAAGACATCGAAGCGGCGATCGAAGCCGCTGAACAGGCGGCTGCGTCTGCGGACAAGCTGCACTAACGGGTTGTCTCAGCCGACCTGCGTGATACCGCTTGGTCATGACTGGTGCGACCTCTTCTTCTTTTGACCCCTTGATCCGCTCGGCGGGTCTGAACGCTGTGCTCGTCAGCTTTGGCGATGCGCTGACCGAGCCGGCCAATCGCGCGGCACTGGCCTTTTCCGCGGCGGTCGCACGCGCCGGGATCGACGGCATCGAAGAATGTGCGCCGTCCTTGGTGTCGGTCTTTGTGCAGTTTGATCCGTTGCATCTGAGCCTGGAGGTTGTGACCGCCAAGTTGACAGCGCTTCTGGCCGAACAGGACTGGTACGCAGCGCCCATGCCCGAGGGGCGGCGGTTCATCCGGGTGCCCACGGTCTACGGCACCGATCTTGCGCCACAGCTTGAGGAAGCGGCACAGGCGGCCGGGCTTTCTGTCGAAACTGCCATCGCCCAATTGTCCGAGGCGCGCGTGCGGGTGCAGACCATCGGATTTGCTCCCGGCCAGCCCTATCTGGGCCTTTTGCCCGAAGCCTGGAACATCCCGCGCCAGACCGCGCTGACCAAGGCTGTGCCCGAAGGCGCGTTGGTTGTGGCGATCCGGCAGTTTGTCCTGTTCTCGGTGGCCAACCCCACAGGCTGGCGCCATGTCGGGCAAACCGCGCTGCAGCTCTTCCGGGCGGACAACGACACGCCCTTTTTCCTGCGTCCGGGGGATGAGGTGCAGTTCGTACAGGCCAGTCCCGATGTGCTGCAGCGGCACAAACATGATCCCGACGGTGGTGCTGTGATCGAGGCGATCCGATGACCCGTGCCCTGAACGTGCATCGCATCGCGCCTGGGGCCACGGTGCAGGACCGGGGCCGCACCGGATACCGCGCCTTTGGCGTGTCACAGGGCGGGGCGGCTGACCCGCTGGCCTTGGCCGAGGGGGCAGCCCTGCTGGGGCAATCTGTCGATTGCGCAGCCTTGGAATTGCCCGGGTCCGGTGGGGTCTTTGAGGCTACCGAACCGCTCCGCATTGCCCTGACCGGCGCGCCGATGCGGGCGACATTGGATGGCGCACCGCTTGTCTGGAACGCGTCCCATGCCCTTCCTGCCGGGTCCCGGCTTGAGATCGGCGGTGTGACGGCCGGCAGTTACGGGTATCTGCATGTTGGCGGCGGGTTCGACCTGCCTTTGCAGCTTGGGTCGAGATCCGCGCATCTGGCGGCTGGGGTCGGGACGGCGGTGCAGGCGGGGGACAGCCTGCCAGTGGGTGAAGACACGCGCAGCGGCGTCGGGCTCTGCCTGCCGCAGGACAGCCGGTTCGATGGTGGCGTGCTCCGCTTGGTGGAAAGCTTTCAAACCGCCTTTTTCGATCCGGCCACACGCGACCGCTTTACCGAAACCACGTTTACGCGGGACGCCCGTGCCAACCGAATGGGTATGCGGCTCGATTCTGCAGGCGAAGGCTTTGCCACCAGCGCAGGGCTGAACATCCTGTCGGAATCGATTGTGCCAGGTGACATTCAGATCACCGGCGATGGTACGCCCTACCTGCTTTTGCGTGAAAGCCAGACGACAGGGGGTTATCCACGCATAGCGACGGTGATTCCCGCCGATCTGCCACGCGCGGTGCAAACCCCATCAGGAGGGGTTTTGCGGTTCCGTTTCGTGTTGCGGGATGACGCGTTGGAGGCGGAACGCAAGATGCGCGACCACCTGCGCGCCCTGCCGAAACTCTGCGTGCCATTGGTGCGCGATCCATCGCAGATCCGCGATCTGCTGAGCTATCAATTGATCAGTGGGGTCACCGCAGGTGATGCCCCGTACGAAAAGGAGTGAGCCATGCATGTCGATCTGAACGCGGATATGGGAGAAAGCTTTGGGCCCTGGCCCATGGGATCGGATGCAGCGCTGCTT
>JAUIBL010000003.1 GCA_030428355.1 Alphaproteobacteria bacterium | reverse complement strand
TCCTCATCGCCTACCTGATCGCAGGTAATCTCAGCCACCTGCCAGCCTCACCCTACACCACAACATCTGGTGGGTGCCGCGCATGACCGGAAACCAGTCCACCCACACAAATCGCGAAATAGCCCAAAAATTATGCTAAATAATTGTTATTAAATAATTTTTGCATTCCAAACAATGGGTTGGCTCGTATCGCCTTAACCAATCAAAAATAGCGATACACGGATTGCAAATCCGTGTACACCGGTTCGATTCCGGTACTCGCCTCCATTTACTTTCAATGACTTACCATGATCCGGGCACCTTGACCGGTGCCGCGCTCATGTGTGCTGTTCGGGTCACAGGGCGGTTCGCGTCAGTGTGACTTTCCTGGCACTGTGATGAAATCGTCACCCCGCCGGTAAAGCGCGTCGATCAGGTCGGCGTGGTGGTCGCGCATTGCGCGTTGGTTCAGGGACCCTTTTTCGGTGATCTCGCCTTTCTCGAAGCTGGGCTCTTCCGACAGCACGGCGGCCTTGCAGACGCGGCTGGCAGAGCCGGTGGCAGAGCGGGCGGCGGTGGCGAGTGCGGCTGTCAGGGCTTTCCGGCACTCGGTTTCGGGCAGTGCTTTTGCCTTGTCCGACAGGACCAGCAGGGCCCCCAGTTCGGTTGCGTTTTCGCCGACGATCACCGCATCGCGCACGAGACCGCCCAACGCGTCCACAAGCCCCGAGCGGACCGCGCCGACCGCCACCCAGGTGCCGGTGGCGAGTTTGAAGTTCTCGGCAACGCGACCGTCAAAAAAGAAGCCCTTGGACAAATCATCCGGATCCGCCGGGCGCAAGGCATCGCCCATGCGGTAATAGCCTTCTTCGTCAAAAGCCTCGGCAGTCTTGACCGGATCGCCGAAATAGCCGGGTGTGATGGTCGGGCCTTTCAGGCGGACCTCCATTTTGCCGCCGGTCGGGACCAGCTTCATGCTGAGGCCGCGTGATGGTACACCGACATTGCCGGCCTTTTCCTGAATCGCGGTACAGGCCAGCGCAAAAGGGGCGGTTTCCGTCGCACCCAATCCGGTCGCCAGCAGAACCTCCTGCCCTTTCGCCTCGCGCGAGAGGCGGCGCAGCGCGTCCCATGTGTGCTGCGCCATCCCGGCTCCGGCGTAGAACATCATCCCAAGGTTGCTGAAGAACGTCTTCGCGAGATCCGGGTCGGCGTCCAGCGCCTCGACCAACATGTCCCAACCCAGCGGAACATTGAAATACCAGGTGCAGGAGACATCGCGCAGGTTGCGCAGCGTCTCGTCGAACTTGCCCGGCACGGGGCGGCCGTCATCGATATAATAGGTGCCGCCATTCGTCAGCACGAGATAGGACACCTTGTTGCCGGCCGCGGTGTGGTTCCAGGGGGCCCAGTCGAGCACAACCGGCGGCTGGCGTTCCAGAAAGCGGTAGCAGTCGCGGACCATGGCCTGCATCGCGCAGATCATGGAATTGGTATTGATCACCGCTTTGGGCGACCCTGTCGAACCCGAAGTGAACAGGTATTTGACGACCGTGTCTTCTGTCAGCGCCGCGCGCGCCGTTGCCCCGGCGCCCGGATTCCCCGCAAGCAGGTCGTCGAACAGAACGGCCCCGTCGACCGGAGCGGTCTTGCAGATCACCTGACGGCCCGGAGCCGAAATTGCGGCAAAGGCGGGCCCGAACATCGCGCCATCATCGGCAAAAACAGCCCCCGGGGTCAGGGTCGCGGCGATGTCCCTGAGCTTGGCGTGATCCCTCGACACCAGCGAATAGGCCGGAGAGAGCGGCGCATAGGGAATCCCGGTGTAAAAACACGCAGCCCCCAGCAGGGCGTGTTCGAGACTGTTTTCCGACAGGATGAGCAAGGGCCGGTCCGGGCCAAGCCCCAACGCCAGAAGCGCCCCGCCGATCGCTTGGGCCCGCGACCGGGCCTCGGCATAGGAAATGCGCTGCCACTCACCATCCGCACCACGCCGTGCGATCCACGTCCGGTCGGGCGTCGCATCGGCCCATTTGTCGAGATAATCCGCCAGTGTGGGCAGATAGCCGGTCAATGCGCCGGTCTGCATCATCACGATGCTGCCGTCCTCGCGGTGATCATACGTGAACTGCGGGGACCAGAAATCCTGTGCGGTCAGGTCAGACATGAGCGGCCCCTTGATCGCGGCGCAACGTCGTTTGCAGGGTCACGGGGCGTTGCAGACACGATGCAAGCGGACGGCATCCCACCGGCGCTATGGTCTGCAACCGGACGGACAAGACGGAACCCTTCATCATCCCCTCCCCTTTGATCTTGATGGAATAGTGAGAACTTTCGTTAACAAAGTAAACAGTTTTGTATGTGATCATTCGAGGTAGAGACCGGATGGCACTTTTTCTTGGCTCAGAACCCGACCAGCAGCGCATGAACCAGGAAAGGGTCATGCCGTCCGCCGCAAACAAGACGCGGCTTGGGGTGCAAACCGGCATTCAAGACGCGCAGTCAAGTATCTTTGGATACGCAAAAATCAAAATAACCGATTTGTTTTCAGACCCTTGCAAACATTCCCCCTACTGTAAGTGCGACAATCCGCCCGTTCAGCCCCGCCTCACCCTTAAAAGCTTTGGGTCTGCGTTCGTTGACTCATCTTACGAGCATAGAAAAAGGGGGATGAGCATGGCGCTCAACACGACGTATGGCATGCCTGCGCAGGCCACGATGTCCGAATGTGGGACGGTCCTGACGGCCCTGCGGCACCTGATCGAAAACAACTCCGATGTGGTCGTGACCTGCGACACGGTCGAGACAGTGGACCTTGCCATGCTGCAGGTCCTGATCAGCGCCCGGAAAACAGCCGAAAGAGACAACAAGCGTTTCTCCGTAATCTCCGGCGGAAATGGCACGTTTGATGCACGGCTGTCGGAATACGGCATTTGTTTTTCCCAAAGCGCATGATCCGTCCTGAGACACAAGGAAAATAAAGATGGCTAAAACAGTTCTTATCGTAGACGATTCCCCGTCGGTCCGGAAAATGGTGCAGATGACGCTGGCTGCGGCCGGCTATGACACCATCGAAGCCGAAGACGGTCAGGATGCCCTCGAGAAAGCGACATCGACGCCCGTCAACGCGGTTCTGACGGACCAGAACATGCCGCGTCTGGATGGGCTCAGTTTCATCCGCAAATTCCGCGAAACCCCGCAATCGGTTGGTGTTCCGGTCGTCTTCCTGTCGACGGAAAGCGATGCCGGCATCAAGGCGCAGGCCAAGGAAGCGGGCGCAACGGGCTGGATGGTCAAACCGTTCGACCAGGCGCAGATCCTGGCCGTCGTCAAGAAAATGGTCGGCGCATGAGCGGATTTGACGACATCGGTGCCGAGATCTTCCGCGAGGAAGCCTCGGAACTGCTTCAGTCCATCGAGAAAGGCTTGATGGATCTGGAAGCCGCGCCCGGTGACGTGGAACTGATCAATTCGATTTTCCGAAGCATGCACACGCTCAAGGGGTCGGGTGCCATGTTCGGATTTACCGAACTGTCGCAGTTCGTGCACGAATTCGAGACCGCTTTCGACGATCTGCGCAACGGACGTGCCACGGTCTCCAACGACCTGATCGGGCTCTCGCTTCAGGCCTGCGACCAGATCGGCAAACTGCTGGATGCCGCCGAAGGCACCGAGGCCGACAACCGGCGTATTCTTGCGGACCTGCGCGCCCTGATGCGTCCGGGTTCGGCCACGCCGGAACCGGCCAACAGCGACAACGAAGATGATGATGATTGGGATGCCAAACCGGCGGCTCCGGCAACCGGCTCGGATGACTGCACGACGGTGATCCGCTTCTGGCTGGGCAAGGATGCCCTGCGCCTTGGCAGCAACCCGTCCCTGTTGCTGGATGAACTGCGCGGTTACGGCGACACCACCGTGCGCGTGCTGGACGACCGCATCCCGACACTCGGAGATCTTGATCCGACCGATTGCCTTGCGGGATGGGAAGTCGAAATCGCGGCGAACCTGTCCGACAACGACATCGACATGGTGTTCATGTTCGTCCGCGACGAGATGGAGCTGACCGTGGAACGGCGCTTTGCGACCGAACCCGAGCCGGTTGCCCAGACACAAGCCGCGCCGACGCCTGCCGCGCCGGTGGCCAAACCCGCAGCCCCTCAGGCCGCGACCCCGGCCAAGGCGCAGCCCGGCGCAGGCGAAACGATGCGTGTCGCCACCGAACGGCTGGATGAACTGATGGACCGCGTCGGGGAATTGGTGATCGCCGAAGCCCGACTGCAATCGCTGGCCGAAGCCACGAAAGACGCCTCCATGATGTCGGTGGCCGAGGACATTCAGCGCCTTGTCGCCGGATTGCGCGACGCGACGATGTCGATGCGCATGGTGCCGATCGACAGCATTCTGGGGCGCTTCCGCCGCCTGATGCGCGACCTATCCTCGTCATTGAACAAGCCGCTCGACTTCGTGACGACCGGCGAAGACACCGAGCTGGACAAAACCGTGATCGAGCTTCTGGCCGATCCGCTGGTGCATATCCTGCGCAATTCGGTGGATCACGGTCTGGAAACCCCGGAAGACCGGCGCGCTGCCGGAAAACCGGAAACCGGCACAATCGAGCTTGGTGCCCGCTATTCCGGAGCCGAGGTTCTGATCACAGTGCGCGACGACGGGCGCGGCCTGAATGCCGAGAAGATCCGCGAAAAAGCGATCAGCAAGGGGTTGATGTCCGAGAAGGACGAGCTCAGCAACAGCGAGATCTACCGGATGATCTTCAAGCCCGGTTTCTCGACCGTGGACAAGGTCACCGAATTGTCGGGGCGCGGCGTCGGCATGGATGTCGTGTTGCGCACCATCGCGTCTTTGCGGGGTGAAATCGATCTCGATTCCGAACCGGGTCACGGAACCACCCTGACCCTGCGCCTGCCGCTGACGCTGGCCATCATCGACGGCATGCTGATCGATGTGGGCGGCGAACGCTATACGATCCCGCTGGCCGCCGTCGAGGAATGTGTCGAACTGCCAACGCTGCACACGGTGGGCAATGGCGGGTCGTCCTATCTCAACATTCGCGGCGAGCTGGTGCCGTTCCTGCGCCTGCGTCACCTGTTCGAGATCGACGGCACACCGCCCGAATTCCAGAAGGTCGTTGTCGTCTCCTCTGCCGGAGGCCGCATCGGATTGGTCGTCGACCGGATCATCGGCAACTACCAGACCGTCATCAAACAACTTTCGCAGTTCCACGCCGAGCTCAAGTTCTTCTCGGGCGCAACCATCCTCGGGGATGGCACCGTCGCGCTTATTCTGGATGCAACACAGCTTGTCGTCCTTGGACGGGATACCGAACTGCGCGCAAGACGCGGGGTCGCTGCATGAAAGACAAATCACATATCGACATTCTGACCTTTCGGCTTGGATCGGAAAAGCTGGCTCTGCCCGCAGAGCTGCTGCGCGAGATCCTTGAAATGGTCCCGGTCACCCGTGTGCCGCAAGCCGGCACATTTGCGACGGGTCTGATCAATGTGCGCGGCATTGTCGTGCCGCTGGCGGATCTGCGCGTCGCCCTGCGGATTCCGCGCAGCGCAGCGACCGAAGACACGCGCATTCTGGTTCTCGACGTGCGCACCGAAGACGGAAAGGCAACCGTCGCGATCCTCGCCGATCAGGTCGACGAGGTCACAAGCATGAACACCGCCGAAATCGGGGATGTCCCGCCTGTCGGATCGCCCTGGCCACCTGAATTCGTCCTTGGAGTCGGCCAGTTGAAAGGCGACTTCGTGACGTTCCCCGACCTCGATTCAATCTTCAAGACATACACCGCCGCAGATGCGGCAAAAGAAAAGGCAGCCGCATAATGACCCAGGATACCGTTAAGAAGAAGGGCTTCTTCAACAGCCTTTCCACCAAGATCATCGCCATTCAGACCATGACATTCGTCGCCATGATTGTCGTCGGCGTGGCGGGTTTGCTCGGCATGGAGCGCATCCTCGACCGAATGGAAACGATCCTTGCGGACCGGATCGTGCCGGTTCAGCAGCTCAAGGAAATCAACGACCTCTACACAAGCGAAGCCCGTATTCTCGTCGACAATATCTGGGCCGGTGACACCACCTGGGACGAAGCAGACACCATTCTCGCAGCAAAGCGCGCGCGCATCGAAGAACTGTGGGGCGCGTATCTTCTGACGTATCTGACGCCTGAAGAAGTCGTCCTGAAAGACGCCGTGGCCGCGGTCAAACCCGCTGCCGACAGAAGCCTCGATCAGCTTGAACAACTCATCGAGTCCGAGAACCGTGGCATCGTCCGGGACTACATGCGCGAGACATATTTCCAGTCGATCGATCCGATCTACGCAGCACTTGGTGACCTGACACGATACCAGCTTGGCGAAGCCGAGCGTCAGACCATCGCCGGCCAGACCATCGCACGCCAGACACAGATGGTGATCGGCGCGATCAGCCTGCTGGTCATCCTTGCGTCCCTCCTTATCGTCTGGGTGTTCACAAGCCGCATGAAACGCGCCCTGAGCGCGGCTGTATCGCTGGCCGACAGCGTCGCCAATGGCGACCTGCGTCAGACCGTCGACAACAAGAGCAACGACGAAATCGGCGAACTTCTTGGCGTGCTGAACACCATGGTGGTGCGCCTGCGCGAAGTTGTGGCAAACGTGTCGACCGCCGCCCGTGACGTGGCCTCCGGCGCATCGGAAATGTCCTCGACGTCCGAAGCCCTGAACCAGGGTGCAACCGAGCAGGCCAGCGCGACCGAAGAGGCCTCGGCCTCGATGGAAGAGATGGCCGCCAATATCAAGCAAAGCGCAAAGAACGCCTCGGACACCGAAAAGATGGCTTTGAAATCCGCATCCGACGCCCGCGAAAGCGGCGAAGCGGTGGCCCGCGCGGTCAACGCGATGCAGACGATTGCCGAGAAAATCCTCGTGGTTCAGGAAATCGCGCGTCAGACCGACCTTCTTGCGCTCAACGCCGCCGTCGAAGCGGCCCGCGCAGGCGAACATGGTCGCGGCTTTGCGGTTGTGGCCTCGGAAGTCCGCAAACTTGCCGAACGCAGCCAGTCGGCCGCAGGCGAGATTTCGAACCTGTCCGGCAATACCGTGAAAGCGGCTCAGGAAGCGGGCGAAATGCTTGAAGAGCTGGTGCCGGACATCGAACGCACATCGCAGCTTGTGGCCGAGATCTCGCGCGCCAGCCAGGAGCAGGATGCGGGTGCCACGCAGGTGAACATCGCGATCCAGCAGCTAGACAAGGTCACGCAGGAAAACACCTCCGCCGCCGACGAAATGTCGACGACAGCCGAAGCACTGGCCAGCCAGGCCGAACAGCTTCAGGCCTCGATCAAGTTCTTCCGTGTCGCCGACGACGCCGCGTCCGAGCCTGCGGTCTTTGTCCGCGCCCCGGTCAAGAAGAACATCCGTCTTGTTTCAAGCACCGAAACCAAGCCCTCGGGTGGTTTTGATTTCGACCTTCGGGACAGCGCGGATGATCTCGACAACAGCTTCCGTCCGCGGAGCGCGCTGTAATGCCCTCGGTCGGTGCAGTTCTGACTTTGGCCTGTGACACCGAGGTGTTCGCTCTGCCGGTGGAGCGGGTTCAGGAAATCCTGGACCTGCGCCCCATCACGCGGATGCCGAATGCGCCGTCGCAGCTTCTCGGGATGATCGATGTCCGGGGAACCGGCGTTGCCGTCGCCGACCTGCGCACCGTCCTGGGCATGGCCCCGACCGCCGACACAGAGATGTCACGCATCGTGGTATTCTGGGTCCGCGCCGGGGGTCAGCAATCCATCGTTGCCTTCCGCGCGGACCGCGTGATCGAGGTGACGGCACTGGACAATGACACAATGGACCCCCTGCCCGACGCCGGGCTGTTCAACTGGCGCGATCGCATGATTGCCGGCATCGGACGCAGAAACGGAAACCTCGTGACCGTGCTCGATGTCGACAGGATGTTCGATGGCCTCGCACCGGAACTCAACGCAGCATGATACCCGCAATGGACCACTCTCCCTTGGGCGACCCCTCGTTCGGGTACGATGCGTTTGCGCAGATGGTGCAGGACACCATCGGCGTGTGCATTCCGCAGACCAAGCGCAAGATGATCGAGAACCGGCTTGGCAGCCGGGTCCGAGAGCTTGGCTTGCGGGATGTGCAGGAGTATTTCCGGCATCTTTTCCAGGATGAAGCCCTGGGCGCCGAGATGCGCCATATCGAAGAAGCAGTCACGACAAACAAGACCGACTTCTTTCGTGAAATCGACCATTTCCATTTCCTGAGGCAGGTGATCCTCGGCACTGCATCGCGGCAGAATCCCAAAGGCATGTTCAAGGCCTGGAGCGCGGCTGCATCGACCGGTGCTGAATCCTACACACTTGCCATGGTGCTTGCCGAACATGCACTGGCTTACCCGGATTTCCAATGGGGTGTTCTTGGCACCGACATTTCCGGGCGCGTTCTCGATCACGCGAAACGGGGTATCTATTCCACGTCGGTGATCGCGCCGGTCCCGCAGGACTTGCGCAGCCGGTACCTGCATGAAGGCCGCAACGAATGGCAGGGCAAGTGGCGCATCACGCCCGCCCTGCGCAATCGCGTGCGTTTCAGAAAACTCAACCTGATGGATGCAGACTACAACGTCGACATCAATCTCGACGTGATCTTTCTGCGCAACGTTCTGATCTATTTCGACCCCGAGGTGCAACTGTCCGTGCTGAGCAAGATCAGTCGGCATCTTGCGCCGGGAGGTCATCTGTTTGTGGGCCATTCCGAAGGCATGGTTGTGCGCATGCCGCAGTTCCGCCAGGTCGCCCCCTCCGTCTATCGCAAGGAAGCTTAACATGCCCAAACCTATCAGCGTTCTGATTGTCGACGACAGCGTCGCGGTGCGCACCGCGTTTTCGGCAATGATCAATGCCGATCACGGCCTGAGCCTGTTCGGCACGGCACAGGATCCCTTTGTCGCTGTCGAGCAGATGAAGACCAATCTGCCGGATGTGATCCTGCTGGACATCGAGATGCCCCGCATGGATGGCCTCACCTTCCTGAGCAAGATCATGACGCAATGCCCGGTGCCGGTCATCGTCTGCTCGAGCCATTCGCAAAAAGGCTCGAACGCCGCGATGAAGGCGCTGGACCTTGGTGCAGCCGAAGTTTTGGCCAAACCCGACCTGACAAGCGCCGAGGCCCGCAATCGCGCTGCCATCCGCATCGGCCAGGCCATTCGCGCAGCGGCCGGCGAAACCGGCACTCCGGCCACACGCGGTGTCAACACCGATGACGGGCGCAGCGATGCGCGGCTGTCTCCCAATGTCATTCTCCCCAAACGCCCCGCCGTGCGTCTGGCGGCCGCCATGCCGCTGGTGGTGATCGGATCATCTACCGGAGGCCCCGACGCCCTGCGTCAGGTGCTCACGAACCTGCCGTCCGACGCGCCGCCCATCGCCATCGTGCAGCACATGCCCGCCGAATTCACCGGACCTCTGGCGCGCCGTCTGAACACACGCTGTCAGATCGAGGTGATCGAGGCCCGCAATGGCGATGTGCTTGCCCCCGGATGCGCCCTGATTGCTCCGGGCGATCAACATATGATCGTGCATCGCGAAAAACGCGGCTATGCCGTGGAAATCGTGAATGGCCCCTTCGTGTCGCGTCATCGTCCCTCGGTCGATGTGCTGTTCCGCTCGGCCGCACAGGCAGCAGGCAGCAGGGCACTGGGCATGATCCTGACCGGCATGGGCGACGACGGCGCAACCTGCCTCGGCGAAATCCATGAATGCGGCGGCTACACGGTGGCTCAGGACGAGGCAAGCTGCGTGGTCTATGGCATGCCGCGTTCGGCGGTCGAGGCCGGGGTGGTCGACAAGGTCGCCCCGCTGTCCGAAATGTCCGCAGAAATAATGGCTTGGTATGGCGGCAAAGCCCGCAGGGCGGGGTGACGCGATGAAAGACTACGTGACCGACACACAAGTCCTGATCCCCGCATCCCAGGAGCGGTCGACCGATGCGACCCTGCGGGCGCGTGGGATCTCGGACCTGTGCCAGAAAACCGAAACCGTCTTTCTTGCCGCGGGCGATCACCTCGCGGCAACCTCCGACGCCTTGGGCAAGACCCGGACGGTTCTTGCGGTGTTCGAAGACATCAACGCCAAAGGCACGCTGACCGACCTTTTGCAGCACGGCCAGTGGCACGACACCGAAATGCGGTCGCTGTCCGAGGAAGTGCACAACGCGCTCGACATCCTGACCGCGCTGATGACGCGGGCACGGGGCGTGGATGCGGAAGTGCGCGAACTGCGCGACATTCTCAAGATGATGAACATCGTCGTGCTGAACGCCCGGATCACCGTAGCGTCGATCCAGGTCGGATCGGAAGGCACCGGATCGAACCTGACCGGTTTCACCGAAGATGCGACCCGTCTCGTGGCCGAACTGGGCACCATTCTGACCGGGCTCGACGAGGCGATGCAACGGATCAAGGCCGGCAGCGAAGACGCGCTGTCCCGCGCCCGTTTCCTTGGCGATCTGCTGACATCCAGCCTGAACGGACCGGTTGCCGCGTTGAACCGCGAACTGGCCAGCTTTCACGAGCATATCAACGGCCTTGGATCGGCCAGTGCCGACATCGCCGACCGGTCCAAAGGTCTGATGAGCGCGTCGGCGACAGCAGTGGCCGGTCTGCAGATCGGCGACAACACCCGGCAAAGGCTGGAGCATGTCCTGTTCATTCTGGAGCGGCTTCCCGAGGCCTGGGACGAAACAGACGCGCTCGAAGCCTTGGCGGCACATCAGATGCAGGACATCGCCAAGGCGCATATCGAAGGCGTGCGGGCAATTGATGACGGATCGGCGGTGCTGCAAGACGGCATCCGGACCCTGCTGCGCGATCATCTGATGATCTTCGAACAGCGCACCGGTTCGCGCAAGCTCAAGACAGGTCTCGAAGAGATCGAAACGCGGATCGCGCAGGCCGTGACCACCCAGGGCCTGCTCATGGAATTCGCGCGCTCCCTGTCCGAGGAATTCGAGGCGCTCACCAGCCTGATCGCCGCGGGCGACGCCTTCGAGGCGCGGATGCGCATGATCGGGATCAACGCCGTGATCGCCTGTGCCCGGCTTGGGCGGCGGGGTCTGGCGTTGCGCGAAATCGCCGGGCAGTTGCAACAGCTTGCCCATGATGCCTCGGCCCGCCTGCCGGTCGTGAAGACCGAACTGGCTGAAATGATCGATCTGTCCAGCGAAACGATTTCCTTGCTGGAAAATGCCTGCGACCGTGCCAATGCCCTGCCCGAAGGTGCTGTGCGGCAATTGTCCGACGGCGTGCGCGACATCGGTGACGCTGCCAATCGCTGCAGCGAGATCGTGTCGACCATTCGCACCGCGCTGGACGACTCGCGCGGCTGGCTGCTTCCGGTGACCGAGCACGCACAACTGGTCGAGAAATCCGCCCGGATGTTCTCGCGCAATCTTGGCGAAACCGGCTTCCCCGGCAAAGCCGATGGGATCGCACCCGAGGTGTTTGCGATCTACACGATGGAGCGGGAACGCGACATTCATCGCAAGGTGATCCTTGCACCCGTCACCGACAGCGATGACACGATCATCGAGGCGGTCGACGACATGTCCGATCAATCGGTCGAGACACAGGCTGCGTCGACGGACAATGACGATCCGTTAGGCGACATCTTTTTCTGATTGCCCGCCAGGCCGGGGCCGCAGGGGTGTGCGCACCCTTGTGGCCCCGGCGGCGCTGCGACCAAAGCGGCATCTCTGCCGCTGATTCTTCTTGTCAGGACAGTGTGAACACCTTACCTTTCGCGGCAGTGTCGTCCGCGAGTTTACCATGTCGCGTACTCTTGACATGTCATACATCTTTCGAGTGTGCATGGTCATCGCCCGCGCATGAGATTTGTCGGAAGACAAGTGGCGTGATGTGATCTGATGACGTATCCAGTGTGTGTTGATCGTCGACAGACAGGCGGTCAAGTGTGAGACTTTGTTCCTGCAGCGGTACGCTGAAACCCGTCTTTGTACGGGATTTACGAAGTCTTGTGGATTCTCTCGTATCACGGTTCCATTCGAGTTTGCCTTGTGACGGGCATGTGATGCGCTTTTTGTCCCGAAGAGCGACTGAACTGGCTTGCGGTATTGCGGCACGACGCCGTGATCCGTGGCGGAGCAGTGCCTTCGGGATGGTGTCTGACGGAATTTGGGGCCCGCTCGACCGAGCGGGTGACCATCAAGGTTCCCTGCACCGTGGTTGGTGACTGAGTACGAGTAAAGCAGGGGGGCCCTGCGCTGCGTTGCAACGCGGCGCAGGGTCTTTTTGTTTGGCGCGCTATCACCCGAAGACCACAGCGCAACGCGGCCCTGTCCCGGACAGGCATCCCTACGCAGAACATTCCCAAGAGATGTTGACCCCGCCCGCCCGGACCTTAACATCTTGTCCGGCTACCCTGCATCACGTCCCGACCGACAAACAGCGGTCAGGTGACACGCAGCCACGACACGAAACGATCCTGGGAAACACCGATGTATCTTGCGATGAACCGCTTTAACGTCCCTCTGGAAAACGCCGCCGAATTCGAAGACCTGTGGCTGTCACGGGAAAGCCGGTTGCAGGACATGGACGGGTTCGTGTCGTTTCACATGCTCCGGGGACCGGAAGAAAACGGCTCTGTGCTCTATGCCTCACATACGATCTGGGCCACCGAGGACCATTTCCGTGCCTGGACGACCAGCGCGGAATTCCGCGCCTCCCACGCCCGCGCCGGGGATACGCGCACGCTGTACGAAGGAACCCCGCGTTTCGAAGGCTTCACCTCGATCCAGGACATCAGCGCGGATCAGCCACGCTGAACAGACGACCAACCTGCGGCCTACCGTATTCTGCGCAACCTGTCCCAGCTCTGCCCCGCAGCCCCGTCCTCGACGAACCCGGCTTTCTCCAACACGCGGCGCGACGCGACGTTTCCGCGTTTGACACGCGCTACAAGACTGTTGAGCGCCGGGTCTTCCGCGAAACACTGCTTGACGAAGGACCCGACCGCGGCACTGGCAAACCCCTGCCCCCAATAGGCGCGGCCGATCCAGTAGCTCAGCTCGGCCGTACCGGCCGCCTCGCCTTGCTGGATCTCATGCAGCCGCACCTGACCAATCGGGACATCGTCATACAACACCGCAAAGACCTGATGATGATCTCCGGCGTTCGAGATGTCGATCAGGGCTTCGGCGATCTCTTCGGTCAACGGGTCCGGATAGGGTTCGGGCAGCGTCTCCCACATGATCGGATCGTCCAGAAGAGCCGTCAGACGCGGCGCATCCGTTTTGGTCCAGGGCCTGAGATGCAGGTGCAGCCCGACATCCGTATGCACCCGCCCATATCTTGGATGGGCGGGGTCGGTGATTTCGTTGGGGAACAGATCGTCGACGCCCTGCGCCAGAACCCAGCCGCTTTGCATCGGGTCGAACGCCACGGGGATGCCCTGCGCCTTGCAGAAGTCCAGTTCGTCCTGCCGAAGAATCCCGTCGGATCGCAAGCGGTCCAGTCGAAACGGACGCCCACATGGCAAAGTCAGAGTCTTCTCACTTCGGAACATCACACTCTCCCGCCCCCGATGGGATGGAGATGGGAAGGATTTTCAAAGATGCAACCAGAATACCTTTTTAATTGTCCGGCATCTGCACCGCGCCTGCGTCAGCGCATCACAAACGGATTGGCCATCGGGGCCTCGGACGTGCTGATCCAGACCGTCTTGGTGCGGGTATAGTCATGGATCGCCTCGATCCCCGCTTCGCGACCGTAACCCGACTGGTTGAACCCGCCGAAAGGCGCGATGGGCGACACCGCGCGATAGGTGTTGACCCAGCAAATCCCTGCCCTGATCCGTGCCGACACCCGATGCGCCCGCGCGATGTTCTGGGTGAAGACGCCCGATCCAAGGCCGAACGGCGTGTCATTGGCCAGCGCGATGGCCTCGTCTTCCGTATCGAACGGCAAGAGAGACATGACGGGCCCGAACATCTCGACCTTGAGCGGTTCCGTCCCGGCATCGGCGCACTGAACCAGCGTGGGGGCCATGTAATTGCCGGGCCGGTCCAGACGCGCCCCGCCGAACCGGATGTGCGCACCACCCTCAACCGCAGCCGCCAAGGTGGCCTCGATCCGCCTGACCTGCGCCTCGGTGCAAAGCGGACCCACATGCGTTGCCGCCTCCAGCGGGTCGCCAATCACAACGCCCGCCATCTTCGCCTCGATCCGCGCGATCAGGTCGTCCATCACAGATCGGTGCACCAAGCCGCGACTGCCCGCGACGCAACTTTGCCCCGACGCGCCGAAATTGCCCGCGATCAGCCCGTTGGCAGCGCCGTCGAGATCGGCATCCTCGAACACGAGGATCGGGGATTTCCCGCCCAGTTCCAGCGTCGTCACGGCAAAATTCTCGGCCGAATTGCGCACCACGTGCCGCGCCGTTTCCGGCCCACCGGTAAAGGCAATCCGGTCCACATCGGGATGGCGGGTCAGCGGGATCGCGCAGTTCTCTGCATCCCCGGTAATCACCGACACCACACCGGGCGGAAAGCCCGCCTGTTCGATCAACAGCGCAAATTCCAGCATCGGCGCAGGCGCGATTTCCGACGCCTTGAGCACCACCGTACACCCCGCCGCCAAAGCCGGACCCAGCTTGGTCGCGGTCAGGAACATCTGCGCGTTCCACGGCACAATGGCCACCACGACTCCAATCGGTTCACGTCGGGTGAAGACATGCATGTCCGGCTTGTCGATGGGCAGAACCGCGCCTTCGATCTTGTCGGCCAGACCCGCATAATAGCGATAGTAATCCGCAACATAGCCGGTCTGGCTGGCGGTTTCCGCAAGAAGCTTGCCGCTGTCGGTGGTTTCGATCCGGCCGATCTCCTGCGCATGTTCCGCAATCAGATCCGCCAGACGATAAAGCAGCTTGCCCCGCTGCGTCTGCGTCATATCCCGCCATGCCGGATCGTTCAGCGCCCGCTTCGCCGCCGCAATCGCGCGGTTCACATCTCCCGCATCCGCGCAGGCAAATGTCGCCCAATCCGTGCCAGTCGCCGGATTCTGCGATGCCATCACCTGCCCGCTGCCTCCCTCGGTCCAGGCACCATCGATGAAGAGCGGATAATGCGGTAGCTGGGTCATAACATCTCTCACTGAAAAGCCGGCATCACGTCGTCGATGAAGCGCGCCAGCGACGCGCGTTTGCGCTCGAAACTCATGCCGCTGTCGATCCAGAACGAATATTCGTCATAGCCCAGATCCTCGTATGTCTTGATGCGATCCACAACCTGATCCGCCGTCCCGATGGTCAGATCACGCGCCATGTTCTCGGGCGCCATCAGCGCGTTGGCCGCCATCTCATCTTCGGTGAGCGGTGCGATCAAGCCCTGACTGACCGGGCGCTTGTTCTGGAACCACGCCCCGAAATAGCAATAAAACCGCGACAATTCCCTGGCCGCAACCGCCACATCATCGGCATCCGCGCCGACATAGGTGTGATGCAACAGCATGATCTTCGGACGCGGCCCGTCATAGCTGGCACAGGCCGCGTTGAAGCGGCCCATCAGGGTTTCGATTTCTGCCATTCCCATCCAGAGCGGCGTGACCTGAATATTGAACCCATTGTGAACGCCGAACTCATGGCTGTTCGGATCCCGCGCGGCGATCCAGATCGGCGGGCCATCGGGTTGCACAGGCTTGGGCGAAGCCGTGGTGGACGGGAACTGGAAGAACTCCCCCTCATGCGCGCAATCGCCCTTCCAGAGCTTGCGCAGCAGGGGCGTGATTTCCCGCATCCTTTGCCCGGCTTCCCACGCATCCATGCCGGGCCGCAGGCGTTCGTATTCATACGTGTACGCCCCCCGCGCGATGCCCAACTCGATCCGCCCACCGGTCAGCAAGTCCGCCGACGCGGCCTCTCCCGCCAGCTTGATCGGATGCCAGAAGGGCGCAATCACCGTGCCGGTGCCCAGACGCACGTTCTTGGTATGATGCGCGATATTCACCAGCGACATCAGGGGGTTGGGCGCAATGGTGAACTCCATCCCGTGATGCTCACCTGTCCAGACCGCCCGCATCCCGGCCTCATCCGCCATCTTGCACAGCGCGATGAATTCTTCGTTCAACTGGTCATGCGGTTGGTCCGGCGTCAGACGTTCCATGTGCACGAAAAGCGAGAACTCCATGTCTCAGGTCCTTTCAAAGAAGACAGCAGCAGCCGGGGTCACGACAGCACCTTGGCCGCAAAATCCAACAGTGCCGCGTTGACCACCTCGGGATGGGTCATGGGCATCATATGCGCCGCATCCGGCACGATGATCGCACGGCCTTTCGGCGCAAGAGCCGCCATCGCGTCGGACATCGCGGGGGTCGAATTCGGCTCCAACCTGCCGGTCATGAACAGCGCGGGGCAGAACAGTCGCGCCAAGTCTGCGCGGCGCGGGCCGGGATTGTGGGCAAAGGCGGTATAGGCCGCCTTGTAGCCTGCGTGTGTCACGGAGCAGAGCCAGTCATGGCACGCCGCGCGTTCGGGCGTGTCGTTGGTGCCGAACCAGCGCGCTAAAGCGCCTTTCGGGTCGGCCACGGTTACGCCATCCAACTCCGCCGCACGCGCCTGCACCGCGCGCGCGGCCTCTGGGCTCCGCTCGAAAACTGCATTCAGCGCGACGACACCCTTGACCCGCTCCGGCGCCCGCACCGCGAGGTCCAACGCGATCATCGCGCCCATCGAATGGCCGACAACCAGAGCAGGACCTTCAATGGCAGCGAGCACCGCATCGGCATAGTCCGAAATGCCCGTCACGCCCGCCCGAACAGCGCTATGCCCATGCCCCGGCATATCGAGTGCGGTGACGTGATACCGCGCTGCCAGAGCGTCGATCTGCCGGTTCCACGCCTCGGACCGCAAACCAACACCGTGGAGCAAAACGATCCGTGCGCCGACACCTGCCTCGATAGCGGCCAAGCCCGCCCGGTCAGACCGCGGCCGGGTTGTCCAGATCATGGCCCAAATCCTTGAGGTCCTGATACCGATCCCCGATCCGGTGATGCGGACGTCCCGACGTTGCCCCGCCCAGCACGACGACAATCTCATCCCCCCGCGGCGCGTCGGGAATGGCGAACTGGATGGTCAGGTAGTGCGACCGCCGCCCGGCATCGTTCTTGTCCATCAGCGGCACCATGATCGGCGCATTTGCCGGGCCGCGTGTGTTGGTAAAGGCAAGGTACGACTTGGCCCCGACCGCCTGCCGGTAGAAGTTACCGAACCGCAGCGTGTGGATCAGGCCCGAGGCATGTTCGACCTCGCCATCCAGACCCACGACCGCCGCCTTGCCATAAGCCTCGATTGCGTCGCCACCGCCCGCCAGTAGAAGCATCCGCTCGGTCAGCATCTCGCCCAGAACCGGACCATAGGCGCGGATTTCCGGGGTCAGGTCGTCGACATACCGCCCCGCCCACGGGTTCCGGACAACCGCCGCCACGGCGAACATGCGCCACGGGGTTTCAGCCGCTTTGAACCCTTCGATCAGCACCTCTTCGTCATAGGTCACGATCTTGCGGATTTCTGGTGTCATGTCGGTCTCCTGTTCGCTGAGGCGACACTAGGAACCGGCAAATTTTTTGACAAATGAATGTATTGCGGGGCTAGGTATTACTAACAGTAATGGCTGATTTGACCCATGGCGAAATCCCTTCCTCCGCTCACATGGTTCCGCTCGTTCGAAGCGGCGGCCCGGCATCTGAGCTTTACCGCTGCCGCCGAGGAAATCGGCCTCACGCAATCCGCCGTCAGCCAGCAAGTGAAGTCGCTGGAGATGCGCCTGCGCGTGCCGCTCTTCGTCCGTCAGGCGCGGGGGCTGATGCTCACCGATGACGGGCGCAGGCTTCTGCCCGAGATCAGCGCGGCGCTTGATGCGCTGGCAGGCGCGGCAAGCCGGTTCGAGGCGGGGCCGGTCGAGGACCTTTTGACCGTCGCCACCTCGGTCAGTATCGCCCAATGGGTCATCGCCCCGCGCCTGCCCGATTTCACCGCCCGCCATCCGAACATCCGCCTGCGCCTGCTGAGCGCGATCTGGCCCGACGATTTCCACACGGCTCGCGCCGATGTCGAAATCCGGTTCGGATCGTCGAAACAGGCCGGGCGCAATGCGCAGCCCTTGCAGCCCAACAACCTGATCGCGCTCAAATCCCCAACGCTGCAAGGCACGCTCGACACACTGCCGCTGATCGAAGCGGTGGGCACGTCCAGCGGCTGGCGCGCGTGGTCGGACAAGTTGGGCGGGCCACGTCAGCCGTCGCTGTTTGCCGACACCTACGGCATGGCGCTGCAATTGGCGGTGCATGGCAACGGGGTTGCTCTGGTCAGCGCCGTGCTGGCCGGACATGCTCTTGAGACCGGGATGATGGAACGCGCACATCCCGCGTCGATCCCCAGCCAGGAAGGCTATTACCTATCGATTGTCGAACCCAGCCAAGCGGCAACGCAGTTTCAATCCTGGCTGATGGAGCAATTGCCGAAATGACAAATGTCTCACTTTCGATGGCTTGCGTGACCAGAATGATCCATCTAACGCTGTGCCACTGACGATCCCGCATCATCCGAGATCGTTGCAGGATCTCGGCACGCGACCAACGGAGGATTGGCTTGGACGCATTTGATTTCGTGATCGTCGGAGCCGGGTCCGCCGGATCGGTGCTGGCCAACCGGTTGACGGCTTCCGGCAAATACACCGTGCTTCTTCTCGAAGCCGGTGGGTCCGACAAGACCCCGCTGGTCCAGATTCCCATCGGCTACGGCAAGATCTTCTACGATGCCAAGGTCAATTGGAAATACGTCACGGAACCCGATCCCAATCTCGACAATCGCCCGATCTACTGGCCGCGCGGCAAGGTGCTGGGCGGGTCTAGTTCGATCAACGCGATGGTCTATGTGCGCGGGCATCAGAACGATTACGCCGAATGGAACGCGGTCGCGCCCGGCTGGGGCTGGTCCGATGTGGAGCCGCTGTTTCGCCGGATGGAGAACTGGGACGGCGCGCCAAGCCCGGCGCGTGGGACAGGTGGCCCGTTGGCGGTGCATGATGTCCTGCCCGAGGTGCATCCCCTCACCCGCGTCTATCTTGAGGCAGCCGCACAGGCCGGGTTTCCGACGAACCCGGATTACAACGGTCCCGACATGGAAGGGGCGACCACCTACCAGATCACCACGAAGGGTGGCTTCCGAGCCTCGGCTGCACGCTGCTACCTCGATCCGGCCCGCAAGCGCCCCAATCTCGAAATCCGCACGCGCGCGCATGTGACCCGCGTTCTCTTCGAAGGCAGCCGCGCCGTCGGTGTTGAATACCGGCACAAAGGCCAGACCAAGACCGCCCGAGCCCGGGCCGAGGTGATCCTGTCGGGTGGCGCGATCAACTCGCCGCAACTGCTGCAACTCTCGGGCATTGGGCCGGGACAGGTTCTGCAGGACCACGGCATCGACGTGCGGCTGGACGCGTCTCAGGTGGGCCGGAACCTTCAGGACCATCTGGGCAGCGACAACCTCTTTGTGTCGAAGGTCGCAAGCCTCAATCAGGAACTGCGCCCGCTGCTCGGCAAGGTGAAAGTCGCGCTGCACTATGCGCTGAACCGCAAGGGTCCATTGTCGCTCAGCCTCAATCAGGGCGGCGGGTTCATCCGCGTGCGCGAGGACTCGCCCGGCCCCGACCTGCAGCTTTACTTCTCGCCGGTCAGTTACACCCGCGCCCCTGTCGGTGTGCGGCCCCTGATGAGCCCCGATCCCTTCCCCGGCCTGCTGATCGGGTTCAACCCGTGCAAGCCGACCAGCGTCGGGCATCTGCAGATCCGTTCGCCCGATCCGTTCACGCCACCCGAACTGCACCCGAATTACCTGTCCACCGAGTATGACCGCAGCCTGATGCTGGCCGGCAGCAAACTGATGCGCCGGATTGCAGCAACCCCGGCGATGAGCGCCGTCATCGAAAGCGAGCTTTTGCCTGGTGCCGCGATCGATGATGACGCGGGCCTTGAGGCCTATATCCGCAAGACCGCGTGGACCGTGTTTCACCAGTGTTCGACCTGCCGCATGGGCAGCGATCCGGCGACCTCGGTTGTGGATCCAAGGCTCAGGGTGCGCGGCATCGACGGGCTGCGGGTCGCCGATGCGTCGATCTTCCCGTCCATCCCCACCGGCAACACCAACGCCCCCGCCATCATGGTGGGCGAAAAGGCGTCGGACCTTATCCTGCAAGACGCGCTTGGCTGAAAGGACACGCCATGAAGCTGAAATCCATCGAGACCTTCACCACCAAGGATGTCGGCTTTGTGCGCGTCACCGCCGAGGACGGAACGCAAGGCTGGGGTCAGGTGTCGACCTACCATTCGGACATCACCTGTCAGGTCCTGCATCGGCAGGTGGCACCGTGGACGCTGGGCAAGGACACCACCGATCTGGACGATCTTCTGGATATTGTCACCGAGCGCGAACACAAATTCCCCGGCTCTTACCTGCGCCGGGCGATGGCGGGGCTGGACACCGCGATCTGGGACTGGCGCGGGAAGCAGCAGGGCAAACCGGTGGCCGAGCTGCTGGGCGGTACACCCGGCAAAATTCGCGCTTACGCGTCGTCGATGAAACGCGACATCACCCCGGCGGACGAGGCGACACGCCTCAAACATCTGCGCGACACCCAAGGTTTTGATGCGTTCAAGGTCCGCGCCGGGGCCGAGGTCGGGCGCAATCAGGACGAATGGCCGGGCCGGACAGAAGAGATCATCCCCACGATGCGCCGCGAACTGGGGCCGGATGTGGCGCTGCTGATCGATGCCAACAGTTGCTATTCCCCGGACCGCGCCATCGAAGTCGGGCATCTGCTGCAGGACCACGGCTTCAGCCATTTCGAGGAACCCTGCCCCTATTGGGAACTGGAGCAGACCAAACGCGTCACCGATGCGCTGCTGATCGACGTCACGGGCGGCGAACAGGATTGCGACCTGCCCACATGGAAACGCATGATCGACATGCGGGCGGTGGACATCGTGCAGCCTGATATCCTCTATCTCGGTGGCATCTGCCGCACGCTGCGCGTTGCAAAGATGGCCGAGGCGGCGAAACTGCCTGTCACGCCCCATTGCGCCAACTGGTCGATGGTGACGCTGTTCACCATGCACCTGCTGCGGGCGATCCCGAATGCGGGCAAATATCTCGAGTTTTCCATCGAAGGTCCGGATTACTACCCGTGGCAATACGGGCTGTTCGTAGAGTCGCCCTACACCATCGAAAACGGCCATGCCCGCGTCACCGATGCCCCCGGTTGGGGGGTCGAGATCAGCCCGGACTGGCTCGCGCGCTCCACCTACCAGATCAGCGAGATCTGAAGCCACGGCATGAAAAAACGCGCGACGGGATCACCCCGCCGCGCGTGTTTCGCATCTCGGAACCGGATCAGATGTTGTTCAGAATCCGGTCAACGGTCTGGCGCACCTCGTCTTTCGACTTGCCCAGCTTCTGCTGGAGCACACCTTCCATCTGTTCGCGGTCGCCCTTGGCCTCTTCGACATCGTCGTCGGTCAGATCACCATAGGCCTCGCGCAGTTGACCTTTGATTTCGGTCCATTTGCCTTCGATCACATCGCGGTCCATGTCCGTGTCCTTTCTTCTCTTTTTGGGAGCGCACCGGTTGCGTCGGTGCGCAACAGGGGCGGCCCGGACGGGTCCGGGCCTTTGTCCGTCTGTCTGAGGGATCAACGTGTGATCAGCCCGAGGGTTCCGTTGTGGTTTCGCCAACGGTTTCCCCCAACGTGTCGGCCGTCACCGCGCCGCGCTCTCCCATCGGGCGGTCTTGTCCGACCGTGCTGTCACGCCGCGTCTGCGCTTCCAACTCCGCATCGAGCAAGCCGCCCAACAGCACGATGAAGGCCGACAGCCACAGCCACGTCAGCAGGATGATCACCCCACCCAGCGCGCCGAAGGTCTCGTTGTAGGACCCGAAGGACTGGACATACAGGCTGAACCCGAAGCTGCCCGCAACCCACAGGGCGCAGGCCACAAACGCACCAGGGGTCAGCCAGCGCCATTTGGCGGACCGACGGTTCGGACCCAGCCGGTAGAGCACCGCGATGCCGAACGCGCCCATCAGGAACAGCACCGGCCAGCGCAGGAACATCACCAGATCGTCGACGATCCCGTAATCTCCGAACAGCGCCGCAATCACCGGAATGGCGGCGACGACGATGATCGCAACCAGCAGCCCGATGATCAGAAACACCGTGAGCAGGATGGTCAGCGCCTTGACCAGAAAGAAATTCCGGGTCTCACGTTCTTCGTAGATGACATTGAGCCCCGCGATGAAATTCGCGACCGCCTTGGACGCTGAATAAAGCGCGATGGCCAAACTGAACAGCGCTGCAAAACTCAGCGTCGCGCTGTCGGCATTTGCCACATCCTCCAACTGTCCGAGGACAATGGCCTGCGCCGCCTCGGGCAGCATCGCGGCAATGTCTTCGCTGTTGTCCACCAGAATGTCCGGGTTCAGAAACGTGCCGCCAAAAGCCACCGCTGCCGTGATGCCCGGAAAGAGGGACAAGAGACCGTAAAACGCGATCCCGGCGGCGATCAGGCCAAGGTTCAGATCCGCCTGTTTGCGCCACATCCGAAGCAGAACATCGAACAGCCCCCGGATCGGGATATGCGTCGGTCGGTGGGCCAAACGTCCACGGCTCATGGAACTTTCTCCTTCCGGGCCAGCAAAGGAACCGCGCCTGTCGCTGTCAAGCCGGGTCATACGATGTTTTCGGTGATCCCCGGCAACGCCTGCGCCAGATCCCCGCGGTTGTCGGGATCGTAGGGCACCAGAAAGCCGGTTCTGTTCTCGGGCAGGCAGACGCCGTTTGCCTCAATCCTCTTAGACCACCACGGAACCAGCGTCGCGGGGGCCAGAGCCTGTTCCGGCAGAGCATCGAACCACCAATGGGACAAAAGCCGCGTGCGCAGGGTGCGCAGCCGCGCAGGATCGGTGATCGCAACAGCCGCCTCGGTGTCCCACCGCATCGACCGGCCGTTCAGATTGCCCGAACCGACCAGAGCGAAGTCATCGTCCTGCACAAGGACCTTGTTGTGAACATATACCATGGGCGACCCTGCGAGGACCGCCAGACTGTCACGCGCCGCCATGACAGGCCGGACCGGAGAGGCAAAGATCGCCCGATCCCCAAACGCCTCCTGAACCCGCGACACCGCCTCTTTCTGCAGGCCAAGACCAAATCGCGTGTCCAGCCCGTCTTCGTGATGGAAGGCAAGGCTTTCGGGCAAGGCGGGCAGGATGGCAAGAAGGTGCAGATCGGGATTGTCCTGCGCCGCCCGCGCCAGTGCCGACGCGATGACACGCGAGCGCAGGAACTGGGTCTCGATATGGATCAGATGGCGGGCCGCACGGAAACAGGCGAGATGCGTGTCCTCGATCTCGGTCAGCACGCTGCGCGGCGACAGATAGGGAAACTGCAGGCGGCGCGGCGCAGACAGGGTGCGCCGGATCAGGCTCAGCCTTGGCGCTGTGCCAGTACCAGCTGCTACACCCCGAAAGCTGTCCAGATGCGCCTGTGCCTCGGCCACTTCCGGACCGTTGCGCAGGATCAGATGAACATCCGACCATGTCTGGTGCGCCGGGCGGTCATGGTCGCACGTATCGAACCGCCGTTCATTCAGATCAAGCCCACCGATGAAGAGCGTGTCCGCGTCGACCACCGCAAGTTTCTGGTGATGGGTCACGGTGCGCAGCTCGGGCAGCGGAGACCGGTTTAACAGCACGGCCTGTCGCGTCAGTCGGTCTTTCGACAGCGCCGCCAACTGATCCCATTTGCGTTTGAGCACGGCAGGCAGCAGCACGCTCCACGGCAGGACTCCGGCCCGCGCGGGGTGCAATTCAGCCGTCACGCGCACCTGTCCCTGTGCCGCATCGGCAATCTCGGCCAGGGCTGCCCCTTGCCGAACGGTTCTCCATGACAGCTCGTGCAGGTCGGTGGCCATCACCGGGTCGAAATCGCTGACCACAAGTGTCACCGACACGCCGCGCCGGATCACATGGGCCAGCAGATCGAACCAGTCGGTTCCCACCGCCCGTGCCTCCGGACTGCGCAGCCTTGTGCCAAAATCGAAGATGCGGAACGACCCGTGGATGTGATGCCGGGCATTCAGCACGGCCCGCTCGAACGCGGGCCATGCCTCTTCGGCGGTGATCAGCACTTCGAAATCCGGCACGCAGACGGGCCGCGAAACGCACGCAGCATCGGGCACACGATTCCCTTTCGGCAGTGATGTCGGACGTTCGGTCAGGCGACGTTGCGCTGATTGGTCACGATCCCTGTCGTGACAATGTCGGTCGCTTCCATGACCTCGTCATCGCTCATCTGAAGGATAGCGACCAGTTGCTTGCGCGCCCGGTTGACGCGGCTTTTTATGGTGCCCACGGCAACGCCGCAGGTTTCGGCTGCCTCTTCGTAGGAAAAGCCCCCCGCACCGACCAGCACCAGCGCCTCGCGCTGTTCGTCGTTCAACTGATCGAAGGCCCGGTTGAAATCGCGCATCTGCAGCCGGCCGTCATGGTCGGGTTTCTGCGCGAGGGACGCGGCCATCTCGCCATCGACATCCGCCACTTCGCGCCGGGCCTTGCGGTGATGCGAATAATAGGTGTTGCGCAGGATGGTGAAAAGCCACGCCCGCATGTTCGTGCCCGGCTGGTACGAGTCGATCTTCGTCCACGCCTTGACCAGCGCATCCTGCACCATGTCATCCGCCAGTGCCGAATTGCGCGTCAGGCTCATGGCAAAGGCGCGCATCGCGCTCAGATGTTCAACGATTTCTTCTTTCGGATCAGTCATGCGATGTCTCCGAAGAGGATTTGTCAGCTTGGCGAAGCTGCTCGAGCAACTGGGTAAACCGGTCCGGGACCTCTTGGTTGGCCACGTCGTCATAGACCCGCTTGAGGTTGGCTTCGATTTCCTGCTCAAGGCTTGATAATTTCCGATCCTGTTTCATGTAGCCCTTCAGATGATTTGTGCGTTTTGTCGCGCGTCAGCGGGAACCTAACGCTATCTAGGGCGTTTGGTTCCCGTAACATCCAAAAAATGAGGGAGCTTTTCTCTATGCCGACCGAACACGCACAGGACCTGACCTCGAAAATCGGCGCGAACCTGCCGTTCCTGCGCCGCTATGCGAGGGCCCTGACAGGTTCGCAGGTCGAAGGCGACAAATACGCCGTTGCCACGCTCGAAGCGATCCTCAGCGACACCTCCATCTTCGACCATGAAGCGTCCAACAAGGTCGCGCTGTTCAAGGTGTTTCACTCGATCTGGTCGACCTCGGGCGGCACGTTCAGCGCAGAGGAAACCGGCGTGGCGGCAAAAGCGCAAAAGCACCTGTCCCGCCTGACCTCGGGCACGCGCGAGGCGCTGTTGCTTCACACGATCGAGGACATGTCCTTTGCCGATGTGGCCAAGGTCCTTGATATGAGCCCGGCCGACGCGGAAAAGCTTGTCGACATCGCCTATACCGAAATGGCCAAATCTCTGGCCGGTCGCGTGATGATCATCGAGGACGAGGCCATCATCACGATGGATCTCGAAGCCATCGTCTCGGATATGGGCCATGCCGTGACGGGCATTGCGCGCACGGCAGATGCGGCGGTCAACCTGTTCAGGACGGAGAAACCGCACCTGATCATGTCCGACATCCAGCTTGCCGACGGATCGAGCGGCATTGACGCGGTCAACAGGATCATCGCGGACACACCCGAAATTCCTGTGATCTTCATCACCGCCTTCCCCGAGCGTCTTCTGACCGGCGAAGGCCCGGAACCCGCCTTCCTGATTTCCAAACCCTATACGGAAGAGCAGGTCCGCTCGGCAGTCAGCCAGGCGATGTTCTTCTCCTCGACGGAAACGCTCAAGGCCTGAAGAACGTAAGGCCCGAAAAGCGACATGAGACAAAAAAAGACCGGAGCGGCACCGCTCCGGTCTTTTTTTCACGATCGCACCGCCCGGACGATCAGCGTGGCCACGAAGAGCACGAGGAACACCACAAACAGGATTTGCGCGATCCCGGCCGAGGCGGACGCGATACCGCCAAATCCGAACAATGCGGCGATCAGCGCGATCACCAGAAAGATTGCAGCCCAGTAAAGCATGGTTTGATCCTTTCCTTTTCCGTTCCGTCAGTGTGCGGACAACCGGAAAACGCCGCACTTGGTTCCGAGGAACTTTGCGCGGCAAAGCGACGTTGGGGTGCAAAGGAAAGGAGACCAACCATGGCACAGACACAAACCACACACCGCACCTATCTTGACGAGGCAGAGGCGCTGAAAACCGCAGCCGCCGACCGGATCACCGATGCCGCCGCACAGGCACAGGACAAGGTGCATGACGCAACCACACGGATGCGCGACACGGTCGTCGAAACCGCCGAACGCGGGCTCGACACGGCTCAGACCCTGCAGAGCGACTTTGACAGCGCCGTGCGCCGCAACCCGACCCTTGCCGTGTTGGGAGCGGTCGGTGTCGGGATGGTTCTGGGACTGGCGCTGACGAAACGCGGCTAAGTCGCCGATGCGCCGCATCCCCAAGCGCCACACACCAGACCATCTCAAGGAGGCCCCATGACCACCCCGTCCCCCTCTGCCGCCACGCCTGTGGATAACGCACCCGACCTTGCACTGCTGCAGACTGCGCTTCTCGATCAAATCACGGCGCACCTACGCGACAGACCTGTCGATGACATCGTCGCGGATGCCGCAGGCTTTGCCCGTCGCAACCCGCTGCTGGTTCTGGGAGGGGCGGCTCTGGCTGGGTTTGCAGCGGCGCGGATGGTCAAATCCGCAGGGGTGTCATCGTCCGCACCGGGTGACCCTGCCGATCCGTGGTCGGGGCACCTGTCAAACCCGGAGGATGCGGCGTGAACGGGCCGTCACCCGATTTGCGCGGCCTGCTCAAAGGTATCGTGACAGACGCGCAGGCCGTTCTGCAGGCCGAATTGCAGCTTGCCCGGCGGGAACTGTCGGACAATGTCGCGCGCGCGGGCACGGGTCTGCTCTGTCTCGGCCTTGGTGCACTGATGGCGCTGGTCGGTCTGGGCGCTCTGGCGCTGGCGGCGGGTCTTGGGATCGCGGCGACCGGCATCGCCCCGCATTGGGCAGCGCTGATCGTGGCCGTCGCCTGTCTGGTCATTGCCGCGCTCTTCATCGGCACAGCCCGGGCGCGCCTGTCCCCCACCGCGCTGACGCCGCACCGCACCCTCGGACGCCTGAGATCCGACATCGACACCCTCAAGGAGATGGGCCGTGCCGACCACCGATCAGCTTGAACAGCTTGCCGATGCCCGCCGGGCGCACCTGGCTGCGCGGCTGGCCGCCCTGACCCCAACTGCATCCGCCACCGCACCGGCCAGCCGTCACGGAACCGACCTTGGTCAGGCCGTGGTCCAGACTGTGTTCCGCCATAGTCCTTCGGGGCTTGCGCTACTTGGGATCGGCGCGGCGCTCATGGCGCTGTCTTCGGGCAACGCCACGCGAAACCAGCCCGACGCGACACGCGACCCGGTGACCCTGTCAGCGTCAACGCTGCGCACATCATTGGAGGCAGGGCTTGACGACCTGCCCCCCGACGCCCGGACCCGCATCATCGCCGCACGGCTCAAGGCCATCGACGCGCAGGAGCAGCTTGATCGGCACACCCGGCGCGCCGCCCGGGCGCAATCGGGCAGACCGGTTCTGACCGGCGCTCTTGTCGCCGTCATCGGCGCGGTGATCGGCGGCCTTATCCCGTCACGCAAAGACAGCGTCTCGCATCTGGCAGCCACACGCGACCGAATGCTGCGCGAGGCCGAACGCCTTGTGCAGACGGAACGCGGCCGAACGTGCCCCCGTCCCTCCACACAGCCGGACACAGCCCTGAAATGACCCAGACCACCACCGCCTTTCCCCCCTTGCCGATGGAACAGACCGCAGACGGCAAGGATCGCCTCTGCGGTATCGAGATCGAATTCGCCGGACCGACCGAGCTGGAAACCGGCGCTTTGATTGCCCGCACATTCGGTGGCACCGTCACCGAAGGGGGCGATCACAGCGTCATCGTGTCCGACACACGGTTCGGCGACATCGAGGTCGAGCTGGACATCTCGTTGCGCAAACGGGACGACCTGCCTTTTCTGCAGGAAGGTCTGGACGCCATGCGCGGCCTGATCCCGGTCGAAGTCGTGACACCCCCGCTCAGCCGTGCGCAACTGGAAGAATTCGACACGATTTGCGCCGGCTTGCGCGGCATCGGGGCGATGGGATCGCGCAGCGGCGTGCTGCTGGGCTTTGGCGTGCACGTGAACCCCGAAGTCGTAGCCCCCGATCACCGCTTCACGCTGGACACCATCACCGCCTATGCGCTGCTTGAGCCATGGCTCCGCGACCGCGAACAGGTCGACACGACCCGGCGGATGATGCCGTTCATCGGCGCATGGCCCAAGGCTCTGATCTCGGATCTTGCGCAGAATGACTATGACAGCCTTGCCGATCTGATGCGCATGGCGGCACGCCATATCGACAGCCGCAATCTCAGCCTCGATCTGCTGCCGCTCTTCAAACATGCCGAACCAGAGCTGTTCGCCGAATGCTTCGACATCGATGACAAGACCGCCGCCCGCCCGACCTTTCATTTCCGCCTGCCCGACAGCCGCATCGACGAGGCCGACTGGTCGCTGCGGCAACCCTGGCAGCTTTGGCGTCAGGTCGAACGTGTCGCCGCGAACCCGGCGCTTCTGGCGGCGCTGCGCGACGCGTGGTGTACCCATGACGCGGCATGGTTCGAACGCAGATCGGTCTGGGTCAAAACCATCGACACGCTGCTGCAGGATCACGACGCCAAGGCCGCCCCATGAGCCGACCGCTGATTGCCGTGACCACCTCGGCCCGCACGGGCTGGCGGGTCTATCCGCTCATCAACCTGAACCTCTGGATCACCGGTGGCCGCGGGGTGCGCTGGGGCGTCGGGCGGAGCACCGATTTCGAGCGCGTGGACGGGCTGATCATCGGCGGCGGCGACGACATCGGACCCGACCTTTACGGCGGCAGGCTGGGCATCTCGGCCAGGCTGGACCCGGAGCGCGATGATCTGGAACGCGGTCTTGCCGAAGCGGCATTGGAGCGCAACATTCCGGTGCTGGGCATCTGTCGCGGCTCCCAGATGTTGAATGTCGCCCTTGGCGGCACACTGGATCAGGACGCCTGGACAACCTATGGGGCCAACCGCAAGATCACCACGATCCTGCCGAAACGCGAAATCTGCGTCGAGGCAGACACCCACCTGTCCCTGATCAGCGGCGAAAAACCGATGAAGGTCAATGCGTTGCACAGTCAGGCGGTAGATCGTCTTGGGGCGGGCCTGCGCGTCTCGGCCCGCGACACCGGCGGGATGGTGCAGGCCATCGAACGGGTCCGCGACCCGTTTGCCCTTGGGGTGCAATGGCACCCGGAACATCTGTTCTATGCGCACCGACAACGCGCCATATTCCGCGCCCTTGTCAGCGCGGCCCGCGCCTATCGCAGCGACCGCAACCAGACCCGCGCCATGTGCCACGACCTTGCCTGATGCCCGATGGCAAAGGACACAAGGCCCGTGGATCCGGTGCCGTCCGGGAACCGCCAGCCCTCTTTCGCGTTGAGTCCCTGACAGACCCATCACACAGGAGGAACACCATGTCCGCTCCATCCACGAATGTCGAAAAACAGGCCAAACGCCACCGCCCCGCGATCTGGGGAATCATCGCAGCCGGCGGTTTTGCGGCTGTCCTGTTCCTCGCTTATCTTGCGAACCTCGCCGCCCAAGGCAACGAACCGGGTGAAGAGACAACCACCCCCGCCGCAACCGCAACGTCGGACGGGTGAGCCCGATGTCAGGTGATCACGGCGCGTCGATCAAGAATGACGACACCTACGAGGCGCTGCGCGAAGACGGGTACGGCAAGGAAGCCGCCGCCCGCATCGCCAACGCGCAGGCAAACGCCGATCAGTCGCCCTCGCGCAAGGGCGGCAAGGCGGCGCGGTACGAGGACTGGACGAAGGACGATCTCTATCGCCGGGCGCAGGAACTCGACATCACGGGTCGGTCCGACATGACCAAGGACGCGCTGATTGCGGCGCTGCGCGACCGGTGAGTCGGGAGACATACCGGAACAGCCCAGCCCAAGACGCCGGAGTCGGCGCAGCATGAAGACAGGTCAAGAAGACCGGCCAGCAATTTAGGCCAAGGAGCAAAACATGGGTATTGAAATCACCGGCATCGGAGGGCTGATCCTCCTTGTTCTGAACGTCTGGGCGTTCGTGTCGATCATCGGATCGACCAATTCCACCGGCTCCAAGGTGCTCTGGTGCCTGCTGGTGCTGATCCTGCCGCTTCTGGGCTTTATCATCTGGCTGCTTGCCGGACCGCGTTCCGCCAAAGCCCCCACATAACGCCCTGCCCGCCGGGAACAGACGGGCACGACATGGGGCCACGCGAACCTAGCGCGTGGCCTGAATGCTTTCGATGTAATCCAGCAGGGCGACCAGCTTGCGTGGCGTGGGTGTCAACACACCATCCCCGGTATCGAGCGGCACCAGATCGCCTTCGAGCAAGCCACCGAATTCCGGCATGTCTGGACCGGAAAGCGAGGTCTTGGTGTAACCGTCGATGGTGGACAGCACCTTGACCGCCGGGAACGTGCCACCGTTTCGCACCGAAATGAGCGTCAGATCCGGCGGGGCCTTGGCCATGGCACGCGCCATCGGGCCATCGCCCTTGGCATCCGCGCCGTGGCAGATCGCACAATTTTCCATGAAGAGCGCACGGCCATCGCTGGCGACGGGCATTTCATCCGGCGTACAGGCGGCGACAAGGGCTGCGGCACAGCTTGCAAAGGTCAGACTGATCAGGGTTGGGCGCATTTCGGCCTCCTTGCTCGATTGTGTGCAGACTGCCTGTCTTTGCGCGTCCGTGCAACCGTCTGCGCTGTGCCGTCACGCAAAGGAGAGTGACAATCGGCGGAGCCCGGCGCAGTCTGCACCGGACTCGCTTACATACGGAGACCGCCCATGCCGATCTATGCCCTCACCATGCTGGCCGCAGGCATCGGCATCCCGCTTCTGGCCGCTCTGAATGCCGCTTTGGGTGTGCGCATCGGATCGCCCGCAGCCGCGGCTCTGGTGCTGTTCTGCGTGGCGCTGCTGGCCACTGCGGTGGCCACTCTGGTCACCGGACCCAAGGCGCTGGCGGCTGTGCCGATGGCACCGCGGCACCTGCTGCTGGGTGGGCTGTTCGTGGCCTTCTACGTATTGTCGATCACATATATCGCACCGCATTTCGGCATCGGAAACGCGGTGTTCTTCGTGCTGCTGGGGCAGTTGATCTCGGCGGCGGCGATCGACCATTTCGGCCTGTTCGGCGCACGGGTCAGCCCGCTGAGCCTGACCCGCGCCACCGGGATCGCGGTCATGGCGCTTGGCGTCTGGATCACCCAGCGCGCCTGAGGGTGTCCGCCGTCAGTTGACGCTCAACCCACTGACGGTGGCACGAATCCGTGTGTCGGTGTCGTCGCTGTCGCCCGAGAGGGCAAGGCCCACCAGAGCGGTGCTGCCGCCGCCAAAGGCGTTTGCGTAATCGCGCGCAAGATTGACGTTTTCCTTGGCACTTCCGGTGCCCGAGCCGCGCAGCACGATCGTCTTGCCCCGGTTGCCCAGATAGGGGCTGTTCAGCACCGCACCCCGGTCATGCGCGCCGCCCCAGACATAGACCAGCACCCGCGCCGCATCATTGGTCAGCAACTGCCGCACGCTGGCCCCTTTCAGGGCCTGTGCCTCGGCGGGTGGCAGAAACACGAAGTACAGCGCAAGGTTGCGGTCATCGCCGCCTTTCTTGCGCAGGTCGGTTGCCGGCACGCCTTCGGTGACGCTCCAGGACCATGTGGCCGAGGACGCCCCCCAATAGCTTTCGGGCAAGGGCCGATACGCCAGCGACACCGATCCATTCGAGGTCACGCTGACAGAGCTTCCGTTGAACCCATAGCTGTTGGACGAGAACAGCGAGAATTTCTGCGTCTTCCACGACCCGTCAAACGAGACGGGAGCGGCCAGCGCGGGCAGCGCGGCAAGGCAAATGGCAGACACGGCAAGGAAACGAAACATGCGGGCACCCTTTCTTGGTTTCCGCGTGTCTAGCAGCCAAAGGCGATCACCCGCATCAAACGATCACGTGAACCCCGTTCATCGGCGGGGCGGGTCACAGGGCTGTCAGCCTGCCCTGATCCAGCCGGATGCGGCGGTCCATACGCGCGGCGAGCTCCATGTTGTGCGTCGCGATCATCGCCGCCAGCCCGGTTTCCCGCACCAGCGTCATCAAAGCGTCGAACACCGTGTCCGATGTCGCCGGATCAAGATTGCCTGTCGGTTCGTCCGCAAGCAGCACCGAGGGCCGGTTGGCCAAAGCCCGGCAGAAGGCGACGCGCTGCTGTTCACCGCCCGAGAGAGCCGCGGGCCGGTGATGCGCCCGCGCGCCGATGCCGACGATGTCCAGCAACTGCTGCGCCCGCGCGTCCGCCTCGCTGCGCGACACGCCGGCGGCCAGTTGCGGCAGGACGATGTTTTCCTGTGCGCTGAACTCGGGCAGCAGGTGGTGGAACTGGTAGACGAACCCCACCTCGTCCCGCCGCACGAGGGTCCGTCTGCGATCCGGCGCGCCGGTCAGGTCGGTCCCGGCGATTTCAACCGTCCCGCCATCGGGCGTGTCGAGCAGCCCCGCGATGTGCAACAGCGTCGACTTCCCCGCCCCCGAAGGCGCCACCAGCGCGACAACCTCGCCCCGGTCCAGCGCGACATCCACCCCGCGCAGAACCTCGACCACGGCTGGGGTGCCAGCGTTGTAGGCCTTGGTGATCCCGGTCAGCCGCAGCGCAAGCTCATTCATAACGCAGCGCCTCGACCGGGTTCATCCGCGCCGCCCGCCGCGCCGGGAAGATCGTCACCACAAAGCTCAGCCCCAGCGACAGCGCCACCGCACTCAGCACATCGGGCAGGCGCAGTTGGGCGGGCAGTTCATAGATCCCGCGCACCGCCGGGTCCCAGACCCCGCCGCCGGCGACGTAGTTCACGAAGGAAAAGATCGGGTCGATATAAAGCGCGAAGAGACACCCAAGGATCACCCCGGCCAGCGTGCCGAGAATCCCGGTGAAGGCCCCGCAGATGAAGAACACCCGCAGCACGGCCCCTTCGGTCAGCCCCATCGTGCGCAGGATACCGATGTCACGCCCCTTGTTCTTGACCAGCATGATCAGGCCAGACACGATGTTCATCGCCGCGATCAGCACGAGGATCGACAGGATGATGAACATCACGTTGTCCTCGATCTCGAGCGCGCGCAGGAACCCGCCACTGGCATCCTGCCATGTCCAGACCAGCGCACGCTGCCCTCCGGCCTGAACGATGGGAAGCGTCATCTCTTCGACCCGATCTGGATCGGCGACCATGACCTCGATCTCGTCGGCAACCCCTTCGCGGTTGAAATAGAGCTGCGCTTCGCCGAAGGGCATGTAGATGCGGGTGCGGTCGATGTCATAACGCCCGGCGGTGAAGATGTAGACCACCTCGTAGGCCTTGACGCGCGGGCTGGTGCCGAAAGCGGTGCGCACCCCGTCGGGCGAGATCAGCTTGATTCTGTCGCCCAAGCCCACCCCCAGTTCCCGCGCCACACCCGAGCCGATGGCGATGCCCTCGCCGAACCGCGCGAGATCACCGCGCGCGGTTTCGGGATCGGCGATGCGGGGGATGGTCGTCAGATCGGCGGGGGAGATGCCGAAGACCTCGACCCCGGCGTTGCGGCTGTTGGCGGTGGCCATGACCTGCCCCTTCACCAAGGGGGCGGCGCGGGTGACGCCGGGCACGGCGGCCACGCTTTGGGCCAGGGCCTCGTAATCCGAGATTGAGCGGCTGGCACGGCCGAATTCATCGGTCTGTTGCGTGTAGTAGACGGTCACATGCGCGTTCGAGCCAAGGATCGTATCGACGAATTCGGCGCGAAACCCGGAGCGCACCGCCAGAGTGGCGATCAGCGCAAAGACCGCCAGCGTGATGCCGATCAGACTGATCCAGGTCATCACGCTCACCCCGCCCTCGGCGCGGCGGGCGCGCAGGTAACGCCACGCGATCATCCATTCGTACGGGGCAAACGGGGGTGGGGTTTGGGCCATGTCGGTCTCGTTTCTGCTCTTGTCGATAAGTGGCCGTTCCACCGGCGCGGGTCAAGCAGCGCGGATCAGGTCCGATCCGGACCTATTGTTTCGCGTGCGAAACATTGGGTCAGGGATGCTGACCTGACGGGTAGGACGCGCGTTGGGTTTGCGCAACAAGGCTGTGACATCCGCACCATACGCACGTTTCGTTAACTCTTTCGTCGCAGCTTTGTGCCGGGCCCCGATTTTTCTGCGAAAAATCGGGCCGCGCGATGACTGGACTGCGATCCGCCGACATATCTTTGTCTGGATGACAGGACTGCGCGCAGGGATTTCCCGCCGCAGCCCCTCGACGACGCTTGTTCTGCACCGGTCTCCTTGGCATAGACGGCACATGACCGGACCCAGATACCCCGACCTTATCGCCAAGCTGCCTTCCACCGTGCCCTTTGTCGGCCCCGAGGTACAGGAACGCCAACGCGGCGCGCCCTTTCTTGCCCGGCTCGGTGCCAATGAAAGCGTCTTCGGCCCCTCGCCCTTTGCCGTGGCCGCGATGCAGGACGCGGCAGGCCAGTGCTGGCAATATGCCGATGCGACGAATTACGATCTGATCCAGGCGATTTCCGCCCGCATGGGCGTGCGCCCCGACAACATCATCATCGGCGAAGGGATCGACGGGCTTCTGGCCTATCTTGTCCGGCTGCTGGTCGCGCCCGGCGATCCCGTGGTGACATCGGACGGGGCTTACCCCACGTTCAACTATCACGTGGTGGGCTATGGCGGCACGCTGCACAAGGTGCCGTTCCGCAACGATCACGAAGACATCGAGGCGCTGATGGCCAAAGCGGCCGAGGTCGAGGCCAAGATCGTCTACCTGTCCAACCCGGACAACCCGATGGGAAGCTGGCACAGCGGCGCGATGATCGAAAAGGCGCTCGGTGCGCTGCCCGACGGCACGCTCTTGCTGCTGGACGAGGCCTATATCGAATTTGCGCCGGAGGGCACAGCGCCAGGAATCGACGCCGATGATCCGAGGGTGATCCGCATGCGCACCTTTTCCAAGGCGTTCGGAATGGCAGGGGCGCGGGTGGGCTACGGCATCGGTGCGCCGGAGCTGATCAAGAGCTTCGACAAGGTGCGCAACCATTTCGGCATGTCGCGGATTTCGCAGGCAGGTGCGCTGGCCGCTTACGAAGACACGGCCTGGCTGGAGGAGGTGGTCGCGCTGGTCGCCGAGGCCCGCGACCGGATTGCGGCGATCGCGAAGGCCAACGGGTTGACGCCCCTGCCCTCGGCCACGAATTTCGTCACCATTGATTGCGGCGGCGACGGTGCCTTTGCCAAGGCGGTGCTGGCGGGGTTGATCCAGGAGGGCGTGTTCGTGCGCATGCCCTTCGTGTCCCCCGGAGATCGCTGCATCCGCATCAGCGCCGGGCGGCCCGCAGACCTCGATATCCTCGAACAGGCCTTGCCACGGGCGCTGGACATGGCGCGGCGATAGGCAGGACCTGCCGTCTTCACGAAAAATTTCGGTATTCCGTGCAGATTATCGCTGACGGAGGGCTGATCTGCGCTATTCTGTCGCACAAGGCCATGCAAACCGAGTTGTGGAGATGCAGATGGATGATCGTCATCCGAAGCGGGTCGAGGATTATACGACCGCCAATCTCATTTTGATTTTCGTCAATCTCTTGTGGATTTTCGGCGTCATCTGGGCCCATTTCGGGCTGGCCGCGGTGATCATTGCGGGATGGGCGCTCAATCAGGGGATCACCCGACTGGCCCAATACAAGGCCAGCCGCGCCATCCAGTGGTCACGAAAGTCGGACGCCTGAGGTCACGCTGCTGAAATCACCCGGGCTGCCTCGGACACGCCGCCTGCGCGATGCGGGATACCAAGTGCGCCAAGCCCGGCCTCGACCACCCCCAGAAGGCCAATGATCATGTGGGCGTTGACATGGCCCATATGGCCGAACCGGAAGAACCCGTCGCTTTTCGGGTCGTCCGCATTGCCCATGCCCAAACCGATGCCCAGCGTCACCCCAGCCTGATCGCTGCACCAGCGGCGCAGTTCGGTGCCGTGCGGCTTGCCGATGGCCATCGCGGTCACCGCATGGCTGCGCAAGGCGCGGTCGGCGATGTTGAGCCGCAGCGGCCCGTCCTGACCCCAATGTTCGACCGCCGCCCAGATCGCCCGAGCCAGTGTTGCATGACGCGCCCAGACCGTTTCGATTCCTTCGGCGTGGATCATGTCCAGCGCCGTGCGCAGGCCGTACAGGTGATGCGTCGGCGCGGTGCCGCTGAAATACTGGTAGAACGCTTCGGGTTCGCAGCGGGGTGCCCAGTCCCAATAGGTGCTGACATGCTTCAGGCGCTTGCGCCGCTCGGCGGCTTTGTCATTGAAGAACACGAATCCAAGCCCCGGCGGGCACATCAGCCCCTTTTGCGATCCCGTCAGCGCCACATCGACACCCCAGGCGTCCATCTCGAACCGGTCACAACCCATCGCGGCGATGCAATCGGCGATGAGAAGCGCGGGATGTCCCAGATCGTCAAGGATCGCGCGGAGCGGCGCAAATTCGTTGCGGTTGGAGCTCGATGTGTCCACATGCACCGCCATCACCGCCTTGTAGGCCTGGGCGCTGTCGGCTTTCAGCGCAGCCTCGACGCGGTCCAGATCGAAGGTGCCGCCATTGCCGAAATCCAGCACATCGACCTCGATCCCACGGGCCTCGGCGATACGGCTCCACGCCATCGCGAAAAACCCGGTGGCCAGCACCAGCACCTTGTCCCCGATCCCGACCGTGTTGGCGAGCGCGGCTTCCCATGCGCCATGGCCGTTGCTGATATAGATCGCCACATGCCCGTCGGTCCGTGCCACGCGCTTCAGATCGGCGGTCAGCCCCGGCATCATGTCGGGCAGTTCGCCTTCGTAGATGTTCGGCGATGCCCGGTGCATTGCGCGCAGCACGGCGTCCGGCACGACGGACGGTCCGGGAATGGCAAGATACGTTCGGCCATTGGCAAGCGACATAAGCAACCTCGAAGTGATGGGGCACCCTGACGGACCGCAGGGTCGGGCGCACCCTACCCTGCCCAGCCGCACCGTCAATATCGCGCGGTGCTTGCCAGCACGCGTCACAGTCTCTACATCCGCGCCTGACGCGAAAGGGACCGGATGCTGGGACGACTTTGGACAAAGATCGAAGACGCAGAGCGCAAGCTGCGTCGGTCCTTCGGCAAGGACATCACCGATCCGCGCGCGCGGCGCTGGTCAACCTTTCATTACCACGTGTTCGACCATGCCTTTCTGCGCACCTTCTGGACCAATTTCTTCGAGATCGCACCGGGGGTCTACCGGTCGAACCAGCCGACCCATGCGCGGTTCGAGAAATACAAGGCAATGGGGATCAAGACCGTCGTCAACCTGCGCGGCGAGGACAAGTACGCCCATTACCTGTTCGAAAAGGAAACCTGCGAGGCGCTGGGGCTGAAACTGTTGAACGCCAAGCTGCAGGCGCGCAACGCGGTCAGCCGCAAGAAGATCGTGCATGTGATCGACACGCTGCGGATCGCGGAAAAGCCGTTTGTGTTTCACTGCAAATCCGGGGCGGACCGGGCCGGGTTCGTGGCCGCCCTTTACCTGATGGTGTTCGAGAACAAACCGGTTGATGTGGCGCGCAAGCAGCTTTCGCTGAAATACATCCATCTCGATTTCACCGCGACCGGCGTTCAGGATTACATCCTCGATGTCTACGCGGCGCGGACGGCCCGGCAGCCGATCTCGTTCGAAGAGTGGATCCGGACGGAGTATGACGGCACCGCGATCCAGGCCGGGTTCGACCGCAAGACACCGGCGGACCGGGTCACATTGCCGGCGGCCCCGGTCACGTGACCGAAGCGGCAGTCAATCCGCGCGGTCTGCTGCTGTGGGTGTGGCGCGGCTATCTGGCAAAGCACTGGCGGCTTCTGATCGTCGCCATGCTGTTCATGGCGCTGGAAGGCGGCATGTTCGGCGCGTTGTCCTACATGATGAAGCCGATGTTCGACCGTGTTTTCGTCGGGGGCGACGCCGATGCCATCGTCTGGGTTGGACTTGTCTTTCTGGGCATCTTTGTCATCCGTGCCGTGGCGAGCATCGTTCAGAAGGTGCTGCTGACGCGGATTTCACAACTCTCTGTCGCCGACATCCGGCAGGACCTTCTGGCGCATCTCATGGTGCTTGACGGGGCCTATCACCAGACCCATTCGCCCGGCTATCTGATGCAGCGCGTCGAAGGCGATGTGGACGCGATTTCAAAGGTGTGGCGGACGATCATCACCGGGGCCGGACGTGACGTGATCGCCCTTGTGTCGCTCTTTGCGGTGGCGGTTTCGGTGGATTGGCGCTGGACGCTGATCGCGCTGTTGGGTGCGCCGATCCTCGTGGCCCCGTCGGTGTTCCTGCAACGCTATGTCCGCAAGGAAGCCCGGCGCGCGCGGGATGTCGCGGCGAAACTTTCGGTGCGCCTGAACGAGGCATTTCACGGCATCGTGCCGGTCAAGCTGAACGCGCTGGAACGCTATCAGTCCGACCGTTACCGCAAGCTGACGGAAGAGCGGGTCAGGGTCGAAACCCGCAGCGCGCTGGGTCAGGCGACCATCCCCGGCATGATCGACATCATGGCCGGTCTGGGCTTCATGGGGGTGCTGTTCTACGGCGGCAGTGAGATCCTGTCGGGCGAAAAAACCGTCGGTGACTTCATGGCCTTCTTCACCGCGATCGGTCTCGCGTTTGAACCTTTGCGCCGCCTTGGCAACGTGGCCGGGGTCTGGCAGGTGGCGGCCGCCGGGATCGAGCGCATCCGCCAGATCCTTGATACCGAACCGACCCTGCGCAGCCCGGCCATACCGCGCCCTGCCCCGACGGGCGTTCCCGAGATCACGCTTGAGGACGTATCGCTGAGCTATGGCGATACGGCGATTTTGAAGGGCTGCAGCTTTACCGCAGAGGCCGGTCGGACCACCGCTCTGGTCGGGCCTTCGGGTGCGGGAAAATCGACCATCTTCAATGTGCTGACGCGGCTTGTTGACCCATCACATGGAGTGGTGACCATCGGCGGCGTGCCGGTTTCGGACATGGCGCTGGCGGATCTGCGCGGGTTGTTTTCGGTGGTGTCGCAAGAGGCGCTGCTGTTCGACGATACGGTGCTGGAGAACATCCTGCTGGGTCAGAAGAACGTATCCGACGCCGACCTGAAACGTGCGCTGGATGCGGCGCATGTGTCCGACTTCCTGCCGCAACTGGCCGACGGGTTGAACACCCCGGTCGGGCCGCGCGGATCGGCCCTGTCCGGGGGCCAGCGGCAACGGGTGGCGATCGCCCGCGCGCTGTTGCGCAACCGGCCCATCCTGCTGCTGGACGAAGCAACCTCCGCGCTTGATACCGGGTCCGAGGCCAAGGTGCAGGCGGCGCTGGACGAGCTGTCGAAGGGGCGCACCACGCTGGTGATTGCCCATAGGCTGTCCACGATCCGCGACGCGCACAAGATCGTCGTCATGGATCAGGGGCGTGTGATCGAACAGGGCACGCACGACGATCTTCTGGCGCAGGCGGGCACCTATGCCGCGCTGCACCAGATGCAGGTGCGGACCTAACCGATCAGGGCCGCCTGGGTGTCCTTGTCCCAGCCGATATAAAGTGCATCCCCGTCCTCGATCAGCGGTCGTTTCATCAGCTTTGGATGCGCAAGCAACAACGCCTTGGGCTCCTTGCTGCGTTCGGTTTCGTCAAGTCCGCGCCATGTTGTCGACTTGGTGTTCAAAACTTTATCACCAAACTGTGATAACGCCCGATCCAGTATACCATCGGGTACCGAAGTCGTTGAAACATCGACAAATTCTGCGTTTGGTAACGCCTTCAATGCCTTACGGCACGTGTCGCAGGTCTTGAGCCCGTAAAGGATCATCCGTCTCTCCTGTCTGCTGCGCGAAAACCCTGCAGGACCCCGACCGAAAATTGCGCGGGGGCCTTGTTTTCGGGGCATTTCGCTCAATCTGAATACTTGTGAACGGTGTTGCAGATTGCAGACCCGGTCGCAAGCGAAGCGGCCCACAGAGGTCAAACGTGACGACAGAAGGAGACACGGGATAATGCCGAACGGTACCGTGAAGTGGTTTAATGCAACCAAAGGCTACGGATTCATTTCGCCGGAAGACGGCGGCAAGGATGTGTTTGTTCACATTTCCGCTGTGCAGCAATCCGGTATGGATGGGCTGGCCGACAACCAGAAGGTCAGTTTTGAAATGACCGAAGGGCGCGACGGCCGCAAGATGGCCTCCAACCTTTCAGCCCTCTGAGCATCAGGCGGATTGCAGGCGCTGCGCCTCTTGCCGGGCCAGCCGGATCAATTCCGCGACAAAGGGTTTGTCGGTGTCCACGGAGCGTGTGGCCGCGTAGAGTCGACGTGTCACCCCCGCCTGTGTCAAAGGCCGGGTGACGTAGTCCGAGCTGTACTTGACCTCGCGCACAACCCAGTCGGGTAGCACGGACACGCCCCTGTTGGATGCGACCAAGAGCAGGATCACGGCCGTCAGTTCAACCTGACGGACCGAGGCCGGCTCCACTTTTGCCGGGATCAGCAATTGGCTGAACACATCGAGGCGTGACCGCTCCACCGGGTAGGTGATGAGCGTCTGCCCACGGAAATCCTCGGCATCGACATAAGGTTTTTCGGCCAGCGGATGGGCCGAGGACGCGACGAAAACCGCTTTGTAATCAAAAAGTTCGGTAAAGGTGACACCGGGAATGTCCTCGGGGTCGGACGACACGACCAGATCGACCTCTTCCTTTTGCAGGGCAGGCAGCGCATCGAAAGCGAGGCCCGGGCGGATGTCCACATCCACATCCGGCCAGTTCTTGCGGAACGCCTCCAACACCGGGAACAGCCATTCGAAACAGGCGTGACATTCGATGGCGATGTGCATCCGCCCGGTCGACCCACCGCGCAGCCCTTCGAATTCGGCGGCCAGCGCCTCGACCTGAGGCAGGACCTGATTGGCCAGCCGCAAGAGCCGCATCCCCGCCGCCGACAGTTTCATCGGCTTGGAGCGCCGAACGAACAGCTCCACCCCTGCCTGATCCTCGAGCGCCTTGATCTGATGGCTGAGCGCCGATTGCGTGATGTTGAGCTGATCCGCAGCCTTGGCCACCCCGCCATATTCATGAATGGCCTTGATCGTGCGCAGATGACGGAACTCGATGTGCATTATCAAACGATCTCATGTTCAAGATTAGATTTATGAGTTTGTCTCACAATGCTGCGTGTGCGACAAGAGCTTCAACGCCATCAAGGAACACGTCGATGACAACTCCGTCCGTTTCGTTCGAATTCTTCCCGCCCCAGAACCTCGAAGCCTCTTTCCGTTTGTGGGACACCGTTCAGGTGCTTGCCCCGCTGCAGCCGCGGTTTGTATCCGTGACCTACGGCGCAGGTGGCACAACCCGCGATCTGACGCGCGAGGCGGTGGCAACGCTGCACAAATCCTCGGGCCTGCCGGTTGCTGCGCACCTCACCTGCGTCAACGCCACGCGCGCGGAAACCCTTGCCATTGCACAGGATTTCGCCGCAGCCGGTGTGACCGACATCGTAGCCCTGCGCGGTGATCCGCCCAAAGGCTCGACCGGCTTTGTGCCCCATCAAGATGGATTCGCCTCGAGCGTAGAGCTGATCGAGGGTCTGCGCGAGGCGGGTGATTTCACCATCCGCGTGGGGGCCTATCCCGACACCCACCCCGAAGCGGCCGATGCGCAGGCGGATGTGTCCTACCTCAAGCGCAAGTTCGACGCGGGCGCATCCGAAGCACTGACGCAATTCTTCTTCGAGGCCGAGACCTTTTTCCGGTTCCGCGATGCCTGCGAAAAGGCCGGAATCGACAAGCCGGTGACACCGGGCATCCTGCCGATCGAGAACTGGAAGGGCGCTGTCCGCTTTGCCCAGCGCTGCGGCACGCATATCCCGGCGTGGGTTGTGGATGCGTTCGAAAAAGCCGAGCGTGACGGGCGCGAAGATCTGCTGGCCACCGCGATCTGTGCGGAGCTTTGTTCCGACCTGATCGACGGCGGGGTCGATACGTTGCACTTCTACACGCTCAACCGTCCGGAGCTGACCCGCGACGTGTGCCACGCGCTTGGCGTGACCCCCAAGCTGAACCTCAAGAACGTCGCCTAATCCGACGCGCCCCCCAAAGCGGCGGTCAGTCTGGCCGCCGTTTCCTTGACCGCCAAACCAAGGCTGTCGATGCGTTCATCGGGGATGCGGGCTGACGGGCCCGAGATCGACACCCCGGCAATCGGCTCGCCATGCATGTCGAACACGGGTGCTGCGATACAGCGCATACCGTCGTTTTTCTCTTCTGCATCAAACGCATAGCCCCGCGCGCGTGTCTTGACCAAATCCTCGGCCAGCGCCTCGGGTGTGACCAGCGTATGGTCTGTGAACGCCGTAAGCTTGTGCTTGCGAATGATCGCCGCGACCTCCTTGTCGTCCATCTGCGCCAGAAGCGCCTTGCCGATGCCCGAGGAATGCATCGGCGACATGGTGCCCGGCGGGAAAAACGCGCGGATGTTGTGATGCGTCTCGACCTGGCTCAGGAACAGGACCAGCCCGTCGCGGGACACGCCCAGATTGGCGGTCTCTTCGGTCTTTTGCATCAATTCCCGCAGGAACGGGCGCGCCCGTTCGACCAGCGATGTGCGCCGCAGAAACCGCGATCCGATGTGAAACGCGCCTGCCCCGATATGCCAGGTCTGCGCCACGGGATCGAAATCGACCATGTTGCGCCCCTCGAAGGTCGACAGCACCCGGTAGACGGTGGCTGGAGATTGATCTAGATCTTCGGACAGATCGGTCAGCGTCGCACCGCCGCGTTCGCTCAGCCGTTCAAGGATGACCAGCGCCCGATCCAGCGATTTGATCTTGTTCTGCTCGGTCGTATCGCTCCATGCGCGGGGCCGTCCCCGTGCCCGCCGTTCCGGCCCTGTCTCAGCATTCATGCCCGCACCTGCGCCCTGAATTGTCTCGATACAAAAAAGATTTTTACAATGTGAAAAAATCAGAGTTGAAATGCAAGCGCTATCGCACAGGTGTGCGGCAGAAGGACAAAGGACAGTCGCCATGCGCATCGTCATCCACGGGTTCGGTCGGATCGGCCGCGTGATCCTGCGGCAAATCCTGACCAATCCGGCCCATGCGGGGATCGAGGTGGTGGCGGTCAATGACCTCGCCGCGCCCGAGACCTGCGCCTATCTTTTCACCTATGACAGCGTCTTCGGCCCCCTGCCCGGCGGAGCCAGCCTCAGGAATGGTGCGCTGCAGGCCGGCGACAGGTCCATTCCGCTTTTGACCGGGGTCAAGATGGCCGACCTGCCCTTGGCGGATGTCGATCTGCTGCTCGACTGCACCGGCGCCACCAAGGACCGCGCCACCGCCGAAGCGGCCCTGACCGCTGGCGCGCGGGCGGTTCTGATCTCTGGCCCTTCCGACATTGCCGACATCACCATCGTCAAAGGCGCGAATGAAGACCGGATCGCGGATCACCGGATCGTCTCGAACGCGTCCTGCACGACGAACGCGCTGGCCCCGCTGCTGCGCGATCTGGACACGCGGTTTGGCCTGATCCAGGGCCATATGACGACGATCCATTGTTACACCGGCAGCCAGCCGATGGTGGATGCGCCGCGCGGGCCGGACCTTGCCCGCAACCGCGCCGGTGCCGTGAGCATGGTGCCCACCACCACCAGCGCTGCCAAGCTGATCGACCGCGTGCTGCCCGATCTGGCCGGGCGTGTGACCGGGGCCGCTGTGCGCGTGCCCGCGATCAGCGTGTCGGCGGTGGATCTGGTGGTGCGTCTGGCCAACCCTCCGAAAAACCCCGCCGATGCCCTGCGCACCCTCGCCGACGCCAATCCGGTGATCGGTCTGGTTGAGGACCCCTGTGTCTCGGTCGATCTGCGGGCACGGACGGAGTCGCTGGTGATCGCGCCGAACGAGACGATGGAAACCGGCGACCAGCTCCGCATTTTCGGCTGGTACGACAACGAATGGGGCTTTTCCGCGCGGATGCTGGATGTCGCGCGAATGATGCACAATCGCGGCAAATAACGCAGGATTGTTGCCAGAACGGCCCATTTGGCCTCTAATACGCTGCAAAGAACAGGCAAACATGCCGACCCGAGGCCATCGGAGCAGCAGATGGGCACTGAGACCGAGATCACCGTGACAGACGGGGTGGCGCAGATCGCGTTGCCCGGCGGACCCTCTGCCCGGCTGACCGTTGCGGTGATGACCGCGATTGACGACGCCGTGGCGCGCCTTGCCGCCGATGACTTGGTAGACATCCTTGTCCTGCGTCCGTTCGGCCCGGCCTTTCCCTCTGGCATCACCGTGCCGCAAGGGGGCGGCGATGACCGCGCCAACACGCTCTCCGGGCTGTGCCGCAGGATCGAGCAGTGCCCCAAGCCGGTGATCGCCGTTCTGACCGGGGCCGTTGTCGGAGGTGGTGTCGAACTGGCGCTGGCCGCGCATTACAGGCTGATTCACCGTCAGACCCGCATCGGCTTTCCCAATGCACGGCTTGGCCTTGTACCCAGTGCAGGGGCCACGCAACGCCTGCCCCGGCTTCTGGGGGCCGAGGCCACGCTCGATCTGCTGGTCGGCGGTGCGCTGATGCCGGTGACAACGGATGCCTGTACCGCTTTGGCGGATGTGCTGTTCGACACAAGCGCCGATGACGCTCTTGGCGACTTTATCGCCGACCTGCGCAGCACGGGGGCTGCCCCACGGCCGACCGCCGATCTTCGCGACGGCTTTGCCAACGCCGCCGCATACCAATCCGCCATCAGCAAGACCCGGACCGACATTGCAGCCTCACCGGAACTTGCGCCGAAAAAGATCCTCGCGGCGGTCGAAGCGGCGATGCTCTTGCCGATCGACGCAGGTCTCGCCTTCGAAGAGGCCGCTGCCGAGGACTGCGCCGACACCGAACAGTCCAAGGCGCTGTCGCACCTGTTTCACGCCGAACAGAAGGTCGCCGCACAGGTGCGCCGCTCCGATCTTCCCGAGATTTCGGCCATCGGGGTTCTGGGCGGCAGCGTGATTGCCAGCCAGATCGTGCTGGCCGCACTCGACGCAGGGCTTGGCGTGCGCTGGTTCATCAAGGATCCCGACCAGCAGCGCGATGCGGTGGGCCATGTGAGACAGGTGCTGCAGCAGGCTGTGCAACGCGGACGTTTGCCCGCCGACCGGATGCAACGCGCCCTTGGGGCTTTGCGCTTTGGCGATGGGGCAGACCTGCTTCAGGACGTCCAGATCGTGCTTCGGGCCACACGTGGACAGCGCGGCGCCCCAGTGCCGCCGGGCATCGTGATTGCCCATTGCCTTCCGGGCGTGGATGCCCGCCTGTCGCTGCAATTCGCGGCCCCTGCCGCAACCGCGCGCGTTGTCGAAGTGATCCTTGGCCCCGACGCAACCGAAGACCACCGCCGCCTTGGCCTTGCACTGGCACGGCGCATGAACAAGCTGGCCGTGGTTCAGACAACCGCGGGCACCGGACTGCACGACCGGCTGCTGCATACGCTCTGGCGTGCGGCGGATGCGCTGGTCGATCTGGGGCGATCCCCCTTCGCGATCGACAGCGCCTTGCGGGGTTGGGGCATGACACACCCGCCCTACAGTCTGGCCGACCAGACCGGGCTCGACACCGTGTCCCGGCACCCGCGCGCAGAAGGTGCCCTGAACTGGTCCGGGATGCTGGTGCAGCTTGGTCGGCAGGGGCGCGGTGGCGGAGGCGGGTTTTACCGTTCCGGGTCCGAAGGCGACGTCCCGGACCCGGAGGTCCAGCACAGGATCAACGAACGCCGCGCGCCGCAGTCGACCCTGCCCGCCGACCAGATCGCCCGTCTGATGATCGGCGCGCTTGCCAATACCGGTGCCAAGGCCCTGCGCGACGGCGTTGTGCCACGCTCTGCCGAAATCGACACGCTGTCTGTCTTTACCCATCTCGTGCCCAACTGGCGCGGTGGCGTGATGCACGCAGTTGGCGCACAGGGCCTGCTCAGGACCACCCGCGCGATGGAGGCGCTCGATCACCCGGACCGCGATCTCTGGACCCCCGACCCGGTCTTTGCCGAACTGATCAAATACGGAAGAAGCTTCGACGATCTTTAGGCGCTCAGCCGAGGAAAATCCCAAGGATCACCAGCATCAGTCCCAGCACCGACACGAAGAGCGACCCGAGGTTGATCGGCATCACGGTCTTGACCTCGTCCCGCAGCGCCTCGTCGCTCAGCCCCGCCTTGCGGGCCTTGTTCACCCGCAGGATGCAGTAGACCAGCCCGCACAGACCGGCAAAAGACAGCGCCGCGCCCGACCAGATCAGTATGTCCATGATACGCTCCCGCGATGGTCATTGCCCACGGGGGCGGTAATTCATCGCCCGCCCGCTGACAAGCCCTTGAAGGCCCGCGCCACCCTCGCTACGAACCTCTCAGACCGTACAGGAGCAGACAGATGGACGACAGCGCAATCGAAGCCAATTACCGCGTCACCGCAGATGAGCTGCGCCAGTTCATCGAACGGTTCGAGCGTCTGGAGATGGAAAAGAAAGACATCGCCGACCAGCAGAAAGAGGTCATGGCCGAAGCCAAGGCCCGCGGTTACGACACAAAGGTCATGCGCAAGGTGATCGCGCTGCGCAAGCGCGAGCCCGACGACATCGCCGAGGAAGAAGCGGTGCTTGAAATGTACAAGGAAGCTTTGGGGATGCGCTGAACGGCAGGGCACGTCGGCCCAGCGTCCCAGCCCACCGGAAAGGTCCGTTCATGGCGCGATCAGCGTGACACCGGGCATCCGTTCGAGAAGGAACAGATCTTCCTCGTATTGCTCGGTCAGGTCCTGCACCAGATCGGCATCCCAGCCGGGAATATCGAATTCGTGCTCGATCTTGGCCGGATCGGCATATTTGTCGAGAAACGCCACCATGACGCGCCGGATCTGCCGTTCGTTCAGACCGGGTCTTTCGGCCAGAAAGTCCCGGAACCGCGTCATGCCTTCCTCCGACGTGATGTCGGCCATCCGGGAATAGGCCCCGATGACCGGATAGGTCGCCTCAAGCCCGGCGAGTTCACGGATCAGTTCGCCCCAGATCAGCGGACTGTCCTCATCGCACCAGACCGTGACGGGAACGCCCGGCACCGCATCGGTGATCCGCCTGATCAACTGCGACCAGCGGATCTGCATCGGGTCCAGACCGTGCAGAAGCTGCGGCAGCGACTCGAGCGGGGTCCCTGCCAGAAGGGCCGGAAGAAAGGTCGCCGGATTGCGCAGGCCGATGAAGATCTCGACCGAATCCCCGGCAAACACCTCGTGCAGGACGCGCAGACGCTGTTCCGCCTTACGATAGACCACCCCACCCTGAAACGCGATCTTGGGCACCGAAAACAGGTTCTCGTGCGACAGGATCATCCGGTCCACGTGGTCCGCCGCATCGTCCAGAATGCTGTCCAGAAGGATGTCCCGGCTGCCCGGCGCAGGCCGCGACTCCCCCAGCGCGTTCAACATCTCCGAGATCAGGTTCCGGTACTTGCCCGGCCCCGGAACGGCGATCCCCGCCGCCTTGAACCCCTCGCGATTGCGCAGCAGCGTCTTGAACAAACGGTCGCTGTCGGTCGCATGGAGACCTGTATGTAGGACAACCTGCATCTGTGTTCTTCAGTCTCGCCGCCTGCGCACCGTATACGCCCCGGCCCCGGGAAGAAACCCGTCTTCCACGCGCCAGCGCAATTCGCACATTTTCCCGATATTGCCTCTTGCACAGCCGCGCGACACTCAGTAATCACGCCTCCGGAGCCCCTATAGCTCAGCTGGTAGAGCAACTGATTTGTAATCAGTAGGTCCGCGGTTCGAGTCCGTGTGGGGGCACCATTCAATCAATGACTTCCCCAAACCCTTGTCACACCGCTGGTTCGTTTTGGCTCATTGTGCCAAAAATCAGGCTTTGTGTACAGTCTGCTTTGCGGTAGTGTTTAATCCGGACATCCCCCGCAAACACAAAACGATAGGCTTAGTCCATGACCGAACCAGTTCTATCACTTTGGCAGCGTTTCCGACATTACAGATTGTTGCGTGAGTACAAAGCCGCCGAAAAACACCGGGCAGGTTGCAGCGAAATCATGACGAAAGATGGCCAGTTTCTCGGGATTTCAGACGTTTCCGGGTACAATTGGACGCTGAGCAATGGTCGCCGGGTCACTGCTGCTGACATCGCTGATGTCGGCGAAGGCAAATGGTTGTACCGCATCTATTGTTAGGATCAGAAACTGTAGCCGACATACGTCGACCGCGCCGTGTCCCTCAGTCTCTCCTGCGTGACAGCACGGCGCGGCGCAAACGTCTGGCGGCGTCGGCCAGCCATGTCGCCCGCCAACCCGTCGCGTCGGTGATGTCGGACCGGCTGGATCGCTGCATGGCGATGCTCGGTTCGCAGACATAGGACGCAAATTCCGGGTGATCCTTCCGGAACCAGGAATAGGCCCCGTCCACATCCATCGGCCCCCCGTCGGGTGATCCCGCCGGTCTTTGCAACATCGCAGACAGATACTGCACCGCCGCACCGATTGCGGGTTCCCGCAACGCGATGAAGTGAGACAGCATCATGTTTTCTTCGGGCGGGATGGGATGCAGGCGCATCCTGACCTTCAGGTCCGGTGCCCGTTCACCCAAGCCGCCATGCACAAAGTGCCAGGCGACCTCTTTCAGCGGCGCTGCATCGAACTCGGGTGAAAGCGCCAGCGCCGTCCAATCCATGTCATCCTCGATGATCAGGATACTCTGAAGCCCCTGCGCGACGGCATCTTCAAGCACGCCCAAATGACTCAGAAAACACCCTCTGGCACCGATGGATCGAAACTCCCCCCGATCCGCGGGACGGACAGCCTGCCAGAATGTGATCAACGGATCATCCGGTTGCACTCCAACACGATGCAACTCTCCAAGAACCTCCTTGCGCCGGTCCGCGCGCTCGGGAAGGTTGATCACATAAATCCTGTCGAACAGGCTGCGCAGAAGAGCGGCGTCAAGAGGTGTTGTGGGCTGCATTTTCTCAGTCATGTAAAATCGTTATCCATGCCATCGGTCTTTAGCAAGCGTGCCGGCAGGCTGTCCAAGACCTGCACGGTCCTGCGTCGACGGGCAACCCCATGTCGGTCAATACAGCCAGAACAGGGTGATCGCTGGGAACAGCACCAGCAGGATCACCCGCACCAGATCGGACGCCACAAACCAGATCACCGCCCGGTAGGTCTCCATCATCGGCGTGTTCCGATCCATCGAATTGATGATGAAAAGGTTCATCCCCACCGGCGGCGTGATGAGCCCCACCTCGACCACGATCAGCACGAGGATGCCGAACCAGATCGCCACCCATTCCGCCTCGATCCGGTTCGCCATGCCCTGCGTCACACGAATGTCGAGCGCCTGCATCTGCGCGCGCGTCAACTCCATCCCCGCCGCCATCGCCGACTGGATCGACGCCAGCATCTCCTGCGTCATGCCTTCCGGGATACCTGCCGCAAGCACCTCGCGCGCCGCATCGGCCTGCATCACCGCCAGATCGACAAAGCCGAAATCCATGACGGAAATGACCGGGAAAAAGATCGGGATGGTCAGCAGGATCATCGACAGGCTGTCCATCAGGCAGCCGAACACAAGGTAGAAGAGCAGGATCAGCGACAGCACCATGAACGGGCTGAGACCCATCTCGACCACCCAGTTCGACAACTCCTGCGGCACCTGTGTCAGCGCCAGAAACCCGTTGTAAAACGCCGCCCCCAGCACGATGAAAAAGATCATCGCAGTGCTGACCGCCGTCTGGATGATGCTCTGCTTGAACACATCCCATGTCAGGTTGCCCGACACGAGCGCGATCAACCCGGTGCCCGCCGCCCCCACGGCCGCGCCTTCCGTCGGTGTGAACCAACCGGCATAAATCCCTCCCACGACTAGTCCGAAGACCAGCAAGACCGGCCACACGTTGAAAAGCGCGCGCCAGCGTTCCGCATAGGGCACAGGCTCCCGATGTCCTGCTGCTTCCGGATGTCGTCTGACGTAAAGCGAAATCGTCAAGATATACCCAAGAGCCGCCAGAACACCGGGAATGAAGGCCGCCAGGAACAGCTTGGCGATATTCTGCTCGGTCAGGATGGCATAGATCACGAGGATCACCGAGGGCGGGATCAGGATGCCCAGCGTGCCCCCCGCCGCCAGCGTCGCCGTGGAAAACCCGCCCGAATAACCGTTGCGCCGCAACTCCGGCAAGGCCACCCGGCTCATCGTTGCCGCCGTCGCCAGTGACGATCCGCAGATCGCGCCAAAGCCTGCACAGGCCCCGACCGATGCCATCGCCACCCCGCCCTTGCGATGCCCCAGCCACGATTCCGCCGCCTTGAACAGCGCCTGAGACATGCCCGACAGGGTTGCGAACTGGCCCATTAACAAGAAAATCGGAATAATCGACAGGGAATAGCTGGAAAATGTTGAATATGTCTCGGACTTGAGCCGCGCCAGCACCACGTCCGGACTGCCCAACGCCAGCCAAAGCCCGCCGATCCCGCAGAGCATCATCGCGAGCCCAATAGGCGCCCGCAGGAAAATCAGCGCCAGCAGGACCGGAAAGGACCAGATGCCAAGCTCCAGCATGCTCATGCCGCATCCGCTCCTGATGCTGGCAAAATCGACCGCCCGGTCGCGGCATAGGTCACGCGGCCCACCGAACAGTAAAGCGCCGTCACCGAGGCCACCAAGGCGGCCACAAAACTGGCCGCATAGGCCCACCAGATCGGGAATTGCAGCAGAAACGACGTCTCGCCGTTGCCAAGCTTGTCCAGAAGCCCTGCAAAAAGACGCCATGTGATCAGCCAGATCACCAGCGTCAAAACCACGTCCCAGAATGCGATCAGCCACGCATTGGCCTTGCCCGACAGCCGCGACGTGAACACATCCACCGTCGCATGGCCTGCATACAACTGGCAGATCGGCAGGAACGCAAAGATCGAGAACGCGATCCCCGCCTCGACCAGTTCGAAATCGCCCGTCACCGGCCCGACCCCGCTGGCGATCAGCCCGTCCGCCAGACCCTGCGACAGCGCCGTGAGCCAGCCCGAATGTCCCATGGAATTCAGCCCGCGCCCGAGCACCGACACGCAGGTCAGCAGCACCAGCGCCACAAGGACCACACCGCCAAGGATCGCCATGCCCCGCGCGAGGCGCTCAATCGCCGTCTTCATGCCGCACTGCCCCTCGCCGTTCTGTGCGCCGCCCGGGTCCCTGCCCGGGCGACGCCGCACGCTTTACTGCGTGTTGTGCTTGTCCAAAAGCTCTTTCGCCCGCGCAAGAAGGGCATTTCCGTCAATCCCTTTCTCATCCATCTCGGCGATCCATTCAGCGGTGGTGGCATCCGCAGCCGCGCGCCACGCCTCGGCCCCTTCGGCGCTCACGGTGATGATGTTGTTGCCCATATCAAGCGCCAGATCGCGGGACGGGCCATCATCCGCCTGCATCTGCGTGCCCGCCATCCGGCTGAACTCTGCCCCGGACTGCGCATCGATCACCGCTCTGAGATCCTCGGGCAGGCTGTCGTACTTTTCCTTGTTCATCGCGAAAATGAACGTCGTGGTGTAGATGGCATTGCCCTCGAACTCGGTGTGATTCCCGACCAGTTCAGCCACTTTGAGCGCCCCAGTCACTTCCCAGGGAATGACGGCACCGTCCACAACCCCTTTCGACAGGGATTCCGGAATTGCCGGAACCGGCATACCCACGGTGGTTGCCCCCAGATTGGTGAAAAGCTTGTTCGTCACCCGCGTCGGCGCGCGCAGCTTCATCCCGTTGAGATCCTCCGGGCTTTCCACCGGATCGGCGGAATGGATCACCCCGGGGCCATGCACCCAGACGCCCAGCACCTTGAAATCGGCGAAATCCTGATCAAGCATCTGTTCTTCGACCAGCTCCCAATAGGCCGCCGACATGTCGCCCGCATCGGTCATCAGGAACGGCAGCTCGAACACCTCGGCACGCGGGAAACGGCCCGGCGTATACCCCGCCACCGTCCAGACGATGTCAGCCACACCGTCAATCGCCTGATCGATCAGTTGCGGCGGCGTGCCTCCCAGTTGCATCGACGGGAAATGCTGGATCTCGATCCGGCCACCGGACGCGTCCATCACCCGCTCGGCCCAGGGCACCAGCACGTTTTTCGGCACATTCGCCTGCGCCGGCAGGAACTGGTGCATCCGCAGCGTCACCTCTTGGGCAAAGGCTCCGGTCCCCAGCGTCAGCGCCAGCGCCGTGGTCCCGGCAAGCTTGAGAAAGGCGCGCTTGATCATGGTGAAATCCTCCCTGTTTTTCTTCAGTCATAAACGCACAGAGCGCCCGCCGATTCCAAGGGAAATCTAGCCGCGCCCGATATAGGGCATGGTGGTCGCCATCACCGTCATGAACTGCACATTGGCATCGAGCGGCAGGCTGGCCATGTGCAGAACCGACGACGCCACATGGGACACATCCATCACCGGCTCCACCGGTTTGCCCGCGTCGATCGCCTGCGCCCGCAACCCGTGCACGATCTCGGTCTCCGCATTGCCGATGTCGATCTGCCCGCAGGCAATGTTGAACGCCCGCCCATCCAGAGACAGCGTCCGCGTAAGTCCTGTGATCGCATGTTTCGACGCCGTATAAGGCACCGATCCCCAGCGCGGCACATGGGCCGAGATCGACCCGTTGTTGATGATCCGCCCGCCCTGCGGGTCCTGCCGCCGCATCTGCGCAAAAGCCGCCCGCGCACAAAGGAAGCTGCCCGTCAGGTTCACATCGATGCACCGTTTCCAATCCTCCAGCGAGATCTCGTCAATGGTCGCCCCGAACACGCCGGTGCCTGCATTGTTGAACAGCGCATCAAGCCGTCCCCACCGCTCCACAACCGTGGCAAAAGCGGCCTCCACCGCAGCCGCGTCGGTCACGTCACAGGGCAGCGCCAGCGCCGCCTCATTTCCAGCCGCGATCTCTTCGAGCGGTGTCGCCCGTCGCCCGATCAGCCCGACGCGCCAACCCGCGCCCAGAAACGCCTCGGCACAGGCACGGCCAATCCCGCTGCCCGCCCCCGTGATGATGATCGTCTGTCCCATGCCCCCTCCCATGCTTCATCTTGCCCATAAACTCCGGGGGTTTGGGGGCTGGCCCCCAATCCGCACCTCAGTGATTGTCCCGCGGCAAATCCTTGGCGATCCGCTGATACGCCGTCGCCAACTCAAGGCATCCGCCATCCGCCAATTGCCCGACATGGCGGCGATAGATCTCCTGCCACGGCGTCTGGTTGACGATCTCCGGTGCCTGCCACGCCGCCTTGCGCGCCGCCCACTCGGCATCATCCACCAAGGCATTGAGGGTCGAGGCGTTCAGGTCGAGCCGCACCCGATCCCCGGTTTGCAGATAGGCCAGTCCGCCACCCACAACCGCCTCAGGCGACGCATTCAGGATCGACGGGCTTTCCGATGTCCCCGATTGCCGCCCATCCCCCACCGTCGGCAGGTGGTTGATCCCCGCCTTCACCAGCGCATCGGGCGGCTGCATGTTCACCACCTCGGCCGATCCGGGATAGCCGACACAGCCCACATTGCGGATGAACAACATGCATTCCTCGTCAATCGCCAGCGCGGGATCATTGATCCGGTCGTGATAATCTTCAGGCCCCTCGAACACGATCGCCCGCGCCTCGAACACACCTTCCGCGCCGGGTGTCGACAGGAACCGCCTGCGGAAATCGGCGGAGATCACGCTGGTCTTCATGAGCGCCGAGTCAAACAGGTTCCCCGACAGCACCTTGAAACCCGCCTTGTCGCGCAGCGGCGCGTCATAGGTGGTGATCACGTCCCGGTCCAGACTCTCCCACGACGCCAGCACATCGCCCAACCGCTGCCCCGAGGCGGTCATCACCCCCTCATGCAACCGCCCGGCTTTGCGCAATTCCCCCATCACCGCAGGCACCCCACCCGCGCGGTAGAAACTCTCACCCAGATATTCGCCCGCCGGCTGCATGTTCACCATCAGGGGAACGTCGAAACCGATCTTCTCCCAATCGGTCACGTCCAGCTCCACCCCCGCATGGCGCGCGATCGCCTGCAGATGCGGCGGCGCGTTGGTCGACCCACCAATGGCGGCATTGACGACAATCGCGTTCTCGAACGCCTCGCGCGTGAGGATGTCCGACGGTTTCAGATCGTCGAGCACCATCTGCACACAGCGCTTGCCGGTCTCATAGGCCATCGCCATCCGCTCGCGGAACGGCGCCGGGATTGCCGAATTGCCGGGCAAGGACATGCCCAGCGCCTCGGCCATCGCGTTCATCGTCGAGGCCGTGCCCATCGTGTTGCAATGCCCCAAGGAGGGCGACGAGGCACAGGCGAGATCCATGAACTCCTCATAGCCGATCTCGCCCCGCGCCATCAGACGCCGCCCTTCCCAGATCGTCGTGCCGGAGCCTGCGCGCTTGCCCTTGTACCAGCCATCCAGCATTGGCCCGCCATTGAGTGCAATCGCCGGAATATCCACCGTCGCCGCCCCCATGAGCTGCGCCGGCGTGGTCTTGTCACAGCCCGTTGTCAGCACCACCCCGTCGATGGGATAGCCGTGCAGCACTTCGACAAGGCTCAGATAGGCCAGGTTCCGGTCCAGCGCCGCCGTCGGGCGCTTGCCGGTCTCCTGGATCGGATGAACCGGAAATTCCATCGGAATCCCACCGCCATCGCGAATCCCCGCCTTGATCCGGTCCATCAGGAACACATGGATCTTGTTGCAGGGTGCCAGATCCGACCCGGTATTGGCGATCCCGATGATCGGCTTTTCCGCCTGCAACTCCCCTTGGGTGAAGGACTGGTTCTGATAGCGCTCCAGATAGAGCGCCGTCATGCCCGGATTGTTGGGATTGTCGAACCATTCCTGCGACCGGAACCGTTTGCGCGCGCGCGTGTCGGACATCTGATCTCTCCCGTCAACTGTCCCAAGCGTTCTGGACAATCCGCGCGCCAACAGCAAGTGTCAGCGCAAACATTGAAAAGGAGAAACCCATGATCGAACGCCATGAGATCGGCACGCGGATGAGCAAGATCGTCAAACACAACGGCACGGTTTACCTGTGTGGTCAGGTGGGCGCAGGCGACACCGTGACCGAACAGACGCAGGACTGCCTCGCCCGCGTCGATGCGCTGCTGAAACAGGCCGGATCGTCGCGCGAACAGATCCTGCAGGCGATCATCTGGGTCGCCGATATGGCGGATTTCGCCGAAATGAACGCGGTCTGGGATGCCTGGGTGCCCGAAGGCCACGCCCCCGCCCGCGCCTGTGGGGAGGCCAAGCTGGCCCGCCCCGAACTTAAAGTCGAAGTGATCGTGACCGCCGCTTACGAATAAAGCCCGGCGGTCCGCGCCCTGAGCTGCACCAGCGCCAGCACCGTATCAATTGTCGGTGTTGGCACACCCACCACACGGCCCAGCTCCTGCACCGATCCCACCAGCGCGTCGATCTCCATCGGACGGCCCTGGTCCAGATCCTGCAACATCGACGTCCGGTGCGCGCCGACAGCCGCACCGCCATCAATGCGCCGTTCCACATCGATCGGGAACTTCACACCCAGCTTTTCGGCAATCTCCTGCGCCTCGAGCATCATGCCCTTGGCGACGGCCCGCGTACCGGGATCGGTGCAGAGCACGTCCAGCGTTGCATGGGTCAGCGCCGAGATCGGATTGAACGACAGGTTGCCCCAAAGCTTCACCCAGATCTCGTCCCGCAACCGGGGCCGCACCGGCGCCTTGAGCCCCGCCGAAGAGAGCGCCTGCGACAGCGCCGTCGCCCGCTCTGATTTCGACCCATCAGGCTCACCCAATGAAAAGCGGTTGCCTTCGATATGCTTGACCACGCCGGGCTCGATCACTTCCGCTGCTGGATAGACCACACAGCCCAGCACCCTATCCGGCCCGAACCCGTCCCATTGTGCATTGCCCGGATCGACCGATTCCAACCGCGTGCCTTCGTGCTCCCCACCGATCTTGTGGAAATACCACCACGGCACCCCGTTCACGCCCGACACAATCGTGGTGTTCGGCCCAATCAGCGGCTTCATCTTGTCCACGATCGGCGGCACCGAATGCGCCTTCAGGGTCACGATGATGTAATCCTGAACCCCCAGATCCGCCGGATTATCCGACGCGGTCACGGACACAACGGTCTCTTCCCCACCCTCTTCGATCAGCTTCAACCCGTTGGCTTTCATCGCCGCCAGATGCGGCCCGCGCGCCACAAGGCTCACATCCGCCCCGGCCTGCGCCAGCTTGACACCCATATAGCCGCCAATGGCGCCCGCTCCGAATACGCAAATCTTCATCGCTCACCCCAAAACGATCCGCCGATGGTCTGCGAACCGCTCCTCCTTCATCTTGCCAAATAAACTCCCGCCGGAGGCTCCCTCACGATCCATCCGACACGACCGCCGATCAAAGGCGCAGGCCGGGCAACTGCCCGGCCCTCTCTTACGCAGGCTCGACCAGACCCAGCTTTTCCGCCAGACCGATCCGCTGCATCTTGCCCGTGGCCCCTTTCGGAATCTCGTCCAGAATGATCACCTTGCGCGGCACCTTGAAATCCGCCATGCGGCTGGCCGCGAAATCCCGGATCTCGCGCTCGGACGCCTCGGTCCCATCCTTCAGCACGACAGCCGCCGCGACCTCTTCCCCCAGCTTGGGATGCGGCAGCGCGAACGTCACCACCTGCGCAATCGCCGGGTGATCCAGCAGAACGCCATCCACCTCGAGCGGCGAGACTTTCTCGCCGCCGCGATTGATGATTTCCTTCAATCGCCCGGTGAGATGCAGGAACCCGTCCGCATCGAACGCCCCCTGATCACCAGTGCGGAACCAGCGCTTGCCATCCGCTTCAAAGAAGTTCTTGGCATTGGCGTCGGGATTGCTCTCGTAGCCCGGCGTCACGTTCGGGCCGGAAATCACCACCTCACCGGTCCCGTCGATCAGCCGGTTCTCGGTCTCATGCGCCACGCGCACTTCGGGGCCAGCGGCCACACCCACCGCACCGGGCTTCTGCCGGTCGAACGGATTGCAGCACATCTGATGCGCCGCTTCGGTCATTCCATAGGCCTCGATCACCGGCGCGTTGAAGGTCTCGCGGAGCTGCTCCATCACCTGAGCGGGCAAGGACGCCGAAGACGACCGCAGGAAGCGCAACGGCACCTCCGCGATCACATCCGCGTTGCGGCCCGCGCGGGTCAGGATGGCCTGATGCATGGTCGGCACGGCGGTGTACCATGTCGGCGTCGCATCGCGCATCCAGCCAAAGAAGCGCAGCGCGTCAAAGCCCGGTGCACACCAGATCGACGCGCCCACCGACAACGATGCCGACACAGCCGCAATCAGCCCATGAATATGGAACAGCGGCATCACGTTGAGGCAACGGTCGTCAGAGGTCAGGTTCAGTGACGCCGCGATGTTATGCGCCGACGCGGCCACGTTCGACTGCAAGAGCGGCACAATCTTCGGCCGCGACGTGGTGCCGGATGTGTGCAGGATCAGCGCCACATCCCCATCCGCCGGATCACCCGCAGGCAACGCCGCCCCGGTCGCGCCATCCGCGGACAGGGTGAACTGCCCGGCAGGCGCGCCCTCGGCCACAACCGTCCGCAGCACCATCAGACCCAGCGTCTTCGCCGCAGCAAGGGCCGGTCCGTCATAGCCATCGGCCAGCACAATCGCCTTGGCACCCAGGTCTTCGAGGTAGAACGCGTATTCGTCCTCGCGGTAGGCCGGGTTCAAAGGCGCGGTTGTCGCCGCCTGCGCGATGGTCACGAAGGCCGCCGCCATTTCCGGCCCGTTGGGCAGCACGATCGCCACCCGGTCGCTTGGCCCGATCCCGAAGCCGCGCAAGGACGCGCTCACCTCGGCCGACAAATCCCGCAGCCCGCCATAGCTGAGCCAGTCCCGTCCCGGTGCGCCCAATGCCTTTGCATCCGACGCGTGTCCCTCCAGCAGTGCCTTGACGTTGGTTGCCATTGCCCTGTCCCTTCTTCAGTCAGTTGTAGTCACTTCATTCCGCCGGAGCGATGCTCCGGGCGCCACCCTTGCGCAGATACTTAACAAGCGGGAGCACAAAGAAAAGCACGGCGATGGCAATAAATGTCCCCGACAGCGGTCTTTCGACAAAGGCCAGGATATTGCCCTGCTCGGAAATCAGCGTCTGACGGAAGCTTTTCTCCATCAACGGGCCCAGCACAAGTGCCAGAACCAGCGGTGCCAGCGGGTAATCCGCCTTGCGCAGCAGATAGCCCGCCACACCGAAGCCCGCGATCAGCCAGACATCGTGCATCTTCTGGCTCGGAGCGAACCCGCCCACGATGCAAAGCACGATCACCAGCGCACAGAGCACTGTAAACGGCATCCGCAGCGCCCAGACAAACAGCGGGATCAGCGCGATGTTGATCGCCACGGCGGCAAAGTTCGCCGTGTAGAGCGACGAGATAAGGCCCCAGACAAAATCCGGCTGCTCGATGAACAGCATCGGCCCCGGCATCAGACCCCACATCACCATCCCACCCAGCAACAGCGCGGTGGTCGGCGATCCGGGAATGCCCAGCGTCAGCATCGGCAGCAGCGACCCGGTCGACGCAGCGTTGTTCGCCGTCTCGGGTGCCGCCACACCTTCGATATTGCCCTTGCCAAAGCTCTTGGGGTTCTTCGACGTGGACCGCGCAATACCATACGCCATCAGCGCGGCAGGCGTGGCCCCTGCGGCGGGCAGCATACCCACGAAGAAGCCAAGGAACGACCCAAGGCTCATCGTCCGCCACATCTTGTTCATTGTGCGTACGCCATCGCCCAGATCACGCAGCGTGATCTTTGCCGGTGTCACCTGCGGCGCAGTGCGCGAGGTTTCGATGGTGTAAAGGATCTCGCCGATCCCGTAGACCCCGATCGCCAGCACAAGAAAGCTGATGCCCGCATAGAAGCCCGGCAAATCTCCGAAGATCAGGCGCGGCTGACCCGAGATCAGATCGAGACCAACCGTGCTCAGCACCAGCCCGAGACAGATCATGATCACCGTCTTCAGCTTGTCGTCCCCGCCCAGCCCCACGAATGTGGTGAACGCCAGAAGCACCAGCGCGAACTCCTCGGCCGGACCGAAGGCCAGCGCGAGATCCGCCAGCGGCACCGCGAACAGCGTGAAGAGCAGGACCGAGATCGTGCCCCCGACGAAAGACGCTACCGCAGCGGCGATCAGCGCCAGACCCGCCTTGCCCTGCTGCGCCATGGGCCGCCCGTCGAATGTCGTGGCCACCGCCGTTGACGCGCCCGGTATCCCCAACAGGATCGACGAAATCGCCCCGCCATACATAGCGCCATAATAGATGGCGCAGAGAAGAATGATCGCCGAACTCGGCGGCACGATAAAGGTCAGCGGCAGCACGATGGCCACCCCGTTCACCGACCCCAGTCCCGGCATCGCGCCGATGAACAGCCCGGCGGTCACGCCGAGAATGACAATCATCAGGTTCAGCGGCGACAGCGAGGTCGCGAACCCGTCCGCAAGAAGTGCAAGCGTATCCATGGTGTCGGCCTCCGGTCAGAAGAACATTGCGTAAAGCGGGAAGAAAAGCGGCTCTGTCACGCCTTTGGGCAAAAGGATCTTCAGCGTCACTTCGAAGAAAAAGAACAGGAAGACCGGCGTCGCCACCGTCAGGATGCCGGTCAGCACCCAGCCATGGCCGCCATAGATGCGCAGATACCAGAACAGGAACAGCGGCAGCGCCACATAGGCCCCCACCACCGGGATCAGCGCGATGGTGACGACGATGGACACCACAACAAGAATGACCTTGCGCAGCATCACGCTGTCGAAAAAATGCTGCGAGGATGGGGCCTGAACAAAGCTGCGCGCCAGAACGCCCCCCGCCGACAGAAGCATGATCAGCGACAGCCAGAACGGGAACGCGCCGCCGCCCGGTCCACCTGTCATGCCGTTCCATCCGATAGGCAAGGCCGTGGCATGCCACATGAAATACGCGGATAGTGCCATGATGGCGATGGCGATCACTCTGTCTGCAACGAGCATCCCTGTCTCCCCCGATAGTCCGTTGGTGTTCTGCCCGGACCACCCGATCCGGTCGTCAAGACGGGCCGGGGCACATTGCACCCCGGCCCGCCACTGTGCATGTGGTGTGCCTTGAGACCGGCTCAGGACGAGCCGTCGCTGCCCATCGCTGCGAGGATGGCCGCGTGCTTTTCACGCTCCTCGAGGAAATATGCCTGCAGCGCGTCGCCGGTCAGGAAATCGGCGTTGAGGGAATTGTCCGCCGTGTAGGTCTTCCACTCTTCGGTTTCCGACACCATGCGGAACATCTCGGTGTAATAGGCCACCGCTTCGGCCGGCATGTCCTTCGGTCCGACGAAGGACCGCTGCATCGAATAGACGATGTCATGCCCCAGTTCGCGGGCGGTCGGGGTGTCCGGGAAGACGGCGATCCGCTCGGGCGTCAGAGCCATGATCGGACGCATCTTGCCCGCCTTGTAAAAGCCCATCGCCTCGGACGGGTTGTTCACCGACGAATCGACGTGACCGCCGACCACGTTCTTGGCCACGTCACCGCCGCCGCCGAAGGGCACGTAGGTCACCTTGATGCCGAATTCCTTTTCCAGCATCGCGGTCACAAGGCTGTCTTCCTGCCCGGTGCCGGTGCCGCCCATTTTCCATTCGCCACCCGACGCTTTGACGGCGGCGACGAAATCATCCAGCGTCTGCACGTCGCTGTCGGCATTGACCCAAAGCACGAAGGTGTCGATCGCCATGCGCGCAATCGGGGTGAACTCCTCGATGTCGACGCCGATGTCGGTCCGCAGCGGAGTGGTGTAATAGCTGTTCAGCGTCGCCATGATCTTGTGGGCATCGCCTTCGCTGTCCTTGAGATACCGCAGCGCCTCTGCGCCGGAACCGCCGCCCTTGTTGACGGGCAGAACCGGCATGGAGGCCAGGTTTTCCTTCTGGATGATCGACTGGAACAGGCGCGCGATCCGGTCCGCGCCGCCGCCCTGACCGGCCATGATGACCATCTCGATGGGCTTCTGCGGTTTCCAGCCTTCCGCAAGGGCCGACGTGGCCCCGGCGGCGATCATGGCGATGGACGCAACACCAGCGAGCGCTGCACGACGTGTCATTTTGTAGATCATGTAATATCCTCCCGATCAAAAAGCCCGCTCCCGTCAGCCGCTTTCGCCGCCACTCCTCCTTCGGACTTGAGAGGATACATATGCTCACGAAATATAATTTCACGCTTAATGCGGTCGTGATGTTAATTCTTGCAATAACAAAACAAATTTCTGTAATGTTGTAAACATGAGCAAGACCTTCGTTGGCCCCCAATTGCGGCAGTTGCGCCGCCAGATGAAGCACACGCAGGCCGAAATGGCCCAGCGGCTGGGCATTTCCGCCGCCTATGTCAACCTGCTGGAAAACAACCAGCGCAGCCTGTCGGTGCAGGTTCTGGTCGCGCTGACCGAGGCCTACGGCGTTGACATGCGCAGCCTTGTGACAAGCACCGAAGCCACCAAGCTGGCCGATCTGCGCGCCGCCGTGCGCGACCCGATCTTCGGTGACGATCCGCCGGATCTGACCGAACTGCGCGCCGCCCTCGATCATGCCCCGACCCTCGTGGACCGCTTCCTGCATCTGCATCAGGCACATCGCGCTATGGCCGACCAGTTCCGCCGCCTCGCCGGGCAAAGCGACGGCGGCGATCTGCGCTTCAAGACCCCCGAGACCGCCATTCACGACGTCTTCCGCGCCCACGAGAATCACTTCGACCCGCTGGAACGGCAGGCCGAGGATCTGCGCGCGCGTCTGGGCGGCTCGCATGACGACATGTACGCGCTTCTCAAGCGCCACCTGCGGCTTGAACACAGCGTCACCTGCACCGTCCAGAAACTGTCGGACATGCCCGGCGCGCTGCGGCTGTTCCGCGAAACCGATGGCATCGTCCACCTGTCCGAAGCGCTGGATCACCCGAACCGGGTGTTCCAGCTTGCCCATGTGATCGGCCTGCTCGAAGCGCGCGAGACCGTGCAAAGCTATGTCGCGGCCTCGGGCATCACCGCCGACGCGGGCCGCGCGCGCCTCACGGTCGAGCTGACCAACTACTTCGCCGCCGCCCTGCTGATGCCCTATACCGAATTTCTCACCCTCGCCGAGGCCACGCGCTACGACATCGACCGCATCATCTCGGGCTTCGGCGTCAGTTTCGAGATGGTCTGCCAGCGGCTGACCACCCTGCAACGCGATGGCCAGCGCGGCATCCCGTTCTTCTTCCTGCGGGTCGACCGCGCCGGCAACGTGTCCAAACGCTTCAACGCCACCACCATCACCCTTGCCGAAGAGGGCGGAGCCTGCCCCGTCTGGGACATCCACGGCGCCTTCCAGGTACCCGGCCAACTGCTTCCGCAATTCGTCGAAATGCCCGATGGCGGCCGCTTCTTCACCGTCTCGCGCACCTCGGACCGGCCCGTTGTCGGCCAGCGCCTGCAAGATCGCCGTCTTGTCGTCGCCATCGGCTGCGACATCGATCAGGCACATCAGGTCGGCTATGCGCAACGCTTCAACATGGACGACCGCAGCCTCTTCGCCCAGATCGGCACAAGCTGCCATGTCTGCCCCCGCACCGCCTGCCCGCAGCGCGCCCATCAGCCCCTGCACGTCACATTGCCCGTCGACGCCAACCGCCGCGGCCAGACCCGCTACGAAAGCTGATCCCGCCAAAGCTCCGCTGTCACGCCGCGACATCGCCGGATCGCCACCGGAAGGCGCTGCCCCGAGATCGTGCAGATCGTCCAAACGCCAACGATCCCATCCGCATTGCCTTGTCAAAGCGTCGGGGCACAGGACAAACCAGCCAACCGGATCATCCAGTCCGACCCAAAAACCCGGCAAACGACCAAGGCCAGGGCACACCAGCCCGAGGCACGGACACTCGGACCGGTCGTGTCCAAGAGTTGATCACCCGTCGCATGGGCGCGGCGCATCGCGCGTGCTAAGGCAGGCCCCGACCACGAAAGGACCACCCCATGCACCAGCCGCCTCTGCCCCTGACCCAGGATCTCGTCCTCATCGGTGGCGGCCACACCCACGCATTGGTCCTGCGCAAATGGGCGATGAAACCTCTTCCAGGTGCGCGGCTCACCCTGATCAACCCCGGCCCGACAGCCCCCTATTCCGGGATGCTTCCGGGCTTTGTCGCAGGCCATTACAGCCGCGATCAGCTTGACATAGACCTTGTCCGTCTCGCCCAGGCGGCAAATGCCCGCCTGATCCTCGGATCGGTCACCGGCATAGACCCGGCCAGTGGCACGATCCAGACCGACACCCACCCGCCCATCACGTTCGATGTCGCCTCTGTCGATGTCGGCATCACCTCCGACATGCCCGACCTGCCCGGTTTTGCCGACCATGCCGTGCCCGCCAAACCGCTTGGCCCCTTCGCCGCCCAATGGGACGCCTTCCGCAATGGCACCGGCCCCGCCACGGTTGCCGTCATCGGCGGCGGCGTTGCGGGCGCGGAACTGGCCATGGCGATAGCGCACGCCCTGACCCTGCGCAAACGCCACGCGACGATCCACCTGATCGACAACGGCACCGCTCTGTCGGCCCTGCCCGCCAAAAGCGCCGCCCAACTGCGCGCGGCGATCAAGGCGCTCAATATCGTGCTGCACGAGAACGTGCAGATCACGCATCTGGGCAAGGACACCATCACCCTTGACGACGGCAGCAGCATCACCGCCCGGTTCATCACCGGTGCCGCAGGCGCACGTCCCTATCCCTGGCTGGCCGAAACGGGCCTCACCACACATGACGGCTTTCTGACGGTCAATGACCGCCTGCAAACCAGCGACCCGCGTATCTTTGCTGTCGGCGACTGCGCGCACATGGCCCACGCCCCCCGGCCCAAGGCGGGCGTCTATGCCGTGCGGCAAGCCCCTGTTCTATTTCACAATCTCGCCTCCTCTCTCTCTGGCAATCCGCTCAAGACCTATGTGCCACAGAAAGATTACCTGAAGCTTATCTCGCTCGGGAAAAAGTCGGCGCTGGGTGATCGCTTCGGCCTCACCTTTACCGGCCCTTGGGTCTGGAACTGGAAAGACCGCATCGACCGCAAATTCATGGACCAGTTCGACCAACTGCCCAAGATGCCCACGCCGCCCCTGCCCTATCCCCGCGCCAAAGGCGTGCAGCAGGCGATGGGCCCGAAACCGCTTTGCGGTGGGTGCGGCGCAAAACTCGGCCGCGATGCGCTGTCGAAATCCCTCGCCACGCTTAAACCCGCACAGCGCGCCGACATCACACCGCTTCCCGGCGACGATGCGGCCCTCCTGCTCACCGGCGGCACGCGGCAGGTCTTCACCACCGACCATCTGCGCAGTTTCTGGGCCGATCCCGCCGTCATGGCGCGTATCGCAACCCATCATGCCCTGGGTGACATCTGGGCGATGGGCGCGAACCCGCAGGCGGCGACCCTGTCCATCACCCTGCCCCGCCTGTCGGAACCACTGGCCGAACGCACCCTGACCGAGATCCTGACCTCGGCCCAGACCATCCTGCAGGACGCGGGTGCGGACATCGTCGGAGGTCACAGCACTTTGGGCGACGAGTTGACCATCGGCCTTGCCGTCACCGGATTGCTCGACGGGGATGCGATCACACTTGGCGGCGCGCAGGACGGCGCGGCGCTGATCCTCACGAAACCCATCGGCACCGGCGTGATCATGGCCGCGCTCATGTCCGGCAAGGCGTGCGGTGCCAACGTCGCAGCCGCGCTGGACGCGATGCAGCAGGGTCAGAAAACCGCCGCCCACATCCTGCGCGACGCGGCGCAGGCGATGACCGATCTCACCGGGTTCGGGCTTGCAGGCCACACGCAGAACATCTGCGCCGCCTCCGGCCTTGCTGCGACCCTGACGATCGACGCGATCCCGCTTCTGCCCGGCACGCTGGACCTGTCGGACCGGGGCGAGCATTCTTCGCTTTACGACAACAATCGCGCCGGATTTTCAAATTTACCCGACAACCCGCGCACCCGCCTTCTGTTTGATCCGCAAACCGGCGGCGGCCTGCTGGCTGCGGTCCCGGCGGATCAGGCACAACGCCTGATCGACAAGCTGCACCAGAACGGCCACCCCGACAGCGCCATCATCGGCCACCTGCATGAAGGTCAGGTCGGTCAGGTCTCCATCGCCTGAAGCACCGCCGCGACCCGCGCCGCCACCTCTTCCAGATGCGCGGGCGTCAGCCCCTCTGCCGCGACCTGCGCGATGACATTGGGGGCCATCGCCTTCATCGACTTGGCATAAGCCAGATCGTAATGGTCCTCCATCAGCGACCGCGTCAGCGCCCGTTTGTCACCCGCCGCACTCAACCGGGTCCATTGCGCCACCAACGCCTCGCCCCGATGCGCCCTGAGCGGGGAAAGCCGCGCCTGCAACGTGGCCCTGTCCGAAAGAATGTCGTCATAGGCCCGCAGCAAATACTCCGTTCGCGCCTCCAATGGCGCGGTGACCTCGATCCACGGCGCCACCTTCATCCCGTCCCACAGCGACGGCGGCACAAGGATCTGTCCGATCTTGCTGCTCTCCGCCTCCACCAGAACGGGTCGCGCCGGATCAAGACGGCACAGCAGCCCCGCCAAGGCGCTTTCAAACGCCTTCTGCGACGGCTGGTCCCCCATCGACCCCAAGAGCGATCCGCGATGGTTCGCCAACCCCTCAAGGTCGATCACCTGCACACCCCGCGCCGCCAGAAGCGGCAAAAGCTCTGTCTTGGCCGTACCGGTATAGCCGCCCAGTTGCACGAACCGGAACGGCAAAGGCCGATGATGCAGCATGTCCGCCACAAGCCGCCGGTAGGTCTTGTACCCGCCCTGAACCACGTCAGACCGCCAGCCGATTTCCTTGAGCAGCCACGCAAACGACCCCGACCGCTGCCCGCCGCGCCAGCAATAGACCAGCGGACGCCAGCCGCCGTCATGATGCGACAGAGAGGTTTCGATATGGTGAGCGGCATTGCGAAACACCAAGGCCGCCCCGATCTTGCGCGCGTCAAACGGGCTGACCTGTTTGTAGATCGTACCCACCCGCGCCCGTTCCTCATTATCGAGAACCGGCAGGTTGATCGCACCGGGCACATGATCTTCGGCATATTCCGCAGGGCTGCGCACATCGATCACGGTGTCGAACCCGTGGTCAAGCAGATCGGTCAGGCTGGACGGGGTCAGCGGCATGAACGTCAGCGCAGAAGCGCAATCAACTCGTCCGACAGCGCCACCAAGGCCCGGCCCTGCGCCTCGGTCACGGCCGCTGCGGTCAATTCCGCAACCGGCACCGAAATCGCAAACCGCTCCACCCGCTCGCGCGGGGTTCCGTCGACGGCACTCACCGCCGCCTGGCCGGTGATCTCGAACACGCCCGACACGCTGGCCAGCATCCGGTCGATCCGCACATCCAGCCGCGCCGACGGGCCATCCAGCAGCGGCCAGGGCTCTGCCGAAACCGTCGCCGTGCTGCGGTCGTCCAGCAGTTGCGCCAAAGTGCCCGTGACCGCGCGCGCCGGATCATCCGCCCAGACCGCCCCACCGAGAGGCCGCAGCGCACCGCCTTCGTCGCGCACGAGGATCTCTGCGCCCGACGCATGGCTGGGCAGCGACACGTCGCGCAGTTCCACGCTGCGCACCGACACGCGGGTCTCACCGGACACCACGGGCGCGTCGATCAGATAGCGCGCCGTGTCGCCCGATCCGCAAGCCGCCAAAGGCAGCGCGACCAAGACCGCCAGTGCCCGCATGTTCATCTGCATCATCCCGTTTGTCCTTCCTCAGCGCCCGAAGATCAGCGAATTGGGGCTGCGCTCGATCGCGCGCGCCAGTTCCGAGATCGCCTTGGCCGCATTCTGCACCTCGCGCAGCGCCGCCAGCGTCTGCGTATTGAAATCCGACCGGTCCCCGTACGACCGCACCACGGTCTCGGTCTCGGCCACCAATCGCTCCAGCCGGGCGGTCAACTGCGGCAGGTCTTCGACCGACTCCGCCACCGATCCGGCGGCATCCGACGCCGATTGCAGCGTCGCGTTCAGGTTTTCGACCACACCGCCCTCGCGCAATTCGGCCAGCGCCAGCCGCATCTCGGTCAGCGCGTCGTTCAGCGTGCCCGGCAATTCCAGCGTGTCCTGCGACCCCACCAGCGCATCGACCCGGTTGAGCGTGCTGGTCGCGCTGTCCACAAGCCCTTGCAATTCCAGCTCTTTCGCTGTTGTGGCCACGGCTTCGAACTCGGCGATCAGCGCGGGGATGTCGCTCTCGGTCAGCTTGCGCAGGTTCTCGGTCAGCGCAGGCGCGTTCTGCGACGCGATGCTGACATCCGCCATCGCGCGGTCCAGATTGCGCATCGCGCTGTTCAGCGCGGCGATGGCCCCGCCCTCACGCAGATCGGCCACCAAAGCGGTCAGATCGGTCACCGCCGCTTCGATCTGGGCCGGGATCGCCTGGATCGCCTCGCTGCCCACAAGCGCGCGGGTGTCATCCAGCAGCGCCACCGCCGATCCGGGCACCCGTTGCAGATCCTCGTTCCGCGCCAGTTGTTCGAAAGCCTGCATCAGGCTGATCGCCTGCTGCATCACCTCTTCCACCGGCAGGGCGTTGATCCGCTCCAGCACACCTTCGGCCGTAGCCGTGAAATCCGACAGGTTCGACTCAACGCTGGGCAGGCGCGGTGGTTCGCCCTCGATCTCGCGCAGCCGGGCCGACGGCGCGCTGTCCAGCACGACAAGTTCGATCTTCAGATCGCTGTTCAACAGGCTTTCCGTCGCCAGCCGGGCGCGCAGCCCCGAATCGACGGCAAAGCGAAAGAAATCAACCGTGTCGGCGGGTGTGGCGTCGGTCGGCAGACCCATGCGCTGCGGATCGATCGAGATCTGCGCCAGCAGCGAAAGCTCCGGTCCGAGCTGTGTCTCGACCACGCGCGACCGAAGATCGGTCACGACCCCGACCTCAAGCCCCTGATAGGTCACGTCGTCGCCCGGCCCCAGCCCTTCGACGGATTCAGTGAACTGGATGGTGAACGGCACCCCCTGCGCCGGACCGCGCACCAGCGTGTTGCGCCGCGCCGCGGATTCGTCTTCGAACAGGGTGAACACATAGCCCGACGGCAGCGGTTCGCCGTTCTCGTAGACGTTGTCGAACGACACGCCGCCCGTGACCAGTGACGCCAGACTGTCGAAATCCACCGAAAACCCCGACGCGCCGAAAGACAGCTCGAACCCGGACGTGTCCCAGAACCGCGTCGCCTGGTTCAGCCGCGCATCATGCGGTGCGTCGATGAACGCATCCACCAGAACCGTCCGCCCGTCGGCAGACAGGCGCGGCGTTTCCATTCGCCCCACCTCGACCCCCCGGAACAGCACCGGCGAACCATAGGAAATCGTTGTGCCATCGTCGGTTGCAAGCGTGATCCGGCGTCCGGGACGGCCCGGCTGGTTCAGCGGTGGTGTTTCCGATCCCAGAAACTGCTGCGCCACGGCCCCGGGCGCATTGTCCCACGCGCCTTCGATATAGACGCCCGACAGCACCGTCGACAGGCCGCTGATGCCGCGCGCGGACACTTCGGGGCGCACCACCCAGAACATGGCTTCGTCGTCGATGAACCCGGCGACCTCGTTGTCGACCCGCACATCGACCAGCACGCGCCCCAGATCATCGGAAAAGCGCACATCTTCGACCGTGCCCACCACGACATCCCGGTACCGCAGCGTGGTCTCGCCGGCGACCACCCCCGAGGCATTGCTGAACGAGATCTCGATCAGCGTGCCCCGGTCGGCAAAATTCTGCCAGGCGATGCCCAGAGACACGGCCAATGCGATGATCGGCACCAGCCACACAACGGACAGGTTGCGCCAGATCGACCGGCGTGGCTGGGAAACCGTCATCTCTGCGGGGGTTGGATCGCTCAAACCTTCTGTCCTTCAGGTGCGTCCCAGATGAGTCTGGGATCGAAGCTATTGGCCGAAATCATGGTGAATGCAACCGAAAGGGCAAAACTCACCGCAGCGATGCCGGGGTGGATCGTTGCGACGAAATCCAGTTGCACGAGCGCCGACAGAATGGCTACGACAAAGACGTCGATCATAGACCAGCGGCCGATGAATTCGACCACCTCGTACATGTGAAAATGGCTCGCCGTGCCGGGTTTTCCACGCTGCACGCGCCACGCCAGATAGGCGATGGCGATGAACTTGCTGACCGGAATGACGACCGAGGCGAAGAAAACGATGAACGCCACCCCGTAGGATCCGTGCTCCATCAATTCGAACACGCCGCCCACGATCGTGCTTTCCGAGGTCTTGCCGAACGTGCTTGTGCGCAGCATCGGGTACACATTGGCCGGGATATAGACGACCATCCCGGCGAAAAGCCACGCCCAGACCCGTTGCAGACTGGCCATGTCGCGGCTGACAAGCCGCGATCCGCAGACGGTGCACGTCTGCGTGCCCAGCGGATGGACATGGCCGCATTCGGCGCAGCCCACTAGCCCGGCGGCGCGGGCGGTCAGGACGGGCTGCGCGCGTTCAGCGTTTGCCATACCGTCACCCGACACATGAAATTGTCCTTGAGAACCGTGATGATCACAAGACCGACAAAGGCCCAGAACGCGGGCCCCAGCGTGACCTGCGCCAGCCCCGCCACTTTCACCAGCGCCACCGCGACACCGATGATGAACACCTCGGCCATGGCCCAGGGCCGGATATGTTCGGCCAGCCGGAACGCCGCCCTTGCATGCGCCGCCGGTGCCCATCCCAATGCCATCGGCGCGAACACGTAGATAAGCGCGACAAACCGCGTGATCGGCAGCACCACGATCAACGCCGCCACGGCAAAGGACAAGGGCAGCATAAGTCCGTCCGAAAAGGCCAGCACCGCGTCGAACACCGAACTCTTGCGATCCAGCCCCTGTACGCTCAGCTCGAGAAACGGAAAGAACACCGCCGCGATCATCAGGACAAGCGCTGTCACCGAAAGCATCACGATCCGCGTCATCGCCCCCTCGCGCGGGGCCATCAGAACCGTGCCGCACCGCACACATCGCGCCTGTGCGCCCGCATCAAGCCTCGGCACTTTGTGCAAGGCATCGCATTTGGGGCAAGCGATCATGTCTTCAAGCGAGTCGGTCATGCCGGAGTGATACGCCATCCACAAGGCGGGTTACAGAAGGTTGCCCGTCGCAAACCCGCAGACCCGCCAGAAGGTTCCCATCATCTCCGAACTGCAGCGAAATTGCCTGCCGATGTGCAGAATGCCTGATAATGTCTCGTTCCTTGTACGTGTCCTTTCTGCCTTGGTGCCGGATGGCCAGATGGAATGTCCCGATCTTCAGCGTCACATCAGAAAACCGGGCCGGGTTTCGGGATGCTGTTCGATGAAACGAGACTAGGCAGGAAGGATGAAAAAAGCGTTGACGCAATACATATAAAAAATCGAAGTAAAATCCGATTTCGTTCTATTTTGATGAATACTTGCAAGGGCAAGGTAAGGTTGAGCCTCCGTACGGTCCGGACAGGTCAACCTGACGGTTCACCGCTGTGCCGCTTGCCAATCCGGATGAACCCACGGCTCCCGGTTGTCTGCAGGCAGCGCTGTCTTGCCAAGGATATGATCGGACGCCTTTTCCCCCACCAGAATCGACGGCGCGTTGAGGTTTCCATTGGTGATGCGCGGAAAGATGGAACTGTCCGCAACCCTCAGATTTTGCACACCAATTACCCGTGTCTCCGGGTCCACAACCGCCATCGGATCCCCCGGCGCGCCCATCTTGCAGGTGCCGCAGGGATGATAGGCGCTTTCGGCATGATCGCGGATGAAATCGTCCAGACTGTCATCACTTTGCGCCGCATCACCCGGCTGGATTTCATGTTTGAGATAGGGTTTGAACGCCTCCTGCGCAAAGATTTCCCGCACCAGTCGGATGCCTTGCCGGAAATCCACCCAATCCTCCAAGTGGCTCATATAGTTGAAGAAAATACGCGGGTCTTGCCTTGGATCCCGGGATTTCAGGGTGATCTCTCCGCGTGAGGGCGACCGCATCGGGCCGACATGCGCCTGAAACCCGTGTCCCTCGGCCGCCGCCTGACCGTCATATCGGACCGCGATGGGCAGGAAATGGATCTGCAAATCCGGATAGTCCACCCCGGCCCGGGACCGAATAAATCCAGCACTTTCAAACTGGTTAGACGCACCCGGCCCGGTTTTCGAAAACAGCCAGCGCGCCCCGACATAGGCTTTGCCGAGAAGGTTCCAATACCTGTAAAGGCTCACCGGCTGGCTCGCCGCCGCCTGCACATAGACCTCGAGATGGTCCTGCAGATTTTGCCCCACACCCGGCCGGTCCGCGACCACGTCAATGCCGTGCTCCCGCAGGTGATGCTCCGGGCCGATACCGGAAAGCATCAACAATTTCGGGGAGTTGATGGCCGAAGCTGCAAGTATCACTTCAACATCCGCCCGGATCACGCTGATCTGACCGGATTGCTCGATCTCGACACCGGTCGCGCGCCCGTCCTCGATCACAACTTTCCGCGCCAGCCCCCTGACAAGACTGCAGTTTTCCCGTCTGAGCGCCGGCCTGAGATAGGCTTTGGCGGCAGACCACCTTTGCCCCTGCCAGACAGTCATGTCGAACGGCCCGACGCCCTCTTGACGATGCCCGTTGTAATCGCCCGTTATGGCATATCCCGCTTGCGCCCCCGCTTCGACAAAAGCGCGGGTCAAGGGATTCCGGCGCGCGCCGCGGGTTACATGCAACGGGCCATGCGTGCCGCGCCAGTCGGGATCGCCGCCATGTCCACCTGAATGCCAATTCTCAAGACGCTGAAAATACGGCAGAACATCCGCATATCCCCAGCCGGTCGCTCCCTCGTCGCGCCAATGATCGTAGTCGCGCGCATGGCCGCGCACATAGATCATCCCGTTGATGGAAGACGATCCGCCAATCACCTTGCCGCGCGGGCAAGCAAGCCGACGCCCCCCCAGATGTGGTTCCGGTTCGGTTCGGAACCCCCAGTCATAGAGCTTCATGTTCATCGGAAAGCTCAGCGCGCCGGGCATCTGGATCAGCGGACCGGCATCGGTGCCGCCATGTTCGATGACGATCACGGATTTCCCGGCCTCGGACAAACGGTACGCCAGGGCACAGCCCGCAGAACCCGCACCCACAATGACATATTCGGATTTCATTTCAGAACCTTAGTAGGGCGCCTCTACATCGCCCATGCGGACGTAGACAGATTTCAGTTCGCTGTAATGTTGGATCGCAGCCTTGGAGTTCTCGCGACCGACACCCGACATCTTGGTGCCTCCGAACGGGGCTTCGACCGGGGCGTCGTTGTAGGAGTTGATAAAGCAACTGCCTGCCTCGAGCCGCGCAATCACCCGGTGCGCGCGTGACAGATCCCGGGTGAAGACCCCTGCGGACAAGCCGAATTCCGTGGCATTTGCGCGGCTTATCGCCTCTTCTTCGGTGTCGAAATCAAGGACTGCCATGACCGGCCCGAAGATCTCTTCCTTCGCGATGGTCATGTCGTCTTTTACGTCCGCAAAAACAGTGGGTTGCAGGTAGTATCCGTCACGATCCAGACGCGTGCCGCCGGTGACGAGGCGCGCGCCTTCATTTTCGCCTTTTTCAATATAATCGAGGACGATTTTCATCTGTTTTTCGGAAACCATCGGCCCGAAATTGGTGGCTGCGTCCAGCGGGTCACCGATCACGGCGTTGGACAGACGTTCCGACAGGCGAGTCAGAAACGCTTCCTTAATACCTTTCTGCACAAATACCCGTGTCCCGTTCGAACAGACCTGCCCCGAGGAATAGAAATTGCCAAGGATCGCACCGCCCACAGCATTTTCCAGATCGGCATCGTCGAAAATCAACAAAGGAGATTTGCCGCCCAGTTCCATCGTGACGTGCTTCATCTGCCCGGCTGCGGCGGCGTAGACTTTTTTACCAGTTGGTACAGAACCGGTCAGGGACACCTTGGCCACGCGCGGATCGGTGACCAGCGACGCCCCCACATCGCCGAGGCCCTGAATCACGTTGTAAAGCCCCGCAGGCAGCCCCGCTTCGTGCAGGATTTCGGCCACCTTCAATGCGCAGAGAGGCGTCGTTTCGGACGGTTTGAAGACCATCGCATTGCCACAGGCCAACGCCGGGGCGCCTTTCCAGCAGGCGATCTGGGTCGGATAGTTCCAGGCACCGATGCCAACGCACACTCCCAGAGGTTCGCGACGGGTATAGACCCAGTCTTCGCCAAGCTGGATATGTTCGCCGGTCAGGCTTCCGGCAAGGCCGCCGAAATACTCGAACGCATCCGCACCGCTGGTGGCGTCGACGGCGATGGTTTCCTGATAGGGTTTGCCGGTGTCGTAGGTTTCCAGAACGGACAGGTCGTGATTGCGCTCGCGCATGATGTCGGCCGCGCGGCGCAGGATGCGGCCGCGCTGGGTGCCGGACATCGCCGCCCAGGCCTTTTGCGCCCGATGCGCGGCGGCAAGTGCCCGGTCGACGATGGCGGGGGTTGCGGCATACACGGTTGCGATCTGTTCGCCGGTGGCGGGGTAGATCACGGGAATCGGCACACCGCCCGTATCCTCGACATAGGCACCGTCGATGAAATGGCTGGCTGTGGGCTGGGTGTCATAACTCATGCAAGGGGCTCCCTGTCCGCTTGGGTGATTTCATGTGACAACGCAGTCAGCACCTGCCGCGTCGCCTCGTCGCCCGATGGCGCATCCTTGCGAAGTGCCTCGCGCAGATAAAGACCGTCGATCAGCCCGGCGATGCGCAAGGCCACTTCGGCAGCGCGGGCACCGACCAAAGGGCGCAGATTGTAGACAAGGTTCGAGTGCAACCGCCGCTGATAAACCCCGAGCAGCCGACGCGCCTGATCGTCGGATTGCGCAAGAACGTAGAAATTGAGCCATGCGGCAACAACTTCGCGCCGGAAGTTCGACCGTGTGAAACCGGCCCGGACGATGGCCTCGGCCCGCGCCCTTGGCCCCTGCGCCATCGCCAGCGCACCGCGCACCTCAGCCCCGTAAAGGCTGAGCGTATGGCGCATGGCCGCAAGGAAAATCTGATCCTTGCCGCCAAAATAGTGATGCGCCAGCGCCGAAGACATGCCGGCGCGGCGCGCGATCTGGGCCACGGTCACGTCCAGCGACCCGACTTGCCCGATCTCGGCAATCGTCGCTTTTACCAAGGCCTCCCGGCGTATAGGCTCCATCCCGAGCTTCGGCACGTTCGACTCCGACCATAAAGAAATGTTTGACGTCCGGGAGCGTATGGCGTTTTTAATTGACTCGTCAATCAACAAAAAAACCAAACTCAGTCAGGGAGACACGACACATGATGAAATCCTCACTTTCCGTGCTGGCCATCTGCGCCGCCGGTGCCGCAGCCGCAGATTGCGACACGATCACCTTTTCCGATGTGGGCTGGACCGACATCACGGCGACAACCGCCGCCACCACGGTTGTACTGGACGCGCTGGGCTACGACACGGACATCAAGGTCCTGTCGGTTCCGGTGACCTATACCGCGCTTGCCGAAGGGGATGTGGACGTGTTCCTGGGCAACTGGATGCCCACGATGGAGGCCGACATTGCCCCCTACCGCGACGCGGGCACCGTCGACACGGTCCGCGCGAACCTTGAAGGTGCGAAATACACTCTGGCCACGAACAAGGCCGGTGCGGACCTTGGGATCACCAGCTTCGCGGCGATTGCGGCACAAAAAGAAGCGCTGGATGGTCAGATCTACGGGATCGAGCCCGGCAATGACGGCAACCGCCTGATCATGGACATGATTGCGGCCAACGCGTTCGATCTTGAAGGGTTCGAAGTGGTCGAAAGCTCGGAACAGGGGATGCTGGCGCAGGTGGCCCGTGCGGATGACCGCGGCGAGCCGGTTGTGTTCCTTGGCTGGGAACCGCATCCGATGAACGCCAATTTCGACATGACTTATCTGACCGGCGGCGACGATTGGTTCGGCCCGAACCTTGGCGGGGCGACCGTCTACACCAACACGACCGCCGGTTTCGTCGAAGCCTGCCCGAATGTCGGCAAGCTCTTGACCAATCTCGAATTCACGCTTGCCATGGAAAACGAGATCATGGGCGCGATCCTGAACGACGGGGCCGAAGCACGGGATGCTGCGACCGCGTGGCTTCAGGCGAACCCGGACGCCTATATGGGATGGCTCGACGGGGTGACCACGAAGGACGGCGGTGATGCCGTGGCGGCGGTGAAGGCCGCGCTTCAGTAAATCGGACAGGGCGGCGTCAGGCCGCCCTTCCTTTATTGACGATAGGGACCTTTGATGGACTGGTTGACCGAAAACAAGATCCCGGTGGGGCAAGTCGCCGGGACGGCGTTTGACTGGCTGGAACGCAATGGCGCGTTCTTCTTCGACGCGCTGTCGGATGCGCTCGAAGCGATGATCGACGGCTTTCTGTGGCTGCTGCAAACCCCGCACCCGCTGGTGATCATCGGGCTGTTCGTCGCTCTGACCTACTATCTGCAACGCAGTTGGAAGGTGGCGCTGTTCGTGGCGCTTGGGTTCCTGTTCATCATCAATCAGGGCTATTGGGAGGAAACGACCGAAAGCCTGACGCTGGTTCTGTCGGCCTGTGTGGTCTGCATGGGCGTGGGCGTGCCCATCGGCATCGCGGTGGCGCACCGGCCCCGGCTTTACGCGTGGATGCGGCCGGTTCTCGACCTGATGCAGACCTTGCCGACTTTCGTCTATCTTATTCCGGCTATTGTGTTTTTCGGCATCGGCATGGTGCCCGGCCTGATCGCCACGGTAATATTCGTACTGCCCGCGCCGATCCGCCTGACCCATCTGGGGGTCAGTTCCACCCCCACCCCGCTGATCGAGGCCGCCGAGGCGTTCGGCGCCACCAAATCGCAATTGCTGTGGAAGGTGGAACTGCCCTCGGCCCTGCCGCAGATCATGGCAGGATTGAACCAGACGATCATGCTGTCGCTGTCGATGGTGGTGATCGCGGCTTTGGTGGGTGCCGACGGGTTGGGCGTGCCGGTGGTGCGGGCGCTCAATCAGGTCAACACGGCACGTGGGTTTGAAAGCGGCTTCGTGATCGTTGTGGTCGCCATCATCCTTGACCGGATGCTGCGGATGGAGCGGCAGAAATGAGCACCACGCGCGTCGCCTTCGAAAACGTGTCCATCGTGTTCGGGGACAAGCCGGACCTGGCTCTGCCGCTGATGGATGCAGGTCACGATCGGGGAGAGATCCAGCGCGAAACCGGGCAGGTTTTGGGCGTGCATGACTGTTCTCTCGACGTCGCGGAGGGCGAGATCCTTGTTCTGATGGGCTTGTCCGGGTCGGGAAAATCCACGTTGTTGCGGGCGGTGAACGGGCTGAACCCGGTTGCCCGTGGCTGCGTTCGGGTGCATGACGGCACGGGCCTTGTCGATGTCACACATGCCAGCCCCGAGGTCTTGCGGACGATCCGGTTGCGTCATGTCTCGATGGTGTTCCAGCAGTTCGGCCTTTTGCCGTGGCGCAGCGTGCGCGAAAACGTGGGGCTGGGTCTTGAGCTGGGTGGGCAACCCAAGGCCGAGCGCATTGCACAAGTCGAGAAACAACTGGCTCTGGTGGGGCTGACCGACTGGGCGGATCGCAAGGTGGCGGAACTCTCCGGCGGGATGCAGCAGCGGGTTGGCCTCGCCCGCGCCTTTGCGACGGATGCCCCGATCCTTCTCATGGACGAGCCGTTTTCGGCGCTTGATCCACTGATCCGCACCAAGTTGCAGGACGAGTTGCTGGAATTGCAGCAGCGGCTGAAACGCACGATCATCTTTGTCAGCCACGATCTGGACGAGGCGTTCAAGATCGGCAACCGGATCGCCATCATGGAAGGCGGGCGGATCGTGCAATGCGGCACACCGCAGGACATTTTCCGCAATCCGTCTAACGACTACGTGGCCGATTTCGTCAAACACATGAACCCCTTGGGCGTTCTGCGGGCGCGCGACGTGATGCGCGCAGGGTCTCCGGCATCCGGTGCTCCGCCGGTCGATGCGGATGCGCGGGTGCAGGAGGTGATGACGACGTTGATCAGCAGCGCAGAAGACCTCGCTGTGATGGAAGGCGACAAACCCATCGGCGTAATCGGCAAGAACGATGTGCTGGCCTATCTGTCCGATCCGTCGGGCGGCGGCGTGGGCCATCGGGCGTGACAGCGACCATGTGACCAAGGGGCCACAAACCAGGGCCGCCCGAAAAGCTGTGCGTCACGTACATTTTTTTGCGGTCCCCCCTTGCTACGTATTCAGCTTTCTTTATATGTTTGTCACGCAAGGAGGGCTCAGACATGACACCCAAGGTCACAGGTTTTTTCGACGACGCCACCAACACGATTTCCTACGTGGTTCAGGACCCGCAGGGCAGCGCCTGCGCGATTGTCGACAGCGTTCTGGATTTCGACTACGCGTCCGGCCGCACCGACACGAAATCCGCCGATGCGGTGATCGCGTTCGTCAGAGAAAACGGCCTTGATGTGCAATGGCTTCTGGAAACCCATGTCCATGCCGACCACCTGAGCGCCGCGCCCTATCTGCAACAGGCGCTTGGCGGCAAGATCGGGATCGGTGACCGCATTCAGGTCGTGCAGGACACCTTCGGCAAGGTGTTCAACGAAGGTACCGAATTCCAGCGGGACGGCAGCCAGTTCGACAGGCTTTTTGTCGATGGCGACAGTTTCCACATCGGCCAGATGCGCGCGGATGTTCTGCACACACCGGGTCATACACCGGCCTGCCTGACCTATGTGATCGGGGATGCAGCCTTTGTCGGCGACACGCTCTTCATGCCGGATTTCGGCACCGCACGCTGTGACTTTCCGGGCGGATCGTCGGAACAGCTTTACGACTCGGTGCAGAAGATCCTCGCCCTGCCCGACGAGACCCGCATCTTCGTCGGCCACGACTACAAAGCCCCCGGCCGTGACGACTATGCGTGGGAGACCACGGTGGGCGAACAGAAGGCCAAGAACGTGCATGTCGGCGGCGATGCCACCAAAGAACGCTTTGTCGAGATGCGCGATGCGCGTGACGCGACACTGGCCATGCCGAAACTGATCATCCCGTCGCTGCAGGTGAACATGCGCGCCGGGCAAATGCCGCCTGCGGACAAGGACGGCAAGGTCTTCCTCAAAGTTCCTGTAAACGGATTGTAAAAAAATGAACCCGGATTGGATTTACGGGCTGATCGGCGGAGTGCTGATCGGCACAGGTGGCGCGGTTTACCTGCTTGCCAATGGGCGCATCATGGGTGCGAGCGGCATCATCGGCGGGCTTGTCGATGGCAGCGGACGCAGCACGTTGTGGGAACGCGTCAGTTTCCTGGCTGGTTTGGCGCTGGTCCCCTTGGTCCTGCTGGTGTTCCTTGGCCCAAAGGAAACCCATGCCACAAGCAATTTTGCCCTGCTGATCGCGGCGGGCCTTCTTGTCGGCATCGGCACGCGGCTGGCCAACGGATGTACGTCCGGTCACGGGGTCTGCGGAATATCGCGCCTGTCGCTGCGCGGCATGGTCGCCACGGTGTTCTACATCCTTGCCGGCGGTCTGACCGTCGTGCTGTTCCGCCATCTTCTGGGGATCATCTGATGCGCAATATCTTCGCTTTCATCGCTGGCGGTCTGTTCGGCGCGGGGCTGTTCGTGTCCGGGATGACCGACACGACCAAGGTTCAGGGCTGGCTGGACATCTTCGGAGATTGGGATCCGACGCTGGCCTTCGTGATGGGAGGTGCGATCCTTCCGATGGCGATTGCCTGGCGACTTGCCGAAAGACGCCGCTTTTCGCTGACCGGCGATGCCATGCCGCCGCGCCCGGATCCGCGCCTTGGCCGCAATCTGGTCATGGGGTCCGTGATGTTCGGGATGGGTTGGGGGCTGGTCGGCCTCTGCCCGGGACCGGCGATTGCCTCGCTCAGCTACGGGGGTATCGAAGGGCTGGTTTTCCTTGGAGCCATGGTTGCCGGAATGAGCGCCATGCCAAGCCTTCGGGCGTGGCTGGACAGGCCTGCAACAGCGCAGTAAGTCTTTGTCATGGATATTCGCCCGATCACTGACCGCTACGCCGTGTCGCCGCAGATTGACCCGGAAGATGCCGACGCCATCAAGGCGGCTGGCATCACCACCGTGATCTGCAATCGCCCCGACATGGAAGTGCCCCCTTCGCATCACTCCGACGCCATGCGTGTCGCGATCGAGGCGGCGGGGCTGCGCTTCGAAGTCTTGCCGATCACACATCCGACAATGACGCCTGATCGGGTGGCGGCGCAGGCGGCCATCGTTGCAGCATCAGACGGCCCGGTTCTGGCCTATTGCGCGTCGGGCACACGCTGTTCGATCCTCTGGGCACTGAGCCAGGCTGGCCAGCAGGATCCGGATGCCATCCTTGGCGCGGTTGCGCGGGCGGGCTATGACCTGTGGGCGCTGCGCCCGACACTCGAGGCGGCGGCTGCGGCGCAGCGCTAACCTGATCCGGGTTCAGGGACACGCGGCAGGTCGGTTGCGCCACCGTCAAGCGCATAGGTCAGATCGGACGGCAGATCAAAGGCAGAGGACACGGCCGGCAGCGGAACCTTGGTGATGCCGGTCTCGGCCGGTTCAGACGGCAACGTCGGCACGGGCTCGGGTTTGACCAACGCTTGTGGATCGGCACCGATGCGGATCGCCCGAAAGCCGTTCATCTGTCCCAATCGGCCACGTGCCACCACATGCCCCCCTGACAGGACCAAGGCTGCGGACGCCGTCGCCTGTGGGGACAAGGTCAGCACATCACCGGGTCGCAGCGCCCGTGCCTTGTCGAGCGGAAGATGCACGCGGGTCAACACCGCCTGCATCCGCACAGGCGCCAGCTTGAGAACCGTCTCATGCTTGCCAGGCGCGGCCGGGTGTCCCGGTTCGACCTGCGGGGCAGGTTCGGGAAACAGGAACATGACGCGCCCGGTGCGAGTGTCCTGAGCCAGACCAACCTCGAATTCCACGAGGTGATACGATTCAGCCTCAAGTGCGAGACCGGCCGAAGGTGCATCCTCGACCAAGGCACCGAACCGGTAGTCCCGCAGATGATCGAGATCGGTCTGACCCGACAGCATTGAGGCAAACCGAGGCAGCGCAGCGTCGATCAGCGGGGCGGTCATGGCCGCATCGGTCGGGGTGTAGGCGCGCATTTCCGCAGGAAGATGGGTCACCCGTCCCAAGGTCTGAACGTCGATCAGTCCCGCGACGATGTCCCGATCAAACCCGACCAGCCCGCAGGGGGCGGTATCGTGGTCCAGCACCACCAGAAGCGGATCGTGGCCCAGACGCGACAGCGCCCGATCCACCGGCAACGTGTCATCCGCAAGCGGTCGCGGCACAAGCGTCAGCCCCCAGAGCGCATCCGCGGCGATCGACAGCGCCCGGCCCAGAGCGCGCGGGATCGACCATGCACCGCCCCCCAAGACGCGGCGCTGTGCCTGAGCCTTGCGGTGCAATACGGTATCTGGTGCGGTGTCGGTCATGACTGCGCGGCTGCCCCCTTGGCCTTTTCTCGGGTTATCGCCGGAATTGGTTACCAAGGGTTTACCGGAGACCGGCCAATGCGCTTATTGCGCCGCCAAAGCCGTTCGATAGGGCAGCACCACGCGGAAATTCGCGCCGCGCGTCGATGGGATATAGTCGACCGAGCCACCCAGACGGGTCATGACCTGACGACAGATGGCAAGCCCCAATCCCGCACCGCCTGCTTTCTGATCACTGACGCGGGCAAACTTCTCGAAGATCATGTCCACGGCCTCGGGCGCGATCCCCGACCCGTTGTCATGAAAATCAATCACCACGCGATCCGCGTCCTGCATCACGCGGATCACAAGGCGGGGGGAGGCGGCATCGCAGTATTTGCGCGCATTGGCGATCAGGTTGATGAACACCTGCGCAAGCCGGTCGAGATCGGTGTAAAGGACGATGTCCTCTTTCGCCACATCCCGGCGCACTTCGAGCTTCACGCCGTCTTCGCCGATACCAGCCGAGGCCACTGCCCTGTCGAGCGTCGCGCGCAGCGTGCCGTCCCTCAGGTTGAGGTTGACCTGCCCGTTCTCGACCACGCTCAGATCAAGCAGGTCGTCCAGAAGCCGGGTCAGTCGCTGGGCTTCATCGTGAATGATCGAGGCATAGCGCGACTGGTCCTCGGGGGTCATCTGATCGGTGTCGCGCAGAATTTCGGAAAACGCCCGGATCGAGGTCATGGGCGTGCGCAACTCGTGGCTGATCTGACTGAGAAAGGCGTCCTTCTGGATCGACAGGCGGGTCAGTTTCTGGTTCGCGTTGCGCAGTTCAAGCGCGGTGCGGCTCAGCTCCTCGGACTGTTCCTTGAGCCGGGCCGAGTATTCCAGCATCTGCGCCGTCTCGTCCGCCACCGCCATCAGGTCTTCGACGGAAATCGCCATTCCGCCGGTGATCTGTCCGACCATCGCATGCGCCGTCGCCGCGCCGACCGAACTGCCAAGCTCGCGTTCGAGGGCTTCCAGAAAATCGGGCGTCGGCGCAGGCAGATTACCCCGCGCGCCCTGCCGCCGTGCATGGCGCTGAAACAGCGCCTGCGCTTCTCCGGCCCCCAGAATGCGCTGCGCCATGACCATGAGGTCTTCCGCCTGCGCAGTACCGCCCGACCAGCTTCGGGCATTGGTCGAATGTTCGAAAATGTTGACGAACTGTGCCGCCTGCAACCGCTCCAACGGCGAGGGAAAGGTCATAAGGGACACGGTGACAAAGGACACGACATTGAACAGCATGCTCCAGAGCAGTGCATGCATGAGCTGGTCCAGACCCGTGATCCCGAACAGCGCATCGGGTTTCAGCCAGGTCAGACCGAAAAGCCCGTTTTCGACGATCGACATCGGCAGGACGGTGCCGACCCCGAAGCTGGGAAGGTAAAGCGTGTAAAGCCAGATGGCGAAACCGGCGGTCAGACCGGCAAAGGCCCCCATCCGGGTGGCTCCGCGCCAGAACATCCCGCCCAGCATCGCGGGCAGGACCTGCGCCAGCCCGCAGAACGCCACCAGTCCAATCGAGGCGAGCGCCGCACCACCGCTCGACATGCGGAAATAGAGGTAGCCCAGCATCACCACCCCGACGATGGAGATCCGCCGCGCCATGAGCACCGCCGCGCGCACGTCGCCCGACACGCTTGCACCGCTCGGGTTTAACCTCAGCCAGATCGGCATCACGATATGGTTTGACACCATGGTCGACAGCGCGATGGCTGCCACGATCACCATCGACGTGGCCGAACTGAAGCCGCCAAGGAAAGACAGCATCGCCAACCCGTCCTCGCCCAGTGCCAATGGCACCGTCAGAACGAAGAGGTCGGGATTCGACCCTTCGGGCATCACATCCAGACCGACCACGGCAATTGGCACGACAAAGAGGCTGATCAGGCACAGATACAGCGGAAAGGCCCAGCTTGCCGTGCGAAGGTGGCTTTCGTCGTCGTTCTCGACCACGAGCACCTGAAACGTGCGGGGCAGACACAGAAAGGCGGCGGCGGAAAGAAAGATCAGCCCGGCCCAGCGGCTGCGATCGGTGTGCCACTGCCCGAACTCGGATGCGTCGATCTGCGTGAGCGCATTGGACAGCCCCCCGGACACTCCCCAGACGACGAAAATACCGACCGACAGAAGCGCAACCAGCTTGACCACCGCCTCGACCGCGATGGCCATGACGACCCCGTCATGCCGTTCCTTGGCATCCAGGTTTCGGGTCCCGAACAGCACCGTGAACACGGCGAGGCCAAGCGACAGCCACAAGGCCACACGCGCCTGATCTTCCGGCCCCAAACCATCGGACTGCGCGGCGAAGACGGAAAAGGACAGGGTGACCGACTGCAACTGCAAGGCGATGTAGGGCGTGGTGCCGATCACCGCGAGGATCGTGACACCTGCGGCCAGCAGACTTGATTTGCCATAGCGGGACGAAATCAGGTCCGCGATAGAGGTGATTTTCTGCGTGCGTCCGATGCGGATCAGCTTGCGCAGAAGCCACCACCAACTGACCATGACGATGGTCGGACCAAGATAGATGGTCAGATATTCGAACCCGTTGCGCGCCGCCGACCCGACCGCGCCATAGAAGGTCCAGGCGGTGCAGTAGATCGACAGCGACAGCGTGTAGATCAGAGGAGAGCGCAACCATGCCTTCTTGCCCTGCAAGGCCAACCTGTCGGCCGCGAAAGCCACAAGGAACAGGAACAGCACATAGGCCGTGCAGACGGCGACCAGCAGGTTGAGCGTGCTCATGACTCGGAATCCGGCGGTTCATCCACCTCATCCGCCAACAGGTGCGATATGGCCCATGTCAGCAGGATGGCACCGGCCCATACAAGAAAGATATAGATCAGGGCGGTTGCGCTGCTCACCGTGCCGTCGCCGGTCTGTGGCCAGATCAGCGGGATCATCCAAAGGATCAGCACAAGGATCGGAGCGACCCGTGCCGCATCCATGACCCTGCGTCGCCGATAGGTCCGCCGTTCGTGAAAGACCGTGGGCGCGCCGGGCCTGTCCGTCGTCCGGTTCATTTGGACGCCAGCGCTCTCACGGTTTCAAGCACGTCCGCATTCGAGAACGGCTTGGTCATGAAGGCATCGCAGCCGGCCCGTTCCGCAATTTCGCGGTCTTTCGTCTGGCCCCGCGCCGTCAGCATCAGGACAGGCAAACCGTTGATGTCGGGATCGCTGCGCAGTTCGCGCAGGATGTCGTACCCGCTTTTGCCGGGCAGCATCACGTCAAGGATCACCACGTCGGGTTTTCGTTGCTTCACGATGTCCACGGCGTCGGCGCCGTTGGAATGGGTTTTCACCGTCCAGCCGTCCCGGGACAGGATGAAGCTGATCGCTTCGATGATATTGGGTTCGTCTTCAATCAACAGAACCTGTTTCGACATGCGCGCCCTCCCCCGTGCCGCAAGTAGCTGTTCGGCTTTTGCCGTTATTTTGGGCCAGCTTGCATAAACTATTACGAAGTGCTGGCAATGTGTCAAAGCCTCCGCGGGGCCGAGGCCACCATGATCGACGGTTCACGCCGCGCCGCGCAGTCGGCATGCGGGCAGATCCGGCAGGTCAGCCCGACCTGGAGAATATCCTCTGAGGTCTCGCGCTTGGGTTCGGGAACGATCAGCATATGGCTTTCGAACAGCACGTCCTGCCCCGGTCGGGCCGGGGCCGTGGGCTGCGCGATGGCAATGCCCCGGTGACGCGCGGCGGCGCGGGCGGACTGTTCCATCACCTCGAGATGCGCCATCATCGGACGCGCCAAGGCCCGGTAGAGCGGCCAGAGCGCACATCCCGCCCCAAGACGCGGCAGCGGGAATTCGGCAAGCGGCTTGCGAAACGTCGTCACCCCGGAGCCATCGCAGATCGCTAGCCCAACCGGATCAGGCAACAGATCATCGGGAAGATGTGCAAGGCGGCGCATGGCGCTGGCCAGATCGCAGCCGAACCGCGCCGCAAAGGCAAACGGGTCGCTGCCGGAGAGCGCGGTGGTATCGGCGCAGTCGGCCAAGGGCATCCGTTCGGCGTCGGACCGATACCGCCTCAGCACGCGCACCAGAAGCCACCGTGCGGCCTGTGACAATCCCTGCCCCAGATCATCGACCGCCGCCTCGACGCTTGCAGACGGCGTTTCAAGTGCGGGCAGATGAAAGCCGTATTTCTGGAACACGGCGTCAAGCTCGTCCTGGGGGGCGTTGGTTTCCGACGCTTCGGAATCCGCCTCTTCAAGGTATTGCGCAAGACTGCGGCTGGTGTCGGCAAGCCGGGCGCTGTCTTCGTAGATGTTGCGGTTGAAGCGCCGTTGCCATTCCGGCTCGATGTCGCCCGGTTCGGCAAGGATCGACGCGGCAGACCGGATCGCCGTTACGGTAGACAGCATCTCGTGCAGGGAGGCGGCCAGATGCGGATCGTGGGTCAGCCGATCGGTCAAGGCCTCGACACTGCGCTGGAGCGTTTCCACCTTGCGCTGACTGTCGGCCAGAAGAGCGGCCCAACCGGGAAAGCGGCCCGCGAATTCTTCGATCCGAACAAACTCGGCTTCCGCCATGTCGGACCCGCTGGCGGCCTCGCGCAGGGTGGCCAGAAGCGCGGTCTCGGCGCCTTCGGTCAGAGAGGCCGGCTCGACCCCCAGAGCATGAGCGATGTCCACCAGCAGCTTTCCGCCGATTCTGCGCCGGTTGTGTTCGATCAGGTTCAGGTAGGAGGGCGAGATGTCCGCCCGTTTGGCAAGTTCGGCCTGCTTGAGCCCCGCCATCACGCGGCGCTCGCGGATGCGGCTGCCTGTCAAAGTGTCGCGGGGCATGTCGAATTCCCGTGATGAATCAAACCGTTTCTGCGCCGCGGAAAAAATTAATTTACAGATTTCTGCGCCGCATTGTACATTTCTTGACAGAAAAAGTGTTTAGAGCAAAGACCTTATTGCTATGTTTTCCGCGCATAGCCGATAATCGATTTGCACATATGTGCGGTCTTGGCGGATGGAGGAACGCCGCCGAACCCTTAGAGACATTGGGAGGATTATATGTCCAAAGGCAACCTGACACGTCGCGGCGTGCTCAAGACTGGTGCTGTTGCAGGTGCGGGTCTTGTTCTGCCCACCTATCTGCGCGCACAGGAAAGTGGCTTCACGAACGCACCGACAGGCTCGACCGTTACCCTGGGGTTCAACGTCCCCCAGTCCGGCCCCTACGCTGACGAAGGCGCTGACCAGCTTCGCGCCTACGAGCTTGCCGTCGAACACCTGAACGGTGGCGGCGATGGCGGTATGATGAACACCTTCTCGTCGAAGGCGCTTCAGGGCAACGGCATCCTCGGCAAGAAGGTCGAGTACGTCACCGGCGACACCCAGACGAAATCCGACGCCGCACGCGCATCGGCCAAGTCGATGATCGAAAAAGACGGCGCCATCATGATCACAGGCGGCTCGTCCTCGGGCGTGGCCGTGGCCGTGCAGGCACTCTGCCAGGAAGCGGGCGTCATCTTCATGGCGGGTCTGACCCACTCGAACGACACCACGGGCAAGGACAAGCGGGCCAACGGCTTCCGCCACTTCTTCAACTCGTACATGTCCGGTGCAGCCCTCGCGCCGGTGCTGGCCGCCAACTACGGCACAGACCGCAAGGCCTATCACCTGACAGCGGACTACAACTGGGGTTACACCACCGAAGAAGCCGTCCGCACCTCGACCGAGGCGATGGGCTGGGAAACCGTCGGCACCGTTCTGACACCGCTGACACAGACCGACTTCTCGTCCTACATCACGCCGGTTCTGCAGTCCGACGCAGACGTTCTGGTTCTGAACCACTACGGCGGCAACATGGTGAACTCGCTGACCAACGCGGTGCAGTTCGGCCTGCGTGACCGCGTCGTCAACGGCAAGAACTTCGAAATCGTCGTTCCGCTCTACTCGCGCCTGATGGCCAAGGGTGCCGGCGCAAACGTGAAGGGCATCTTCGGCTCCACAAACTGGCATTGGTCGCTGCAGGATGACGGCTCCAAGGCGTTCGTCCAGTCCTTCGGCACCAAGTACGGCTTCCCGCCGTCGCAGGCGGCGCACACCGTGTACTGCCAGATGATGCTCTATGCAGACGCCGTGGAACGGGCTGGCTCGTTTGCACCCTGTGCCGTGGCAGAAGCGCTCGAGGGCTACCAGTTCGACGGTCTCGGCAACGGTCCGACCCTCTACCGCGCGGAAGATCACCAGTGCTTCAAGGACGTTCTGGTTGTGCGCGGGAAAGAGAACCCGTCCTCCGAGTTCGACCTCCTCGAAATCGTGGAAGTCACGCCGGTCGATCAGGTCACCTATGCACCGGATCACCCGCAGTTCGCCGGTGGCGCACTGGGCACCTGCAACAACGGCGCGTAAGCCCTTGTTCTTTGAGGTGGGCCACCCGGCCCACCTCATCCCTTCTCCAGCCCGTTGCTGTTGCGGGCTGTCTGCACTTCCACACTTCTGACCGCAAAGGGTGGGGCAATGGACGCCATAATCCTGCAAATTCTCAACGGGCTCGACAAGGGCTCGGCCTATGCGCTGATCGCGCTGGGCCTGACACTCATCTTCGGCACGCTGGGCGTGGTGAACTTTGCGCATGGCGCGCTGTTCATGATCGGGGCCTTCTGCGCCGTGACCCTCAGCAAGCTGCTGACACTCAGCCACACCGTCATCGACGAAACGCGCACCGACTTCCTGGGCAACCCGCTGAAGGTCGAGGTGCCCTATGTCTACGACGTGTTCGGTCAAGCAACCGGTGACGCGATCATCGACTGGGCGGTGCCGCTGTCGATCCTGTTTGCGATCCCGGTGATGATCCTGATCGGCGTCGTGATGGAGCGCGGCCTGATCAAGCACTTCTACAAGCGCCCGCACGCCGACCAGATCCTCGTGACCTTCGGCCTTGCAATCGTGCTTCAGGAAATCATCAAATACTACTACGGTGCCAACCCGATCCCGACCCCCGCCCCTGCAGCCTTTGTCGGGTCGTTCGATTTCGGCGCGCTGATCGGGTTCGAACCCGGCCAGATCATCTATCCTTACTGGCGACTGGTCTATTTCGCCTTTGCCGCCGTCATCATCGCGGCCGTGTTTGCCTTCCTGCAATTCACCACCTTCGGGATGGTCGTGCGCGCCGGTATGGCAGACCGCGAGACGGTGGGTCTGCTGGGCATCAACATCGACAAACGCTTCACCATCATGTTCGGTCTGGCTGCTGCGGTCGCAGGTCTGGCCGGGGTGATGTATACGCCGATCAACTCGCCCAACTATCACATGGGCATGGACTTTCTTGTCCTGAGCTTTGTGGTCGTGGTGGTCGGCGGCATGGGCTCTCTACCCGGTGCCGTTCTGGCCGGGTTCCTGCTGGGCATCCTCGAAAGCTTTGCCTCGATGCGCGAAGTCATCGCCATCATCCCCGGCATCAACCAGGTGATCATCTACCTTGTCGCCATCATTATTCTGTTGACGCGTCCGCGTGGCCTGATGGGTCGCAAGGGCGTGATGGAGGACTGATCCATGTTCGGACTGGACAAAAAAGACGCATCCCTCCTGCTGATCGTGGCAGTGCTGGTGGCCTTCGCCCCCTTCCTGCTCAACCCCTTCCCCGAAGGCTCGGCGATGGCACAGTTTAACGCGGGCTATCCTGACCTGATGCAGCGTTTCGTGATCTTCGGGATCTTCGCCATCGGCTTCAACATCCTGTTCGGCCTGACCGGCTATCTCAGCTTCGGTCACGCCGCCTTCCTTGGCGTGGGGTCCTACGCCGCCGTCTGGATGTTCAAGCTGCTCAGCATGAACGTGCTTCCGGCGATCATCCTTGCGGTCATCACCGCCGGCATCTTCGCGCTGATCATCGGCTATGTCAGCCTGCGGCGGTCGGGCATCTACTTCTCGATCCTGACGCTCGCCTTTGCGCAGATGTCCTTTGCCCTCGCCTATTCGGTTCTGACACCGATCACCGGTGGCGAAACCGGCCTGCAACTGGCGCTGGACGATCCGCGCATCTTTGGCAGCGCCACCACCGCAGACGGTAACATTCCGGTGCCGGGACTGTTCGGTCTCGAGATGCGGGACAGCATGGAACTCGCACTGGGTGGCTGGGTCTTCACCTTCAACTTCGGCTACTATTTCTGCGCGATCATCATGCTGGTGGCCTTCTACCTGTCGATCCGCATCTTCCGCTCGCCCTTTGGCATGATGCTGCGGGCGGTCAAGTCGAACCAGCAGCGCCTGAACTACACGGGTCTGAACCCGCGCCCCTACACGCTTGCGGCCTTCGTGATCTCGGGCATGTATGCCGGTCTGGCCGGTGGCCTGATGGCCTCGATGGACCCGCTGGCCGGTGCGGAACGCATGTTCTGGACAGCGTCGGGTGAGGTGGTTCTGATGACCATTCTGGGCGGCGTCGGCACGCTGATCGGTCCGGTTCTGGGTGCGGGCATGATCAAGTACATGGAAAACATCATTTCCAAGATCAACTCCGACATCCTGCATGGCTGGTTCGCCTTCCTGCCGGACGGCCTCGAGGACCTGGTTGTGACAATGATCTACCCGTTCATCGGCAAGGGTTGGCACCTGACGCTTGGCATCGTCTTCATGCTGGTCGTGATCTTCCTGCCCGGTGGCCTTGTCGAAGGCGGTCAGCGTCTGGCGCGGCTCATGGGGCGCAAGAAGGCGGAGCAACCCAAATCCGCCAAAACCGAACCTGCAGAATAAGGAATACGACAGATGGGACTTCTGGAAGTCAAAGACGTCAACAAGCGGTTCGGTGGCCTGCAAGCGCTTGGCAACGTGAACCTCAGCGTGGCGGAAAACACCTGCCACGCCATCATCGGCCCCAACGGTGCGGGCAAATCCACCCTGCTCAACTGCCTTGTCGGCAAGCTGATCCCGGACACCGGATCGGTGATGTTCGACGGCCAGAGCGTGCTGGGCCGGACCCCGTTCGAGATCAACCAGATGGGCATCTCCCGTGTGTTCCAGACACCCGAGATCTTCGGCGATCTGACCGTGATGGAGAACATGCTGATCCCCTGCTTCGCCAAGCGCGATGGGTCCTTTGCCCTGCATGGCATCCGGTCGGTGATGAGCGAGGGCGAATTGCGCGATCATGCCGAGCAGATGCTTGATGACGTGAACATGCTCGACAAGCGGAACATGCATTCCGCCTCCATGTCGCGCGGCGACAAGCGCCGCCTCGAGATGGCGATGTGCCTTGTTCAGAACCCCAAGCTTTTGCTACTGGATGAACCGACAGCAGGCATGGCGCGCGCCGACACCAACAACACGATCGACCTGCTCAAGGAGATCAAGGAAAAGCGCAACATCACCATCGCCATCATCGAACACGACATGCATGTGGTGTTCTCTCTGGCCGAACGGATCACTGTTCTGGCGCAGGGCACCCCCCTGGTCGAGGACACGCCCGAGAACATCAAGGGCCATCCGAAGGTCAAGGAAGCCTATCTCGGCGAAGCCGCTTAACCCTTTCTGGCGGGGTTGCCCCGCCGCCCCGCCTACTGCGAGGACAGACAAATGAACGTCAGACCGGACTTTTCGAAAAACGCCAATATGGCAGAAACCGCACCCGCGTTTCTGTCGGTGTGGGATATGCACTCCTATTATGGCGAAAGCTACATCGTGCAGGGCATCTCGTTCAACGTCCATGAAGGCGAGATTCTCGCCCTTCTGGGCCGCAACGGGGCGGGCAAGACCACCACGCTGCGCTCGATCGCACGCATGGACAGCCCGCAGGTGAACCACGGCGAAATCTGGCTGGATCACCAGCCGCTGCACAGGATGACCTCTTATGAGGCGGCCTCGGTTGGCCTTGGACTTGTGCCCGAAGACCGCCGCATCATTCCCGGCCTCACGGTCGAGGAAAACCTGCAACTGGCGCAGATCGCACCGCCCATCGGCTGGTCCATCGAACGCCTGTACGACCTCTTCCCGCGTCTCGGCGAACGCCGCAATCAGGAAGGTGTGACCCTGTCGGGCGGCGAACAGCAGATGCTGTCCATCGCCCGTGCGCTGGCGCGTGACATCAAGGTGCTTCTGCTGGACGAGCCCTATGAAGGGCTGGCGCCGGTGATCGTGGACGAGATCGAAAAGACCCTGCGCGTGATCAAGGAACAGGGCATGACGACCATCCTTGTGGAACAGAACGCCGTGCGCGCGCTGCAACTGGCGGATCGGGCGATCATCCTTGACACGGGGTCCATCGTCTTCGACGGGTCGGCAGCCGAAGTTCTGGAAAACAGCCAATTGCGGGCGGAATACCTCGCCATCTGAGGTTTCAGACCCAGGATCTGCGACTTTTGCCGCCCTTGCCATTTCGTGGCAAGGGCGGTTTTGTTTGACCAAAGAGGAGGACACTCATGACTGACACAACCTATCCCCCATCCCCCGAGATGGTCCAGAACGCCCATATCGACGCGGCGCGGTATGAGGAGATGTATGCGCGGTCGGTGTCGGATCCCGAGGGGTTCTGGGCGGAGCAGGCGCAGCGTCTGGACTGGATGAAGGCGCCGAGCCAGATCAAGGATGTCGATTTCACGCTGGGTCAGGTCAAGATCAACTGGTTTGCCGACGGCACGCTGAACGTGGCGGCGAACTGTGTCGACCGGCATCTGGCGACGCGGGGCGATCAGACCGCGATCATCTTCGAGCCGGATGATCCCAATGAGCCCGCCAAGCACATCACCTACCGCGACCTGCACCGCTCGGTCTGCAAGATGGCCAACATCCTCGAGACGATGGGTGTGCGCAAGGGCGACCGCGTGGTGATCTACCTGCCGATGATCCCCGAAGCCGCCTATGCCATGCTGGCCTGCGCCCGCATCGGCGCGATCCATTCCATCGTCTTCGCCGGCTTCTCGCCCGACGCGCTGGCGGCACGGGTGAACGGCTCGGACGCCAAGGTCGTCATCACCGCCGACGAGGCCCCACGCGGGGGCCGCAAGACCCCGCTCAAGTCCAATGCCGACGCGGCCCTGCTGCACTGCAAGGACACGGTCAAATGCCTTGTCGTCAAGCGCACCGGTGGCCAGACCACATGGATCGACGGCCGCGACTACGACTACAATGAAATGGCGCTGGAGGCGTCCGACGTCAGCCAGCCTGCCGAAATGAATGCCGAAGACCCCCTTTTCATCCTGTATACCTCGGGCTCGACCGGGCAGCCCAAGGGGGTTGTGCACTCAACTGGTGGATATTTGGTTTACGCCAGCCTGACGCATGAGATTACCTTCGATTATCATGAAGGCGACGTTTACTGGTGTACCGCCGATGTGGGCTGGGTGACCGGGCATTCCTACATTGTTTACGGGCCTTTGGCGAACGGCGCGACGACGCTGATGTTCGAGGGCGTGCCGACCTACCCGGACGCCTCGCGCTTCTGGCAGGTCTGCGAGAAACATTCCGTTAACCAGTTCTACACCGCACCCACCGCGATCCGCGCCTTGATGGGCCAGGGTAACGAATTCGTAACGAAATGCGATCTATCCTCGCTCAGGCTTCTGGGCACGGTGGGCGAACCGATCAACCCCGAGGCGTGGAACTGGTACAACGACGTGGTGGGCAAGGGCCGCTGCCCGATCGTCGACACATGGTGGCAGACGGAAACCGGCGGGCATCTGCTCACCCCGCTGCCGGGTGCGCATGCGACCAAGCCGGGGGCGGCGATGAAGCCGTTCTTCGGCGTGGTGCCGGTGGTGCTCGACCCGCAATCGGGCGAGGAAATCCATGCCAGCCCGACCGAGGGCGTGCTGGCGCTCAAGGACAGCTGGCCGGGGCAGATGCGCACCGTCTGGGGCGATCACGAGCGGTTCGAGAAGACATATTTCTCGGACTACAAGGGCTATTACTTCTCGGGCGATGGCTGCAAGCGCGACGCCGACGGGGATTACTGGATCACCGGCCGGGTGGACGATGTGATCAACGTGTCGGGCCACCGGATGGGCACGGCCGAGGTGGAATCGGCGCTGGTCGCCCATGCCAAGGTGGCCGAGGCCGCGGTGGTGGGCTATCCGCACGCGATCAAGGGTCAGGGCATCTATTGCTACGTGACCCTGATGAACGGGGTGGAGCCCAGCGACGAGCTGACCAAGGAACTGCGCACCTGGGTCCGCACCGAGATCGGCCCCATCGCCTCGCCCGACCTCATCCAATGGGCCCCCGGCCTGCCGAAAACCCGCTCGGGCAAGATCATGCGCCGCATCCTGCGCAAGATCGCCGAAAACGACTACGGCGCATTGGGCGACACCTCAACACTCGCTGACCCCTCCGTCGTCGATGATCTTATCGAAAACCGGATGAATAAAGGCTGATTGTTCGCACATACCGAAGAAAAGGCGGTCCACGGGCCGCCTTTTTCTTTTCCGCGTCGTTAACCCTATTCCCAGTTCCTGCAGGCTTTCCCGGTCCTGTTGTGCTACATCCCTGAAGGTGGGGGCTCCGAAACCACGGAGCATGACATGCCTGTATTTCATCCAACCCTGCCCAGCGTGGGTCTCAAGCCCATGTACCGGATCGATCCTGCGATCCGTGCCAGTTCTCCCACTCCCAACACCCTGACAGCGCCAAATCCGGCTCCCGGGGCTATCGGCAACGACAAGAGCATCGCCCCCGCCGCCCCGCCGTCGGCCGTGCAGATGCAGATCATGGCGTTGATTTCCGAACAAACCACCGATCTCGAAACGGAACAGGCAACCCCAACCGACGGCTGAAAACGTGCCTTGAGGAATCGCCAGCATGGCCCGCGAACCCAGTTTGATCGCTGCTGCCCCTTGCTCCTGAACGGTAATCGGTGCAAGGAAAGGTATGCAGTACGGGTGGTGCCCGTAGGGAAAGTGCGCGTCCGATCCATTCACCGAAGGGGCCGCGCGAAGGGCAAGAAGCGGGTGAGGGACAGCATGACCAAAACCAATCACGAAGCGGACGTGGCGTTTATCGAAGCACTGGCCAAGCTGCTGCGGGAAAACGACCTGACCGAATTGCAGGTCAAGCGCGAATACGGCGAAGACGACAGCCTGAATGTGCGCGTCAGCCGCGTCACACAGGTTGCGCCCGCCGTGCAAACGACTGTTACCGCAGCGCCCGCAGCCGCCCCTGCTGCAGCGCCCGCACCTGCCGCGCCCAGCGCGCCGGAAGACCCGGCCTCGCATCCGGGTGCCGTCACCTCGCCGATGGTGGGCACGGTCTACATGCAGGCCGAACCGGGGGCCCCCGCTTTCATCTCGGTCGGACAGCAGATCAACGAAGGTGACACGCTCCTCATCGTCGAAGCGATGAAGACAATGAACCATATCCCCGCTCCGCGCAGCGGCGTCGTGAAACGTATCCTTGTCGAAGACGGCGCCCCCGTCGAATACGGCGCGCCGCTCGTGATCCTCGAGTGAACGGGGCACAGGCATGTTTGACAAGATCCTGATTGCCAACCGCGGCGAGATCGCCCTTCGCGTGATCCGCGCCTGCCGTGAAATGGGCGTGGCCAGCGTGGCCGTGCATTCCACCGCCGATTCCGACGCAATGCATGTGCGCATGGCGGACGAGGCGATCTGCATCGGCCCCCCCTCGTCCACCGACAGCTACCTGTCCATTCCCGCGATCATCTCGGCCTGCGAAATCTCGGGCGCGCAGGCGATCCATCCCGGATATGGGTTCCTGTCGGAAAACGCACGCTTCGTGCAGATCGTCGAAGACCACGGCCTGACATTCATCGGCCCGACCGCCGAACATATCCGCATCATGGGCGACAAGATCACCGCCAAGGACACGATCAAGGGGCTTGGCGTGCCGTGTGTGCCCGGTTCGGATGGCGGCGTCGCGGATTTGGCCGAAGCCAGGAAAGTGGGCGACGAGATCGGCTATCCGGTCATCGTGAAGGCAACCGCCGGTGGTGGCGGGCGCGGCATGAAGGTGGCACAGACCGCGGCCGACATGGAGCGCGCGTTCCAGACCGCCCGGTCCGAGGCCAAGGCGGCCTTCGGCAATGACGAAGTCTATATCGAGAAATACCTGACCACCCCGCGCCATATCGAGGTGCAGGTGTTCGGCGACGGCAAAGGCAAAGCGGTTCATCTGGGGGAGCGCGATTGTTCGCTGCAACGCCGCCACCAGAAGGTGCTGGAAGAGGCACCCGGCCCCTGCATCACCGAAGAAGAGCGCGCACGGATCGGCAAGATCTGTGCCGATGCCGTGGCCAAGATCAACTATGCCGGCGCGGGCACCATCGAATTCCTCTATGAAAACGGCGAGTTCTATTTCATCGAAATGAACACCCGCCTGCAGGTCGAACATCCCGTGACCGAGGCGATCTTTGGCGTCGATCTGGTGCGCGAACAGATCCGTGTGGCCTCGGGCCTGCCGCTGTCCTTCGAACAGGACGATCTGAAGATCAACGGGCATTCCATCGAAGCCCGCATCAATGCGGAAAAGCTGCCGAATTTCTCGCCGTCCCCGGGCCGGATCACACAGTACCATGTCCCTGGCGGGCTGGGCGTTCGGATGGACAGCGCGCTTTACGACGGCTACGCGATCCCGCCGTATTACGACAGCCTGATCGGCAAGCTGATCGTACATGGGCGCGACCGTGACGAGGCGCTCGCACGGATGTCGCGGGCCTTGGGTGAGCTGATCGTCGATGGTGTGGACAGCACGGTTCCCTTGTTCCGCGATTTGCTGCAGGACCCCGACGTGCGCAGCGGGGATTACAATATCCACTGGCTCGAGCATTGGCTGGAGCGCACCTACGCGAAGCCTTGAGGCCGGTCACGCGCCCGCTTCACACCCATGCGCGAGGCGACGCGCCATGACGGTCACGCCCGAGCTGCTGCTACAGGCGTATCGTGTCGGTGTGTTCCCGATGGCCGAACACCGCGATGACCCGGATGTGTTCTGGGTCGATCCCCGCAAGCGTGGGGTTTTTCCGCTGGATGGGTTCCGGATCTCACGAAGCCTTGCGAAAACCCTGCGCCGGAATACCTATCAGGTGACCCTAAACTCCGCCTTCGGCGACGTGATCGACGCCTGTGCCGATCGCAGCGAGACCTGGATCAACCACGAAATCCGCGCGCTCTATGAAGAGTTGCACCATCTGGGACATGCCCATTCGCTGGAGGTCTGGGACGGCGCGCGGTTGATCGGTGGTGTCTATGGTGTGACCGTCGGAGCGGCGTTTTGCGGGGAAAGCATGTTTTCCCGCCAACGAGATGCGTCCAAGATCGCGCTTGCGTGGTTGGTGGACCTGCTCCGGCGCACCGGGTTTGTCCTCTTCGACACGCAATTCCTGACCCATCACCTTGCATCGCTTGGCGCTGTCGAGATCACGCGGGCCGAGTACAGGGCGCATCTGGCGCAGGCGTTGCAGATCGAGGCGGACATCACCAGCGCCCCGCTGGCGGCGTCAGGTCAGGACGTGGTGCAGCGCAACACCCAGACGTCGTAGCGCTGGTGGTCCATCGGGTTCAGCGCAGGAGACGACGCAATCATCCAGCCGGTATAAACCGGAGCATCCTTGCCAACTTCGGTGATGGTGAGCAGAGCATAAGCCTCGCCTGCGGCGTTGCCTTCCGGGTAGCGGCATTCATTCGCCTGAACCGTGATCCGCCCGAAGGTTGCGGACTGGCTGTTGGCGATTTGCAGGTCCTCCACCCGGCCGGTCAGCTTGTCGAGAGCGCGCAAAGTCACGCCTGTGCCATTCGACGTCGCAAGCTGCGCCAAAGCGGCTCCGGCGCACAGTAGACAAAGGACAAGGGGCATCACACGCGACATGGGAACCTGCCTTTGGTCGGTGCGGAGCCGGGTTATTCCGGGCTCCACGCCTCGTAATCCTGACGCGGTTTCGGATCGGGGCGACGGATTGACCCCGCGGGCGCATAGGCCAGCGCGGTGCCCGTCAGGTTTTCCTGATGCGGCTTGACCCAAGCCTTCTTGGGCAGCGGACGTTCTGTCGGCAGTTCCTTGAAGGTGTGGTGCAGCCATCCGTGCCAATCGGGATCAACGCGGCTTGCCTCGGCCTCGCCGTTGTAGATGACCCAGCGCTTCTTGCCGTCGCGCGATTGGTAGAAGATGTTGCCCTGCGTGTCTTCACCCACCTTTTCGCCTTTGCGCCAGGTGTAGATCTGCGTACCAAGCGTTTGCCCGTTCCACCAGGTGACGGCACGAAGAAGGGTGTTCAGAATGCCCATGGACGACTCCTCGGGGTTGGTTCGGCGCTGTTATAGGGCGCTTTCAGGCCCAAGGTCCAGCGCAGCTATGACGCAGCCGGGGCCAGCGCGGTCAGTTCGATCTCGATCCGGTATTTCGGGTCGATCAAACCGCATTCAATCATCGTGGCCGCGGGCGGGTTGTCGCCAAAGGTGCGGGCAAGGATGTCGTAGCAGGCTTCGAACTCGTGACGATCCGGCAGGTAGTAGGTCACGCGAACCGCATCCGCCATGGACGCGCCCGCCTTCTCCAAGGCCCCCGCAATCACGTCAAGCGCGCTTTGGCACTGTTCGGCCACGGTGTCGCCCTGCCCGACCGTGCCCGCGACATGAACAAAGCCCCCGGCCACAACAGCGCGGCAATACCCGATTTTGGTTTCGAACGGGCTGCCAGAGTGAATACGTGTGATTGTCATTCTTCTTTTCCCAAAAAGAAAGGCGGGCAAAATGCCCACCTTTTCACGTTGCTCGCGAGGTCAGGCTCAGCCGGCCTCGACGGACTCTTTCTTCTGATCCGCGTAGATCATCAACGGCTTGGCGTCCGAGGTGACCGCCTCTTCATTGACCACAACCTCGATCACGTCATCCATACCCGGCAGCTCGAACATCGTGTCGAGCAGGATGTCTTCGAGGATCGACCGCAGACCACGGGCCCCTGTCTTGCGCTGGATCGCCCGCTTGGCAATTGCGCTGAGGGCATCGTCGGTAAAGCTGAGCGTCGTGTCCTCAAGTTCGAACAGACGCTGATACTGCTTGACCAGCGCGTTTTTGGGCTGGGTGAGGATGATGATCAACGCGTCTTCATCAAGGTCTTCGAGGGTCGCAATGACCGGCAGACGCCCGACGAATTCCGGGATCAGACCGAACTTCAGCAGATCCTCGGGTTCGAGATCCTTGAAGATTTCGCCCACACCGCGTTCGTCATTGTCGCGCACATCGGCACCAAAGCCCATGGCCGACCCCTTCCCGCGCTGCGCGATGATCTTGTCCAGACCGGCAAAGGCCCCGCCGCAGATGAAGAGAATGTTGGTCGTGTCCACCTGCAGGAACTCCTGCTGCGGATGCTTGCGCCCACCCTGCGGTGGCACCGAGGCGACCGTGCCTTCCATCAGCTTGAGCAGCGCCTGCTGCACGCCTTCGCCCGACACGTCGCGGGTGATCGACGGGTTCTCGGACTTGCGGGTGATCTTGTCGACCTCGTCGATATAGACGATGCCGCGCTGCGCCCGTTCCACATTGTATTCGGACGATTGCAGCAGCTTGAGGATGATGTTCTCCACATCCTCTCCCACATAGCCCGCTTCGGTCAGCGTGGTCGCGTCCGCCATGGTGAAGGGCACATCGAGAATGCGCGCCAGCGTCTGCGCCAGCAATGTCTTGCCGCAGCCGGTCGGGCCGATCAGCAGGATGTTGGATTTCGCCAGTTCGATGTCGGACGATTTCTGCGAATGGTTCAGGCGTTTGTAATGGTTGTGCACCGCCACCGAAAGCACGCGCTTGGCCACGGCCTGACCGATCACGTAATCGTCCAGAACATCGCAGATCTCGCGCGGTGTCGGCACGCCATCGGTGGACTTCAGGCCACCGCCCTTGGTCTCTTCACGGATGATGTCCATGCAGAGTTCCACACATTCGTCGCAAATAAAGACGGTCGGCCCGGCGATCAGCTTTCGGACTTCGTGTTGGCTCTTGCCGCAAAAGCTGCAGTACAATGTATTCTTGCTGTCGCCGCCAGAATTCGTCGCCATGTCTTTACCTTTCCTGACTCACGCTGTGATTTTGAGCTTGCAAACCACTATCCCTATGCGTGTGTCATGTTTTCTTCTCAGAACCTTAGGCCAGCAATACTTGGGCCACAACGTCAAAAATACATTCGGGACGCCGTGACCCAATCACGATTATTGGCACGACTACTGGTCGTCAGCCACCTTGACGCGGCTTTCGACGATCTCGTCGATCAGGCCCCATTCCTTTGCTTCTTCAGGGGACATGAAGTTGTCCCGCTCCAGCGCCGCTTCCACCTTCTTGAGCGTCTGGCCGGTGTGTTTCACGTAGATTTCGTTCAACCGGTTCTTCAGCTTCTGGGTTTCCTGCGCGTGGATCATGATGTCCGTCGCCTGTCCCTGATACCCGCCCGAGGGCTGGTGCACCATGACGCGGCTGTTGGGCAGCGAAAAGCGCATCCCCGCTTCACCTGCCGTCAGCAACAGCGATCCCATCGACGCCGCCTGCCCGATCACAAGCGTGCTGACCTTGGGCTTGATGTACTGCATCGTGTCGTAGATCGACAGACCGCTTGTCACCACGCCACCGGGGCTGTTGATGTACATGCTGATTTCCTTGGACGGGTTCTCGGCCTCAAGATGCAAGAGCTGTGCCACGATCAGCGACGACATGCCATCATGCACCGGACCGCTCAGGAAGATGATCCGTTCCTTGAGCAGACGCGAAAAGATGTCATAGGCGCGTTCACCACGGCTGGTCTGTTCGACCACCATGGGAACAAGCGTGTTCATGTAGGTATCAAAGGGATCTTTCATCTGTGCCTGCCTGGATAAGAAGCCCGCCGGACGGAAGGCTTGGTTGCGAGTTGTCTCAAAGACTAGTGTCGGGTTCTGGGGGCTGCAAGGGGCAGCGGTTCGACGACCGGTCTTGACCCCACACCCTGCAGGTTTACCTCGCGCGGCATGACACAGCTCTTTCCCCCCTCCCACACGGCCGCTCTGGAAAAACTGTCGGCCTTTGTTCCCAAGGCAGCGCGTGATTACACCGCACAGCGCAATTACGATCGCGGGCCGGGCCATCACGACAACGTGTCGACGCTCTCGCCCTATATCCGCCACCGGGTGCTGACCGAGGCCGACGTGCTCGAAGCCGTGCTGCGCAGCTATTCCCTGAGCAGCGCGGAAAAATTCGTGCAGGAGGTGTTCTGGCGCACCTATTGGAAAGGCTGGCTGGAGATGCGCCCTGCGGTCTGGGGCGGCTACCAACAGGGCCTTCTGCGGTCCTGGGATCAGGTCCAGACCCAATCCGGGCTGCGCAGCGAATGGGAGGCGGCATGCAGAGGCGAGACCGGAATTGACTGCTTCGACCATTGGGCGCGCGAATTGGTCGACACCGGTTACCTGCACAATCACGCCCGCATGTGGTTTGCCTCGATCTGGATCTTCACCCTGCGCCTTCCCTGGGAACTGGGCGCGGATTTCTTCCTGCGCCACCTCCTTGACGGAGACCCGGCGTCCAACACGCTGAGTTGGCGCTGGGTCGCAGGGCTGCAGACCCAGGGCAAGAACTACGTGGCCCGCGCCTCGAACATTTCGAAATACACCGAAGGCCGGTTTTCGCCGCTGTACCAACTGGCTTCGAACCCCGAACCGCTTGATGGCCCACCCCATCCGCCGCGCATGGACGCACCTCGGGGCGACAGGATCGACCTGACCAAGCCATCGGTTTTGCTGCTTCACGAAGACGACCTCAGCCCTGGCTGGCTGTTCGACCAAGGTCTGAAACCGCTGGCCACCGCAACGCTTGACGCGACAGGCCGGATCAGCCCGCTGCAGATCGGCACCCATGTCAAAGCGTTCAAGACGGCGCTCATGACCGATTGCACAACGCGCTGGTCATCCTCTCTCGGACCACTGACCACCGGCCTGACCACCGCACAAGAGATCGACGACTGGGCCCGCGCGACCGGTGCCGAACAGATCGTCACGCCCTACGCCCCGACCGGCCCTGCCGCAACGGTCGTGCACGGCATCCGCGCTCTGCCGGTGATCCGACCCTTGCGCGATTTCGACCGCCGCGCATGGCCCCATGCCACAGCAGGTTTTTTCAAGTTCAAAGCCAAGATCCCCGAACTCATCGGTGTGATGAAGGGCTTGCAACCTGTATGATCTTCATCTTGCCCGATAAACTCCGGGAGGTTTGGAGGGCTGGCCCTCCAATCGACGAAGGCCGCAAGCGAAAAGGCCGGGACATGGTCCCGGCCTTTCCAATCTGTCGTGGTCCGCCGATCACCCGAACATGTCGGCCGTGATCCCCTCGTACCAGCCGATGCTTTCCTCATAGGTCGCCTTGCGCATCGCGGCATCCTCGCCGGTCTGGCTGACAAAGCTCGACACGCTGGCGATCTTTTCCTCGTTCGGCTCATAGGCTGCGCCGACCTTGACCCCGTCATCGGTCGCGATCAGCGACCAGCAGGTGTTGGAGTATTTCGCCGGGAAGACACGACTGCCCGTCAAGGCACCGCGCACCGCCATCGCTGCAACCTTTGCCTGGCTGTTGGCCGAATAGCCGGATTTCGGCATGTCGCCCTGATTGGTCGCATCGCCTAGAATGTGGATGTTTTCGTCAAGACGCGACACCATGCTGGCACCATCGACAGGGGCCCAGTTTCCGTCCGTCAGCCCTGCAGCGTCACAGATCAGACCGGCCTTCTGCGCGGGGATCACGTTGACCACGTCCGCCTTGACCACTTCACCGTCAATATTGACGGTCATCGCTGCCGGGTCGACCGTCACGTTGCCACCGCCGAAATCGGGGCCGATGCGTTCGACCATGCCAGAGTAATGCTTCTGCCAGCCCTCTTCGAACAGCGCCTGCTTGGAGAACTTCTCTTTCGGATCGGCGATGATGATCTTGGCCGTTGGATTGTTCATCTTGAGCTGATGCGCGACCATCGAGATGCGCTCGTACGGTCCGGGCGGGCAACGGTACGGATTGGGGGGAGCAACCATCACATAGGTGCCGCCTTCAGGCATCGCCATGATTTGCGCCTTGAGCAACTCGGTCTGGCTGCCGGCCTTGTAGGCATGTGGCATCGCGTTCTGTGCAGAGAGATCCCAGCCGGGCACGGAGCCTTCGACAAAGTCGATACCGGGGCTCAGGATCAGGCGGTCATAAGGCACCGTTCCGCCACCCGCCAAAGATACGGTCTTGGCATCGCGGTCCACGCCCGTGGCCCAGTCATGCACCACGTTGATGCCATAGTCCGACGCCAGTTTGCCGTAGGAATGAGACAGATTCTCAAGCTCCCAGAACCCGCCCAGATAGAGGTTCGAGAAGAAGCAGGTGTAGTAGCTGCGTGTGGGCTCGATCAGCGTGACGTCGATCTCGCCGGCGCTGTCCTTGGCAATGTAACGGGCGGCAGTTGCGCCCCCGGCACCGCCGCCGACCACCACCACCTTGGGTTTGCCGTGCGAGGCCGCCTGCACCATGGGCGCGCTCAAGGCTGACGCCGCCGCGATCCCGGTGCCCACAAAGACACGTCTGTTCAGTTTCATTTCCATCCTCCCGTTAACGAAACGACCCGGCCCTTCAGGCATCTCCCGTGCCTTACTGAAGCTGGGCAAAATACGCCGCCAGCGCGGCGATCTCTTCGTCCGACAACCGGGATGCCATCATCTGCATCACCGGGTGCGGTCTGATCTGTCTTTTGTAGGCATGCATGGCGACAACAAAATCCTCTGTCGGCCATTGCGTGATCGACGGAATGCCCTGGTCCGACCCGTCCTGCTGGTGGCAGGTCTTGCATTCGCTGGCGAGGTATTCGCCGTAATCCGTATCCCCCACAAGCGCGAGAACCTCGGGCGCAAGCTCGACCTCGCGCGCCTGCGCGGTCGGGGCGGCTTCGGGGATGTTCTGCGGGCTTGCCGAGAACTGACGCAGATAGGCAAGGATGTCTTCCCGATCCTGCTGGTCTTTCAGACCGGCGAAATTCATCCGTGTCCGAGACACCAGCGCCTTGGGGTTCTCGAGATAGGCGTCCAGGGTCTCGATCTCCCAGGTCAGGCCATCTGCCCCCATCATCGCCATGTCATCGGAATATCGGAAGCCATCATGCGCCCCGGCACGACGACCGAAGATGCCATTGAGATGCGGACCGATACGGTCTTCGGCACCCTGCCCGATCTGGTGGCAAGAGCGGCATTGACCGAACACCGTTTCCCCGCGCGCGGGATCGCCGAAACTCGGATCACCTGCATCCGCGACAATGGTTTCAGGCTGGGCTTCGGGTTCGGCAACAGCAGCGACGGGCGCGCGTCGTGCCTCTTCCAGCGCCTGCACCGCTGTCGCCAATTCGGTCTCAAGCGCGGTCAGCTTCGCTTCAAGTTCGGCAGTGGCCTCTGCCCGTTTTGACCATTCGGCATTGCTGCTTTCAAGCTGCACCAGTCGCTCTGTCAGCACATCGAGTTCGGCAGACCGGTACTCCCGCGCCGTCCAGCCATATGCCGTACCAAGCACAAGCGCGGCACCTCCGACGACAGACAAGAACATTCCCGATATGTGTGCCATGAATCCTCGTTTGAGAGCGTGAACCTAAGCTGTGTCTGAAGTGTATCTTAAAACCGAAAGCGCGGCAGGGGTTTCCTGCCGCGCTTTTGCGATTTATTGGAACGAAGCGAGATAGGCTGTCACAGCCGCAATATCGTCTTCGCTCTTCAGGCCGGCAAAGCTCATCTTGGTGCCCTTTGCAAAGCCGCGCGGGTCGGCCAAGAAGGCAGCCAGGGTTTCGGCCGTCCAGATGCCGCCCATGTCGGACAGAACACCCGAATACTTGAACCCCTCAACGGATGCGATCTCTGCGCCGACAATACCGTTAAGTTGCGGGCCGGTCCGGTTCTTTGCGCCATCGCCAACCTGATGGCAGGCCTTGCACTTGCCGAACACCTTTTCACCCGCTGCAATCAGCGCGGGATCGGCGGCATCGGCAGCCGGGGCCTCGACCGCGGCGGCGGTTTCGGTGACTGCTGCGGCCGCTTCCGCAACCGGTTCGGACACCGCAGCGGTTTGCACGACGGCAGGTTCTGCCGCCGGAGTTGCCGCAGCCTCTTCCTCGGGCGTCACATCCAGCACGGTTGCCCGCATGGTGATCTCGACACTGTCCTTGCAGTTTTCCATGCACGGCTCGGTGCGCCAGATCGGATATTCCGTTTCGGCACGGTCGTCGATGATGAAGCCGTTTGCGTTCGGCATTTCGACCTCGAGGAAGTTTTCGTTCGACAGAACGAAATCATCGTCCACAAGGAAGTTCGAATAGAGGATATAGGCGACGATGGCGTAAACGTCGTCATCGCTCAGCGTCTGCGCACTGCCATAGGGCATCGAGCGGTGGACGTAATCCCACGCGGTCGAGAGGTAGGGCCAATAGCTGCCCACGGTCTTGACCGGGTCGTCATCCGCCAGTGTGCCTTCGCCACCGGCCAGTTCCGGCCAGTTGTCGACACCTTCGGCGAATTCGCCATGGCAGACCGCGCAATTTTCGGAAAAGACCATTTCCCCGTCTTCGACAGAGCCTGATCCGACCGGAAGACCGGTGCCATCCGGGCTGACATCCACATCCCAAGCGGCGATTTCTTCGGCAAGGGCCGGGCGGCCCAGACCGAATTTGCCTTCACCTGCGCCTGTCGACGCATTGGCGGCACCGACCAGCCCGCTGGACACCACCGGCGGGGCAATCGCGGTCATCACCGGCGGATTCTCGGGGAAATCCGCGATATTGCGGTCGGCAAAATTGACGGCCATCGTCAGGACGGCCAGCGTGCCAAGTGCGGTTCCGCCGAAAAGATTAAGAGACTTCGACATTTTCGGCCTCCCCGTTGGGCATCACATGCCAGGTCTGGATACAGTTGTTGTGGTAGATCGAGTTTTCGCCGCGCACATCGCGCAGTTGCGCTTTGGTCGGCTGAACGTACCCGGTCTCGTCGATGGCGCGGGATTGCAGCAGCATGTCCTCGCCGCTCCATTCGGTGTCGAGGTAGAAGCGGGTCAGCGCCATCTTCTCGCCCGGCTTGGCAAGACGCGCGGTCTCCCATGTTTTGCCGCCATCCTTGGACACGTCCACGCGTGTGATCGCGCCGTGGCCGGACCATGCCAGACCGGTGATGACCAGCGGGCCTGCGCCATGGGTGATCGGCGCTTGCGGGCTGGGCGACGTGATCACGGATTTCGCATCCATCACCCAAGTCCACTTGCGGCTGGTGCCATCGGCCAGCGTGTCGGTGTATTTCGACGTTTCCTCGCGGCTTTCGACCGCGTTGGACATGACTTCGATGCGGCGAAGCCACTTGACCCACATGTTGCCTTCCCAGCCGGGAACGACAAGACGCACCGGATAGCCATGTTCCTTGCGCAGCGCTTCGCCGTTGGCCTTGAACGCGACCAGCACGTCGTCGAGCGCCTTGTCCATCGGGATCGAGCGCCCGTTCGAGGACGCATCCGCGCCTTCGACATAGACCCATTTGTCGGCCAGATCACCGGCAGCGCCAAGGCCCGCTTCGTTCAGCAGCGTGCGCAGGGACACGCCGGTATATTCCATGTTGTGGATCATACCGTGGGTGAACTGCGCGCCGTTAAGCTGCGCGCCCGCCCATTCCATGCCGGTGTTCGCGGCACATTCGCAGAAATAGACGTGGTTCTCGCGCGGGAAGCGTTCCAGATCGGCATAGGAGAACACCAGAGGTGTATCGACCAGACCGTTGATCATCAGTCGATAGTCTTCCTTGCGCAGTTCGATCGCGCCCGAATGGTGGCGTTCAAACGCACAGCCCTGCGGCGTGATCGTGCCATCCAGCGCGTGGATTGGGGTGAAGTTGATCGAACTGGTGGTGTCGGCGGTCAGCCATTCCACATTGCGGCGGACCACATCGCTTTCGTACTGGATCGGCAGACCATACGGCGTGGCATCGACGCCATCACCAAAGGCCGTCGCCCATTCCTGAACTTCCGTGATCAGCGGATCAGGGCCATTTGCCCGCGCAGCGCCCGCAGCGGTCAGCCCCGCTGCAGCCGCAGCAGTGCCCCGCAGAAACGCGCGACGGGAGGGATTGTGCATGTCAGACATCTCTCACACTCCGGTTGAAGTTACGCGCCCACGACGGTGACGCTGTTGTTGGGTTGAACGGTGACGGTGCCAAGCTTCTTGATATGCGCTTCGACCACGTCCCAGATTTGCGGACCTTCCGTGCCTTCGTTGACCGACGCCCAGCCCGCGACGACATAATTCTTCGCGGGATCAATGGCTTCACCGGTCTTGAGCAGAGTCATGTCGGTGATGCGTTCGCCCTGCGGCTTCTGCACGTCGATACGGTAGCCCATGCCCCCGATGCGCACCATGTCGCCGCCCTGCTGGTAGTAGGGATCAGGGTTGAAGATGTTGTCGGCCACGTCTTCGAGGATGATCTTGATGAACTCGCCGGTCATTTCAGACCGGTAAGCCTTGCCATAGGTCATGGACGTGACGTTCCAGATGTCCTCGCGGGTGATGTTGTCGCCGGGGATCAGGCTTGGCCCCCAACGCACCCCGGGAGACATGGCAATGTCGGCCTCGCGCTCGCTCAGCAGAGCGTCGCAGATCAGGTCGTCCCATGTGCCATTGAAGTTGCCACGACGATACAGCAGGCTGTCGGTCTGGCCGATCACCTCTTCGAGCTGTGCCGTGAATGGCGCACGCTGTTCGTCGATCAGAGCGGCCATGTCCTTGTCCGGCTCGATAACATCCGAGAAGATCGGGATCAGTTTGTGACGGAAGCCCATCATCCGGCCATTCTGGATGTCGAGGTCGACGCGGCTGACGAATTTGCCGTTGGAGCCGGACGCCACAATGATGGTCTCACCCACAAGCACCGGTTCGGGCAGCGCGTCATGTGTGTGGCCCGACAGGATCACGTCGATCCCGGTGACCTTGCTGGCCATGCTCTTGTCCACGTCAAAGCCGTTATGGCTGAGGCAGACGACGCATTCGGCACCCTGGGCGCGAACTTCGTCGACCATGGCCTGCATGTTCTCGTCACGGATGCCGAACGAATATTCAGGGAACATCCAGCCGGGGTTTGCAATCGGCATGTAGGGGAAGGCCTGACCGATGACCGCGATCTTGACACCACCGCGTTCGAAGAACTGGTAGGGCGGGAACAGCTCGGCCGGTTCGTCCCATTCCGCGTCAAAGATGTTCTGTCCCAGAGCGGCAAATGGCAGACCCTCCACAAGTTCCTGAACGCGGGCCGAGCCCAGTGTGAATTCCCAATGGAAGGTCATCGCGTCGGGGCGCAACTGGTTCATCACATTGACCATGTCCTGCCCTTCGGTGTGGTAGCAGGTGTACGAGCCATGCCACGTGTCACCACCATCCAGCAGCAGCGCATCCGGACGATCGGCCCGGATCGCGTTGACCACCGTGGCCACGCGATCCAAGCCGCCGACGCGCCCATAAGCCTTGGCCAGGGAGGAGAAATCGCCAGAGCTGAGCGCGTAATGGGAAGGGCTGCCATCTTCGATGCCGTAAAGCCGGCGAAAATCAGCCCCGGTGACATGAGGAACAGCACCCCGGTTGTCACCAACCCCGATATTCACCGACGGCTCGCGGAAGTAGATCGGCTTGAGCTGGGCGTGAATGTCGGTGACGTGGATCAGAGAGACATTGCCGAATGTGTCGAACTGCAAGAGTTGATCCTGCGTCAGCGCCTGTTGCGCCGCCAGTCGAGACCAGTTTCCGAAACCGGATGCACCGACAAGTGCAGATGCAGCCATCGACACCTGAAGGAAATCGCGACGTGAAATCATGAGAGGGGGCCTTCTTGGATTTCCGGTCACACATTCGCATGTGTGAATAAGATGATTGGGAAAAAGCCCGCGCCGTTGCCAGCGCGGGCCTTGAGATTATTGACGGACCGACGGGCCTTCGACGCTGAGGCCATTGCCGCGCGAGGCGACATAGACTTCAAGCGCGATGAATTCCGGCGACCCAACGGCGAATGTCTCGGCGCGGGTGTCGCGGATACAGCCGCGGAAGCGGTTGTGTGTCTGCACAAGACCCGCATTCTTCAGGCGGTAGGTCGGGAACCCATTGATCTGACCCTGAGACAGGTGGTCGGCACGGATAAAGTTGCCGTAGTTCTGTTCATGGCAGTTTGCACAGGACAGTTCGAGCTGACCGTAGCGGGTGTAATAGATTTCCTTGCCTTTTTCGTAGTATTCGGCGGCGGGACCATCGATAGCCACGTTCACCGGCATACCACGCGACTGGACGGAGATAAGCGCTTCCATCGCGGTCATCTGGGCACCGTCATACTTGTAGGCTTCGGCACCCATCTGTTCGGTCCGGCAAGTGTTGACCTGCATCGCAAGCGTGCGCATCTCGCCGGCTTCGGCGTTCCACTTCGGATAGACCGCACGAACACCAGCCATGCTTTCCGGGCCCTCGTGGCAGGATGCGCAGGACTTTTCGGCGGTGCCTTCCACAGTTTTCCAGGCATCCATCGCCTGGTCCACGGCAATCATGCCAGGGTTGTCGAAGGTATCAAGCTGCATGGCTTGCGTATCGTCTTCGCGGAAATGCCAGCCCGAGATGATGGTGTCGATGCCTGTCTCGGCCATATGCGCAGGCGCAGCGGTCTTGGAGACCATGACCTCACCATCAATGGACAGCGTGTCGTCATCCGCACCACCAGCAAACACGATCGGAGCCGAGATGACCAGCGCGGCGAACGCTGTCAGTGTTTTGTATTTCATTCTGTTCCCTCCCAAAACTGCCCTGCCCCGTTGACCGGAGCAGGGCGGAGCGTTTGCTCAGACCGCGACCGATTGCGTGTCGTTGTAGACGGACCCGTCATCATCGTACCAGGTGAACACGAAGTCACCGGCTTCGGGCACTGTGGCCTCGAATTCGAAATACGGGTTGGTCGAGATCGCCGGCTCCATCGTGACGTCGACGACGCTCTGGCCGTTGAATTCGCAGGTGAAGCGATTGATGATCGACCGCGGGATCGCGTTGCCATTGCTGTCCTTGCGCTGGCCGGATTCCATCGGGTGGCTGATCAGCGTCTTGATGACGATGGCTTCGCCTGCCGAGGCGGACTTGGGAACCTTGACGCGGGGTTTTACACCGGATGCCATGTTTTCTCTCCTGAAATCTGAATGTTGACCGTCAGCCGCCGCAGCCGCCGATGGTGACCTTCACGGTCTTCGCGCTGCGGGCAAAGCTGCCGTCCGCCAGTTTGGCGATGGCGATCACGTCCTGCGTGCCTGCAAGGCGCATCCGCGTGCTGGCAGATTGCGATGCGGCAAGCGGGCCGAAGTTGAAGGTTGCAACGCCGGGTGTCGGGTTACCTGCGGCCAGAAGCATGATCGCCGTCGCGCCCGGAGCGGACACAGCGATCGGAACCGTGTTGCCGTTTTCGGCGATCTCGGGCGCGGTCAGTTCGACACCCGCATCGGCAAGAGCGGCACCGCCGGTGAATTCTGCGATTGCATCGTCAACCGCGGCGTTGGCGCGGAACGGCAGGACGAAGGTCAGCGCTGCTGCCCCACCCAATGCCAGGGTTTCGCGTCTCGTGAAATCCATGTCTTTTCTCCTATTCAGGTTGCAGCCGGTCAGCTGCCCTTCAGCGTCAGCAGGAACGCCACCACATCTTCGATTTCCTGCGCCGTCAGAATGGGCGTCAGGTCTTCTTCTTTTGCACCCTTGCCGGTGTAACCGTCACCGGGGCGGATGAATCCGCTGGTCTTGTAGAAGGCGGGCATCACGCTGCCTTCGAATGTCATCTTGGCATTCGCCACGATGCCGCGCAGCTCTTCAGCGCTGCGGTAATCCGCAATGCCATCAAGGCTCGGGCCCACTTCACCGTGGAACAGCGCATCGCTCAGCGCGGTCACGGCATGGCAGGCAACGCAATTGCCTTTGCCGCGATTGGTCATGATCTTTGCACCGTTCGCAGCGTCACCTTCGACGCCGGTGAGCGATGCCTGGATTGCGCCGTAATCGTCGTATTGCACCTCACCCGGTGTGATGGGGTTGGCGATGGCAACCGTCGCGCACATCACGACAGCCGCAGAAATACCTGTTAGCTTCATTGTCCCTCCCTTACCGCCCGATACGTTGACCGAGCTGACATATGGCTTTGTATACCGTAGGCCACAGATGTTGATTCACGCAACAACAAATTCACAGAAGTGAATAATTGAGTATGAATGTCGCAGGTTCAGTCCGTGCTTCCGTTGCTTCTTTCCTGAATTCTACGCGCATGATACCGCTGAAAATCCTCTTCGAATTCAGGCAGGTAGCGCTTCTCTGCAACCCATGTGAACATGTCCAGGGTTGTCCCCTTGCCAAAAGCGCCCGGCATCACCGCAACCGACGCTTGCAGCGCATCCTGACCGTCGGGAACCTCTTCCGGCAGGAAAACGATGTTCGGTGTGAAGAGCACGCGCCATTTCCGCGCCATGTCTTTTTCGGACAGAGTCTCGCCATCGAAGTCGGTCACTTCGATGTCACCGTGCAGGTTCAACTGCACCACGAAATAGTTCTCGGCGATGAAATCACCGACAGTCGCATCCGAGAACACCTCTTCATGCATTTTGGTGCAGTAGATGCACCCGCGCTGTTCGAAAAACAGGACAAGCCGCTTGCCTTCGGCATTGGCTTCCTGAAGGTCTTCACGCAGGTCCTTGAACGTGTCCCGCATCCACGGTTGCTTGTGCAAGCCGTCATCCCCAAGCTCGGCCGCAGCAACCGGGAGCGCCATCAGAAGCGCCAGTGCCCCGCCCAGAAAGTGTTTCATGGTCTTTCCTCCTCCTCAGTTGGCGGTCATCCCAGAGATGACCAGTTCGGAAACCACCGCAACATGGCATCCGCAATCAAATTCACCGTATCGGTGGCGATCAGCACCGCGAAGAGGATGAGCATGCCACCCATGACCTTTTCGGCATAGCCCAGAAAGCTGCGGTTGCGGGCCGTCCAGCGCAGGAACGGACCCGAGAACAACGCTGCAATCACGAAGGGCGCAGTCATGCCGATGCCATAGACGAACAGAAGCAGTCCGCCTTGGTAGATGTCGCCCATGCCCCCCGCGATCATCAGGATCGACGCAAGGGCGGGACCGACACAGGGGGTCCACCCAAACCCGAACGCCAGACCCATGACATAGGCCCCGATCAGTGTCGTCGGCTCTGTCTTGGCTTCGACGCGGGCCTCGCGATACAGGATAGGGATGCGGACAACGCCGAGAAAATGCAGGCCGAACGCCATCAGTACCGCCGCGGCTACATAACGCAAAGGTTCGCGGTAATCGGCAAAGGCCTGCCCCACCGCCGTGGCTCCCATACCCAGAAGCACGAAAATCGTGGTCACTCCGAGTGCAAACAGGCAGGCCGAAAGGACAAGGTTCCACTGAACCCCGCGCGGCACATCGTCTTCGCCCTTGAGTTCGTTCATCGAAATCCCGGCCATATAGCACAGGTAGAAGGGCACCATGGGCAGGATGCAGGGCGTAAAAAAGCTCAGAATCCCCGCAAGAGCTGCGCCCGCGAAAGAAATGTCGAACATGGACGGAGATTCCTTGAATTATTCACATATTCAAATTAAGTGTTTTGTTGAGACGCCGTCAATTGGTGAATGATGAACGCCCTGAACGCCCTCGCACTTGCTGCAGCAACCCTGCTCGGACCAGCCTGGACGGCGACGGCCCAAGCAGAGCCTTATCTTGTCATCGTCGAACAAGCCGGTTGCGTTTATTGTGAGCGGTGGCATGCCGAAATCGGGCCGGCCTATCCCAAAACCGAAGAGGGCCGATTTGCGCCCCTTATTCAGGCAGATCTGCGCAAGGGTCCACCGGAAGGCATCACATATGCGCGTCGGGTGCTTTTCACACCGACCTTTGTTCTGATAAACAACGGTCAAGAACAGGCACGGATCGAAGGGTATACCGGCGAAGACTTTTTTTGGCCGCTTCTGACAAAGCTGCTGGAAGACAACACAGACTTCGCATCATCCAGCGGGACCGACACGGTCAGGAACTAGAGGCACGGCATGGCACTTCCCCAGCTCAGTCCGGATCTGACCGACGAGGAACTCGACCGCATCGTCGACAAGGCCACAACCGCCTCGAATTTCCTCAAGGCGATCAGCCACGAAGGTCGCTTGATGATCCTGTGTCACCTTGTGACCGGCGAGAAATCGGTGACGGAACTCGAAGAACTTCTTGCAGCAAGACAGGCGGCAGTCTCTCAGCAACTGTCAAGGTTGCGGCTGGAAGGTCTGGTCATTCCGCGGCGCGATGGCAAGACGATCTATTACCGCCTCGCTGATGACCGCCCGCGCAAGATGCTGGAATGCGTCTACGATCTTTTCTGCAAAGACGACTGACCGCGCCTCTCACACTTGGTCTTGCTCTAACACCCTGGTGACATCATACTTGCGTCGGGAGCCTGTCTTGGGAGGACAGCACATGCTGGAGACTGTTCCGGAGCACATTCTTGTGGCCGTCGTCGGATTGTTCGGAGGCGTCCTTCTGGGACTTGCTGCCCGACTTGGCCGCTTCTGCACCCTCGGCGCGATCGAAGACCTGCTTTATGGCGGATCGGATACCCGCATTCGCATGTGGGGTATCGCCATCGGCGTTGCGATCATCAGCAGTTTCACTCTGATCGGCACCGGAATTGTAGATGCCGGATCAACCTATTACCTGTCCATCAACTGGCTGCCCTGGGCCTCGGTTGTCGGTGGTCTGATGTTTGGCTACGGTATGGCTCTTGCCGGAAACTGCGGTTTCGGCGCCGTGGCCCGATTGGGCGGCGGTGATCTGCGCAGCTTTGTGATCGTTCTCGTCATGGGCGTGTCGACATATGTGGTGCTGAGCGGTCCGCTCGCTCCTTTGCGCGACATGCTGTTCCCCCAGAGCCCGGTTCTTCCCGGCGACGTGCCTCCGGGGATCGCCCATGCCACGGCACATTGGACAGGGCTGTCTTCCACGGCCATCGGGCTTGCCATCGGGTTTGCAGTGACAGCGATCTCTGCAAGTTCACGCGCGTTCCTCGACAACCCCAAAGCCGCGCTCTGGGCGGTTCTGGTCGGTATCGCCATCATCAGCGGTTGGGCCGGCACGTCGTGGGTGGCCAATACCGGTTTCGAAGCCCTGCCTGTCGTGTCGCACAGCTTTGCCGCACCTTTGGGCGAAAGCATCCTGTGGTGGATGATCGGATCGGCGCAGCCGGTCAGCTTTGCCGTGGGTTCGGTTGCGGGTGTCTGGTTCGGAGCATTCATCGGATCGCTGATCAAGGGGCATTTCCGGTGGGAAGCCTGCGAAGACCCCCGTGAGCTGCGTCGGCAGATCTTCGGGGCGGGTCTGATGGGGGCTGGAGCGGTCATTGCACTTGGTTGTACCGTTGGGCAAGGCATCAGCGCCTTTTCGATGCTCGCCTTCAGCGCACCGGTGACATTCCTCGCAATATTCGCAGGCGCGTCCCTTGGACTGAGACAACTGATCGTCGGATTCAATCCGGCGGAATAAGCCTGACGCAGCATCATCCGTTGCCCAAGAATCACGGTGACAAACAAATTTTGCCGCACCTGCGGGGTGTGGCGAAATAATGCCTGCAAACGATTTCAACGCTCGATACTCTTTAGATAACGATAAAAAACTAAAGTGAGCAGGCATTCAGGATCATGGGAACGGCTTATAATGGCACGTTCGTCATCTCCTGGTCGCAGACAACTATAGACACGCTTCGGTCGGCCCCGGTCGATTTCCTGAAGGTCGGTGTAACATGGGGTTGGGAAGGCGAAGCCGTCCGCGTGGACGGCCCGAACAATCTGCTGCGGCTGGACGATGCAGAGGGTGAGGCAGACCGCCGGAAACGGGCGGCGCGTATGGTACGACGTCTGGTCGGTGCGGCCATCCAGGAGACAACAAACCTAGACGCGATTTCGATCGACACTCCCGTCGCGGACAAGTGCTTTGTCCTTACCGACGGGCAAAGCACCTACACGGCCACCCTGATCGAGTCCGGCACCCGCAAGCCGCCGCTTTTGATGTTCTTCAACGCCCTTCCGCCACGAAACCGCGATCTGTGGGTCGTACACGCGGCTCTGAGCACGGTCGCTACGCAGAGCGAAGCCGAGCATCAGGGCGCCGTAATCTGTTTTACCCCCGGCACACGGATCCTGACACCGGATGGGATCAAGCTGATCGAGGAACTTCGCGAAGGCGACTACGTGCAGACCAAGGATAATGGGTCTCAGCAGATCCAGTGGATGGGCCAACGGCGGATGAGCGGCGCACGCCTCTTTGCCATGCCCAAACTACGTCCGATCCGGATCCGCGCCGGGTTGTTCGGCCTCGACGAGCCGGACGAAGACCTTCTTGTTTCTCCGGAACACCGGATGCTGATCAAGGGCCGTGTGGCCATGGATCTGTTCAACACGCCCGAGGTTCTGGTCGCAGCCCGGGACCTGGTCGACCATGAAAGGGTGTCTGTCGACCTGACCGTGCGCGAGATCACCTATGTGCACATGCTGTTGCCGCAGCACGAAATCCTGTTTGCAAACGGCGTCGAGTCCGAAAGCTTCCATCCGGCCAATGCCGCGCTGTCGACTCTGGATCCGGGGGATCGTTCCCGACTGCGCACCATGCTGCCGGATGTCGAGTTCAACCCACAAGGCTACGGCGCGCATGCGCGGCGCAACCTGACATCCTCGGAAGCCGCGATCCTGATCCACAGGGCTGCCGCCTGACCGGTTCGGCGAAGGCGGCTTCCTCTATTCGAACACCTCGCCGGCCTGCACTCCCCAGTAAGCGCCTTTGCGCGCCCAACCGCGATACCCACCGGCCGACAGTTCGCACCAATCGGTCTGGCATTGCCGCAACTCCGCCACAACGCCAAGCGACAGTTGGGCGTTGACCGGCGTGCTTGGATCCGGGCGCGCATGCAGGTTCAGCAGGTCCACTTCGACAATGGCCGTCCGCACACCCGACAGAAGCGAGTAATGCACCCAGCCCCCCGCGCCATCGCGGTCCTGGACCCGCCGCCAATGCCCGTGCTCTGCGGTGATCTGCAGCGGCATATTGCGGCGTTTGTACACCCAGTCGATGCGGTGCGACAGCGATGGGCCACGCCGTACATTTCCTTCGCTTGCCTTCATGGAGACAAACCGGGGCAAGGGTAGGTTCGTGACCGATCCGCGCTCGGCGGACATGGCCGGAACCGACCCCAGAACGGCAAGAATGGATGCCACGATCACTGATTTGCCCCTCAACGCCCGGAACGATAGCCAGCCCATCTGATACGCCTCAATTTGCTTGGTTTTTTGTTTTTTCCGGCAGGTTCTTGTACCCGCCGCAGCTTTGCGACACTGTGCCAAAACCTGACACGCCGGGAAAGTAGTGGGAGCGAAAGCATGTCATCAAAACGTCTGAGTGTTGTCGTCACGCGACGTTTGCCGGACGCGGTCGAGACGCGCCTGAAAGAACTATTCGACGTCCGCCTACGGGACAGTGATGATCCGATGACCCAAGCCGAGCTGATCGACGCGGTCAAAGAGGCTGACGTTCTCGTTCCGACGGTCACGGACCGCATAGATGCCGGTCTGATCGGACAGGCCGGAGAGCGTTTGCGCCTGATTGCGAATTTCGGCGCCGGGGTCGACCATATCGACGTGGACACCGCACGCAGCCGCGGCATCCTTGTGTCGAACACACCCGGCGTCGTGACCGAAGACACCGCCGATATGGTCATGGCCCTGATGCTGAGCGTGACCCGTCGGATCCCCGAAGGTCTGAGCGTCATGCAGACCGGCGACTGGGAAGGCTGGGCCCCCACCGCGTTCCTCGGCGGGCGTCTGGGCGGCCGTCGTCTGGGCATTCTTGGCATGGGCCGCATCGGTCAGGCCGTCGCCCGCCGCGCCAAGGCGTTCGGCATGCAGATCCACTACCACAACCGGCGCCGCCTGCGCCCCGAGATCGAAGACGCACTGGAAGCGACCTATTGGGAAAGCCTCGACCAGATGGTCGCGCGCATGGACATCCTGTCCGTCAACTGTCCGCACACACCGTCGACCTTCCACCTGCTCAACGCCCGCCGGTTGAAACTTCTCAAACCCAGCGCGGTGATCGTGAACACCTCGCGCGGAGAGGTGATCGACGAAAACGCGCTGACCCGCATGCTCAAGGCAGGCGAACTAGCTGGCGCGGGCCTTGACGTCTATGAACACGGCCATCGCGGCAATCCCGAACTGCGCAACATGCCGAATGTCGTCATGCTGCCCCACATGGGATCGGCCACGCAGGAAGGCCGCCTCGAGATGGGCGAGAAGGTCATCATCAACGTCAAGACATTCGCCGACGGCCACCGCCCGCCCGATCAGGTTGTGCCCGCCATGCTGTGACAAGGGTATTTGGCACTTGCCAACAGCTTGCCATCAGGCGATGAACAAATCATGAACACGCTTGAGTTTTCATTCCGCTCAGAAATCCTGCACGCCCTGCCCTCGGGCGCGCTTTTCTGGCCTGCGCAGAAACTGCTGGTCGTCTCCGACCTGCATCTGGGCAAATCCGCCCGCGCTGCGCGCTTTGGGGGTGCGCAATTGCCCCCCTATGAGACCACCGAAACGCTTACCCGTCTGTCCAGCGATCTCGACGCGACCAAGGCCCGCCGCGTGATCTGCCTTGGCGACAGCTTCGATGCGCCGACCCTGCAAACGGCCCTGCCCGAAGCCGACCTGCTCACGCTGACCACCCTGCAAGCAGGCCTCGATTGGGTCTGGATCGAAGGCAACCATGATCCCGGTCCCGTTCAGCTCGGCGGCACACATCGGCGCAGCCTCACCATCGGCCCTCTGACCTTTCGCCATATCGCAGAGCCGGAATCGTCCCCCGGCGAAGTCACCGGACACTACCACCCCAAAGCCACGCTCTCGCTGCGGGGTCGCGCCCTGATACGCCCCTGTTTCCTGTTTGACGACACCCGTCTGATCCTCCCCGCTTACGGAGCCTTCACCGGCGGATTGCACAGCCACGACCCAGCGCTGACACGTCTGATGTCGCCCGGCGCACAGGCAATCCTGACAGGACCCAGGCCCTGCAAAATTCCGATGCCGGGCATCGCCCCCTTGTCTTGATCCGCGCGGCATGCTCACTGTTTCGCATGACCACGCATCCCCGCATTCAAGCCAGCTTCGACAAACAGTCCATGATGGCGACATTGGGCGCCGAACTTGTCGAAACCGGCAACGGCACCGCAATCATTACCGCGCCGATCCTGCCCGGATCGCGCCAGCAGCAGGGCTTCGGCCATGCCGGGCTGACCTTCTCCATCGGTGACAGCGCTGCCGGCTATGCCGCCCTGACGCTGATCCCCGACGACCAGGAAGTCGTGACCGCCGAGATCAAGATCAACCTTCTTGCCCCAGCCATAGGTCAGCGCCTGATCGCACGCGGCCGCGTGATCAAGCCCGGTCGGCGGCTGATTGTCGTCGCCTCTGACGTCTATGCCGAAACCGATGGCAAAGAACGCCATATCGCCAGCCTGATGGGCACCATGATGCCCGTCGATCTCTGAAGGAACAGCACATGCCGACATTCAATCAGCCTTTGGGCGGCAACGACTCGCCCCGGTTTTCCGGCCCCAACACGATGATGCGCCTGCCCGCGCAGCCCACGGCCGAAGGGCTGGATGCCTGTTTCGTCGGCATCCCTATGGATCACGGCGCGTCGAACCGCCCCGGAACGCGCCTTGGCCCCCGCCAGATCCGCGAAGAAAGCCGCATGATGCGTCCCTACAACATGGCAACCGGCGCGGCTCCTTTCGAATGCATGCAGGTCGCCGATATTGGCGACGTGCCGATCAACACCTTCGATCTGAAGAAAACCATCGGCATCATCACCGACCACTACCGTGAGATCCTGAAACACGGCACAATCCCCCTGACCCTCGGCGGCGACCACACGCTGACATGGCCTATCTTGCGTGCGATCAAGGAAAAGCACGGGCCTGTCGCGCTGATCCATGTCGACGCCCATGCCGACACCAGTGACGAGATGTTCGGAGAGAAAGAGGCCCACGGAACGCCGTTCCGCCGCGCGTGGGAAGAAGGCTGCCTGCAGAACGACAAGGTCTGGCAGATCGGTCTGCGTGGATCAGGTTACTCCCCCGAAGATTGGGACTGGGCGCGCGACAAAGGCTGGACCGTGATCCCGGCCGAACAGTGCTGGTACAAGTCACTGGCACCTCTGATGACAGAGATCCGTGCCAAGATCGGCGATGCGCCTGTCTATCTGAGCTACGACATCGACAGCCTCGACCCGGCCTTTGCCCCCGGCACCGGCACGGTCGAAATGGGCGGTCTCAGCACATGGCAGGCGCTGGAAATCGTGCGCGGCTGCGCGGGGCTGAACCTCGTGGGGGCCGACCTCGTTGAAGTCTCCCCGCCGTTCGACACGACCGGTACAACCGCCCTGATCGCATCGAACCTGCTGTTCGAAATGCTCTGCGCGCTGCCCAAAGCGCAGAAATAAAGAGGCCGGGCAACGGCCCGGCCCATCGCTACGCTGTCAGACCTTCCGGCTCGGCCAATCCATGCGCCCGGCAACAGGCGGTCAGGGTGTTGGCGAGCAGGCAGGCAATGGTCATCGGCCCCACACCGCCCGGCACGGGTGTGATCGCGCCTGCGACCTCCGCGACCTGTGCGAAATCCACATCCCCCAAAAGCTTGGTTGCCCCGGGCTTGTCGGGATGCGGAATCCGCGTAATGCCGACGTCGATCACGGTCGCGCCCGGCTTGACCCAGTCTGCCTTGACCATCTCGGCCCGGCCCACCGCAGCGACCAGAATATCCGCGCGTTTACAGACAGCCGCCAAATCCTTTGTCCGTGAATGCGCAATCGTAACCGTGCAGTTCTCCTGCAGAAGCAGTTGCGCCATCGGCTTGCCAAAGAGGTTTGACCGCCCGATCACGACCGCTTCCATTCCCGACATCGCCCCGATCTGATCGCGCAGAAGCATCAGGCAACCCAGCGGCGTGCAGGACACCAGCCCCTTCTCACCGCTCGCCAACAGCCCCGCATTGACGACGCTCAACCCGTCAACATCCTTGGCCGGATCGATCCGTGCCACAACCCGGCGTTCGTCCAGATGGTCGGGCACCGGGAACTGGCAGAGAATGCCATGTACTGCAGGATCGGCGTTCAACTGGTCGATCAAGGCAAAAAGGTCCGCCTCGGAGACATCCGCAGGCAGCTTGTGCTCGAACGAGGCCATGCCGACCTCGACCGTCTGCTTGTGCTTGGCAGCGACATAGACCTCGCTCGCCGGATCTTCGCCCACCAGCACCACCGCAAGCCCGGGCGTGATGCCGTGATCTGCCTTGAGCCGTGCCACGTGGTCCGAAATCTGCCCGCGCACAGTTGCGGCAAAGGCTTTTCCGTCGATGATCTGAGCGGTCATGGTCCGTCCTTCTTCTTTTCTCAAATACGCAAATGCCCCCGATCACATCCCCGAGCAAGGGTCTGTCAGGTGCCTATTGCGGGATGGCGGGTGGGGTGATGGGCGAAAGCCCGAGCGCCCACCCGCCATCAGTTCAAAACAGCCCTTCGATCTGGCCCGCGTCGTTCAGGCGGATGTTTTCCGCTGACGGCACACGCGGCAAGCCGGGCATGGTCATGATCTCACCGCAGACCACCACGATGAAACCGGCGCCGGCGGACAGGCGCACTTCGCGCACCGGCACCGAATGCCCCGTCGGCGCGCCGCGGCGGTTCGGATCGGTGGTGAAGGAATACTGCGTCTTCGCCATGCAGACCGGCAGGTTGCCATAGCCCTGCTCTTCCCAAAGCTTGAGCTGGTCGCGGATCTTCTGGTCCATCAGCGCCTCGTCGGCGCGGTAGATGCGCTTGGCGATCGTCTGGATCTTGTCGGCCAGGGACATCTCGTCCGGATAGATCGGCGAGAAATTCGCCTGACCCGCATCCGCGACCTCGGCCACCTTGCGCGCGAGATCGGCAGACCCTTTCGACCCCAGTTCCCAATGACGCGACAGCACCGCTTCGGCGCCGTGTTCCTTCACATAGGCCTTGATCGCCTCGATCTCGGCGTCGGTGTCGGTCACGAAGTGGTTGATCGCCACGACAACGGGCACGCCAAAGGATTTGAGGTTCTCGATGTGGCGACCCAGGTTCGGGCAGCCCTTCTTGACCGCCTCGACATTCTCGGCCCCGAGATCGGCCTTGGCGACACCGCCGTTCATCTTCATCGCGCGCACTGTGGCCACGCAGACCACAACAGATGGCGCGATGCCCGCCTTGCGGCACTTGATGTTCATGAACTTCTCGGCACCCAGATCGGCCCCAAAGCCCGCTTCGGTCACAACGTAATCCGCCAGCTTCAGCGCCGTGGTCGTCGCGATCACCGAGTTACAGCCATGCGCGATGTTGGCGAACGGGCCACCATGCACGAAGGCCGGATTGTTCTCGAGGGTCTGAACGAGGTTCGGCTGCATCGCGTCCTTGAGCAATACGGTCATTGCACCTTCCGCCCTGATGTCGCGACAGAAGACCGGGCTGCGGTCACGGCGATAGGCGACGATCATGTCGCCCAGCCGCTTTTCGAGATCCTTGAGGTCTTTGGCGAGGCACAGGATCGCCATGACTTCGGACGCCACGGTGATGTCAAAACCGGCTTCGCGCGGGAAGCCGTTAGCCACACCGCCCAAGGAGCAGGTGATCTGACGCAGCGCGCGGTCGTTCATGTCCACCACGCGACGCCACACAACGCGGCGGATGTCGATGTCTTGCTCGTTGCCCCAGTAAATGTGGTTGTCGAGCATCGCCGAGAGCAGGCTGTGCGCGCTTGTAATGGCGTGAAAATCGCCCGTGAAATGGAGGTTCATATCCTCCATCGGCACCACCTGCGCATAGCCGCCGCCAGCCGCGCCGCCCTTCATGCCGAAGTTCGGCCCAAGCGACGCTTCGCGGATGCAGATCATCGCCTTCTTGCCGATATGGTTCAGACCGTCGCCCAGACCGACCGTCGTGGTGGTCTTGCCCTCGCCGGCCGGGGTCGGGTTGATGGCTGTAACAAGGATCAGCTTGCCGTTCGGGCGGTCCTGCACCGAGTTGATGAAGGACTGGCTGACCTTGGCCTTGTCATGGCCATAGGGCAGCAGGTCATCCGACCCGATCCCGATTTTCTCACCGATCTCCATGATGGGGCGCTTCTGCGCCTCGCGGGCGATCTCGATATCCGACTTGTACGACATGAAAGGGCTCCCCTGTTCCGGAACGACATTTGCCCCACGCATACAGTTGTGCACCAGCGCCGTGGCGCTGTGAAACCGACACTTCCCGACAAAACTGCGGCGGGATCATTGCCGCTTCGACGCCAATCGGAAACAACGCGGCGTTTGCGTTACGCCCGCGCGACATCCAGATGCGGCCAGACCGGCTGGTCGGGAACATGCAGGCGCAACGTATCGCCAAGCGCAAGCCGTCCGGGCCGTTCGACCCAGGCTGTCACGCCCCGTCGATTCTGCGCTGCTGATTTGAACGCCTTGCCCTTTCCGGGATGAACCTTTTCGATCTCGCGCGCAGGCAGATGACAGGGGCGGTTTTCCATATCGAGGACAAGCGTCGCACCGTCCGGCCCCTGCAACCGGGACGAAGGCGGCACAAGAGTGAAGTCGGGGATGCCTTCGATCACCAAAGACGCGCCCAGCCAGACCGGATCAACGGTGTCGAGACCCATCTCGGACGCAATCAAATCCAGGTCTTCATGCGACAGAACCGACAACTGTCGCACATTGGCGATCTCGGTTCCGCGTTTGTATTGCGTCGTCACCCGGCTGCAGGACGGGCGCGTCCGACCGGAATGCCGTTCACCCACCGGACCGTCAAAGCTCAGCTCAAGGTCGCTTGATGGGGCTGACAGAATGGCGTCTCCCTCCAAGGGGACGCACCCGATCCAGCGGATTTCAGCAGTAAACGCGGTGGGTTTCAATGCAGGCATAGGATCGTCTCCGGAATTCTCCGGCGCAAAAGACCCCGGCATCTGCAGAAGAACAAGCCGAAACCTGCCCTTTACCAAAAGAAAACCCGGCGCTTTGCAGCACCGGGGTTCCCATGGTTCGGATGTCCGTTTCAGACCGTCGGTTCAGGCTCCATATCGCCGTCATCCTTGCGGGCTTTCGATTTGGCCTTGGTCTTGGGGATAGCCGTGATGCTTGGTTTGTCAGCCACTTCGCCCGAGGCATCATCACCGCCGGAATGCGGAGATTCGCCGCGCATGACCCGCTTGATTTCGTCACCGGTCAGCGTTTCATATTCCAGCAAACCCTGAGCCAAGCGTTCCCACTCGTCCTTGCGTTCGGTCAGTATCTTGAACGCGCGGTCATATGCGTCCTGAATGAAGCGCTTCACTTCCTGCTCGATCAGTTCCTTGGTGTTCGCAGACACCGAGAAGCCGGCGGTATTACCGCTATATCCTTCGGCAGCCTCACGATAGTCGATATTGCCAACCTTGTCGGACATGCCCCACTGCAACACCATCGCGCGGGCCAGAGCAGACGCCTGCTGAATGTCGCCCGCCGGACCGTTCGACACGTTTTCCGGGCCGTACTTGATGATCTCGGCCGCCTTGCCCGCCATGGTCATGGCCAGCTTTTCCTCACACTCGGACTTGTGCCAGTTCAGACGGTCGATTTCCGGCAAGGACACCACCATCCCCAAAGCACCACCGCGTGGAATGATCGTCGCCTTGTAGACCGGGTCGCATTGCGGCAGCGCCAGACCAACCACGGCGTGACCAGCCTCGTGATACGCAGTCTTTTCCTTCTGGTCCGGGGTCAAGACCATGGAACGGCGTTCCGCGCCCATCATGACCTTGTCCTTGGCGTTCTCGAAATCTTCCATCGTCACGAAACGACGGCCGACTCTGGCCGCCATGAGCGCGGCTTCGTTCACGAGGTTTGCCAGATCCGCGCCGGAAAAGCCGGGTGTCCCGCGAGCAATGATGCGCAAATCCACGTCTGGTCCCAGCGGTGTCTTGCGTGCATGCACGCCAAGGATCTTCTCGCGGCCCTTGATGTCAGGGTTCGGTACTGTGACCTGCCGGTCAAAACGACCCGGACGCAGCAAGGCCGGATCAAGCACGTCACGACGGTTTGTCGCGGCGACGATGATCACGCCCTCGTTGGCTTCGAACCCGTCCATTTCGACAAGGAGCTGGTTCAGCGTCTGTTCGCGTTCATCGTTGCCCCCGCCATAGCCAGCACCACGGGCGCGACCCACGGCGTCAATCTCGTCGATAAACACGATACACGGCGCGTTTTTCTTGGCTTGTTCGAACATGTCGCGAACGCGGCTTGCACCAACACCCACGAACATTTCGACAAAGTCCGAGCCGGAAATCGTGAAGAACGGCACACCGGCCTCGCCCGCAATGGCGCGCGCGAGAAGAGTCTTACCTGTCCCCGGAGGTCCGACAAGCAAGGCACCTTTCGGGATTTTGCCGCCAAGCCGCGAGAACTTCTGCGGATTGCGCAGGAATTCAACGATCTCACCCAGTTCTTCCTTGGCTTCGTCGATGCCAGCAACGTCATCAAACGTCACCCGACCGTGTTTTTCGGTCAGCAACTTGGCCTTGGATTTGCCAAAGCCCATGGCACCGCCTTTGCCACCACCCTGCATACGGTTCATGAAATAGATCCACACACCGATCAAAAGCAGGAAAGGCAGCAGGCTGAGCAGGAAGGACTGGAAGCCCGATTGCTGCTGCTGTTCAGCCCGGATCGGCACATTGTTTTCGATCAGAAGATCGGTCACGGTGGCGTCTTCCGGCTTGATCGTGACATAATCGGACCCATCGGTGCTGCGGAAGCGAACCTGTTCGCCATCCAAAGTCACAGAACTGACCGTGTCGTTTTCGACTGCCGAGACAAAATCCGAATAGCTGATCTCGCGGCTCTGGAGGGTGTTTCCACCACCAGAGAAAATGTTGAAAAGCGCAAGGATCAGCAGGAATAGGACGACCCAAAAGGCGATATTTCGTGCGTTGCCCAAGGAAAATTCTCCTGAAATTGACAGGGGCAGAACGGCCCGCGTCTCTTGTCACTTAACATAGACATGCGTGGCGCGTGTTCAATGCGAAAGACAAAATGCCTCAAAACCGGTGTCCGTCCGCCCAAGCACATGGCGTTCGGCAGTGAACTCCGCACCAAATCCAAGACCCGGGCAGGCCAGTACCTGTGTTCCCGACCAAACCGAGGGCAAGGACAACGCCGCACGGAAAGGCAAAGCGCCGTCATGCAGATCCCTGATCTGACGCCATCCGTCTTGCCCCAAGGCGCGGACAACCACGTTTTCAGGCACCACGCCGGATGCAGGCGCGAGATGCCATTGGCCATCCCAAAGCTGGCTCAATGGGGCCTCGATCTGCGCAACCGAGGCTGCCTCTCTGACAAGACGCAGGTGGTCTTTTTCCACCAACACCTCGGCACCGTGCAATGTCCCGCCCTTGCCGGACAGGATCTGCATCTCCAGCGCCTCGGTCGCCCCGGCGCGCGGGCGGTATTCCGACCCGGTGACATATCGCAATCCGGCGGTGAGCAACCGCCAGCGCGTTTCAGCATCAAGTGCTGCAAACCCGTCCCGATCGAGGATCACCTGTCCCTGCGGTGCATCCCGACCGAGCCTGCGCACGACCTCCACCAATCGCGCTGTCAACCCATCCCGCGCGCGGGCCATACGCCGGGCGGTTTCAGACAAGTGGTGTGTGTCGAATCCTTCCTGCCTGAGAAGTCCTAATAATTTGCGAACGCGGACCCGTTCGAAATCGCTGTTTTCATTGCTGGGATCATCCACCCACCGCCCCTTGAGCACGCGCAGATAGTGGCGCAATTCGTCTCGGCCCATCTCAAGACAGGGGCGCACCACCTTGAAACCCGGTTGGGCCCGATGTCGGTGCGGCGCGTCCCCGGTTACGTCCGCCGACGTCATCCGAGGCACCGCGCGTGCATGTGGAGCGATGTCGCGCACCGGGCGCATGCCGGACAATCCGTCAACGCCTGCGCCGCGCGCGAGCCGCATCAGGACCGTTTCCGCCTGATCGTCGCGCGTATGGGCGAACAGGACATGCCGTACGTCACCGCGCCAGCGGTCGATCAGTGACAGCCGCGCGCGGCGGGCGGCATCCTGAACATTGCCCGTTCCCGACCAATGCCAGCGTAAAGTGGCATGCGGCCAGCCAAGGATCGCACATTCTTCAGCGACCATGGCCGCCTCGGCGGCGCTTTCGGGCCGCAAACCATGATCGACAGTGACGACCCAGAGCCGGACGCCATATATCCGGGTCCAGTTATGTGTCAGATACAGCATCGCCATGCTGTCGCCGCCACCTGAGACAGCCAGACCCAAATCGGATGGGAATTCAGGACCAAGAAGTTGGCCCATCGTGTCGGCGAACCGCTGCGACAGCGGTGCGTCGGTCACTGGCAAGCGAACCGGGATTTCGCAGCGTCGGCCTGCGCGATGGCGTCCGCGCTGCCGGGGTAGCGCCCGGCCACCTCGTTCAGTGTCACGCACGCCTCGGCCACGTTGCCCAAAGCTCCCAACGCAGCCCCCAGACGCCACAAGGCCTCGGGACCTGCGGCATCGTCAGGATAGCCCGCATAGGCATCCAGATACCGGCGCGCCGCGTCACGGGTATTGCCCAGACCTTCCAGCGCGCGCCCTTCCGCGACCAGCGCCTGCGCTTCTAGCGGTCCGCCCGGATAGGTCTGGCGAAAGGCCGCAAACTGGTCAGCGGCGGATTGAAAGTCACCCTTGGCGAGCGCCTCCCCGGCTCGCCGAAAGTCCGTTTCTTCGCCAACCGCAAGCTGGGTGCCGCCGGACAACGCGTCAGTCATCGGAACCACCGGCGGAGGTGCCGTTTCGGGCACGCCCCCCAACGTCGGAACCTGCCCCAGAGTCCCAATATCGCAACCGGTTTCCAATTCGCACAGACGGAACTCGAGGTCCCCCAGACGCCGCGCTCCGTCCTCGGCAACGCGGGCCACGCGGAAATCGAGCTCTTCGGTCTTGGCCGTCAGACGCTGCAATTCGCTTTCGATCGCATTGACACGGTCAAGAATGCCGGATGGCAGGACAACCGACGTGCCGCCGGTGGTGCTCAACTCACGTTTGAGCTTCTGAATCTCGACAAACAGCACCGACATGTCCTGCCGGATATCCGCAAGCGTTTCCTGCGCCTGCCCCGCAAAAGGGGAAAGGGCCAAAGCACAACTCAGAAGAACACCACCCAAACGCATCCTGATCTCCGTCAGCCGGTCAAACCGGCGGAAATGATCGTCACGGCACGCCGGTTCTTGGAATAGCACGATTCATCCGAGCAGATTTCAACCGGACGTTCCTTGCCATAGCTGACAAACCGCAGACGGTTCGCGGGAATGCCCTGCGCAATCAGATACTCCATGACCGCGTTGGCCCGACGCGCGCCCAGCGCAAGGTTATAGGCGCGGGTGCCCTGTTCGTCGGCATGGCCTTCGATCACGGCGTTGTAATCGGAATTCGTCAACAGCCATTGTACCTGGCCGTCCAGCGTCGCCCGCGCCTCGGGGCTGAGCGTCGACTGGTCGACGGCAAACAGAACCCTGTCGCCAACAGTCTGCTGGAAATAGGCCGGCGACCGTGGATCGCTGGCGCTGCCCGGAACGATGCCCCCGGCACTGCCTGTTACAGCGTTCAGGTCCACTGCGTCGTTGTCGAACCGGTTGGCATTGGTACATGCAGAAACGGCCAAAGCGGCCATCAGCATCGTGAATTTGGCGGTAAATCGCATGGGAGATCCTGCTCTATCTTGTTTTGTCCGAAACTATCACAGCACGAACGCTGCGCCTAGTCGTCTGCCGTTTTTCGGAGTTTCGGGTCCAAAACTCCGAGGTCTGTTCATCAAAGTCGAGGCAAACCGCCCAGATCACTGGAGCGGCCCCCAACTTGGGTCCGACGCGCCTTCGGGTGTCCGGACACGTTTGAGATTCCGTCCGGAAATATCAACCGTATACAAGGACGATGCGCCCTGTGCGCCCTGGGTTTCACGCGCGAACATGATAACCCGGCCATTGGGGGCCCAGGTCGGCCCTTCATCGAGGAAGGACGCGGTCAGCAACCGCTCTTCAGACCCGTCCGTCCGCATAACACCGATATGGAACCGGCCTGCATTCTGCTTTGTGAAGGCGATCATGTCTCCGCGCGGCGACCACACCGGTGTCGAATACCGCCCCTGCCCGAAACTGATACGCCGTGCCTCTCCGCCGCCGGCAGGCATCACGTAAAGCTGTTGTGTCCCTGACCGATCGCTTTCGAACACGATCTGGCTGCCATCGGGCGAATAGCTGGGGGCGGTTTCGATCGACGGGGCGCTTGTCAACTGGCGCACGCCGCCACTGGCAATGTCCATCGCCCAGATGTCGGTATTGGACCCTTGTGTCAGGGAGTAGACCACTGTCTGTCCGTTCGGCGCAAACCGAGGCGCAAAGCTCATGACGCCGTCCTGTCCCTGCAGGATGCGGCTCTGAACAGTTCCGACCTCGAGCACATGCACCCGGGGCATCCCGGTCTCGTAGCTGGTGTACAACACCCGCTGCCCGTTTTCGGAAAAGCGCGGTGCCAGCACCAGGGCATTGCCGCCGGTCAGATACTGCACATTCGCACCGTCGTAATCCATGACCGCAAGCCGTTTCGAGCGGTTGTCCTTTGGCCCGCTTTCGGACACGAACACCACGCGGCTGTCGAAATAGCCCGACTCGCCAGTGATCCGGCTGTAGACCTGATCGGCCACCTTGTGCGCCATCCGCCGCCAACCGTCGGCCGTACCGGCAAACTGCATCCCCTGTCCCAGCTCCGTGCCCGCAAAAACATCCCAGACACGGAACTTGACGACAACCCGTCCACCTTCGGAACTCACCGCGCCAGTGATCAGCGCCTGCGCATTGATCGCTTTCCAATCCGCGAACTGCACCGGGCTGCCAAAACTGGTGATCTGGCTGATATGCGCCTCGCGCGGAACTTCACGGAAAAGACCGGTGCCGGTCAGATCGTCGGCCACCACCCGGGCGATCTGCTGTGCAAGCTGCTGTCCGCCAGCACTTTCGGCCACAAAATCGGGGACTGCATAGGGCAATGGCTCGATCACACCTTCGGTGATCTCGATCCGCAAAGGCCCTCCCTGAGCCAACGCAACGCCCGGCGCGCTGACCGCCAGTAGACATACAGCCAACAGTGACGCGACGATCTGTTTCATCGGATCCTCATACTCTCGGGGTTGAACGTCATCTCGACGGACTTCCACTGGTCAAATTTCTCGGGCGGCAGGCGATAGCCGTCGCCCTGGCACCGCAGGATAGCACGGCGTGCGGCCTGAAACGCGGTGTCCACCGCTGTCCCGCTTCCGCCTTCCGAAGCCAGCAGTCTCAAGCTTGAACTCACAACGCGCCCGGACCGATCCATGTCGAAGCCAACTGTAACAGTCACATTCGCAGCCTGCGACCCGACATCCACAACCCAGCAATCCTGAACGGCAATTCGAAAGCCGTCGGTTTCGCCTTGGGTAAGAGGTGGCCCGCTGGCTGTCCCGGTCTCGGCACCGGACAACGCCTCTTCCAGCGCCCCGGCAATCGCCGACGCGGTTGCATCCGAGGGCTGCGGCGCTGGCTGCGGCTCAGCAGTTGGCTGCTGAACAGGTTCGGAGGGCGCTTCGGCGGTTTGCGGCGGCGGCGGCGTCGGGCGGTTCGGGCGGACCTGCGGACGCACAGACGCGGTTGGTGCGCGGGCGGGTTCTTCTGCCTCGGTCACGATCTCGGTTGTCGCCGCTTCGGGAGCCGTGGCCTGCTGCTCTTCGGTTTCCACCACGTCGGCTGACTCTGATTGTTCGACGGTCTCCTGAACCTCCGGAGCCACTTCGGCCTCGGGTGCAGGTTCCGGCACGGCCTCGGGGGCGACACGATCCGCAGGACGCGGGATCGGGCGCAGGGCGACCTCCGGTGCCTCCACTTCGGGCACAGGCTCGGGTGCCGGCGGCTGCGGCAGGGTTTCGACAACCTCGGGTTCCGGTGTCGGCGTCACAGGTTGCGGAACCGGGTCGGGTTCCACAACTTCCGGCTCTGCGGGTTCCGGCGGCGGTGTCGGCTGCACATCGCTGACAGGCGGTTCGGGCGGTTGTTCTTCGATTTCGGGCTGCGACAAGGCCGTTGGCTCTGCACCCAGTGTCGGAGCGGCCTGTGGCTGCATCATCGCAGCGAACTGGGCCTCGGAAATGACCGACACGTCGGCCACCTGAAGCTCTGGGGGATCAGAGCGGAACATGCCGCCGAAGAGTGCCCAGAGGATCAGAATCCCATGGGCACCTCCCGAGATATAATGGCCCGTATGCACAGCGCGCCTCAGCCATCCGACCCGTCAAGAGCAGGCCCGCCAATATCGGTGACGAGGCCGATCGAACCGAAGCCCCCGGCGTTCAGCGCGCCCATGATCTGGGCAACCACTTCATAGGTCACTGCCCCGTCCGCACGCAGGAACACCCGATCATCGGCGCGCTCGGCGGCAATCGCGCGCAGGCGCGGCACCAGATCCTCGCGGGGCACTTCGGTGTTCTGGATCGACACTGCCCCGTCCGCTGAAATCGTCACCGTCAACGGCTCTTCCGTTTCCGACGGCAAAGCCGACGCTGCGGTTTTCGGCAACTCCACCGGCACACCGACTGTCAGAAGGGGCGCGGCCACCATGAAGATGATCAAGAGCACCATCATCACGTCCACAAAAGGCGTGACGTTGATCTCCGACATCGGCATGCTGCGGCCGCGGCGTCGCCTGCGCCCGCCACCTCCGCCAGATTTGACCACCCCACCACCCATGTCTCAGCTGTCCAACTGGCGGCTGAGAATGGTCGAGAATTCGTCGGCAAAGGATTCGTAGCCCGCCAGAATGCGATCACTGTCCGCAGAGAACTTGTTGTAGAACACGACAGCCGGGATCGCCGCCAACAAGCCCAGACCGGTCGCGAGGAGCGCCTCTGCGATGCCGGGGGCCACAACCACAAGCGATGTGTTCTGCTGCTGCGCGATCTCGACAAACGCGTGCATGATCCCCCAGACCGTGCCGAACAGCCCAACGAACGGCGTGACGGACCCCACGGTCGCTAGAACGGCCAGGTTTTTCTGCAAATCCTCGGCTTCTTTCTGGATCGCCACATCCATCGACCTGTCGATCCGCGCATGTGCGCCCGCGATCAACCCGCCGTCATCCCGATGCGACCGCCGCCACTCCATCATTCCGGCTGCGAACACCCTTTTCGCCCGCCCGTCCGGCTCCGGTCCGATCTCGTCGAAAAGCTCGTCCAGCGGTTCACCCGACCAGAACGCTCGGTCGAACTCGGCTGCCTCGGCACGCGCCTTGCGATAGGTGATCATCTTCTCGATGATGATCGCCCACGCCCAGAAGGATGCGAGGATCAACATGATCATGACGATCTTGACCGTAAGTGTCGCACGCGCAAAAAGGCCCCACATGGAGAAATCGATCTCCTGCGCCAGCGCAAGTGTTTCTGCTTCCATCCGCCTGCTCTTTAGCCGAAAGGCCCTGATTGATCGGGCTCTGATTACCAGCATCCTTACCGCAATTGCAGGGGAAACGCCAACACAATGGCGTCAGAAGGCACGCTTTCCGACGGGCTAGTGAATCCGACGGCGGATATTCGCCGGCAACCGCGCCGGAACACCGCCTTCTCCGACACAGACCACCGTCACTTCGGCCTGAAACAAGAGATCATCGCCGCGAATGATCTCTTGCGACATGATCAGACGCGCACCGGTCACTGCTTTGACGACCGTCCTCACCTGCAATTCGTCATCGAATTTCGCCGGTTTGAGATAGTCCGCTTCAACCCGGCGCACGACGAACACGACACCATCCTGTTCGCGCATCGCGTTCTGATCCACACCAAGCGACCGGACCCAGTCTGACCGCGCGCGCTCGATGTAGCGCAGGTAATTGGCGTAATAGACGATACCTCCCATGTCGGTATCTTCGTAATACACCCGCACCGGCAACAGATGCACCATCAGCTCAACCCTCCCTGCGCCACCTGCATCCGCGCCGCAAGGCGCAAGGCGTGGCTTGGATCATCGGCTAACGCCGGCATGATCGGATCATAGGCCGCCCGGATCACTGCACCGATTTCGGGCCGAAGTACCACCCGGCCGTCTTCCAACTTGCCAAGAGGCGACCGGTCCGTGAAAGCCAGATCGGACCACAAAAGCATCGACTGCACCACCTGGCTCAACGCCAATGTCTCAGCAGGTTGCGCCGACAGGACCTCGTCCATCCGCAGGAAGACGAAACAGGCTTTGATCGCGCCCGCGGTGTCGAACCGGAACACCCTGTACTGGTTCGCCTCCGCCTCTGACAGGCGCGCGACCAAAGGCGCAAGGCCGTCAATCAGACGGTCCAGATCCGGCACGGACAGCAATTCATCCCATTCGCGGAAGAAAAACATCATCACATTGGTGCCAAGCTCGGGATCGGTCTCGGCCATCTGATGCCCTGCGAGGGCGCACACAGCCTCCAGCGCGCCTTTGACAACCGACAGTGTGGCATCTTCGACCCCGAACACGATGGGCGCAATCGGACGGCCCCAACGGGCGAACAGGTATCGTCCATCGGACCGGGTGAATAACCGTTCGACCTCGGCTGCCTCCATCATGCGCTCTTGCCCCTTTTGGTTCGTATCGTCTGGCATATGCCGGCCGGACCTCTGGCACAGCGCGCCCAGCCGGACAAGTCACGCCTGTCCGAACAGGTCGCTTTGTCCCGGCAGACGGGGGGCGGCCATGCCCAGATGGGTCCAAGCCTTCTGCGCCAGCATGCGCCCGCGCGGTGTACGCTGGATCAATCCCTGTTGCAGCAGATACGGCTCGATCACCTCTTCGAGCGCATCGCGACTTTCCGAAAGCGCCGCCGACAGGGTTTCGATCCCGACCGGTCCCCCGGCGTAATTCTCGGCGATCAGGCGCAGATACCGCCGGTCGGCGGCATCAAGCCCAAGTCCATCTACCCCAAGCCGTGTCAGCGCGCCGTCGGCGAGGTCTTTCGTCACCACGCCATTGCCCTCGACAACGGCGAAATCCACAACCCTGCGCAGCAGGCGCCCGGCGATCCGCGGTGTCCCACGCGACCGCCGCGCGATCTCGCGCGTGCCTTCGGGGTCCGCCTCGACTCCAAGCTTCACCGCGTTGCGCCCAACGATCTGGTTGAGTTCATCCTCGGTATAGAAATTGAGCCGCGTCGGAATGCCGAAGCGGTCCCGCAGAGGCGTTGTCAAAAGCCCTAAACGCGTCGTCGCTCCCACCAGAGTGAAGGGCTGCAATTCGATGCGCACCGTCCGCGCCGCGGGTCCCTCCCCGATCACGAGATCCAGCTCGTAATCCTCCAGCGCCGGATAAAGCACCTCTTCCACAGCCGGGTTCAGGCGGTGGATTTCGTCGATGAACAGAACATCCCGCGCTTCGAGATTGGTGAGGATCGCGGCAAGATCGCCGGCCTTCGCCAGCACCGGCCCCGAGGTCATGCGGAACCCGACCCCCAATTCGCGCGCCATGATCTGCGCCAGCGTCGTCTTGCCAAGACCGGGCGGTCCATGAAACAGCGTGTGATCCATCGCCTCGCCGCGCTGACGGGCCGACTGGATGAAGACACGCAGATTGGCCCGTGCCTCCGCCTGCCCGACAAAATCGTCCAACATCTGGGGCCGCAGCGCGCGGTCACGGTCCTCGGGCAGCGGATCGGGCCGCAGGATCGGATCAGTGGACATGTCCCTACCCCTTCGGCGCCAATAGTTTTAACGCGGCCCGGATCAGGGTCGGTGTATCGGCGGCTGGATTGTCGCCCGCAGCCTGAGCCACCGCGCTGGCCGCCTCACCCGGTGCATATCCCAGATTGCTAAGGGCAGACAGTGCCTCGGCCTGCGCCGAGGCACTTGGCAATGGGGCAGGCGTGACCTGGGCTGCGGCCACAGGTTCGATTACCGCTTCCTCATCCGAGGCGACAGCCGCCACAGAAGCAGACCCGCCCATCGCCATCACGGAATGTGCCTTGTCCTTCAGCTCGTTGACGACCCGCTGCGCCGTCTTCGGCCCGATTCCCTTGGCCGCCTTGACCGAATTCCAGTCGCCCAGCGCTATCGCCCGGCTCACGCCATCGGGACCCAAAGCCCCAAGGATCGCAAGCGACGCCTTTGCGCCAACGCCCTGCACCGACATCAGCAACCGGTGCCATTCCTTTTCCACCAACGTCGGAAACCCGAAAAGCTGCAGGATGTCCTCGCGCACCAGCAAATCCGTGTAGAGCGCCGCCGCTTCGCCCGGCCGCCCGATCTGCGACAGCACCCGGTCCGAGCAATAGACAACATAGCCGACCCCGCGCACATCGATCAGAACGTGATCGTCGGCCTTGTATTCGATCCGTCCGGCAATCCGTCCGATCATGCGCGCATCCTCATCCCCGGCCCCGTCATGTGATGCGCATGGCAGATCGCGATCGCGAGGGCGTCCGCAGCATCGGAACCTTGGATCTCGGCCCCGGGCAGTTGCATTTTGACCATGTGTTCGACCTGCCGCTTGTCCGCGTGACCGACACCCACCACCGTCTTCTTGACCGAGTTCGGGGAATATTCCCCGATCTCCAGCCCGAACTGCGCCGGCACAAGCAACGCCACCCCGCGCGCCTGCCCGAGCTTGAGCGTCCCGACTGCATCCTTGTTCACAAAGGTCTTCTCGATCGCCACAGTGTCCGGCTGGAACCGATGGAAAACATCCGTCAAAGCCGTGTGCAAGGTCAGCAGGCGCATCGCAAGTTCGCCGTCACCGGACAGGCAAACACCGTTCGCGACGTGGCGCAAACGGCTGCCTTCGGCCTCGATCACGCCCCAGCCAAGGAAACGCAGACCCGGATCAATCCCCAAAACACGCATGCTGCCCGTGCCTTTGTTGCTTTTGCATCACGGTTAGCACGAAACGCGAACAAACGCCAAGCGCTCAAAACGGAACGACTGCAGGAAAGCTGATGTCGAAAATGAACGGCAGCAGGTCGACTCTGTCGCAAGAGGCTCAAAACCGACATCGAATGCGTCGCAATTCTATCATTTCGCACGCGCAGAAAAATCATGCCACGAGCCATGCACAAACCGCATAAAAACTATGCGAAAAGGGCAATTGAAGACGTGAATTTCCGCAACTAGATGCGGCTCACAAAGAAACTCTCCCCCAATTCACCCAAGGAACATGGCCATGGCCGCTTTTGACACATCCCGCCCCACCTATGCTGCAAGCCCCAAAGGCTTCGGCGCTGTTGCAGCTTCTCTGATCGCAGCGTTCACCGCGTGGAACGATTCCCGCCAGACACGCAACGCGCTCAGCCAGCTCAGCGATCACGAACTCGAAGACATCGGTCTGACCCGCGGCGACATCAACTCGTTCTGAGCTGATCCCTCCGCCAAGACGACAAAAGCCGTGTCAGGGCACCTGACACGGCTTGTCTTATCCTGATTCCGGCTCCTGAGGTATATGGGAGCCACTGCCCGCCACGCCATTTATGGCGGGCAGTGGCGGCGGTTGGATCGCAATCGGCTGG
>JAUIBL010000075.1 GCA_030428355.1 Alphaproteobacteria bacterium | reverse complement strand
GGGTGCGGATGCCGTTCAGTTCCGCTGCCCTGGAATTGGCGCCGATGGCGTAAAGGTTGCGACCGATGGGCAGGTATTCGGCGGCGATCCACAGCAGGACCGCGATCGCCAGCACGTAAAAGGCCGCTATGGGCAGGCCGAAGATCGTGAGCCCGTAGATTGCGGTGAAATTCTCGGGCAGGGCACCTATGACCTGCCGTCCGCCGGTGTGCCAGAGCGCCAACGCATAAATGATCGTGCCGGTGCCGAGCGTGGCGATAAAGCTGTCGATCCGCGCGACTTCGACCAGCAGGCCATTCACAAGACCAAGCAGGCAGCCGCCAAGAAGAACGATCACCACTGCCATCGGCCAACTGATGCCGTAGACCGTTTGCAGGCTGATGGCGAGCACGTGCCAGATTACGATGCCGTATCCCACCGTCAGGTCTATGCGGCCCGTCATCATCGGGATCATTGCGGCCAGCGACAGAAGTGCGATCACGGATTTCTCGCCCAGGATGGCGCGCAGGTTCAGATAGGTGGGGAAGGTGCGCGGCAACAGGATCGAGAAGCCGAGGATCAAAAGCACCGTCAGGATTGGCAGACCATAGACTGGCATAAGCCGCCAGAGACGTGCCCGAAGTGGCAGTGCGTCCAACTCGGACCGGGTGGGTTCAAGCGCGTTGGATTGAAGCGATTGCATCAGCTGTCCTCCCTTGGGGCGGCATCCAGAGAGGCCGCGTTGAGCAGGGCCTGAACCGACAGGCCTTCATGCGAGAGTTCCGATACGATGCGCCCGTCATGGAACACGCAGGCGCGGTGGCTGAGTGCCGCGACCTCTTCGAAATCGGTGGAGATCAGAAGAACTGCGAGACCGCTTTGAAGGGCATCGCGGAGCAGCGAATAGATTTCGGCTTTCGATCCGACATCGACGCCGGCGGTCGGGTCCTCAAGAATCAGGATCGAACCGCCCACTTCCATCCAGCGTGCCATGACGACCTTTTGCTGGTTTCCCCCCGAAAGCGTCTCGATGGGGGCGTCGGGGTCGTTCGGCCGAATGTCGAAACGATCGCCGATGGCCTTCGCCGCGCAGGCCTCGCGCCGGGGGCGCTGCGGCCTGAACAGGCCGCGTCCGGTTAGGCCGGGGTTGAGATACAGGTTTTCCTGCACCGAAAGCCCCTGCGCAACGGAGTCGGCGTTGCGGTCGCCCGCCACCATGCAAATACCCTGTGCGATGGAGTCGCGCGGATGCGTGCTGCGAAACGGCATGCCGCCTCTAAGCGTGATCTGACCGGTGGTCGGCGCGCTGCGGCCGAAGAGGACATGACCCACCGCATCCTGCCCAGCGCCGCGCAGGCCAACGAGGCCCAGCACTTCGCCCTGGCGGAGCGTGAAGTCGATCGGGCCGACATCGTTGGTGCAGACCTGCTCCATCCGCAGGGCAACCGGAGCGTCGGGGGTGGCGGCAGGACGGGCAAAGACCTCGTCCAGTTCGCGCCCGATGATCAGTTGTATCAGTGTATCGCCGTCGAGCGTGCCGATGGCCTGGTCGCCGACCTTCAGCCCGTCGCGCAAAACCACGACACGGTCTGCGATGGCAAACACCTCCTCCAGACGGTGCGAGACATAAATCATCGCGACGCCCGTATTACGGAGCTTGCGCAGGACATCGTGCAGCATCTCGACATCGGATTGCGGGAGGCTGGCGGTAGGTTCGTCGAGCACGAGCAGCGCCGCGTCGCGGTTCAAGGCGCGGGCGATGGCGACAAGCGATTTCTCGGTCCGGGTGAGGCTTTGGACTCGGGCGTCCGGATCGACGCTGTCGGACACGCGGGCAAGCGCGGCCAGAGCGTTGGCGCGGGTGGTGGCCCAGTCGATCAGGCCGAAACGACGGGGATAGCCGTTTTGCATCAGGGCGATGTTTTCGGCCACGGTCATCCATTCGATGAGGCCGAGATCCTGGTGGATGAAGGCGATACCGGGATGGGCGTCACGCGGATCGAACGGGTGGCCATTGAAGTGGAAGCGGCCCTTGTCCGGGGTATAGACCCCGGCCAGCATCTTGATCAGCGTCGACTTGCCCGCGCCGTTTTCACCCAGGAGAGCAACGATCTGGCCTTGGGCGACGGTGAAGCCCACATCGGCCACGGCCTGCGTTCCGCCGAAGCGCTTACACAGACCCGAAAGCGACAAGACCGGATGGGTCGCACCAGGTGCGGCAGGCTCGTCCAGCATGTGAGTTCCTCCCTTGTCCATCGGTATCGGGCTTGTCCGAAAACCGATGGTATCTGGTGAGTATTCGGAAATAGGACTTGTCCTGCATTCGAAAATGGGACAAATTTGGTTGATATTCGGACAAACGCTGATGGGATGTTTGGCGGCCCGTAAACCGGTCAGCTATGGAATTGGTGACAAGCGATTGGAGAGTGTCGCAATGGCGTGGAACGAAATCTTTGCGGTTGATGGCGACGCGCCGAGTTGCATGGTGCGCTTTGCCGCGGCGCGCTTTGATCATCTGACTCAGGCCGAGCCGGGTGGGCAATTGGTCTGCTGTACTCTTGGCGAGATAGATCTGTTCGGCCATGCCGGCGAATGGGTGATCCCCGCCGATCACATGGTCTATATTCCCTCCGACCGGATGTTCCGCATTCGCGCCCGTGTGCCGACGGCAGGGGTGGTCGCGAAATTCACCCGCGGTGAAGTGGCCTGGCGCCATGATGGCTGCTGGGTGGGGCCTGTGACCGATCCCGCCCAGATGATGACGGAGTATGGCTGCAAATGGACGGCCGAGGCCGTGGAGCGATCTCGCCAGGCGGCGAGTTTCTTCGTGACGCTGGGCGAGATGCTGCCCGATTGGTTCTGCCACGAGCGGATCAACTGGACGCCCTATGCGGAAAATTCGACCGTGCAGCGGGCGATAGATTTTGCGCGGAAACAGGGGCCTTCGGTGACGCTGCCCGAGGTGGCGGCACATGTGGCAATGTCGGAACGCACCTTGCGGCGGCATATGCTGGCCGAACTCGGTCAGAGCTGGCGGGAATTCATCCGCGAACTGAAGATGAACCGGGCGATGGAGCTGTTGCGGCGCGAGCGGCGCTCGGTCACGGAGACGGCGTTCGAGGTGGGGTTTTCCTCCAGCTCCGCCTTCTCTCAGGCTTTTCTTGACTATGTGGGCAAGTCGCCCTCGGCCTATGCCAAGGCGTTTGCGCCCGCGCGGATGCAGTAGAACCCGCGCGGGGCGTACCACGAAGGGTGCGACCTCAGAATCCCTCGACAACGATCTTGCCGCGTGTGCGTCCGGTTTCCACGAGCGCATGGGCCTCGCGAAGGGTCGCTGCATTGATCGGCGAAAGCACCTTGTTCACAGTGGTGCGGATACGGCCTGCGTCGATCTCGTCGGCCACCCAGTTCAGTAAACGGTGCTGCTCGATCATGTCTGGCGTGCGGTGCATTGACCGGGCGAACATGAACTCCCAATGCAGGCTGGCCGCCTTGGTCTTCATCCCGCCCATGGGCATGGGGAGATCGGTATCGTCGATGGTCACGATGCCACCCTGAGGGCGGATCAGTTCGACCGCCGTGTCCCAGTGGCGCATGTCGTTGAAGATCGCGATGTGATCGACGTGATGGAAACCGAGCGCCCGGGTCTCGGCGACCATGTCTTGGCGGTGGTTGACCGTGTGATCCGCCCCAAGTTCTTTCACCCAGTCAATCGTCTCGGGACGGGAAGCCGAGGCGATGACGTTGAGCCCCGCCCGCTTGGCCAGCTGGATCGCGATGGAACCCACGCCCCCGGCGCCGCCGATCATCAGGATTGACTGCCCCGCATCCGCGCCGTCGCGGTCGATGCCGAGCCGGTCGAACAGCGCTTCGTAGGTGGTGATCGTGGTCAGCGGCAGCGCGGCGGCCTCGGCGAAGGACAGGGTGCTCGGCTTGCGGCCAACGATCCGTTCGTCGATCAGCTGGTATTGCTGGTTCGATCCAGGGCGCGTGATGTCACCGGCG
>JAUIBL010000074.1 GCA_030428355.1 Alphaproteobacteria bacterium | reverse complement strand
GCCAGCGCAGGATCTCGGCGCGTATTTCGGGGCGGATAAAGCTCATCGCGGGCCACCCGGTGCGGCACATCCGTCGACGGATGTGCGATTTTCGGTCGACCGAAAATCCGTCACGCCCAATCCCCCAAACTGCTCTGCCACAGGGTCAAAGCCGCCACAGCCGCCGTATCGGCCCGCAGGATTCGCGGCCCAAGGCTGATCGGGCTGGCGCAGTCCATCCCCCGCAACCGTTTGCGTTCGTCCTCGGAAAACCCGCCCTCCGGCCCGATCAGGATCGCCCATGGCCCTTGTGCATCCGGCAAACGCCCACTTTCCCCGGCCAGAGCCTCGTCGCAAAAGGCGATCCGCCGCGCAGCGTCCCAACTGCCCAGCACTCGATCCAGCTTGGTCAACTCCGCCACATCGGGCACAAACACTCCGCCACATTGCTCCGCCGCCTCGACCGCGTGGGCCTGCAGCCGGTCCTGCCGGATGCGTTCGGAATTTGTGTGGGCGGTCTGCACCGGCATCACCCGTCGCACCCCCATCTCAACCGCCTTTTCCACGATGAAATCCGTCCGCGCCTTCTTGATCGGTGCAAACAGCAGCCACAGGTCCGGGGGCATCACCTGCGGCTGCGACTGCTCGCGGCATACAAGGATGCCGCCGCGTTTGCCTGCCTCGGCGACCTCGGCCTGCCACTCGCCATCGCGTCCGTTGAACAGCGCAACAAGATCGCCAACGTCCATCCGCATCACGCCAAACAGGTAATGCGCCTGCTCCCGCGTCAGAGGAACCGGTTGTACCGCCCCAAGCGGCTGCTCTACAAAAAGCCTGACTTTCGCGCGCGTATTCGAACTCATGGAGCAACACATATGCCCGGACCGCAGATTTCACCAGACCAGAGCGGTCAGGTCGCCGATGCCGTCACGGGCAATTGGGTCGACACGCTCGCTCCTGCGTGGACCCGCCCCTATCTCCGGCTCAGCCGTGCGGACAGACCCATCGGCACATGGCTGCTGTATCTGCCCTGCGTCTGGGGCACGCTTCTTGCGATGCTCTACACCGGGGAGGCGCGGCTCTTTGATGCGTGGATCATCCTTGGCTGCGGCATCGGCGCGTTCCTCATGCGCGGTGCGGGCTGCACATGGAACGACATCACCGACCGCGACTTTGACGGCTCTGTCGCCCGTACTGCGTCGCGGCCGATTCCTTCGGGTCAGGTGACGGTGAAACAGGCATTGGCCTGGGCGGTGGTTCAGTCGCTTATCGCGTTCTGCATCCTGATCACCTTTCCCATTCAGGCGATCCTTCTTGGCATCATCGCGCTTGTGCCTGTGGCGATCTATCCCTTTGCAAAGCGGTTCACATGGTGGCCTCAGGTGTTCCTGGGCATCGCCTTCAACTGGGGTGCGTTGCTGGCATGGACAGCGCATACAGGACAGCTCCAATGGCCCGCCGTGTTCCTGTATGTGGCAGGCATGGCCTGGACGCTTTTCTATGACACGATCTATGCGCATCAGGACACCGAAGATGACGCGCTGATCGGGGTGAAATCCACAGCGCGGCTCTTTGGCGAAGAGACCCCGAAATACCTCGCATGGTTCCTTGTCCTGACCGTCGCCTTGATGGGCTACGCCATCATCCTTGCCGCCCCGCGCGGTGAGATCCTGGCGCTCGTGATCGCGCTGGGCGGGCCATGGGCGATGGGCTGGCACATGATGTGGCAGATGCGCCGGCTCAAGCTCGACGACATGGACCGCCTTCTGCACCTCTTTCGCTCCAACCGCGATGCCGGTCTGATCCCTGTGCTGTTTTTCGCCGCTGCCCTTTTCGCGTGATTGCCATCCGTGGCGCTGCAGCGTATCGCTTTGCCAACCTCAACTGACGCGGAACGTTGATGCGCCTGTCTTCTGTCTTCACACTCTTCGGTGCCTTCGCCACTGCAGCAGTCCTTAGCGTCGGGGCGGCGTGGGTGGCGGCAGGGGCCGTTGAGGAAAGCTCGGAAAGGGCAGTGCGTACGGAACTTGACCGCGACGCGCTGACATGGGCGGATGTGGACACGGACGGGCTGTTGGTCTTCCTGATCGGAACAGCCCCCACCGAGGCCGCGCGGTTTCAGGCGCTCAGCGCCGCTGGACGTGTGGTCGACTCCGCGCGGGTCATCGACCAGATCGACATTGTCGACCGCGACGGCATCGCCCCTCCGCGCTTTTCTGTCGAACTCTTGCGCAGCGACGACGGCCTGTCGATGATCGGGCTCCTGCCCGCATCTGTTGATCGGGAACTCCTGGTCGCCGAGATCACGCGCGCGGTGCCTGATGTCCCCGTATCCGACCTTCTCGAAGTCGCGGAATACCCCGTGCCAGATGGGTTGGAGGATGCGATGGACTATGCGGTGTCGGTGCTGCGGGTGCTCGACCGCTCCAAGATTTCGGTCGAGGCAGGACGCGTGACCATCAAGGGCGCTGTCGAAAGCGAAGACGCCCGCCGCAGGGTCGAGGCCGATCTTGCCCGTCGGGCTGGCGATGAGATCCGGCTTGCCCTGAACATCAGCGCACCCCGCCCGGTCATCTCCCCGTTTACGCTTCGGTTTATCAAGGATGGCGACGGCGTGCGGTTCGACGCCTGTGCGGCCCCGACCGAAGAAGATCGGGATGAGATCGTCAAGGCGGCGGCCTCGGTCGGTGTGGAGGGTAAACTCGATTGCCGTCTGGGCCTTGGAACCCCGACAAACGAATGGGGGGCCGCCACGGCAATGGGCATTCGCGCCATCGACGCCCTTGGCGGTGGCAGCATCACGTTTGCCGATGCCGACGTCACGCTGTTTGCGTTGGAAGGAACGGACCAGTCGCTGTTCGACCGCGTGGTCGGAGAGCTTGAAACCGAACTGCCGGATGTTTTCGTGGTCAATGCGACCCTGCCCACACCGCCCGAAGCGGCCCCCGAAGGCATTCCCGAATTCACCGCTACGCGCAGCCCAGAAGGTGATGTGCAATTGCGCGGCCGCATCAACAGCGAAATCGCCCGCACCACAGCCGACAGCTTTGCCCGCGCCGCCTTTGGCTCTGCCACAGTGCGCACCACCGCCCGCGTCGATGACACCCTGCCCGCAAACTGGTCCAGCCGCGTTCTGGCCGGTCTCGAAGCCCTGTCGCGGCTGTCGAACGGAGCGGTGACGGTGACCCCGGATGCCCTGACGATCAGCGGCAACACAGGCAACCAGAACGCCAGTTCCGAGATCGCGGGGCTTCTGGCCGAAAAGCTTGGGGACAGCGAACATTTCGAAATCGAAATCGCCTATCAGGAAAAGCTTGACCCTCTTCTGGGCATCCCGACACCCGAACAATGCGAAGCACAGATCGTCGAGATCATTGGCGACCGCAAAATCACGTTTGAGCCGGGTTCGGCCACGCTCGATCTCGCGACACAGGACATCATGGACGAAATCGCAGAGCTGCTGCAGCTCTGTGGCGACATTCCCCTCGTGATCGCGGGCCACACCGACAGCCAGGGCCGCGAAGTGATGAACCAGCAACTCAGCCAGGACCGTGCCCAGGCTGTTGTCGACGCGCTGCGCCAGCGCCGCGTCTTGACCGCCAGCTACGAAGTGCGTGGCTATGGCGAGGAACAACCCATCGCTAGCAACGATACAGAGGAGGGCCGCGAGGCCAACCGCCGCATCGAATTCAAGTTGCGACGCCCTGAACCCGTGAAAGACTCGGAAACAACGCTCGAAGCCATTGAAGATTCCGCGCCAACAGACGAAACATCACCAACTGACGGCGCAGAGGATACCGGCAATGGACAGAACTGAGTTTGTCATCACGACAGCGATCATTCTCTTCGTGGCATTCGGGCTCGGATGGTTTGCCAACTGGCTTGTGCATCGCTTCACCCGTGTGAGCCAGGCCGATATGGATCAGCTCGAACGCATGGCGCAGGAACTCCACGAGGCCGAGGAAACCCGCGATCAGGCGATCACCTACCTGCAGCAGCGCGAAGCGGAACTCACCAA
>JAUIBL010000073.1 GCA_030428355.1 Alphaproteobacteria bacterium | reverse complement strand
CCAGCACGTGTTGCAATCCAAAGCTCTGGGGTTCCCCACCGTCGGTTTCAGGCTCGGGCAGCTCGAGCTGGGCTTTCTCGACCCCGAAGGCCCATTCAAGGGCCTGCTGGACGGATAAGCTGCGCTTGGCGCGGGCGCCTGCGCCGGAGCGTCCGTGCAGGCTTTGATCGTGTTTCACTGGATGTTCCTTTCGTGCAGGCGCAGGGCGGTGACGAGGCCGCGGTTCAGCATCTGATCGCGCATGGCGTTGGTGATGGCGTTGGAGGGCAGGTAGCGGTTTGAGTTGACCCAATCGGCGTAGAAGGCGGGTGGATCGGCGCTGGGCGGGCTCGCCGTGCACGCGGCGTTGGCCTTCGCCGAGACGCGACACGGCGCGCCTGCAGCCTCCGCCTTGCGCCGGGCTGCACGCTGCATGACGCGATCCAGCGCCTTGGGCCCATCCGGCGGGGCAGGGTGGGTGTCCCGAGAGGTCGCTGCCGCCGCAACGATCTCCGCCTCGGTCAGACCAAGATCGATTTGCCAGCGCCGGACGTGTTCCCGGGGCGGCCAGCCTTGCCACCAGCCGGGCAGAGCGCCCCTGGGATCGAAGCCCAGCGCCGTGAGCAGCGCTCCAAAAAAATCTTCGCCGAGGCTCGCGCGCGCCTGCGCGCCCTCCTCCTCCTTTACTGGTTTACTTAAAGGTTCCCTTACAGGGTTAGTGTCCCATTTTGAGACACGGGAATCGCCATTTTTGAGACACGGGTTTGCGCCAAAATGAGACACGGGCCCGTGTCCCGCTTCGAGACACGGCGGAGCTGGGGTGGGGGGCTGCGCAACCATGCCCTGCATGGCGGTGTCGCCTGTATCCCCGTGTCCCAAATCGAGACACGGTGTTTCTAGCGGCGCTGCAGGTGGATGTGACAGGGTTTCGGCCCCGCCAGCCGGATCTGACGTGCCCTTGGTCAGACCAGTGAACTCGAAGCCGAGCAGATACCGGGTTGGGCGCTGCTGGCCGGTTTTCGTGTCGATGATCGGCACCCGGCGGATCAGACCACGCGCCTCCAGATCGTCGAGATGCCGGTTCAGCGTGGCGCGGCCGATCTCGCAATCCAGAGCCAGGCGCTCCTGCGTTGGGAAACACCCGAAGTCGGGATTGTAGCGATCGCACAGATGCCAGAGGACAATCTTCGTTGTGGGCTTCAGTCCGCGCTGCTGGATCGCCCAATTGGTGGCGGCGTGGCTCATGAAGACGCCCTCCCGGAACAAGGTCGAGACCCAGAGACGCCCAACGCCCGGCTGTCGACCGCGCCGACCACCCGTGTGGTGAGCCCGTGATCCGCCAGTGCGCCCAGCGCGTCATCCAAGGAGCGCACCAGCGCCCAGCCAAACCCCTGTGCCTGCACAGCGTCGCGAAACGCCTGCTGCGCCGGACTGAGCTGCCCCTTGCGGGATTTGAGCTCGAGAAACAGCACACGGCCGTCACACAGCACCACCAGATCGGCAAAGCCGGGGTGCACCCCCATGCCGGTCAGGATGGCCTGGCGCTTGGCGCCCCGAGGCCCGGCCTGTGCGACTTCGTTGGCGCTGTGATGCACGATCGCCCCTTTGGGCAGGACGACCCGCAAGGCGCTGACCACAGCGCGCTGCAGGTCCGCCTCAGGTGTTCCGCGCGTCTTCATCGCCGGTCCTCCGGATCGGCCCAGGCGGGGCGGCCGCGGCCATGGGCTTTGCCACCCAGAACGACCAGCAGGATGCGGGCATCCTCGCGCTCCTCGGGCGTCTGGCCATGCTGGACCAGCACATTGCAGGCCAGCCTGACCATGTGGTCGGAATGGTGCACCACATCGGCCACCACGATGCGGGCCTCGCGCAGGCGCTCGTCGATCCAGTCCTGGCGGCTGTCATCGCGCGCACCGCGCCGGCGGCGACTTTGCGCACGGAAGGGAAGGGGAAGGCTCATCGGCGTGCCCTCCGCGCATGAGAGGGCGATGCTTCCTGCTGTAAGAGCCACTCCTGCACAGCGTCGCGGCGATAATAGATTTTCCGGCCGGCCCGGACACAAGGCGGTCCAAACCGCAGCTTTTCCCAGCGATGCAGGGTCTCCACGGTTACATCAAGTTCCAGCGCGAGGTCGAGACGGCTTATCCAGCCGCTCAGCACGCGCAGTTTACTGGGTCCGGGGGACGTCATGGTTTCTGTCATCTGATTTCTCCTGTTCGGCGCCCAACACGGGCGCAGGTCAGGACGTCAGAAACGCAGACAGAAAGGGGTGGCAGGAAGGCAACGACCGGCAGCGAAACGCCAAACCCTTGCCGGTCATTGATATCATTGAGTTTTTCGGATTTCGGTTCAGGCGCATATCCTTGTTCAACACGACTTTGTGTCTCGGAAAATCGCTCTGCCCCGATCGTGAAACTCTGATCCACCGCTGATTTACAAGAATTCAGCGTGTTTTCAGGTGATTGACTGACATTGAAACGGATTGGCCAAACCGGCAAGGGGCCAGACCCCTTGCCGGTCATTGATTTTAAACGGAATTTACAGATTTCGAGCTTCCAAATGGATGAACTGGCCGTTTGAGCGGTTCAATCATCGCTCTTTGGCGCCGATCGTCGGCCCCGATTTTGTCCGCTTGAGCGCAGTCCAAGCATCAAAGAACGTATTTTGTTCAACAATTTCAATGACCGGCAAGCTTTTGGCGTTTCGCCGCCGGTCGCTGCCTAGACGCCGGTCTGTCGCGCATGATCCGCTTGATACCTCTGGATATCTACGCCTGTGTCCCAGGCGGAAGGAGCTGTGAACATGGTGAACCGACTGCGCTTGACCGAAAAATTGGTGCGTGACCTGATGCCCGACGTGGATCGCGCGTATCAAATCTTTGACACGGATGTACGGGAGCTCTCCATTCGGGTGATGCCCTCTGGCGAGCGATCTTTCGTGTTGGACTACCGTTTTGCGGGGCGGCAACGCAGAATGACGATCGGGCGTTGGCCGGAATGGAGTGTGACTGCGGTTCGAGACCGTGCCCGCGAATTGCGCCGACTGATCGACGCAGGGACTGATCCGCTTGACGAACGAGGTGCACTGCGCGAGGCACCAAGGTTCAAGGATTTGATCGATCGGTATCTCGCCGAGCATGCGTCGACTCTGACGCCACTGAGCGCATCGGATCACGAATCTTTCCTGTCCAAACTGGTGGCGCCACATTGGGGCAACAAGCTTGTGGCAGAGATCTCCCCACAGGATGTGGCCTCGCTGCTCAATTTGATTGCCGAGGGCAGGGCCCGGCCTTCCAAGGCAAAGCCCAATAACCGGGCGCGCAAATTGCAGGGTAGAAAGCCCACCCCGGTTCGGGCCAATCGGATCGGGGAAGTCCTGCGAAAAATGTTCAATCTCGCCATCCAATGGGGCTGGCGTACAGACAATCCCGCACAAGGGTTCAAGAAACGCGTTGAAACCGCCCGCGAACGCTTCTTGTCGCACGAGGAGATTGCGAGGCTTGCGGATGTCTTGGACGCGGCCAAAGATCAGCGGGCTGCCAGCATTATCCGGTTGTGCATGCTGACGGGTGCGCGCGTTGGTGAGGTGCGGCAAGCCCGGTTTGAGCAATTCAATCTTGAACTCGGTATCTGGTCAAAACCTGCAGCCACCACGAAACAGCGTAAAGTCCACAGGGTGCCGATTTCGGCGGATGTGGCAGCCATCGTGCGGCAGCGGTCAGGCAGTGTGCCCAGAGGCAATCCGTGGCTTTTTCCCGGCGATGTGCCGGGCCAACCCGTCAAAGAAATCCGCCGCTTCTGGATTATGGTCCAGCGAGAGGCAGACCTGCCGGGAGTTCGGATTCACGATTTGCGTCATACATTCGCATCGCTTCTGGTCAGCGGTGGCGCCTCGCTGGAAATGATCGGCAAGCTGCTCGGGCACAGTCAGATGCAAACCACGCTGCGCTATGCGCATCTGATGGACTCGCCGTTGCGTGCCGGTGTCGATGCTGTGGCGGGCATGGTCAGACCACGCCCCAAGCTCGTCCA
>JAUIBL010000072.1 GCA_030428355.1 Alphaproteobacteria bacterium | reverse complement strand
ACCCCGTCGCCGATCATGGCCACCATGTCATGCGTTTCGACCAGTTCTTCGATGGCAGTCACCTTGTCTTCGGGCAGAAGCTCGGCACGGACCTCGTCGATGCCGACCTCGGCTGCAACAGCGCGCGCTGTCCGCTCGTTATCACCGGTCAGCATGACGATGGTCTTCACACCCTGCGCGTGAAGCTGCGCCACGATGCCTTTGGCATCCGGGCGGATACGGTCGCGCAATTCCAAGATGCCGGTGACACCGGTGTCGTCGCCCACGGCAACAAGGGTGCTGCCAGCCCCTTCGATGCGGTCGCGCAAATCCTTCGGAATGGCGTCGCCGAAACCCTTCTCCTCGGCAAACCGGTCCGACCCCAGCCAGATCGACCGGCCGTCTGTGCGTCCTTCAAGTCCCCTGCCCGGAACGGTTCGGGTATCTTCCGCGGCGGATACCTTGATGCCGTCGGCTTCTGCCCGCGCAAGAATGGCGCGCGCCAAGGGATGCGAGGAACGTGCCTCCAGCCCAGCGGCGAGGGTCATCAGATCTTGCGCCGATGCTTTGCCCAGCGGATGCACCGCCGCCACCTCGGGCTCGCCCATGGTGATCGTGCCGGTCTTGTCCATGGCCAGTGCAGTGGTCTTGCCCGGTGCCTCAACATATGCACCGCCCTTGATCAGCACCCCGGCCCGCGCTGAGGCGGTGAGTGCAGCGACGATGGAGACCGGTGTCGAGATGACCAGAGCGCATGGGCAAGCGATCACCAGCAGCACGAGTGCATTGTAGAACCAATAATCCCAGGCCCCCCCGAAAATGAGCGGCGGCAGCAGGGCAATTGCAATGGCGAGAGCCATGACGATAGGCGTATAGATGCGGGCGAATTTCGCCACCCACTGCTCCACCGGCGCGCGGCGGGCATGGGCGTCGCCGACCATGCGGATAATCTTGGCCAACACGGTGTCCGAGGCGGCCTTCGTGGCGCGCACCGTCAGTGTGCCTTCGCCGTTGATCGTACCGGCATAGACTTCGTCGCCCCGTTCCTTTGGGACCAGCGCACTCTCTCCGGTGATCGGCGCCTGATCGACGGCCCCTGCCCCATCGACAACCTCACCATCCAATGGGATGCGGTCTCCGCCGCGCACGATGAAACGTGCGTTGATAGCAACCGCAGAAGCCGGAACGTCCGCTTCCGAGCCGTCATCATGAAGAACTCTTGCCGTCGGCGGCGCGAGGTCGAGCAGAGCTGAAACCGCATTCCTCGCACGCCCGACGCTCCAGCTTTCGAGGTAGAGCGAGAGCGAAAAGAAGAACGCGACTGTCGCCGCCTCGAAAAATTCGCCAAGCCCGATGGCACCGGCCACGGCGACCACCATGAGCAGGTTCATGTCGGGCGACAGCCGCCGAGCGGACGACCATGCCTTGGGTGCCACGAGCCAGACACCGAACAGGATCGCAACCGCGAACAGCCCTGCCTCGACCAGTGGCATCGGCGCTTCGCCGTGACCCGCGAAGAGGCCGAGCGCCCCGCCCATGCCGGTCTCGATGATGTGCCACAGAAATCCCGCGGCCCAGAAGCCTCCACTGAGCGCCGTAAACAGCCGCTGTCTTGCAAGATGGGCCGCCTGGTCGACCGACGCGTTCTCGGCATCCCAAGGCTTGGCGGTCATGCCGGTGCTTGCGACCAGTTCTGCAATTTCGCCGTCCGATAAACTCTTGGCGCTGTCGAGAATAGTCATCCGCCCATTGATCACGTCGAACGCGAGATGCTCGGCCCCGCCGATCTTCGGGCCGACCACCTTGTTCAGGATTGCTACCTCCTCGGCGCAATCGAGGCCGGACACCTGAAAACTGCGCCCGCCCGCTGGCGCGGGGGTCGCCGGAACGATGTCGCCGCACGTTCCGGCGCTCCCGCAGCAGCTGCCGCCGCTTGTCTGGGCATCTTCGGCGTGATCGTGGTCGTGACGATGGGTGTCGGGCGGCATGAATGGACCTCTGGATTCGGGTGCTTTACCATGACATAGCCCCTACAGTAGCTAGAGCTTCAAGAGCAAAATACGGTGGTATTTCAGTTTGTTTTATTGCTAGAGGATGCGGCGACCGGCTCCATCACGCCTTGAGGCATGAAAAGCCGATGCAAAGAAAAACAGACACGAAAGGAAGCTTGATGCGGGTTTTGATGCTGAAGCAAAAAATAATTGTTGCAGTGGCGCTGTCTCTTACGGCCGGGTGCGCAATCCAGCCGACTGGACCGGGCGACTCGGCAGACCGGCGGGGCAAAGTTCCCGAAGCCGTGATTGCAATGGCTGCCCCGGATCAGGATGTTGCAACCGCGCGCTTGGTGCCCGAGGACGGGTGCTACTGGTACAAACACAGCGGCCCCGTAGAAACAACCTTGCTGCCGCTGCGCACGGCGAACGGCAATCGTATCTGCACCCCTCGCGAAACTTAATTGCGTTTGCCGTCCGCTGCTTGGCTTAGCTGCGGGCAGTCACGCTGTCCTCCGCCGAGTAAAGATAGGCGGTAGAGCCGGTCTCGACGTTCGGGTAAAGATCATTGATATGAGCCATGACCATCCGTACGCAGCCCGAACTTGCGCGGCCACCGATACTCCGTGGGCTCGGAGTGCCATGGATGCGCAAAAGGGTATCGCGATCCCCGACGTAGAGATACAGCGCCCTCGATCCAAGCGCGTTTTCCGGTCCCGGTTCCATGCCATCGGCAATGTCAGCATAAAGTTCGGGGTCGCGATTGATCATGCTCTGTGTCGGTTGCCAGTGCGGCCACCTGACCTTGCGCTTGATGGTATAGACACCCGGCTCGTAGAGGTTCCCCCGCGCGATGGCCACGCCGTAGCGCATCGCGGTTCCACCCTCTTCAATGTGGTAAAGATATCGTGCGACCGCGTCGACATGGATATCTCCCGGCACGAGACCGGCCTTCGCGACCACACGTTGCGGTAGGAACCGCGGGTGCAATCCCCATGGGTTGGAAGTCTCGGCAACATAACCCTGAGGCGTCACCTGTGCGTCCCATTCAGCCTTCTGAGCCTCGGTGGGCCAAGTGTCGGCAAAAGCCATACCGGGACCGGTCACCGAAAAAAGCGCCGTTGTTGTCTGAATGAAGTGTCGTCTTGTCAGCATTTCGTACCCTTTCGGTTCTCACCGGCGATTGATGGCAAGAACGGTATGTGTTCTCCTTGAACAGATAGGACTTCTAGTGGCTAGAGGTTCAAGGGCAAATTTTCGTAAGTAGACATGCGATCCTTGCAGTTTCCAGTTTGCTAGGGAGGAGAAAACTGCTCGCACAATACCTGGTCCGAAGTTGCGCAGCGACAATTCGTTAAGTCGCAGATTGTCTGGAAATTTAGGCACAGCGGCTTCGATATCGCGACCATGAGATCGGGAACGTCACGGCACAGGGAACTTGCGCCACTCGCAAATGCTACGATGCCATCTCTGGCTCCGGCTCTCATTCCGTTATTTCGCCCCGTTACAACCTTCACCCACTGGAGCTTCAAGCGATCAATTGTCACAAAAACGTGAGACGAATGGCTAACGAACGCTTTGGGCTGGAAAAGCCTTGTCGCATTCGAACGGAAAGTGGCTTAAACGATCATCTGGGGCGGCACTAAAGCGTGCCAGGTCAAGCCGGTGTCAGCCTCGACAAATGACCTATATTAGGTCAGCTTTCCACATGCGATACCTCCCGTTCCCCGTCACCTCGCGGATCAAACCGCTTGCCTCCATCCATGCGAGATTGCGCTGAACGGCGGCGCGGCTGGCTCCGGTCATGGCCTCAGCCATCGGGGCGGAGACCAAGGGCCATTCCGTGAAAACCTTTCGCAAGGCAACCGGCGTGCGGCCAGATAATTGCGCCATGACGTTTTCTGCCCGCCCGATCCACACTTCAATATCATCAAGTGTTCGCATCGCCGTTAGAATTGCGCTGTTCATCCCATCCAACCAGCGGGCCAAACGCTCGGGTGGCAAGCCCGAAACGCGCAGCCCCCCGGCCCCGGCCATAGCGAGCGGCGCGAAGATGGCACCGCTTCCATCGCTGGTCGCGATCCT